>CALUYN010000005.1 GCA_944325025.1 Candidatus Gastranaerophilales bacterium | reverse complement strand
GCTCAAGATAAAAACCTTGAATTAAGATTGAAACAACTCGACACTGAACAAGATGCTATTCAAACTGAAATGGATGCGGTTCAGAAAGTTATTGAAAAGAACACTGAATCTACTTTCAAAACTTTCGGATAAGGTGTATACAAAGCTACAAGACTATCAAAAACATTATTATTTTGATTTGGACTTGATAATGAAAGTTTTATATTTTTGTTTCCTTTCCCTTTAAATCTAACGGCCAAACAGGTCGTTTTTTTTTATTTATGTTAGAATAAAAAATATAGGAGGGTGTTATGGGGCAGACTTTAGCAGAAAAAATTATTTCAGAACACGCAGGGAAATCGGTCAAAGCAGGTGAACTTGTTATTGCAAACGTTGATGTATGCGCAGTACAGGATGGTACAGGGCCTCTTACCGTTCAAGAGTTCAAAAAGTTAGGGAAAGAAAAACTAAATAATCCGCAAAGAACAATTCTGTTTATAGACCATGCCGCCCCGAGCCCTAGAAAAGAGCTCTCAAATACCCATACTGTTTTAAGGGAATTTTCAAAAGAATACGGAGCTGTACTTTCTGATGTTGGAGCAGGAGTTTGTCATCAAAGACTTATTGAAACTTTTGTAAATCCAGGAGAAATTCTTGTAGGAGCGGATTCCCATACCTGTACATCAGGAGCTTTAGGTGCTTTCGCAACCGGAATGGGCTCAACAGACATTGCAGTTGCAATGGCGCTTGGTAAAACATGGCTGAAAGTTCCGGCAACTTTCAAAATAGAAGTAACAGGCAAATTTAAAGAAGGAATTTGTTCAAAAGATTTAATGCTTCACCTGATAGGCATGATAGGCGCAGACGGAGCAACATATAAAGCACTGGAATTTTGCGGGGATACAATTGAAAATATGAGTATGTCCGAGAGGTTTACGCTTGCCAATATGGCAGTTGAAGCAGGAGCAAAAGCCGGATTATTCGTTGCGGACGAAAAAACAAAAGAGTTTTTAAAAGTTCGTGGACGTGAAGATAAATTCAGAAGTATCAAACCTGACAGCGACGCTGTATATGAAAGAGTTATTAAAATTAATGCGCAGGACATAGTTCATACTGTTTCATGCCCGCATACGGTTGACAACACAAAACCGGCTAATGAGTTAAATGATGTTAAAGTTGATCAGGTATTTGTCGGAACCTGTACAAACGGAAGAATTGAGGATTTAAGAACAGTTGCAAAAATCTTAAAAGGAAAAACAGTTAATCCTGACGTGAGAATGCTAATTTGTCCGGCGTCAAAAGATATTTACCTTCAAGCACTTGAAGAAGGTTTGATTACAACATTTGTAGAAGCAAATGCCGCAATTCTTCCGCCAGGCTGCGGCCCATGCGTCGGAGTTCATGCCGGAACTTTAGCTGACGGAGAAGTCTGTCTTGCCACACAAAACAGAAACTTTCAAGGGAGAATGGGGAACACCAAAGGCTTTATTTATCTGGCGTCTCCTTACGTTGCAGCATACACGGCATTACGAGGCTATATAAGCGCTGAATAATCAAATCGTTTTTGCTGACGGCGAAATTTCTAATTATAATTATCATAAAAAAAATATAACCTGTCGGTTATATATCAATGAATGAGTATTTCCTGATAAAAATTCCTTACTATAGATGTAAGGAGAAGTTTATGTCAGGCAATAAATTGCAATACAAGAAAATGCCGTTGGAAGAACTTGTAGTACTCTCGCAGCAAAACGATTTTAAGGCTCTTGAGGAATTAATAAAACGTGAGCAAAAAAATGTTTTTGCTGCATTTGCGTATCTTTGCAAAAAGCAGGAAAATGTAGCTGACCTTACTCAGGAAGCACTTCTCCGTGTTGCTAAAAATATCCAAAATCTGAAAAATCCAAAACTTTTTAAAAGCTGGCTTAATCAAATTGTGACAAATCTTTTTTATGACGAGCTGAGAAAATCTCAAAAAAAAGCAGACACAGTATCACTGGATGAAGAAACTGAAGATACGCCTCCTATAAAATTTCAACTTCCAGACAAAAAATGCAAACCTCATGAAAAATGTATTTCAAGTGAACTTGAAAAAATCATAAAAAATGCAATACTTGCCCTGCCTGAGCAATTCAGAGTTGCCATCATTTTAAGGGAATTTCAAGGGTTAAGTTATGAAGAAATAGCAGATGCAACGCACTCAAGCATCGGTACAGTAAAATCAAGAATTGCAAGAGCCAGAAATAAATTACAAGAAGATTTAAAAGCCTACATATAAAGGAGAAAATTATGCAAAATCAACTTACATGCGAACAGGTAAGCGCACTTTTAAGTTTTTATGTTGAAGACAAATTAAGTAAAAAACTATCTGAATATATAAGAATACATCTTGAATCATGTCCTTCCTGCTTTGAAAAATATTTAAAAATGAAAAATATGCTGAACAGATTTATGGATATACAAAATCAAGAAATAGATAATCCATACGCAAATAAACAGTATGAAGATTTTAAGCATAATCTTTCCGCATACATAGACAATGAACTGAACGACTTTGAAAATATTAAGATAAAAAAAATTGCCATATCAAATCCTCTTGCCAGACAAGATTTAGAAAATATTTATACATTTAAAAAGCTTCTGCACTCATCTTTTGAAAAAACAAAAAACGATTTCAAAAACGACTATTCAAAAAATATTATATGCCAGCTCAGGCATGAAGATATAAAAGATAAAACAGTGGATCCATTTTTTGTTCTTGTGGTAAGCTTTTTTGCAATGATAACATGCATAGTTGCAGGCATAATAAGTATTCTATACTTTTAAACCCGAAGAAGGATATTTCATTGATGCCATTTTTATATAAGAATCCATAGAAACTTTTGCCGGCTGTTTAATTTCATTTTTTTGTTCTTTTCCATGCATTTGTGCAATGGCTTCTTTTTGCTTTTGGGCAGCATACTCATTTCTTAAAACAGGCGTAACAATATTGCAGGAAATAATAGAGCCTACTGTACTTGCAACAACATCAACACCGTTTTTAAAAGCTTTATAATCACCTTTAATTTCAGGAAAATCCTTTTCAATATTAGAATTTAATTTTCCTATGTACTCTGCAGGGTTTGCAACCTTTGATTTTATATAATTTCTTATTTTTGATGTTGACAATTTCCCTGTTGATACAAGTTTTGACGCAAGATTTTTAAATGAACTTGTAATCACATAAAACGATATAATATTGATTGCGGCGTCTGCCATTTCTTGAGGTATTAAGAAAGATTTTTGCTCTTTTGAAATTTTATCATTAAACACAACGGCACTAACCTGCGCCATAGCAGACAAAATCCAACCTAAAACACCTGTATGAACAAGCATTTTCCCTGGGTTTTCCCCGTAATTTTTATACATCGCTGATTTGAAATTGGAGAATAAATTTGCCATTATTTCTTATCCTCCATTTCTTGATGTTTTACAAAGGTATTAGTCAAAAATTTTGTCAAAGGAGCGTCAATCAAGAAGTTTGTAAATACCATAACACCTAGGGCTACAACAGTCCCCATTGCATTGCGGTACTGTTCAAATGCATCTGTAGTATTATCCGTAACCCCTTTAGGTGTAAAAATCGTTTTATATTTAGCAACTCCTTTGCCAGGGATTTGAGAAAATGCCTTAATAGCTTTTATGCAGCCATAACGTATTAAAAAACCTGTAAGAGTTCCTGCAATAATTTTTGCAATGGTACGTGCAACAGAAACTTTGCGTGTTTTTTCATCTACACTTTTGTTATGCGCATCAATAAACGGCTGAGTAGCAAGGGCAGTAATACCAAGAGCTAAACGCTGTTTGTCAGATGAAAAGTTTTTCCCTATATCTTTTAAACGGTATAAAAATTTTTCGTTTGAAAATTCGGCATTAGGCAGTATATTCAACCCTTTTTGCTTGATTGAACGCATAGAATCCCGCAGTTTACTGCACAACGGGGCTCTTGATATAGAAGAATTTACACCGTATAACGCCATATTACTACCCAAGTCTATAAAACCTGTAAAGGAATTAAATTGCCTGAATATCTTTATATATTAATAAAGATTTACAATAGCTACAGTATAATAAATCAAAGATATCAAAAATTCTACCCTATAATTTTGCGCCTTTCGGAACAACAGTTACACCGCCGGGCGAAACATGGAACCCACGCCTTTCGTCATCTTCACGGTTAAAGCCAATACGTGTATTAGGCGGTACAACAACATTTTTATCAATAATTGCACGTTTAATTTTGGAATAGCGCCCGATTTCAACGTTTTCCATTAAAATACTTTCTGAAATCTGAGAATAACTATTTACCTTAACTTTCGGAGAAAGTACGCAGCGGGACAATCCTGCGCCGGAAACAATACAGCCTTCAGACACCATGGAGTTTGTAGCCATACCGACACGTTCACCCTCTTCCCAAATAAATTTTGCAGGTGGATAGTTATAGTTAAATGTTCGCAATGGCCAATCCTGAGAATACAAATTTAATTCCGGATCATAAGCAAGCAAATCCATATTAGCCTGCCAATATGCATCAATGCTTCCGACATCTCTCCAGTAGCCGCGTTCTGTATCAGTCATGCCCGGAAAAGAATTGTCATTGAAATTATAAATATATATTTTTTTCCCTTCGTTTAAAAGCATGGGAATAACATTCTTTCCGAAGTCATGGCTTGAATTTTTTATTTCTTCATCACGGTTTAAAGCATCCAACAGCACATTTTTATTAAATATATAATTTCCCATAGATGCAAGGCACATATCAGGATTTCCGGGAATTGATTTTGGCTTATCCTTTGGCTTTTCAACAAAGTTAATTAATTTCCAGTCATCATCCACTTCTATAATTCCGAATTCATGAGCCTCCTCTATAGGAATAGGAATTGCGGAAATTGATAAATCTGCACCTTTTTCTTTATGAAAGTCAAGCATTTGAGATACATCCATTTTATAAATGTGATCCCCGCCAAATATACAAACATAATCCGGATCTTCATCATTTATATGAAAAATATTTTGATAAATAGCATCAGCAGTACCCAGATACCAGTCAGAGCCGGTTCTCATCTGTGCCGGCGCCAAATCAACATATTGATTCAAAAAAGGCGACAATGCCCAGCCTCTGGTTATATGCTTATTTAAAGAATCTGATTTGTATTGAGTCAAAACTTTTATCTTGAAAAAACCTGAATTTATAAAATTATTTAATACAAAATCTATAATTCTGTATCTACCTCCAAACGGAACAGCAGGTTTTGCTCTGTCTTTGGTCAAAGGGTATAATCTTTTACCTTCTCCGCCTGCCAAAATCATAACTAATGCATCATCTATTGACATAATTTAACTCCTTCAACATCAACTTAATTATATAACATTGTGAAAAATATTGCACTATGTTAAGTATAATTATTATATTAACTTTTGTATCAATATAAATATTTTCAGACTTTTCACAAAAAAAAAGTGTTTATAGATATATAATAATAAAATAACATGGAGATTATATGGTAGAAAATATTAATGGCAATAAATTAGTTTACACAATTAAATATGGTGATAATTTAACTCATATAGCAAAAAAATATAATACAAATATTGAAACAATCCTAAAGTTAAATCCAGGTATAAGGGATAAAAATTTAATTTACACCGGCAACAAATTAGTGCTTGAAAACAACGAAATTTTTATACAAAAAGAAGACTACAGCCCGCAAAATATGAATATGGGAACAATAACCATCGGTGGCAAAGAAATTACACAGCTTAGCGGCAAAAATATGAAATCAAATTTTTATGCAAATAATCTTGCTTTACTGAGTACAGAGTCTTTAAATGATGATGATTCCGCAACAAAAATAGTAATCGAAATGCAAGCCGGCAAATCTATGACAAGAAAAGATAATGACACGCCATACAGCATTTTAAATAAAGTAATTGGAGACCATTTAAATAATAACAGTAGAATAGTAGTAAATGAAAACGGAGAAATTATCCCTGAAAACCAATGGCTAGAAAATACGGATTTATATAAAGTATTTATAAGTGAGGATGTTAATGGCGATAACTTTACAGGGGAAAACAACAAACTTCTGCCACGTGGTGCATGCGCAAATAACGTGCAAATACCTTCTGTAGAAATAGATAAAAACGGAACTAAATATTTTACACTTCACGGCAATAATGAAATATTTTACTTTGATGAAACCGGCAAACAAGTCGAGTTCAACAACGGAATAATAGAAGATGCGTCCGAAATTCAAGCATCGGCACAGCCTGTAGTAACTGATACTGGAGCAGAAAAGATATTACCACCTTCAGCTCCTGATTTTGATCCTTATAATGATTATAAGGAAAATGCATTAAATATCGGAGAATTTTTTGTAAATGGAGAAATTCAAAACAATGAAGGTCTAAAGTCTAATTTTTATCAAAATAATATAAATAATTTTATGAAGCAGACTCTTAATGATCAATCTCCGGCTAGCAGACTTGATATTCAGTTAAATATCGGAAGCAGTATAAGCCAAAGAGATCTCTCAGCAGTTGATATACTAAAAAAATCACTTGGTAATAATTATAATAAAGCCTCTTTTGTTGAAAAAATTTCTAACGGACAATATACGGCAAAAAACACCCCATTGCAGGATACAGATCTATATAGGGCATTCGTAAGTCCTGAAGTTAACGGGAATAATTTTGAGAATAATACAATTATAAAAAATGAATCAGGTTCTAATATTGTACAATTCCCTGCATTGGAAGCCGACGCAAACGGGGTAAAATATTATACTCTGCAGGCTAATGACGGACAAATATTATATTTTAACGACAACGGACAGGAAATTAAAGTAAATTAATCTTTAACACATCCGCCGCAGCCTCCGCATTGATTTCCCTGAATTAAATCCGGAAAATCAAAGACCTGATTATTTAATATTTTTTCTATAACTATCGGATACAACAAATCTTCAAGAGCATGTATATCGCTTTCAAACTCGTCATAATGCGTTAAATTCCCAATTAATACAGGGTATTGAGCGATTATTTTTCCGTTATCAATATCTTCATTAATCAAATGTACAGTTACACCTGAAACTTTAACCCCTGAGAAAAAAGCTCTGTTTATTGCATCAGGTCCCTTAAATGAGGGAAGCAGAGATGGATGAACGCTTATGAATTTTCCGAGTTCCAAAACATCAGACTTTAATTGGCGCCTGTAGTCAGATAAAGCTATTAAATCAAAATCATGTGCTGAGAAATATTCAAAATTCTGCTCATATGGCAAAAATTTCCATTCAATATTTAAAGATTTTGCCACCTGCAAAAAATCAGAATTTTCAATATCTGAAACAGCCGTAATTTTAACGTCTTTGTTTTCAAAGTATTTTACAATTGCCTTTAAATTTTGTCCTGATGCTGAACCCAAAACCGCCGCTTTTTTCATATACATATCTCCTGTTGAATTTATTATATTATATCGCCTGCACTTAATGCAACCTCTTTTTCACTATCTTTCAATATTAATTCTCCGCTGTCAGTAAGCCGCATTGCAACAGCGGTAATTGTTTTGTCATATAATTTTACTTTGATTTTTTTACCGATAAAACTGCATCTCTGTAAGTATTCATCTTTTATCATGATAAATCCGTTCATCAAAAAACTATCATAATGTTTAAAGAATTCATTTAAAAGCTTCTCTGTGAACAAATGTTTATCTTCGTACTCTCTGAAAAGCTCTAAATTCAAAGCAGTAACCGGCTTATCTGAAACAAGTGAAAGCTTATCCTTATCAGCATTTAAATTTACACCGACACCTAAAATCAACCCATTCAAACTGCCATTTTGAATAACAGTTTCGCACAAAATTCCTGAAATTTTTTTGCCGTCTATTAATACATCATTAGGCCATTTAATCTCCGGTTCAAGCCCGTATTCTTCAAAAATTCTGCATAAAATAACAGACAAATACTGGGTAAGATTTGCATACACAGGACTAAATACGGATGACGGTTTTAGAACAATTGACATAAAAAGATTGCCCTCCCCCATGTCAACCCAGTTTCTGTTAAATCTGCCTCTGCCATTTGTTTGAATATCCGCAGAAATTACGGATTTATCCGAAAACTTTTCAAGATTTTCTTTCGCATATAAATTTGTTGAATTGACTTTATCAAGATTAATAATATTCATTAGTTCCCCTGTACAGCAATAATATATAACAATATTAGGACAAACAAAAAAAATTTGCGATTTTTTTTTTACGAGTTACAATTAAATCATAAGGGAGAGAAATATATGGAACATTGGGTTTACACATTAAATATTTCAGGGCATGCTATATCTTTAAACCTTGATACAATTTTTACAATGTGGTTTGCAATGGCTGTTGTTATAATATTTGCAATTATGGCAACAAGACACCTTTCCCTTGTTCCGGGCAAACTTCAGGCTGTATCTGAAGGTATTATGAAATTTTTCTACGGAACACTTGACACTATGGTAGAAAATGAAAACAGACAGCATGTACCTTTAGTTGCATCTTTATTTCTTTTTATTGTAACAGCAAACCTTATGGGGCAGCTTCCGTTGAGAATTATCCACCTTAAAAACGGCGGCGAGCTTGCTTCCCCGACTAATGATATAAACCTTACTGCCGCAATGGCAATAATAGTTTTAATATACTATGTATTTATGGGTATCAGGGCAAAAGGTCATAAATTCTTCTTGCATGAACTGAGTTTTACTGGAATTGTTATGGCGCTTGTTGAACTTTTAGAAATGTTTACAAGACCTTTAAGCCTTGCAATCCGACTTTTTGCAAACATATTTGCAGGAGAAATCCTTGTTTCTATAGCACTAGGCGGTCTGGCATATTTTCTGCCTCTGCCTATAATGTTATTTGAAATTCTGGTTGCATTTATTCAGGCAACTGTATTTATGATGCTGACCATAGCATATATCGGCTCAGCAACAGGCGAACATTAGTTACTTTAGAAAAAGTATTTAAATAAAGGAGAAAAAAATGGTAGACACAGCTTCAATTTCACAAATGGCACACTTAGGTGCAGGTATTGCAATCGGTTTTGGTGCAGTAGGTGCAGGACTCGGTATTGGTTTTGCTACAAAAGG
This sequence comes from Candidatus Gastranaerophilales bacterium, assembly GCA_944325025.1. Taxonomy (GTDB): domain Bacteria; phylum Cyanobacteriota; class Vampirovibrionia; order Gastranaerophilales; family Gastranaerophilaceae; genus Stercorousia. Next base: position 74,409 of record CALUYN010000005.1, on the reverse strand, counting down.
TTTAATGGATGCAGTTTCAAGACAACCGGAAGTTGCAGGTAAAGCATTCGGTTTCTTCTTGCTCGGCGCCGCTTTATCAGAAGCTTGTGCATTGTATGCATTCGTTATCGCATTCTTGCTGTTAGGTAAATAATCGGAGAAATTGCAATGGAATTTAACGCAACATTTTTAGTATCAGCAGTAAGTTTTATTATATTCACAGTAATTATGAATATAATATTTTATAAACCGCTTGGAAGAGTAATTTGCGAAAGACAAAAATATTTGGATGAAACAAAAAATGACGCTCTAAATTCAAGCAATAAAGCTGATGCGATTTTAAAAGACAGAGATGACAGATTGAATAAATCTGTTGCCGATGCGAAAAAACTTGTTGCGGATAAAGTTAACGAAGCTAATGAAAATTCCCGAGCAAAAACATCAGAAGCGAAACAAAAATCAATGGAAGAAATAACTTCTGCCAAATCAAGTCTTCAAACTGAAGCAAACCAGTATACTGAAGAACTTAAAACAAAAGTTAAAGATCTGGCAGAAGTAATATCTTCAAAAGTACTCGGTATGGATGTAAAAATAGAAAATACCGACAATGAACTTATTAACAGGATACTCAATTAATATGAATGAATTGTTGAATTTTTGGAACCTTATAGTTGAATCAAATACATTTAATTTTGTAGTTCTTATACTTATTTTTGCAATACTGTTTAAGAAAATTAATCTGGCAGATACTATTGAAAAAATAAGACTTGATATCGTCAACACAATTGACAATGCAAAAAAAGAACAGGAAAATGCTAAAAATAAACTTGCAGGCGCTCAAAAAGCAATCGAACATATTGATGAAGATATCAAAAGCAGGTTGAAAGAAGCTTCGCAAAGGGCAGAAGGTATATCTAAACAGATTTCTGAAAATACTGATGCTCAGGTAAAATTAATTGAAAAAAATATTGAAAGAGTAATTTCAGCAGAAGAAAAAACACTTTCGGCTAAAATGTCGGAAAAAACATTGAAATCATCAGTAGCACTTGCTCAGGAACATATAAAAAATATGCTTGAAAATAATCCTGAACTTCACAAAAAATATATTGATGAAAGCATTGAAAATTTAGATAAGGTATAATTCCATGACAGACAATAAAGCACAAATTTCCACATCAGAAAAAATTTACGCCGACTCTTTGATACAAGCAGGCAAAGACGGTGCAATGAAATTTGATGATATTCTTAAAGATTTAAATACAATAAATGAAATTACATCACAGTCCAAAGACCTCGTTCAAGTTATGGAAAATCCCGCAATTGACGATAAAACAAAGTATGAAATTATTGACAGCGTTTTCTCAGGTCAAATTAACAATAAAATTATAAATTTTTTAAAGGTTTTAATTGACAAAAAAAGATTTAATGAATTAGACAATATAATTCAGGCATATTCAGATGAATTGGATAAAATCAATAACATAAAAAGAGTTGAAGTTGTATCAGCAGTTGAATTAACAGATGAACAAATAAAAAAACTAACTGAAAAACTTCAAAATAAATTACAGAAAAATATAATAATCAGCCGCGAAATTAACAAAGATATAATAGGCGGACTTGTTATAAAAATTGACGATGATGTTATTGATAACAGCCTGAAAAACAAATTGGAAAGTTTAAGTAAAAATATAATATAAAGGGGAAATTATGGCACTTATTAAACCTGATGAAATCAGTTCTATAATTAAAAGCAAAATAGAGAACTATGATATTCAAACAGAAGTATCAAACACAGGAACCGTAATTGAAGTCGGCGACGGTATTGCAAGAATTTACGGACTTCGTAACGTTATGTCAAACGAACTTGTAACATTTGAGGACGGTAAAGATACCTTGGGAATTACAATGAACCTAGATGAAGACAATGTAGGTGTTGTAATCCTCGGGGAATACACACAGATAAAAGAAGGCATGACTGTTAAAACTACAGGAAGAATTGCCTCAGTTCCTGTCGGCGATGCGCTTATCGGAAGAATTATCGACCCGACAGGTAAACCAATCGATGGCAAAGGAGAAATTGAATCATCAAAAACCCGTCCAATTGAAAGAGTAGCTCCGGGTATTGTTGCAAGAAAGTCTGTTCATCAGCCGCTTCAAACAGGTTTAACTGCGATTGATGCTTTAACACCTATCGGAAGAGGCCAGCGTGAATTGATTATCGGTGACAGACAGACAGGTAAAACAGCTATTGCAATTGATACTATTATTAACCAAAAAGGTCAAAACGTAATTTGTATCTATGTTGCAATCGGTCAAAAAACGTCCACCGTTGCTCAAATTGCCAAAACACTGGAAGAACACGGTGCTATGGAATATTCAATCATTGTTTCGGCAACAGCGGATGAACCGGCACCGTTACAATATATTGCTCCGTTTGCAGGGGTTGCAATAGGTGAAGAATTTATGGAGCAGGGCAAAGATGTTTTGATTATTTACGATGATCTTTCAAAACACGCTCAGGCATACCGTGCAATGAGTTTGTTATTGAAAAGACCGCCGGGACGTGAAGCTTACCCTGGTGATGTATTCTATCTTCACTCAAGACTTCTTGAACGTGCGGTAAAATTGAATGACGAACTTGGCGGCGGAAGTATAACAGCATTGCCTATTATTGAAACACAGGCAGGCGACGTATCAGCTTATATTCCGACAAACGTAATTTCAATTACAGACGGACAGATTTTCCTAGAATCTAATTTGTTTAATTCGGGCGTCAGACCGGCTATCAACGCAGGTATTTCAGTATCACGTGTAGGCGGTGCAGCTCAAACAAAAGCTATTAAACAGGTTGCAGGTAAATTAAGACTTGACTTAGCACAGTTTAGAGAATTGGAGGCATTTGCTCAGTTTGCATCAGACCTTGATCAGGCAACAAAAAATCAGCTTCTCAGAGGTGAAAAACTGACAGAAGTATTAAAACAGCCTCAATATAACCCTTTGAGCGTTGCAGAACAGGTTACAATCCTATTTGCAGCTAACGAAGGAATTCTTGATGATGTTTCAAATGCTGATATCAACAAATTCAAAAAGGAATGGTTTGCATACCTTAATACAAACCTTTCTGATCTTGCAACAAGACTTAATGACGGTGCGAAATTGGAAGATACAGATAAAGAACAGCTAAAAGAAGCCTTAAAAAACTTTAAGAAGACATTTTAAGTTAAGAAAGGAAAGTTTATAAAGCAAAACAGGTGTAATAAATAAAACGCCCTGTAAATGTTTGTAAGCTGCGGTATAACAATGGCAAACTTAAAAGACATAAAAAACAGAATACAGAGTGTTCAAAGCACACAAAAAATTACAAGAGCAATGAAAATGGTTGCTGCAGCCAAGGTTAAAAAGGCTGAAAATACCGTAAAATTGTCACGACCGTTTACCGGTGAACTTGTTTCAATGTTCAAAAAATTGCTTGACTCTGTGGGTAATTACAGTGCTCAAGGATTGAAAATTAAATCAGCTATAGATAATTACCCTGAACTTTTGCAAGTCAGGGAAATTAAGACCGTAGGGCTTCTTGTAATTACCTCTAATAAAGGGCTTGCAGGAGCTTACAATGCTAATATTATAAGAAAAACATTACAAACAATAAAAGATTATAAAGCACAGGGCATAAATACTGTTTTGTTTATAGTAGGTCAAAAAGGTGTTTCATCTTTAAAAAGAAAATGCAAAGAACTCAATTGTGAAATAGCAAAAACTTATTTTGAAGCAGCAAATTCTCCAACTCCTGAAGGCGCAAGTCTTATAATTGAAGATATAGCAGAATACTTTGTTTCACACAAAATAGACAAAATTGAAGTTATTACAACCCGTTTTAAGAATATGATGAGCTATTTTGTTGAAAACTGGGATATTTTACCTCTGCAAAATTTAGGGGAAGCTGAAGAAAAATTGCATGACAATGTTTTAGATCCTTTAATGGAATTTGTGCCAAATATGCACAGCATCTTGCAAAAAGTTGTGCCAATGTATATGACAAATATACTTTATCAGTCGCTTTTAGAAGCACAGGCAAGTGAACTTGCAAGCAGAATGACTGCAATGTCAGCAGCAACGAGCAACGCAGAAAAAATGATTTCCGAATTGTCAGTTGTCTACAACAAAACAAGACAATTTGCGATTACACAGGAAATTATAGAAGTAGTTTCCGGAGCAAATGCTCAATTAGGCTAATTCAAATTTAAAGCTTAAAAATTAAAAGCCGATGAAATTTCGTTCACCGGCTTTATAATTACATATATTTACTCAAAAAAGCCAAATTATCAGGTTTCATCATCGATTGATACTGTTCAGCAGGCATATTCTGTTCAGGATTTTCAGCTTTTTGTGCTGCCAATCTTGCTTTACGTCTTGCTTCAGACTTATTAGTCATATAAATATTAAGTTTTGGAATTCCTACACCTAATACAAGTCCAGAGTACAAGTAACCTGCAATTTGAGCAATACTTAGAACTCTTAATTTGCCTTTAGTTTCTTTACGTATTGCCTCAGTAACAGAAGAAGATGATAGTTTCTTTAACATTTGTTTAAATGTAAGCGCTTTACCGTTTTCAATTGAGTCAATACCTGCTTTTTTCAAACCGCTGTGTAAAACTTCATCGCGGGTTCTCATCGGTGCATTCAAAATCTTTTTAACTATGCCTTTACCGTGTTCTTTTTCACTGTAATTTAAAAGAGATTTATCCATAGCATTTGCGGTAATTTTTGCAACAAAGTTGCCTAAAATCAGCCAGTTGAAGAAGCCAAGAACGTCTTTTACACAGGATTCTCTAAGTTCATCTTTATCACGGGCAGCCATAAACCTTGACATAATAGTAACACCGTAAATAAATTTAAACTGATCAAGCGTCGGCACCAGACCTTTAAACTGAATTTTCTTCATCAATCCTTTTACGCCGTCTTTCAAACCAATTGACGCAAGAATTCCTCCGCCAAAGATTGCTGAAGCTGCTGCCTTCATTCCCCAGAAACCTGCGGAATTATCTTTTTGCCGTCCTTCAACGCCGACAAAACCATCACTGCCGGTTTTCTTTTTAGTGAGGTAGATATTTAAAGGCTGAATTGACATCCCGATAGCTGCTGCAATACCTAAACCTAACATAGAACGGTGTAAATTCATTTTCTTTAAAGAGTTGATAAACTGGTTGGTGTTTATATCTTTGCTCAATTTAAATTCGTTACCAACTTTGTCAGTAACAAAAGTTCTTGAAACATTATAAACACTATCTAACATGTTAGATAATGTAACAGGATTTTGCTTTTCTGCTAGCTTGAAGTTAGTTTCAGAACCTGTAGCATGAGTTATTACAGATTGAGCATAAGATTTTAAATCCTTTGATATAGTAGCCGGAGCATTCTTTGAAGAAAGTTCATTTGAGAACTTCTCTACAAGATTATTAATATTTTCTTTTGGAATACTAATCCATTCTTCTCCAATGCGTGTTTTTGCAGAGCCGAATACATCTGTCAAATAGTTATTCAGCGGAGAAGAATTGTTTGCCTTAACCTGCTTATCCCAGGCTTTACCCAAAATTTCAAGAGTTTCATCATCAACAAATATTTTATGAGCTTTTATGCCGTATTTGCTGTTCATAGCAGCTGCAAGAGCTAAACCTGCAACAGTACCATACACACCTACAAGTGAATGGTTAATTGTACCTGATGCTTCTCTCCTGCCGGTTTCCATACCTGCTGCAGGGCCTCTGTTAACAAAGTCAATAGTGGTTCTCGGAATAACCATAGAACCAAGATCTACTGCATTTGCGCCCCACGCCTGATTTGTTTCTAAAAACCTTAATCCGAGTGTAAACGCATCAAATGCACCTGTAAATTTTATATTGTCTTTTTTATTTTCTTTATTTTGTTGTATTTGGGGTATTACTGGTTGAATTTTCATTTTTTATTACTCCTGACGTATAAAAGATTTAAATGCCGGTTTATTGCTTAAAACTGATTTTGAAAAATCGATTTGGCTTCCTGATGAGGAAATTCCCGTATAAGAAAGCGAATTTGGCGAAGATGATGACTCATCTTGAGAGTCCGTTGAATTTAATTTATTTTTTTCAGCATTCAATCTTGCAAGTTCTTCTGCATGCTTTTTATTAGTTTTTGATCTTGTATACAACGGTATAAACACGCCTAACGCAAGGAGAGAGAAGGCAATATTACCTATCTGGCATATAGTACGTAAGCGTTTATCTTTCACTGTAACTAGTTCATCTGATGATTTTAATGTTGTATGTTTAGCCCAGTACCAGAATTTTTTCATTATATTAGCATCCTTTTCCGGAGCTTTACCGATACGGTTTATTAAATGAACACCTTTATCTTTATTCATTTTTTCCAACAAAGTAGCAATACCTTTTGCCACATAATCACCTAAGAAATAGAAGCTTGCAAATGTTGCAATATCACGAACCGTTGCTTCTCTAAGTTCGTTGACATCTTCAGCAGCTCCCATACGGCTTGCAAAAGTAGCTGTTGAAATAATTCTAGCCTGATCCATAGTCGGGAACAAACCTTTAAACTGGAACATTTTTAACGAAGGCTTGTCCATAAACATAGACAACGCAGCAACACCAATCATAGAACCAACTGAAATAAATTTCTGTGTCAATAACTGTGCTTTTTCTTTAGGTGTAAGCTCATGGTGTTCTTTTTGTTTACCGAAATCTTTATAAATCGGTGCACCTTTTTGACCGGACGTTTTATGTGTAATCCATCTGTTAATAGGCTGCATAGAAATTGCGAGCGGTATAATTATACCAAGCCCTCCGACACTCTTCCAGTTAACAAGTCTTTTAGCCCTTGAGAAGTATTCAGAGAGTTTACCTGCATCAGTAATATTTTCTTTTACAACGCCTCTTAAAAGCTTAACTGTGTCATCGCAGACAGATTCCAAATTATTAGAGAAGTATCCTTTGTCACCTTTGAATTTAATATTTTCAGCAATGTGAGTTTCTTCAATAATAGCATTATAGGCCTTTTTAACGGCTTTTTTATCTAGTTTTTCAGCCATAACAGCATCTGTTAAAGAATTTAATGCATCTTTAATTTTTCCGTTTCCAACTACTGTACGACCGTTTCTGTCTTTAGAAATTTTGAAAATGTCAGCGAATTCTTTTTTATCATATCCGTCAACACCTGATAGGCTTGAAAGCTGATCTCTGAATGTATTAAATACACGTTCTCTCTGTGTTGCTCCTTTAGCTTCGCCGTAAAACTTGTGAACTTTATCTATAGCATCACTGTTTGCCCAGGTGTTAATAAGGTTTGACTTATTAAAATTGCCCATAATAGGACGTTTAAGAAGGCTTGCAACTCCCATAACAATAAAGCTGGGAATTAAACAGTTGACAACAAGTCCTGAAGATTCACGTCTAAATGCTTCAAACCCTGCATGTCCGTTTGATTCTTTTGTTTCAATAATCGTTCTGGGTACAATTGCTGTAGATAAATCCAGTGCGGAAACATTTACCATAGGGTATTTTTCACACAACTGAACAGCACTGATCAAACCATCACCTAATCCGCCAAAAGATGGATTTTGATTGTTTGAACGATTATTCCCTTTTTGTTTCTGAGGGGTATATTTAGTATTTTCAGAACTACCTAATCTTAATTTATCAATCATAATATTGTCTGGTTTAAAACTACACACCTATTATAACAATGACACAAGAATATTAAAAGCCGGGCAAAAAAAAAATTGCGTTTCGATTGGCAATTGTAAAGGAGATATTAAGATTTATTTTTGGATTTTTATTTAAAAATAAAATATTTTAAATAAAAATTTTTATTCATCATGGAATAAACCTCGAAAAAATAATCAAAAAGCAAAAATTAAACGAAAAATTATATAAAATTTTTTTGTAAATAATTGTAACAATTACGCTTATTCCTGAAAAATTATATATATTGTTTATATATTAGTCAAGAGTTTTTATGAAATTTACAGCATGCTCGCGCGTAACAACATCACCTGAAATCTGAGCTTCGTGCAGGGCATTCATTATCTCTCCAAGTTTTGGCGAAGGTTTTATATTCAATATTTCCATAACTTCATTTCCGCTCAGAAGCTTTGGTAAAGGTTTTAAATTCTCGCGTGCTTCCAAATAAAATTTTAAAAGCATGTTTAAAGAATTTATATTACGTTCTACAATTTCATCTGTTATTTCAGGCCCGCGCGCTGATAATCTATCTGCTTGTGCGAGAATAATTGCATCAATTGAATTTATATCCATTTTGCGAACATATCGCATCATAATTTTTTCGGTTATTTGCGGAGATGTCATAACATGCGAAGGATAAATATGGTATTTAATCATTGATGAAATATAATCTATCTGCTTGTTAGAAAAATGTAAGTCCTTTAAAAATTTAACAGACAGTTTTGCGCCGACATCATCATGTTTTATAAAACGATGTTTGCCCTCTTCTATAGTCCATGTTGAAAATTTACCGATATCATGCATAAACCCTGCAAGCTTTAGATGTGCTAACCTTGAAAAGCCGCCGAAATCTATTTTTTGCAAATGTTCTTTTACAACATCGTCCGAATTTTCATACAAGTATTGAATTTGCCTGACAGTTTCTACAGAATGATGAAACAAGTCAAGATGATGGTGAGAATTCGGCGGAACCTGTTTCAGCTCTTTGACAAATGGGAAAATTTCTTCCAAAATCCAGGTTTTGTTCATATTTTCCAAAGCTTTATCAGCAAATTTACCGCTGAACAGTTTTAAGATTTCGTAATTAATTCTTTCAACAGCAGGTTTATGTATTAAATTGGCAAATTTACATACAGCGGTAATTGTTTCCGGAGCCAATTCAAAACCCAACAATGCCTGAAATCTATACACACGCAAAAGACGTAGAGGGTCATCCTCAAAATTATGCTCATTAACGTAATTCAAACATTTATTATAAATATCCGTAATGCCACCTGCAATATCAATAACTTCACCGCTTCTTATATCAACAGCAATAGCGTTTATAGTCAAATCGCGCCGCATTAAATCTTTTTCGATAGTACCGCCAACTGGATTTGTAACGTCTATATAATTTATCTTATCTGAAAGAACTAGCCTGTAGATTTTATTTTCTTCATCCAAAGGTACGAAAGTAGCATCAAAAACGTCAGCAAGTTTTAATGCGAACTCGCGTGCATCTTCATCCATAACAATAATATCTCTGTCAGTTGTTTCTTTATCAGTCAAAAAGTCGCGTACAGCACCGCCGACAAGATAAATTTTATTGTCAAAATCAGTAATTATCTTAGACAAAATAGTATCAGATTTAATTTTTTCTGTAATTTTCGAATTCATAAATCAAATTTCCCAAAGCAACTATAACTGCAGTTTCTGCTTTTAGTATTAAATTCCCGAGAGTGAGCATAGGAATATTATTTTTTTCAAACAGTTTAAATTCCCTATCTGAAAACCCGCCTTCCGGCCCGATAATAACTAAAATTTTATCATCTTTTTGAACTGGATGTTCACTGCAATATTTGTGTAAACTTATTTGTGAAAGCCTTTCGCAAAATGCTATAACTTTATACCCGTTTTTATTTAAACTTACTATATCTTCAAGAGTTGACGGTTCAAAACATTTCGGGACATACGCCCTTTCACATTGTTTAGAAGCCTCATACATAATCCTCTGCCATTTATCAATTTTCTTTTCGATAACTGATTTATTAAGAGCACAATTATCAGTAAAAACAGGATATATCCCTTCAATTCCGAGTTCAGCTGCTTTTTCAACAATAATTGATTGAGCATTGCTTCTAAGCGGGCTCTGTCCAAGATATAATCTAAAATCAAGGCTGCGGCTAGATTTATAACTATTTTCAACATAAACTGTTATCTCCTTATTTGTAACATTTTCAACAACAGTTTCGTATTGAATTTGATTTTCGTCAATTAAAAGAAGTTTTTCACCTTTTTTTATCCGCAGAGATTTGGCAAGATGGTTATAATTTTCTTTATCAGAAATAACAACCTTGTTGTTAACAACTTCTTTAGAATTTATAAAAAACTGCGGCATTTATAACCCCTTTATATAAATTTTAGCACAAAAATAACATATCTTATGTAACATTTTAAACAAAATAATAGCAAAAATTTTAATTTTGAAGTATTATAAAAGTAGCAAAGGGGATTTATAATCGTGGAAAATAACAAAAATAATGAAATGACAATAGGTATCCCGAGAGGAATGTCTTTTTATCATAACTATCCGTTTTACCACGGGTTCTTTACTGATTTAGGGATTAAAATAGTTCTTTCTGACGTTACAACAAAAGAAACTATGACTCGCGGTTCGGCACTTGTTGTTACAGAAACCTGCCTGCCAATAAAAGTTTATATAGGACATGTACTTAATTTGATAGATAAAGGCGTGGACAAAATCCTTGTACCATCAATTCAGTCAATTGCGCCGAAGATTTACAACTGCTCTAAAATCAGAGGATTGCCTGATTTAGTCAGAAATGTTGTAAAAAAAGATTTTACAATGATTGAGGCAACTCTTGACAAATCCGAAAAAAATCAAGGCTTATATGAATTTTTGAAAGAAATGGCTGAACCTTTCGGAATTACTGATATGGAACGGATTAAAAAAGCTTCAAAAGCCGGTTGGAGAACCTATAACAATTTTCATATTATGTCAAAATCAGGAATGAGTTATAAAAAAGCAATGAATTATGCTCTTCAAGGTAAAGTATTCATAGAAAACCAGACAAAAGAATTTCCGATTTCTATTGCTTTAATTTCTCATGGATACAATATTTTTGACGAAAGAACTTCCATGAAAATATTTGACAAGCTTGAAAAAATGGATGTAAGAGTCTATTCAGCACTCCAACTTTCAAATGAACAGATGGATGACGGTATAAAAGCATTAAGAGAAGATATGTACTGGGCGAACGAAAGAGAAATGACAGGAGCTGCAGGACATTATCTTAAAGATATGAAAATTGACGGTTTAATAACTTTAACAGCGTTCGGCTGCGGGCCTGATTCATTGATGATAGAAAGAATTACAAGACGGGCAAAACGTTTTAACAAGCCTTTGCTTAACTTAACAATTGATGAACAAACAGGCGAAGCAGGATTTATTACACGTCTGGAAGCATTTGTTGATATGCTGTTCCGCAAAAAACGCGCAAAAATACTTGATAAAATAGAGATTAGCGGAGAAAGTTCATATATTCCAAATACGAATTATATTGAAACGAAAAAGTAATTAATATAAAAAACTAAAAAACAGGATGGAAAAAATTTCTCCATCCTGTTTTTTTAACATTAATTTACCGTAGTTGTATCTGCAGGTGTTGCACTGCTGTCTTTTTTAAATAAATTTTTCAAACCTTGTACAGTATCTTTCAACTGTTGATTTGCTTCCTGAGCAGACTGCTTTTGGGCTTCACGGCGAGCATTTATATCATCAATTTTCTGCTGAACCGCATCTTTAACAGCCTGCGTTGTCTGCTCAACCTGTTCTTTAACAGTAGGCTGTTCAAGGGCTGATGTATCACATTTTGACAGCCATTTGAAAGATTTCACAGAACTCTTGCTTTCAACACCGCCATTGAATACGACTTTAAAATCTTTATAATTCGTATTCCCTGATGACAATTGCGGGATTGAAGATACATTTTCATTTTTAGGGTCAGAGGTTAATGCATTAATTAAATTTCCGGTCAATGCGCCAAATTTTGGAATATAGGAAGTAAGTTTTGTAACTGATAAATCTCCTAGAGGACCTAAAAGGCTGACAACATCAGCTGAAATTCGGCCGAGCACAACTACATTTGCAGTAGCATTTAAAAGATTATATTGACCGGTTATATAATACGCCATTGAAGGGCCTGAGGTTTTTATCGGATTGAGTTTTGCCCAACCGTTATTAAAAGTTAAATTTCCTGAAATTGACTTGAATTCGGCCGTATTTTTAATAGTCGGCAAAGAGGCAACTGAATTTACAGCGGCTTTTATTATACTGTTTGACTGAAGATTTTGAGCGAATAAAAAGTTTTCAAAACGACCAATATTCCCGAGAGTACCGTCTTTAATTTCAAAATTTGCTTTGCCTTTAAGATTTTTCATCATTTCAACATCAGTTGCGCCATGCAAAGTCACATCAGCATCAAATCCGAGTCTGCCTGATAGAGCATTTTTTAAACCTGCAGCACCTGCTATTGCTTTTTGAGCATCCATATCAGACCCTGTAAAATTAACGCCTATAAATCCGTTTGCAATATTATATGAAACATTGCCGCTCACTTTGCCGTCAAAGGCGTCGCCCGTGATATTTTTCAGATAAAATACATTGTTTAATAAATTAAAATCAGCCGCCAGATTTTCAGCAGTAATTCCGCCGGATACGAATTTCATCAAAGTTCCATTCCCTTTAACTATAGGCCCGTTTAAGGAAACAGACATATCATTCAAGGAGAGAAGCATATCCGGTAATTCAATCACAGAGATTTCAATATTACCGTTTAGGTGAGGGCTTAACGCTGTTCCTGACACATTAATACTTCCAAAAGCGTCAAGCTTTGATTTTTTAAATCCCGGAATTTCCATTGAAATTTTTGAAGGTAATGAAATATTTAAATTTAACTTTTGCGTTTTGTACAAATCTGATACCGAACCTTTTACATAAAGCAGACCTTCGTTATTTGCAAAAATACCGGTATCTGAAAGCTTTAATGTATCACCTGACAATTTTACATTGCCTTTTATCGTAGTTGATTTGCCGTTTAACTGGCTGACATTTAATATAGAAACATAATTTGATTGATTAGCATCTAAAGAAAATTTTATATCCTGTGAGTCAGCATTTCCTGCCACAGAAACTGCAAGCGGCAAAGAGCCCTTTGCAACAACGTCTTTTCTAAAATCTGCAGGAATCATTGATTTAATATCTGATGCCAAAATATTTCCGTTTGCATTAATATCAAATTTTATACTATTAGGAATATAATCAGTCACTTTGCCGGTAACCGCGATTTTGGAGTTATTAAGATAAACATCAGCTTTATCGATAACAATATCTTTATCGCCGAATGTAATCTGTGCCTGCGGCATAGAAAGCGTTGCAATTGGATTGATAATACTTGCATTTGAAGCTTTAACAGAGCCGTCTGTTTTTTTACCGTCTGTTGATAAATCTATGGCAGATGAAACAAGTTTGACAGATGTATCTGAAGGAATATTTTTTATATTCAAATTATCCACAGTCAGATTGACTGTTGGAACTATTTTGTCTAAACGGCCTTTTAACAAAGCATTTACAGAGATAACTCCCGATTTTACATCGTTATCTTTTAGTAATTGAACCTGCCCCAGAGCAAGCATTAAACCCTTTATACTCAATTTATCCGCAGCTATTTTGATATCTGCAACAGCTTCAGGAGTCAGTGTTCCTGAAATTTTCAAAGGATGTCCTAAAATAGAGAGATGAGCATCCTTGATATCAACCATATTATTTGACAAATCAATATCTGCAATAATATCATTTACAGAAATGTTATAGAGTTTGTATGCAAATGATGATGGGTTAACTCTTAAATATCCAGAAGATTCAATTTTTTTTAAATTTGATTTTATCGTAAAATCAGCATCAACAGAACCTGTTGCAGATAACGTGTTCAAATCCTTATATCCGAAAGACTCTGCAATACTGTCAACAATACGCAAAATACTGTTAAACTGAGCATTTGATTTGCAGTTTAAATCAATTTTTGGTGATTTTCCTGTTTTTACATTACCTGTAAATTCGGTAATTTCTGTTTCACCGGTAAATAACTTCGAATAGAAATCAATTTTGTTCCCTTTAAAATTTATATCTACATTACTTGACGGCAGCTTTTTACCTTTAACCGCAAGCCCCATATCAGAAACATTCGCAGTACCATTAATATGAATATCATCAAAAGAACCTGTTGTTTTTAAATCAGCAATTATATTCGCACTGAATTGATTTTGATAAATATTTTTAAATACATCAATTATGTTTATGGCGGCGGATTGATTGCTTGACTCCGGCTTGGCAGATGATGAAAATACCATATCATTTAAATCCAAATCAGGCATAACTTTATTAAACAAATTCACATCGTAATTAAATTGAACTCTGTCATCTAACATTACCTGACCTGCTGCATAAAGTTTTATTTTTTTATCAAGAATAAAATCTTTTATTGAAAATCTTTCGCCGCTTATTGAATATGACTTGTCTGTAACCCCATCAATAAAAGAAATATTATAATTGTTTACTTTTATATCAGGCAGATGATTTGAGAGTTTAAAGCCAAAAGGCAGCTCTGTCATAGCTTGGTTTTGCGGTGTTTCTTTTTCATTCGCTTCAGGAACAAAATTTTCTAGTAAAAATTTACCGTCTTTTTTAATCTTTAAATTCAAATTTACATTATCTGCACCTGCCATATCAATTTCAATCTTTCGCAACATCAACGGCAAAAGAGAAATTTTTCCCTGGACATTATCAGCCATCAGGAACTGTTCTCCATCAGGCATTGCAGCTTCTATATGGCCGGCATAAAGTCCTGCGGTCAATTTGGGAGTCGTTAATATTTTAATATTTTCAATTTTAACTTTAAAACCGCAAGAGTCCTCAATCATTTTCGATATTTGGCCGGTATAAGAATTTGCAATTCCTGATAAAAACAACGGAGCAGCTAAAAAAACTACATAAACAAAAATTATTAGCGATAAAACAGTTATCCCAAAATATTTAAAAAATTTTTTCATCACATAACCCTCTTTAGAATGAATTGTAACATATAAAAGAAAATTTTTCATTAGTTTTGGAATTATTTCCGTTTTCGCTCAGGATAACAATTCCACTTTATATCAGGATTTTTTCGAAACCACGTCAGCTGTCTTTTTGCATAATTTCTTGTATTTTGCTTGAGTTTGTCCACAGCTTCCTCTAAACCCATTATTCCGTCAAGATATAAAATTATCTCCCTGTATCCGATAGTATCAACAATCGTCGGGATACGGCCGTGTTTTGCAAGAAGGTGCTTTGTTTCATCAACAAGACCTTGTTCTATCATCAAATCAACACGCTTATTAATTCTTTCATAAAGTTCTTCTCTGGGGAAATTTAATCCAATCCAGTCAACGTCATATTCAGCTTCTTTAAACCCGCGTGCCTTAGAGAGCGGACAGCCGCATTGTCTGATAACTTCAATAAATCTTATAGCCCGCCGTTTATCATTTTCATTTACAAGAGATGCCGCATCAGGGTCAAGTTCATAAAGCATTTTGTAAACTGTTGGGAAATCTAATTCGCGAAGTTGTTTTCTCAAATCATAATCAGGTTCAGTTTCCGGCAGGTTAAAGTTTTCAAGCAAAATTCGGAAATAAAGTCCTGTCCCCCCGACCACTACAGGAACTTTTCCCCGCAAAAGAATATCATCAATACATTTTTTAGCCTCTTTTGCATACAAGCCTGCAGAATAATCAACTTCAGGTTCAACTATATCAATCATATAATGCGGAACATTAGAACGTTCTTCTAAAGTTGGTTTTGCTGTACCTATATCCAAACCTTTATAAACAAGCCTGGAATCCGCAGAAACAATTTCTCCGTCAATCTTCTTTGCAAGTTCTATGGCATAAGATGTTTTTCCGCTAGCCGTTGCTCCAACAACTGCTATTACTTTACTTTTTTTCATTGTCACTGTTTACCGGTTCCACAAAGGTTCTGTCATAGTATAAGAAAATTAGTACAACAAAATAAACAGAAAAATAGAAAAGAGCTATACTCATAATTATATAAGCCACAGGATTTATCACTGCAAAAGTATTTATAAACAACAATGCAAACCCCATAAGCCATAACGAAATATATAATCTAAATGATGTAAAAAAGTCTTTAAAAAGTTTGATTAAAGAACTACACAAAGCAGCTAAAGGATTATGCGTTTTGTAAATAATTTCAGGAATCCATAACATCAGTAAATACATAATTATTGATGTAACAACCATAAATAAAAGACTCCACTTCCCGAAAAATACAATCTGTTCTGGAGTCAATTTATCAATAAAAGAAGCCATTCCTTGGTTTGTATTCGGATCTATTACAATCTCTTGAAGGCTCAACATAGATGCTTCATCAAGAGAACCTATAATTTTCGCGCCCGTTAAATATACAAGCGGAGTAGCAATAATTTGTATAAAAAAGAATATTACATACACTCCGACAAATGACAAGAAAAATTTTCCAACTCCGTCCGGTATTGTCTTGAACAAATACAAAGTTGCCTTTGCTCTGTCCTCATCTAAAACAAAAACTTTTTTTGAAAGATTTATTGCCCCCTGAACCATATAAAACCATCCGGCACAAAATACACCAAACATGAAAAGTATTGTAATAGACGCTAAAACAAACTTTGGGACAGTATCAACAGTATACTTTGAATAAAGCGAATACAAATCTAAAATTTTTATAAATATAATTAACGGTATAGTTAAAATTAAATTATAATTTGTTATTTTTGCAGCATCTTTAAATAATTCTTTCATATCTAATAAAAACCTCAACTAATGAATAAATTAAATAACCTTTTTACTTAATAAGTTCTTCCTGTTTTTCTTCAACAGAGGTATTTGCTGAAAGTTTTCTTTTTCTGCGTTTCATCAAATCTACAAAAGCTTCCAATCTGGTGAGATATCCTGCTTTTCCTGTCTGTTCATCCATAATAAGCGGTAAAATAGGAATATCACAATTTTCTCTCATAGCAGGAAAAATATTCTGCGACATAATCTCAGGCATACAGGTAAACGGGCTTATGTGAATAATACCGTCAATTCCTCTTTCGTCAGCATAAGCAACATCAGATACACATTCCAGAGAATCTCCGCCGATATCCCGCATTAGATAGGGTTTTGCCATTCTGAATGCTCTTTGAAGGTGAGTTTCTCCCTTTCTGAAAGCTTTAGGTATAATAGCATCTTTTAAAAAGCTGCTGATTGTAAGGCTTCTGCGGGTTTGCACTCCCATTTTGCCAAGTTCCCTTGTGATATTCTGATTTGAAAATTCGTCGCACACAAGATAAATCTCACCTGTTAAATCAACATGCAAAACTTCTTTTTTAGGGTCAATTTTTGTTTTTTTCATCTCTTCAAATGCATGCTTTTTGGCTTTATTTAAGCTGCGGGTGTTATCAGCGTCTTTTATCATCTGCAGAGCTTTGTTATAATGTTTTTCAGCATCTCCAAAAGTAATTTCTCTTGCTCTGTAATAAGATAAAAGATTTTCCAAATCATCAAGAACAAAGACTTTTCTTATTGCAATATTAATTGCTCTTGCAAAAAGAATAGGATCATTTTTCCCGCTTATTGCCTTTAAAAAGTCATACATTCCTTTCAATCCGTCATATAGAGTTAATTCTATGTATTTTGCGTGATAGCCTAAATCTGTAAGAGCATTTTTAATACAATTTCCGTACTCACCCAAACGGCAGCAGCCAGGAGAAGATATCATTGCAACATAATCCGTGCCGCCTTCTATTGCCTCAATGAAGTTTCCTAAAATCAGCTTATAAGGCAGACAAATTGCTTCAGGTGAATGTTTAGTTCCAAGCGAAAGAGTCTTTTTACTGGTATAAGGCGGTACAAAAGGTTCTACACCTATTTTTTTTAATGCTGCTGACCAGGCTATATATACTGTTCCCATATGGGGAAATGCTACTTTTAATTTTTTATTTTCTTTACTCATTTTATTTTCTCTTTAATTTATTCTTGTACAAATTTTAAATTTGGATGACGTGCAGCTAAAGTTTCATCAATCCGTTTAACAGGTGTTGAATGCGGTGCTGAAATAACTTTTTCAGGATTAATTTTTGCCTCATCAGCGATTTTCAACATAACTTTAACAAAATCATCCATTACATCTTTAGTTTCAGATTCAGTCGGCTCAATCATGATTGCCTCATGAACAATAAGCGGGAAATACACTGTCGGCGGATGAGTATTTTCATCCATCAGAGCTTTTGCAATATTCAGCGTTGAAACGCCATTTTCATGTTTTTGTTTTTCACCGGACAGAACAAATTCATGCATGCAAGGTTCATCATACGGTAAAAGATAAGCATTTTTCAGTTTTTCTTTCAAATAATTCGCGTTTAAAACAGCATTTTCACTGGCCTCTTTTAAATTCTGCCCCATCATAAGAATATAGGCGTAAGCTTTAACAAGTACAGAAAAATTTCCGTAAAAAGCTTTTACCTGTCCTATAGAATGTTTTATGTTATAATTTCTGAAATACTTCTGCCCATCAAAATCAACAACAGGCGCAGGTAAAAAATCTTTCAACTTTTCAACAACACCAACAGGGCCTGCTCCAGGGCCGCCTCCGCCATGAGGAGTTGCAAAAGTTTTATGAAGATTTAAATGAACGACATCAAAACCCATTAATTTTGGATTTGAATATCCCATAATTGCATTAAAGTTAGCTCCGTCATAATACAAAAGAGAGCCGTTCTCGTGCATGATTTTTGAAATTTCAAGAACATTTTCTTCAAAAATTCCAAGAGTATTCGGGTTGGTCATCATTATTGCAGCAACATCTCTGTCAATCAAAGATTTTAAAGCATCAGTATCAACCTGTCCTCTATCATTTGATTTAACAGGAACAATTTCAAAACCGCAAAGATGCGCACTTGCAGGGTTTGTACCATGGGCTGAATCTGGAATTATAACTTTTGTTCTTTTTTCGCCTTTTACTTCAAAATACTTTTTTATAACCATCATGCCTGTAAGTTCGCCTTGAGCACCGGCTGCCGGCTGCAAAGAAACAGCATCCATTCCCGTAACTTCTTTCAAAGCCTCCTGAAGTTTATACATAAGCTCCAAAGCGCCCTGACAATCACAATCATCGCTCAAAGGATGAAGATCTGTAAAACCTTCCAATGATGCAAGAAGTTCATTTACTTTTGGATTATATTTCATAGTACATGAACCAAGAGGGTAAAAGCCTTTTTCTATACAAAAATTCCTGTCAGAAAGTTCTTTATAGTGTCTTAAAGCTTCAAGTTCGCTAACATTTGGCAAACCTATTTCAGAAGTTCTGAAAAATTTGCTGTCCAGAAAATCCATTTTGGCTTCTTCATCGCAAAGAGTTATGCCAGGTACATTGTTACTTTTTTCAAATATTGTTTTCACTAAATAATCCCCTGCTTTTTTAAATCACGTTTAATTTTATCTAACCCCGACTGAATAATACGCGAAATTCTTGACT
Organism: Candidatus Gastranaerophilales bacterium; assembly: GCA_944325025.1. Lineage (GTDB taxonomy): Bacteria > Cyanobacteriota > Vampirovibrionia > Gastranaerophilales > Gastranaerophilaceae > Stercorousia. Next base: position 55,095 of record CALUYN010000005.1, on the reverse strand, counting down.
GGGAAATGTTAAATTCTTCCGCGATTTCTCTCAGTTTCATATCTTTAAAAAATTTATATTCAATCAGTTCTCTTTCACGCTGCGGAAGTTTTTTCATCGATTCAATAATTTCAGCTTTTAATTCGCTGAGTTCAATGCATTCTTCAGGGGTTTTGTCCTCTGCTTTAATTTGCGTAGGCACTTCAGCATCCTGCATTTCATCTATAGAAAGAATTGTTTTATAAACTTCTTCCCTAATATTACTGTCTTCTTCTTCAAGGTTTTGCTGTTTCTTATTTTTTAGAGAATACCATTTATATCTTCGTCTCACTTCATTTCTTATAGCCCATTTGATAGCTGTAGAAAGATATGTATTATTAAAACTTTCTGGAGAATGATTTTTAAATAAAATATATAAAGTATGGTTACCTATATTAATCAACTCCGGAAGGTCGATTAGATGTGAATTAGAAAATTTTTGATATTCTACCTTTGCAATTGTTTCTATTAAAACTTTATAATCCCTTAAATTAATTTTTTGTTTTACATCTTGCTGTGATGACATAACTATAACACTATTCCTATAAAAACATTTCCCGTATAAACATAATAACAGAAAAAAATATAGAATACCAGACAATGTAATTTTCCTTAACATAAATTATATTGAAGAAAAATAAATAAGGGAGAAAATTATATGAGAATACTATTTTGCACAGACGGCTCAAAAATAAGTTTTAACGCTTTATACAATATATCTGAATGGATAAAAGAAGCCGTAATTGACACTATTTGTGTTATTGACTGGAGTTTTTTACCCGAAGAAATCACTATAGAAGAAGAAAATTTTACATATTCCTGCGCAAATGTCGCAGATACAATACTTGATTATGCGGAAGAAGAAATCAAAAAACTAGGGCTTAAAACGGGCAGCAGAATAAAAAGCTGCGGTTCTGCAGTTGAAAGCATTATTGAGCAGTCTGAAAACGAAAATTACGATTTGATATTAATGGGCTCGCACGGCAAAAAAGGCATACAAAAATGGTTAGGCTCTGTGTCGCAAGAAATAATTAACACAAGTAAAGTATCTGCATATATTGCTAAAGAGCAAAATAAAAAGCACAAGCTGCTTCTTACAACAGATGGCACAAAATGTTCTCTCGGGATTATAAGTAAAATTCTTCCTAACATGAATTTGGAGAACAAAGAAATATCTATATGCATGGTAAATGAAGATCCTAATCTTCTATTTTTGGATGGCACACTTGATACAAACTGGCTTTTACAAATTCAAAAGCAGCAGCAAATATATGCAGCAAGCGCAATAAAAGATATTCAGTCACTGCTTTCTGATAATAATATTAAAGTTGATGAAACAGTAATTCTGACCGGCATTCCTGCTCAAAAAATTATTGATTACGCAAGAACAAATGAAATAGACTTAATAGTTCTCGGGTCAAAAAACAAATCAAAACTTGACAGATTTTTAACAGGCTCCGTAAGCAAACGTGTTCTTGAGAATGTTATAAGTGACATATGGCTTGTAAGATGCCCTAACTAATTTTAAGAAAACACAACATAATTGACCGCAATAAAAAACAATGTAATAATTAGTATATGTTTAAATATTACGGGAAATATGCTCCATACCTTTTTATATTGCCTGCAGCTATTGTGCTTATAGTATTCTTTTTTATCCCTTTTTTTCAAACGTTCGGTTTAAGTTTTCTTGACTATTCCAAAGATATTTATAATCCGGTGTTTATAGGGATAGATAATTATATTAAACTTTTTAAAAATCCAGTATTTTATAAAGTTATGTGGAACACGTTTATATATTTGTTTGTGGCAGTTCCTGTGCTTGCAATATTGCCTCTATTTCTCGCTATACTGATTAATCAAAAAATCAAAGGAGTTACTTTATATAAAATTCTTATTTATCTTCCGGTAATTGTATCAATTGTTGTTGCAGCTATAGCTTTTAAATGGCTTTACGCAGACCAGGGGATTCTAAATTATCTTGTAACCAAACTTGGTTTTTCAGCTGTTGGGTGGCTTACTGATCCTAATTATGCTCTGTATTCGGTTATTATTGTTACAATCTGGAAGGGTATAGGATACTACATGATAATTTATCTTGCCGCACTAATGAGCGTTCCAAAAGAACTTTACGAAGCATGCGAGATTGACGGTGCAAATTTTTTAACAAAGCATTTAACTGTCACTGTTCCGCATATAATGCCTACTATTGCACTTGTAACTACAATAAGTGCAATATCAGCCATGAAAGTATTTGCAGAAATATATGTAATGACTAAAGGAGGCCCCTTAAACTCCAGTAAAACAATAGTATACTATATTTACGAAAGAGCTTTCGAAAATCTAGATTTAGGGTTCGCATCTGCAATGGCAGTTGTATTATTAGGAATCGTAATGGTATTTTCTTTGATAAATATACTTTGTTTTGAACGAAACAAATATCAAATATAGTTGAAAGGTTAAAAAAGGTGAAAGGTTTAAAAGTTAAAAACATATACACACACATAATATTGATTGCAGTTTCGCTGTTGTCAATTTTTCCTTTTATCTGGCTTATTTCAACCTCTTTAAAAGGCAACAGTGAAAACATTTTTGCATACCCGCCGCAGATAATCCCTTCAGATTTCACCTGGGCAAATTATACAGGAGTATGGGACAAAGTTGATTTCATCGGATATTTTATAAACAGCATGATTGTAGCAGGCGGAACAGTTATTTTAAACTTAATACTTTCAGCCATGGCAGGCTATCCGCTTGCAAGAATGGAATTTAAAGGAAAGAAAATTACATTTTTTGCAGTGCTTGCAACGATTATGATACCATTTCAGGCAATAATGCTTCCTGTATATTTAATAACGATAAAGCTCCATCTTATAGATACAGTAAACAATTTTGCAGGATTTATGGGATTAATTATGCCGTTTGCAGTAAATGCTTTTGGAATATTTTTAATGCGGCAGGCATTTTTAGGAATACCCAGAGAAATGGAAGAAGCTGCAATTGTTGACGGGTGCAATGTATGGCAGGTATTTTGGAAAGTATTAATGCCGATGGTAAAACCTTCGCTTGCGGTACTCGCAATATTTACGTTTATCGGTTCATGGGGAGAATTTTTGTGGCCTAGCATTGTTTTGACAAAAGAATCAATGTATACTCTTCCTGTTGGAGTTAATAATTTGCAGGGAATGTTCAGTTCAAATTGGAGATTTATCGCCGCAGGGTCAATTCTTTCTACTATACCGATTTTAATCTTTTTCTTGTGTATGCAAAGGTATTTCATTTCAGGAGAAAATGAAGGAGCTGTAAAAGGTTAATTACTCAACACCTGGAACATTTACATTATAGCGGACATTATCAAATTCATTATAATCACCATCTATTTCTTCCTGGAAAATTTCTTTTGAACCGCAAATTTTGAAATTTTTTATAATTGCACTATCGAGTTCATCAGTTAACACTATTTTTCCATTTATATATGTTACTGTCGGGTTCTTTTCATCTTTGTCATCACCAATCTTCTCGACTAAGTCACTGTTTGAATTTGCGAGAATAGTTCTTGTAACATCATTCATAACATCAAAAATATATCTTTGCCTATTTGCACTTCCTCCCGAATTTGTAATTAGAGTTGTAGCTTTTTCAAGTTCTTCAAGAGATTCTTTATAGTATTTCAAATGTCTTAGAAGAATAGCCAGATTATAATGTGCTTCATAATTCATGGGAGCAAGCTCTATAGCCTTGCAATATGCTAACCCTGCTTCATGGTAATCTCCAAGCAAATGATAAGTTAAAGCCAGATTGTATCTTGCATCGTAATCTTTTTTTAGAATTTTACATGCTTCTTTATAAGCAGTTAAAGCTTTAAGCAAATATTGCCTGCGCATTTCATATTCATCATTAAGAAAAATTGACTTTTGCTTATATGCAACTCCCTTGTTGTAATAAGCAAGCCCTTTATTAACTTTATAGCTCTTTCTGTTGCTGTAAACAAAAGGGATAGAAAGAAGATGTCTTTTTGTTTTTATAATTTCATCATACTGGGTAATAGCACCGTCAAAATCACCGAGCTTCTCAGCAGAAACAATGCCGTAATTCATTCGGGCAATAATCATTTTCGGGTTATACTCAAAAGCCTTTTCATAAGCATCAACTGCAGAGTAGTAATCTTCATATATCACATAAAGATTTCCCAAATTGTACCACGCTCCGTAATGTTCAGGATATAATGCCAACGCCCTGTTATAATATTCGATAGCCTTTTGCAATTTTTGCTTTTTTAAAGCCTTATCTCCTTTGTGAACAAAGTACATGCCTTGTATTTTGTCAATTTGTCTTTGAAAAAACTGCGGGCGCAAATATACAGCTGCACCAATTGCAGCTATAATTAATAATGTAAATAAAACAGAAAAAAACTTTTTCAAGCGCTATACCTCATTATATAGGCATTTTATAGTGTTTTTTAATAAAATGCAATACATTATTGTTACGAATTTGTAACATTTTAGTCATAAAAAAAGCAATTTATTGAAGCAAAAAGTTTTTATATAAGTAAGGTAGGTTAAAAATCAATTTGGAGGTTAGGTTATGTCAGGCTTTAACATGGCTGCAGCAGGATTATACGGATTATATCCAAACCTGTATAACAATCAAATAGCATTAAATGACTTGACAGGATTAGACGTATATCCCCCGTATGGAATGGGAATGGATCCGATGTTAAGTATGAACGGAAGTATATTTGGAGCCTATCCTGGAATGACAATGCCATTTATGCCCGGATTTGTTGGCGGTGGTTACAATTATGAAAACTACTATAAAAACTACGAACAGTATCAAGATTTCATGATTGACAACCAGATTAACTATCAACAAAAAATGAGAAATGCTAATCTTAGATTGAATGCACCTGAAGAAGGCATTGCAAAACAAGCAGGCCTGCTGCATGAAAAGATTATGCGAAATGAACAGGAACAAATTATTCAAGCATATAACTCTTTTAAAGAAAGTGTAAGAGGTCTGTATGGTGGTGCTGCCAGTGATGAAGATATTGCAAACAGAGCATCAACACTATATAAACAATGTACTGGAAAATCAATACATGAAGACATTAGAGAACATGGCAGAGATTCATTTACTCAAGGTTTCTTACAGACATTAACATTCGGCTTTGCAGATGGCAAAACAGCAGAAGAAAACATATCACAATTAACAGGTCAGCCAGTAGGAAGATCCGAAAATGCATTGAAATTTGCAGGTAATGTTGCAGGTGGAGCAGTTGTAGGCGGCGGCATTCTTGCATCAGCAGGATTAATCTGGAAAGGCATAAAAACAGGAGCCAAGTGTAAAACCTTCTGGGGTATACTTGCCGGTGCAGCAGTCGGAACAATGGCAGCTTTAGGTTTAACAAAAAATTAACCCCCAAATATATAATTTTAGTAGTGTGAAAGTGTAGTAGAGGCTGTGAAATCAGCCTCTTTTTTTTATCAAATTTTCTATATCGCCTAACATGGCGTGCGCAGCTCCCTCTCCTATGGGAGAGGAAAAAGAAAGTTCAAGACTATTTTTTTTATGATAAAATAAAAACATAAGAAAAATTTATAAGGAATTAATTACTATGAAAATGTCAAAATTATTTGTACAAACCCTGAGAGAATACCCTTCTGATGCAGAAGTTATATCACATAAAATGCTCGGCAGAGCAGGATTTATAAAAAAGCTTTCACCGGGGATTTACACATATATGCCTTTGATGTGGAGAGTTTTAAAAAAGATTGAAAATATTGTAAGAGAAGAAATGGATAGAGCAGGCGCGCAGGAACTTTTAATGCCGTTTGTTCAGCCAAAAGAACTCTGGGAAGAATCTGGCAGATGGGAAGTATACGGAAAAGAATTGATGCGTTTGAAAGACCGCCACGACAGAGATATGTGCCTCGGGCCTACACACGAAGAAATTATTACATCAGTTGCACGTGACGGATTAAAATCTTACAAACAGCTGCCTGTAAATCTTTACCAGATACAATCAAAATTCCGCGATGAAATAAGACCGAGATATGGGCTTTTAAGAGGCAGAGAATTTATTATGAAAGATGCCTACAGCTTTGACCTGGATGAAAAAGGTCTTGACAAAGAATATCAAAATATGGCTCAAGCTTACAAAAAGATATTTGAAAGATGCGGACTTGAAACAAAAATGGTTCAATCTGATTCAGGCGCAATAGGCGGAAGCGTTTCACACGAATTTATGGTAATCACTGATACAGATGCGGGCGAAAATGACGTTTTCTATTGCAATTCCTGCGATTATTCAGCAAATTCAAACCACGCTATATCGAATCTGCCTCAAACTGTAGTTGACGGCAAGGAATATTTTAACGAAACCAAAATACTTGATACTCCTAACACTCACTCAATTGAGGAATTAAGCAAATTTTTAAATATTCCTGATACATTGATTTTGAAAACTCTGGTTTATATCATAGACAAAAAACCTGTTCTGGCGCTAATAAGAGCTGACAAAGCAGTTGAAGAAACCAAGTTAATGAACGCTGCAGGCGGTATTGAAATAAGAATAGCTTCCTCAGCAGAAATTGCAGAACTTATGGCTGAAAAAGGATTTGATACCGTCCCCGGCTTTATCGGACCAAAGGGAATGACAGGAATACAAATTATCGCAGATGAAACTGTCCGTGATATGAAAAACTTTGTTGTCGGAATTAATCAAACAGACAAACACATGGTTGACGCTAATTTATCAGATTTAGGGATAGAAAATATTAAGTATGCTGATATCAGACTTGTACAACAGGGTGAATTCTGTCCTCAGTGCGGCAAACCGTTATTTGTAACAAAAGGTATTGAAGTCGGTAACATTTTTAAACTCGGAACAAAATATTCAAAGCCGATGAATGCTGTATATACTGACGTAAACGGCAAAACTCACCCGTATGTAATGGGATGTTACGGGATAGGGATTTCAAGAACAGCAGCTGCAGCGGTTGAAGCTCACTACGATGAACACGGAATAAAATGGCCGATTGCAATTGCGCCTTATCACGTTGTAATAGTTCCTGTTAACATTAACGATGAACTTCAAATGAAAGTTGCAGAAAAAATGTATGAAGATTTAAAATCTGCAGGAGTTGAAGTTGTTCTTGACGACCGTGATGAAAGAGCCGGTGTAAAATTTAAGGACGCTGATTTAATAGGCTTCCCGTTCAGAGTTACTGTCGGTAAAACAATTAACGAAGGCTTTGTTGAATATAAGGTCAGAGAAACCGGTGAACAGGAAAAATACACACCTGAAGAAGCCACACAAAAACTTGTTGAAATAATAAAAGCGGTTAAGTAATTAACCGCTTTTTAATAAAGGCAATTTTTCACATTCACATGTTTTATAGCGGGTATGAAACCTATAGGATTAGAAGAAATGCAAAATTTAAGATATGCAGTACAGCATTTTCAGGACTGCTATCTTGTATCATCAATCGGAGCACTGACAAATACCTCAAACGGAAGAAAAATCTTATCAGAGAATATAGCTCATACACAAGACGGTTTTCGCATAAGATTTAACAATGTCAACGGTAAGGTAGAAGATTATTTTGTAACTCAAAAAGAAATGGATAATCTTATATACATGGACAAATACTATAATCCGATAGAAATAAAAATTCCTCATAATCCTATTATTAAAGCGATTGAAGTTGCAATGAATAAATTAATAAAAAATCATCCGTCAAAAAAGCCTTGGATATGCAGATTTCCAAGCTGCAACGAAAAATTTGAATTTAACAAACCATCTAATTTCCTTGAAATGTTTACAGGAAGAAAACCTCTTATTTTCAATGAAGGAGAATTAAATTTGTCATTAAAATCTAAAAGAGATAAAGCAGAAGAGTTGTTGCAAGAGATAGACAGCTCTGAGCCTTGCAGTTTTGTCACAGGAACAGCTTTTGGATTGCATAAAGGGATGAGCGACAATCATTGCTACACTATAGTAAAAATTGACAGCCAACAAAAAACTTTACAGATATTTGACCACCGTTTTTTAGAAACATTAACACTCACTTATGAAGAAGCAATGAAAAAATTAAAATTTATCGTAGGATATTTTAATCAAGATTTAAAATAAACCTATTTTTTATGATGTCTGAATGCATAATATTTAAATAGCACATAAGTAACAACAGCAGCAAGCAAAATTGAAACAAGCTGTCCTACATAAACATTTTTGGTCACATATTTTACAATTATTTCAAGAATAATAGCATTAAATGCATAACTTACAACCCAGGTTGTACAGCATTTTAAATATTCTTTGAGCCAGTGCCCCTTTGTACAAAAAACAAAAACTTTTTGATTTACAAACGAAAAAACAGAAGAAATTGCCCACTGTAGAGCAACACAAATCTGATAATGCTCCTGACCTATTAAATAAACTGCTATTGCAAAAATTATGTAGGAAAACGCGGCATTAACTCCGCCGATAAACAAAAATCTTATTTTATCCGGTATTGTGCACCATTTATCATACAAATTTAAAACTGTTTCTCTGCTCATTAATAAGCCTTTCCTATTAGCGAATTGTGAGTTTCCAGTTCTAATTTATCATCAAGTTTTGACAATTCAATTTTTTCACCATATCGCTTTTCAAGAGCAAGTTCAATTAAATAATCAGCGAAATTAGGATTTTTGGGAAGAAGCGAGCCATGCAAATAAGTCCCGAATACATTTTTGTACCTTGCGCCCTCAGTTTTATCTTGCCCGTTGTTTCCGTTACCAACAGAAACTTTTCCTAATGGCTTTGTTTCACCTTGAATATAAGTAAGCCCGCTGTGGTTTTCAAACCCCACAAGTGTAGCAGGAGTTAAAAAATCAGTTTCAACAGTAACATTTCCGATAAATCTTTTTTTTCCTGCAACCGTATAAGCATCTAACAAACTTATGCCTTTCAGCTTATCCCCTTCAAATGGTTGGTAATAATGTCCGAAAAGCTGATACCCGCCGCAGATACCTAAAAACACAGTATTCTTGTCACGTTCTTCTAACAAGAAATCTTTATGTTTATAGAGTTCTTCTGCAACTTCTATTTGCTGTCTGTCCTGACCGCCGCCTATAAAGTATAAATCATGCTCTCTTATTCTGTCACCAACGCCAATCGGGTCATATTCAACATCAATTCCGCGCCATTCGCAGCGTTTTGTAAGCGTTATTATGTTTCCCATATCGCCATAAAGGTTCAAAAGTTTCGGATAAAGATGACCTATTGATAATTTCAAACTTCCCTCTTTCATGCCTTTATTATATCACAATAATCGTGCTACAATTAAATTATGATAGACACACATACACACATAAATATGATAGAAGGCATTACAGTCGAAGATGTTCTGAAAAATGCAAACGAAAACGGCGTGGATAAACTAATAGTTCCTGCAGCAAATCCTAAAGATTTTGAAGGAATTATGAAACTCATTAATAAATATGACAATGTATACGGGATGCTCGGTGTTCACCCGTCTGATGCAAAAGATTGGGATGACAAACTTATTAATGAAATAAAAAATCTTGCCCAAAATAAAAAAATTGTTGCAATTGGAGAAGTCGGGCTTGATTATTACTGGGATAAAAGCTTTAACGATTTGCAAAAAGAAATCTTTATAAAACAGATTAAACTTGCAAACGAATTAAATCTTCCAATTGACGTCCATGATAGAGATGCACACAAAGATACATTTGATATTTTAAAAGAATACAACAATGGCTCAAAAGTTGTTATGCACTGCTTTTCAGGCAGCGTTGAATTTGCAAAAGAATGTATAAAAGAAGGCTGGTATCTCGGGATAGGCGGGGTAGTAACATTTAAAAACGCAGTAAAGATGAAAGAAGTTGTACAGGCAGTTGCGCTTGAACACATACTACTTGAAACGGATGCTCCATACCTGACACCTGTTCCTTACCGCGGGCAGGAAAATCAGCCCGCATATGTAAAATTTGTTGCTGAAGAAATCGCAAAACTACGCAGAATAACTTTAGAGGAAGTTATAAGAATAACAGCTCAGACATCAGAACTAATATTCAAAATTTAAAACTCTTGACAAAAATACAAAAAATAATAACAATAATAAAAAGTAGATAAACATAAAGGAGTTTAATTATGGAAAGAGATAAAAAGCTGAGAATTGCCCCCCCCCAAGCGTGCCGCTTGACCCGACACATTTAAAAAATTGTTATTGCGGGTGTACTACGCACACTGACATGTTAAACAATTCATGTCAGTATTTGTCATGTAATCCTGAGGGTTCTATTGTTTTCGTCATTGCGGACAGCGCAGCTGATCCGCAATCACAAGATAGTGAGATGCTGAAATACAGATGTCAATCCGACGTTCAGGATGACATTTATTCTCTGAAACTGACTTATCGTCCTAACGTCTTATCGTCTTATCGCCTTAAAAATAAACTCTCTTCACGTTTCACCCTTCACTCTTCACTAAAAAAACTAGCGGCATTTACCTTGGCGGAAGGTGCTACGCACGTAGCTCACTCTCACAATATTCGTAAAGCCGCATTTACCTTGGCGGAAGTTCTTATCACCTTCGGCATAATCGGTGTAGTTGCAGCTCTTACTATTCCCGGAATGAGTGTAAAGTACCAAAAACAAATTGCGGCAAAAAGATTAGAACAAACATATAGCATTTTATCACAGGCGATAGTACATGCTCAGACAGATTATGGAGATATTTCAAGTTGGGGGATGGCAGCTTCAACCCCGAACCAGAATGACCCGACTCAGCCGAAAGAATTAATTAAATCTTTTGCTGACACATATCTTATTCCTTATCTAAAGCTGCTAACAAAACCAATATTGACAAGTAATATAGAATATGCAGGGTATAAATATCCAAAGACCAGAGATGGAAGAGAGTATATGTTTACTCCTTCATATATATTAGTATTAACAAATGGAGTCACTTTATTTATGTTATATAATGGCAGTACATCTGTTTACACTTATCCTCTTATTTTTGTTGACATAAATGGGAAAAAGGGGCCCAATATTTTAGGCAGAGACTTTTTTGCATTTCAGTTTGATGGAGTAAATAAAATGAAATTGGAGGCTTTGGGGCCTGATACAGACAGAGATAGATTAAAATCATACTGTATGTCCGGAAACGGGGAAAAATATGAAAATTTGTACTGTACTAAACTTATTATGCTTGACGGTTGGCAAATTAAAGACGACTATCCATGGTAAAATTTGATTTTATGTTTTATGTTTGATAATCTTTTCTTATGAAAGAACGTTTGGACAAATATCTCACAGATTTAGGCTATTTTGAAACCAAAAGCAAGGCTTCAGCCGCTATTCTTGCAGGACATGTAAAAATCAATGATGAATACATTACAAAAGCAGGATTTCAAATAAATCCTTCAAAAGAATACGATATTGTAGTTAAATCAATGCCTTATGTTTCCCGCGGAGGTTTTAAGCTGAAAAAAGCTCTTGATGCATTTTATTTTTGTGTAGAAAATAGAATTTGTTTTGATGCAGGAGCTTCAACCGGAGGATTTACAGACTGTCTGTTGCAAAACGGTGCCAAATTTGTATACGCTGTTGATGTCGGATACGGACAGTTGGACTGGAAAATACGTTCTGACAACCGTGTAAAAACAATAGAAAGAACAAACCTTAAAATATGCCAATTTTCTGACATTTATAAAGATAACGAACCCGTTGCAGATTTACTTGTCAGCGACTTATCTTTTATTTCTCTTACAAAAGTTCTTGAAAATTTAAAAAAACTTCTTAATCCTGGTTTTCATGAAATGATTTGTCTTATAAAACCGCAATTTGAAGCAGGTAAAGAAAAAGTTGAAAAAGGCGGCGTTGTAAGAGATAAAAAAGTCCACAAAGAAGTTATTGAAAACGTTCTTAAATTTGCCAAAAGCCTCGGCTATTCAATCAAAGGCTTGACTTATTCATCTATCAAAGGTCCTTCCGGCAATATTGAATATCTTGTATGGCTTTCAACAGAACAAACCGAACCGGAAAATTTTGATATTGATGGGATAGTAAACGAAGCTCACAAAGTATTAGATAATTAAACTTTCGGAACATTGACAAGAGGAGTTGCGCCGTACAAATCTATGTATCTGAAAAAGTTCAATACAACTCCCGGCGGGAAAAAGTAATTGTTATTTGTAGGAGTAATCTTGAGCATAGAATGCTTGTCATCCACCTTAACAACACTTGCAAGATACTGTTTATTAACGGCAGTAAATAAAATATAACCCGTTTTAGATTGGATTTCCTCGACGTCAAAATTATTTGCATTTGCACTTGCTATTGCCATATAAAACAGCTTATCCTGCGGCAAAATATAAGTTCTTGTACAAATATTAAAGTTAACATTCTGCGGAGTAATCAAATTACTCAAAAGCAGGCTGTCTTCTGCTCTGACCTGCAATGCAAAAGATAAAAATACCACAAAAGATAAAATAAAAAGTTTTATTGTTCTTTCCACGACTCACCTACACTTATATCAATAACCAGAGGGACAGATAAAGGCTGATTAAGCTCCATAGCCTCTTTTACAAGCCGTTTTACATCCTCCAGTTCTGATTTTAAAACTTCTACAACAAGTTCATCATGAACCTGAATAATCATCTTTGATTTTAAATTATTTTCCTTAAGTTTGCGAGAAAATTCTATCATTGCAATTTTCATTAAATCAGCGGCAGAACCCTGCATAGGCTGATTAATTGCGGCACGTTTTGCAAATTCTCTTATCATTGCATTTGAACTTGAAAGTTCTGAAGAAAGATATCGTTTGCGGCCAAAAATTGTCTGGACATAACCCTTTTCTTCAGCTTCTTTAACTGTTCCTTCCATATAAGCTTTTACACGAGGATAAGTTGCAAAATATTTATTTATAAAATCCTCAGCTTCCGCATTAGAAATTCCGAGTGCCTTTGCGAGTCCGTATTTACTCTGACCGTAAATAATTCCGAAATTTACAGCCTTTGATTTGTATCTCATATCTTTTGTAACCTGCTCGACCGGAACATCAAAAACTTTTGAGGCAGTAAGCGTGTGTACATCTATTCCGCTGTTAAAGGCTTCAAGAAGATGCTTGTCCTGCGTAATATGTGCTAAAAGGCGCAACTCAATCTGAGAATAATCAGCAGAAAGAATTAGCGAATTTTCTTTATCCTCCGGAACAAATGCATTTCTTATTTTGTTGCCTTCTTCAGTTCTGACAGGAATATTTTGTAAATTAGGATTTGAAGATGACAATCTGCCTGTTGCTGTAACCGTTTGATTATACGTAGTATGAATCCGCCTGTCTTTAATATCAATCAACGCCGGCAATGCTTCTGTGTAAGTTGATTTAAGTTTTGCATATTTTCTGTAATCAAGAATTAGCTGCGCAATTTCATATTCCTCAGCTAATTCTTCCAAAACAGCTGCATTTGTAGAATAATTTGCCTTTCCGCGTTTTTTCTTAGCTTTAATCCCCATTTTATCAAACAGAACTTCGCCTACCTGACGCGGAGAATTTATATTAAAATGACAGCCTGCAAGTTTAAATATTTTTTCTTCAATATGTGAAAGTTCCAAATTCATTGAAACAGTAAGCTGTGCAAGATACATTTCATCCACAGAAACCCCGTCATATTCCATATCAGCAAGAACAAACGTCAAAGGCATTTCAATATTATAAACAATATCAAGTTCTTTTTCATCAAGCTCTGCAGTCCAATATTTTGCAAGTTCAAGCACAGAAACTATCTCATCGCAAGTATGAGTTAAAACACTTTCTACAGGCGCATCACTCAATTTAATTTGTTTTTTCTTGTCTTTTTCAAACGATGCAAAAGGAATAATAGCATGACTTAAGTGCTCCATTGCCTGAATATCAAGTTCATGATTTCTCTGCGGATCTTTTACGTAACTTGCAAGCATTGTGTCAAAAATTATTCCATTTGACAAAATTTCAAAACATCTCAATACATTATAGGCACTTTTTGCATTATGAGTTACTTTTTTTATCTGCTCATTTTCAAAAAATGGCTTTAACTTATCCAATACATCGGCTGTACGCAACTGATTTTGAATATTTGAATGGTCAAACGGAATATAAAAACTACTATAAACAGTACCTGAATTAGAATAACTAATTCTTTTATCAGCGGTTATGTCCGAACTATATGCAAATGAAATCCCGACAATTTCAGCTCTTACTGCACTTATTATATTTGCATATACTTTAAAAGCGGCAAGAGATTGTTTGTTTAACTCCTCGACAAGGCTATCTAAATCAGCAGTATCAACAATCAGTTTATTTTTACTGTTATACCCTGATTCTTTATTAATTTCTTCGTTTACAGCTTCTGAAAAAAATCCGAGCTGACAGCTTCCGCTATTATCAGGCAATACAACAGGTGTTGTTCGCTCAACTTTATCAAAAGAGTACATAATTTCATTTATATTCTTTATAAATGTATAAAACTGCATCTTTTTAAGATACTCTGTTACAACAGAAATCGGCGGCAGTTCAACTTTAGTTTTGTCAAAATCAAAATTAATATCAAGGTTTCTTACAATTGTTGCAAGATACTGGCTCATTTTTGCCTGTTCTTTTCCTGCACAAATCTTTTCTCTTACAGATTTTTCAGGAATATTCTCGCAATCTGCAAGAATATTATCAAGTGTTCCGTATTTTGCGAGAAGTTTTTGAGCAGTTTTTTCGCCAATGCCTTTTACGCCCGGAATACAGTCTGACACATCACCTCTGAGTCCCTTATAATCAATGACCTGATTAGGATAAACACCTAATTTTTCATAAATCTTATCCCAGTTGTATTCAACAAGTTCACCTTTAGACGGAAGAATAACTTTAACACATCCTTCTTTATCCACAAGCTGAAAAGCGTCTTGATCGCCGGTCAGGATTAAAACCTTATTCCCGAGTTCACATGCTTCTTTTGAAATTGTTCCTATAACATCATCAGCTTCATAGCCTTCTTTTGTATAAATAGGAATATTAAAAGCCCTTAACCCTTCATATATAAGTTCCATTTGCACTCTCATATTATCAGGCATGGCTTCACGGTTACTTTTATATTCAGTATAAGTTTCCGTTCTGAATGTATGATGACTTACATCAAATGCAACGGCTATTGCATCAGCTTTTAAATTATCGTTTTTCAACAGGTCAAAAACAGCCTTAAAAAATCCATAAACAGCCCAGGTCGGAGTACCATCTGATGTTTTCATATTCGTACGTTCAAGAGCATAATACTGCCTGAACGCAAGAGCATGTCCGTCAATTAAAATAAGTGTTTTACTATTCCCCATAAATATATTTTTTCATAAATATATTTATATTTCAAATATGTAAAGATTATCAATTTTCACAAACAAATTTTATTATTAAAAATATTTTAAATTATCCTTAATTACATAAACAGCAAGCCAAATAAAAAATAAAGCAGATATAACAAATTTAATATCCCCCAATGAATATTCTTTAATTACAAATTTTTCAGCATCAGATTTTAAATATTTATTAAACCTTTCACTTTCTCCTTTACAAGGATATTTTCTCAAAATGTCAACATTATAAGTAGAGAAAGGTTGATCTGCTAAAGGTTTAAAAGATATATAAAATACATAGTTTGGAGGGATAGACCTGCCCTGTCTGCCGTTTCTTCTTATATAACAAGATGCATGAGCTATTTTAGACAAATCATAGACTGCAAGTGTTTTTTTTGAATCAAATAATTTTACAACTCTGCACTTATTTGAACTTTTTGAACATTCAAATTTCTTATAATGAAAGGAAATAAGCACAAAAGGCAGAATAGCAAGAGAAATAAATAAAAGTATTACAATTATTGTCCCAATTTTGTCAATTAATGACATTTTGTGCGCTTTTTGTTCCATCATGCACTTGCCTCCTTATTTGAACAAACTATTCTAATTCTTTTAATTGTAAAACAGCACCATAGAGGGATGCAATAAAAGCTATTATTAAAGCAAATAATAAAAAATAACCTAAACCTGAGATTTCTTTAAAAGAAAATTTTTCTTTATCAGAATTTAAATATTCATTAAATTCAGAACTTTTTTTATCACATGATTTGGTATAAAATATGCCTTCATCAGTTGTTGATAAAGAATTAGCCTTTGTCTTTACAGCAATTGAAAACAAATAAGAAGTACCACTATTTAAGTCTCTCGGGGAATAATTTGTTATAGGTTCCGTACATTCACTATACAATATTTTGGATATGTCATATGATGAAATAACTTTTGAATTATTGAATAGTTTTGTAACTTCACACTTGTTAGTGATTTTTGAACACTCAAATTTTTCTAAAGAAGAAAGAAAAACAATGTAAATCACTAAAAAAATAAGGATAATTAAAACTAATTTGAAATTTTCCATGTTGAAATTTTCAGATATCACGCACTTGCCTCTTTGTTGGAATTAGTTGGGAGCTGTACAACCTCTGCGTTTTTTCTGTTTTTTACCATATCGGCTGTAACAACAAATTTTGTAACATCGCCTTTTGTCGGAACATCATACATTACATCAAGCATGATTTCTTCAACAATAGAACGCAGCGCACGCGCACCGGTTTTACGTTTTATAGCTTCCTGTGCAATCAAATCAATTGCTTCAGGTTCAAATTCAAGGTCTACACCGTCCATTTCTAACAAAGCCTGATACTGCTTTAATACAGCATTTTTAGGCTCAGTTAAAATCATCTTCAATGTTTTTTCATTGAGTTGATCAAGTACGGCATATACAGGAACACGGCCGATAAATTCAGGAATCATACCGAATTTGAGCAAGTCTTCCGGCTGTAATTTTTTAAGCATTCTTGCAGCAGCGGCCTCTTTTTCAATTTGAGTCATAGGAGCTTTTGCGCCAAATCCAACGGAGGTTCCTTCGCCTGCTCTGCGTTCAACAATTTTTTCCAAACCTACAAACGCACCGCCGACAATAAAGAGAATATTTTTCGTATCAATTTCAATAAATTCCTGATGCGGATGTTTTCTGCCTCCCTGAGGAGGAACATGAGCAACAGTACCTTCTATCATTTTTAACAAAGCCTGCTGAACACCTTCACCTGAAACATCACGCGTAATTGAAGTATTTTCGGATTTTCTTGAAATTTTATCAATTTCATCTATATAAATAATCCCGCGTTCAGCCTTTGCAGAATCAAATTCCGCATTCTGATAAAGACGGAGAAGAATATTTTCAACGTCATCGCCTACATATCCTGCTTCAGTTAATGTTGTAGCATCAGCAACTGCAAACGGAACATCAAGCATTTTTGCAAGCGTTTGCGCAAGTAAAGTTTTACCGGAACCTGTCGGGCCCACAAGCAGGATATTCGATTTTTGAATTTCAACAGCATCTTTGTCATTGTCTTTATTGTGTTTTAACCTTTTGTAGTGGTTATAAACAGCTACAGACAAAACTTTTTTAGCATCATCCTGACCTACTATATATTCATCAAGGTAAGCCTTAATTTCATGCGGTTTTGGGATAGGCTTTTCTTCTGCTGAATTTTCGCTGTCAGAGCCTTCTTTGTCTTTATTTTCAAAAAATTCTTCGTCTAAAATTTGATTACACAAATCAACACATTCATCACAAATATAAACCTCAGGGCCTGCGATTAATTTTTTGACCTGATCCTGTGATTTACCGCAAAATGAACATTTTAATCTGCTGTCATCATGTTTTACCATCTTTTATACCATAGCTTGCGAAACCAACTGTAACGCTTGCCAATCCTTTCTTTTACTTAATTGCATCTCTTGATATAACTTTATCAATCATACCGTATTCTAAAGCTTCTGCCGGTGTCATGATATAGTCACGGTCTGTATCTTTTTCTATCTTTTTAATTGACTGGCCTGTATTTGAAGCCAAAATTTCATTCAATGATTTTTTAATTCTTATAATTTCAGCAGCCTGAATTTCAATATCAGTTGCCTGTCCCTGAGCTCCACCTAAAGGCTGATGGATTAACACTCTCGAATGAGGAAGTGCCATACGTTTTCCTTTAGCGCCTGAAGATAACAGAAATGCACCCATGGAAGCAGCCTGTCCAAGACAAATTGTAGAAACATCTGCTCTAATATGCTGCATTGTATCATAAATAGCAAAACCTGCAGTTACGCTGCCGCCAGGGCTATTTATATAGAGCATAATGTCTTTTTCAGGATTTTCACTGTCAAGCAACAATAATTGTGCTACAACCAAATTTGCAACCATATCGTCAATTGGAGTTCCTAAGAAAATAATTCTTTCTCTCAACAATCTTGAAAAGATGTCGAAAGAACGTTCGCCTCTGCTTGATTGTTCTATTACTACAGGTACAAAGCTCATCTTTTTATCCTTTCTTTATCAATTAAATTATAAACTATAAATATAAAATAGCAAAGATGTGCCCGAAATAAATCAGGCACATATATTAGATTTTTAACTTACTTAATTTCAACAGTATTGTTTTGAACTAAGAAATCTCTTACTTTGTCATTCAACGCCTGCTGAGAAATTGAAGTCAAAACCTCAGGGCTTTTGCCAAGCTGCTTAATTAAATCCTGCGGTTTCATACCGTAAGCTGCACCGAGTTGTGCAAATTTAGCTTCAATATCTTTTGGCTCAAGTTTAATATTTTCATCTTTTGCAATTTTATCTATTACTAAAGAATTTTTAATTCTTGTTTTTGCATCTTCATGAAGATTTTTTGTTAATTCATCTTCACCCTGTGATTTAACAAGAGTTTCCCAGGTAATACCCTGAGCAGCTAATCTTTGCTTATATTCCTCTTTCAAAGAAGCAACTTCTCTTTCAATCATAGATTCTGGAATATCAACGTTTGAAGCATCAATAACAGTTTTAAACACTTCATTTTCAGAATTTTGTTTATTTGTTCTTTCTCTTTGTGAGTCAAGATATTTTTGAATATCAGCTTTTAAATCATCAACTGTTTTGAAAGGGCCTACTTTTTGAGCAAACTCATCATTGAGTTCAGGCTTTTTTCTTTCTTTAATTTCGTTAACTTTAATTTTGAAAGTTGCAGGCTGTCCTTTTAATTTTTCATCGTGATAATTTTCAGGGAAAGTCACCTTAATTTCAAATTCATCATTCAAGTTTTTACCGACAATTTGTTCTGCAAATCCCGGGATAAAGTTTGAATGAGCAAGGTCAAGCGGATAATTTTTTGCATCGCCGCCTTGAATTTTTTCGCCGTTGCAAAATCCTTCAAAATCAATTACTGCAATATCAGTATCTTTTGCAGCTCTGTCAATAACTGTTTCTTGAGTTGCATATTGATTTAGCAGGTTATCAATTGATTTTTGCATAGCATCTTCAGCAACAGAAGCATCTTTGACCTCTAATTTTAACCCTTTGTATTGACCGAGAGTTACTTCAGGTCTTAATTCTGCTTTTGCAGTAACTGTCAAATCTTCGCCAATATTAAAGTTATAAGCTGTAATATACGGTTGAGCGACTAAATCAAGCTTGTTGTCAACAACAGCCTGATTAATAGCTTTCGGCATAAGATTTTCAATAGCTTCCTGTTTAATTCTTTCAGTTCCGACATGTCTTTCAACAACAGAACGCGGAGCTTTGCCTTTTCTAAAACCGTCAATATTTACATACTGAGAGATTTTTCTGACTGCATTGTTATATGCATCAGCTGCATCCTTTGCAGGAATTGTAATATTTAATTTTACAACATTTTCTTTTTCATTTTCTAAAGTTACTTTCATCTTTTTATCCTTATTTTAATTAGTACATCTATATAAATCATACTTCAAAAAAGAATTTGTGCAAGTAAAGGGCTTAAGTTTTATAATAAAAGTTAAGCCATATCAATAGTTATTTTCAAAGACTAATTCCAGAATATTGTAAAATCACTGTCCTCTGTTTTTTCCTTGTTTATCAAAATATTTCTCGGTAAACGACCGCCTTTTTCTACAATAGTTGCTAATTCATCCGTCAAGAGAATTCTGTTCAAATTGCCGTCATGATTGGACAATACAAGAAAGAATACATCATAGCCCCATTTATTAGGACCTTTTTCTCCGTTTACATCTATTATTACAACAGGAGAAAACATAGTGATTAAAAAAACTGCTCCGTTATTTGAAGCATAAGCCCAACTTGTGTTTATATAAGAATCGTAAGCTACAGAGCTATTGACAAATTTCCCGCCGTTTGCCTGTACTTGAGCTTTTCTGGCGTAACTATCTCTAATAGAATAATCTATTTTGAATAAATTCATATATTTAATAATTTCTGAATATAATTCATAACATTGAGATGTTTCGGCTCCGTAAGCATTAAGATCTCTCTGCCAGTACATATAACAATCAGATACCCCGTTATTTAAAAACTGCATATCTATTGCAGACTGAACAGCTGAATACTGTTTTTTAAACGCTGTTTCAAATACTTTCATCTGATACTTGTTTATTAGAGTCGGAATTGTCATGGCAGCAACAACACCGATTATACCGAGGGTGATGAGAACCTCCGCCAAGGTAAATGCAACTCGACGGATATTGTGAGAGTGGGCTACGTGCGTAGCACCTTCGGCGAGGGTGAAGGCAGCTTTCTTTTTAAGTAAAGAGTGAAGAGTGAAACGTGAAGAGAGTTTATTTTTAAGACGATAAGTGCGTTTCAGAAAACTAAACTCGTCATGCTGAACTTGTTTCAGCATCTCACTATCTTGCGATTGCGACGTCGGGCTTAAGCCCTCCTCGCAATGACATGTAGCACCCTCCCTGATTTGAGAGCGCTCGCTTTGCAGAGGGTGAAAGGCCGAGCCACTCTGCCGAACAAACGATTGAGTATCGTTTGTGAGAGGAAAGTTTATCGCAAAGCGAGTAAGATAGGGTTGGGGTGGGTATTGGTTGTTACACTTCCTCTTATCCTTACCTAATAAGGCAAGGAAGGGGTTAGTTACCGTTAATAGCTTACCCTCATATCTTCTTATCTTTCTGCCTTCTAAATTTACCCTCTCCCTTAATCCCTCTCCCGAGAGAGGGAAAACTGTTACGATACGTCTTAGTGCCCTAGTGACATAGTACCCTAGTATCTTTAAATTGGCTTTGCATCTATGCCTCTTTGCGTCTTTGCCTACGGCGGAGCCTAAAGTGCCCCCCCCCCGAAGCTCTCGTATCTTGTTAATTTATTATTATTCATACTTACTCCTTTATTTTATGCATTAAATCAATAATCTTTATTATAACAAAATATATAAAAACATCAAGGCTATTTATGATATAATTGAGGCATGGTTAGAATAATTAATAGCAAAAATGTCAAAACTCTTGCGCATATTACTTATAAAATTCTAAGATTTCAGGAAATATTCACACATATTAAAGAATTTAACAATCCAGGGATTTCGCCTTGTATATATGCGCTATGGCATAAAAATCAATTTTTAATTCACGGAATAAGAGATAGAGAACATCTAAGCGTTTTAATAAGCACCTCAATAGACGGTGAAATTGTCGCAGGCGTCTGCGAAAAATGGGGGTTTAATGTCGTAAGAGGCTCCGCAGGCAAAAAAGGTGCAGTTGAATCAACAATGCAAATGCTGACTAAATTAAAAAGCGGTGAATGTGTTTCAATAATGGTGGACGGTCCCCACGGACCATTACATAAAGTCAAAAACGGTGCTGTTAAACTCGCTCAAATGTCAGGGGCGCCAATAATTCCTGTTCACTGGTATTCACCGCAGAAAACTTTTATCACACTGCCATCCTGGGACAAAATGAAAACTCCGCTTGGAGATTGCAATATTTTAAACATATACGGAAAACCTGTTTACGTAAGCGAAAATGCAACTGATGATGAACTCAATGCCGCCAAAGAAAATATAAAAGAACAACTCTTTGAAATAGAAAAAAATGAGAAAAAATATTATGAAGAGGCTTTAAAACAAAAATTATGGGACAAAAAGAAATAAATGTATCAGCTATCCAAATGTGTTCAAAAATTGCTGATACGGAAGCTAATATAAAAAAAGTTGATGAATTAATAAAAAGGGATATTAAAAAGACTGATATAATAATACTGCCTGAAGTATGGACATGCGGATGGTCACCTAAAAATTTCAGGCAAACTGCTGAAAAAATTTCTGAAAGCAAAACCATTAATTTTCTTTCATCCATTGCAAAAAAATACAATTGCTGGGTTGTCGGCGGAAGCTTTATCACAAATGAAAACGGACACTATTTCAACACCTGTCCTGTTATTAACAGAAAAGGCGAACTTATTTGTACATATTCAAAAAACCATCTTTTCTCATATTACGGATGCGGGGAAGGCGACTTTGTCCAGGCCGGTGACAAAGCTGTTATGGTTGATATTGAAGGAGTTAAAACAGGACTTACAATTTGTTACGATATTAGGTTTCCGGAAATCTACAGAGCGTACAGAAAAGCAGGTGCTGACCTTTTTATAAACTGCGCGGCATGGGGATTAAAAAAGCCGATACCATGGGAATGTATGACACGATCAAGAGCTGTTGAAAACCAAACTTTTATGGTAGCATTAACTCAATCGGGATACATTGAAGAAAATGAATGGAATATAGGACATTCAAGAATTATAGATTACAAAG
This sequence comes from Candidatus Gastranaerophilales bacterium, assembly GCA_944325025.1. Classification (GTDB taxonomy): domain Bacteria; phylum Cyanobacteriota; class Vampirovibrionia; order Gastranaerophilales; family Gastranaerophilaceae; genus Stercorousia. The sequence goes on along the minus strand of CALUYN010000005.1, from coordinate 32,401 downwards.
GAGAAACATTGTCTGAAATAAAAGACCAAAAAGAAGGCGCAATGCAAGCCGTTTTAGATTTTTCTCCAATGTACGATTTCAGAGAAAAGTGTACCTGTATAAATGATATAAAACCAAACTACGAGGTTAAATGCGTATGAAAAAATATTTAAATTTACTATTCTGCCTGACACTATTATTTTGCATTCAAAGTAAAGTATTTGCAGGAGCAATAGATAAAACCATATCAGCATCCGGAATAAACAAAGATTCCGTATCAGTATCTGTCAAAGATGTTACAACCGGAAAAACTGTTTATAAACTAAATGACAAAAAATCATCCATGCCTGCATCTACTCTAAAGTTAGTAACCCTGAGCGCATCGCTTGATACACTCGGAAAAGATTACAAATATTCAACCAAATTATATAAAAATACAAATAATGAATTGTTTTTAGTACTTAGCGCGGATCCGTTTTTATCATCCTCTGATTTAAAATATTTAATTAAAACAGCCAAAGATAAAAATATAATCTCCCCTAAAAACATCTATATTGATGACTATATATTTGATAATAAAGAATGGGGAGAAGGCTGGCAATGGGATGACGATTTAAACCCGCTTATGCCGAAATTTAGTTCATATAATCTGGACAAAAATCTGCTTGATATAATAATTTCACCGACAACAAAAGATGCGCCTGCAAATATTTATGTTACAAAATTCTACCCCGTAACATTTATGAACCTTATTACAACAGGCAGCAAAAACGATATAAAAATATCCAGAAATAACCATATTTCACCGGACATAATTAATGCCGAAGGCACAATTAAAGAACAGACCAAAAAACAAATTCCGATAAATCATCCTAAAAGATATTTCATATTGCGTCTTGAAGAAGCAATTCGGGATCAAAAAATGGATTATTACGGGAATTTTACACAGAAAAAACTGCCTAAATCAAATGTATATCTTGTCGCTCAGGTTGACCGCCCGATAGAAGATGTAATTGAACCGGTTTTAACAAACAGCAGCAATTTCGTTGCAGAAACCGTTTTTAAAACAGCAGGGGCAAAGTTCACAAACAATACAGGCTCACTCGAACATTCTCTCCAAATGCTCAGAGCTTATTTTGATAAACTTAAACTTGACTATTCGGATATAAAAATAATTGACGGAAGCGGTGTTTCTAAAAATAATATAGTGACCTCTGATTTTATGAGCGAATTTCTTGTAAAAAGGGCGGATGATACAGATTTCATAAAATCTCTTCCGACTTCAGGAGAAGGAACGCTCTCAAACAGAATGCTTTATTTTAAAGATAACTTACATGCAAAAACAGGAACTTTATCAGATGTCAGCTGCATTGCAGGTTATATTACTTCCAGAAGCGGAAAAACGTATGCTTTTGACATAATGATAAACGATCCGAAAACAAAAATAACTGATAAAAAATCGCTTGAAGAATACATACTGAGAGATATTTATACAAAATACTAAGCGTTTTTCTGGTTATAAATCATTTTTGCAATAGTGCCAATTGCTCCGCCTATTACAGCTAAAACTACAGCTGATTGTGCACGGGCTTTTGGTAAAAAGCCTTTAATTGATTTATATGCCGCATCTAAATCCGGAGATTTTAATAATTCTACAAGCTTTTCTTCTGCTGCATTTTTTTTAGCCGCCTTAATAATCGCATTTCTTGCATCCACAATTGTGTTATGCGCAATCTTTTGAGCATCTGTTGCTTTAACTAAATTTTTCTGCGGCAATGATTTTTCAAAAACATCAGGCTCAATTGTCAATAATTGCTCAAGATTGTACTTTCTCGGAGCAAGAGCATAACCGACCCCCGCACCGACAGCTGCTGACATAACACCAACTTCAAAAGGCGTAACCGTAGTACTCTGACTCATAATTACCTCCTAATATTCTTTAATAAACACTCAACCGTATACATTTTTACTCGAAGTTAAACATTTTTGTTATATTTTAGCAGCAGAATTTACATCTCGTAACAATTCGCAAAACCAGAGGAAATATGCTATTCTTACAGAAGAATAGGAGTAAATAAATGGAACCTTTTGTTACGATTATAACACCAACCCACAATTTAATTCAAAATAATCTTGCAGACGACTTTAACCTGCTTGTTAAGTTGATTGATCTGCAAACTTATCCCAATATTGAACATCTTGTAATTGATAATATGTCAAACGATGGAACTATAGAAATTCTAAAAAGCTATAAAAATTTAGGATTTTTTAACTTTTATTCAGAAAGGGATACCGGAAAATTTGAAGCATATAACAAAGGGGTTATGCGTGCTAAAGGTAAATATGTAACTTTTTTAAGCTGTGATGATTTTATTCATGATATAACGTCAATTTACGATATAGTAAACCTTATGGAAGCAAATAATGCAGATTTTTCATTTGCTCCTGCTTATTGCAGGCATCCTGAAGGTTTTGTATTTCTATTTGCTCCCGCAATGCACACAGTTTTTCAGGTTCTGCCATGCGCACGGCAGGCTATGTTCTTTAAAAAATCAATGATTGAAAAAGAAGGATATTTTGATGAAAAATTCAAGTTACTTGCAGACTATGACCTTATAATAAGAATAATTCTAAAAAAATATAACCCTGTATATTTTGATACTAATTATGTTACTTACAAATTAGGAGAAAAAGTTCAACAAAACCAACAAAGAACTATCGCAGAAACTAGAGCTATTTTTAACAAGAATTACAGAACAATGTACCCTCTAAATGAAGATATATTAACCAAAATGTCAACATTATCGGAATTTCCGCAGCCGCTGCTTGAAAAACTGTCCGCATTTTTCCCGCCGGAAGATAAAGAGCTTTTCTTTGAAAGATGCGAGCAGATGCACCAGTTAAGAGTTCAGGCGGCGCAAAATGCACAGCAGGCACAGCAATAAATTTTGTAAAACTTATTTAATTATTTGCAAATTAATCTTTGTGTCGTATGATATTATTAGTATTAGATAAGAATTAGGGAATTAAAAATGAGTGAACAAAAAGTTGCAGTAATTGGCTGCGGTGTATGGGGAAGAAATATAGTTCGGAATTTTTATAATCTGAATGTTTTAGATACCGTATGCGACATTGATGAAGAAAACTTGAAAAAAGTAACCGAACAATATCCGGGAGTAAAAGTTACAAAAGATTTTCATGAAATAATTAATAACAAAGAAATTACAGGCGTATGTGTAGTAACTCCCAGCCACACACATTACAAAATGGTTAAAGCAATGCTTGAAGCAGGCAAAAATGTTTATGTAGAAAAGCCGATTTCAACAGTTGCTGCAGAAGCCCGCGACTTGACACAGCTTGCACATGACAAAGGGCTTGTACTTATGGTAGGGCACCTGCTTCTTTATCATCCTGCGGTTAACAGATTAAAAATGCTTATTGAAGACGGAGCGTTAGGTAAAATAATTTATGCTCAAAGCGACAGACTAAATGTAAACTACTTCAAAAATGACAGAAGCGTTATGTGGGATTTAGCGCCTCATGACGTTTCTATGATAAGTTACGTAACAGGTAAAGCTCCGGTTCATGTAATTTCAGCACTGGGCTGCTCGTCTGACCAGAACGAAATTATGGATATCACACATATTGGCATCCAGTTTGAAGACGGTGTAATAGGACACATCTCAGATAGTTGGATTACTCCGAGAAAACATGTTCAGCTTCTTGTCAGGGGTACAAAAGCAACTGCGATTTTAGATGACACTGTTGCTGAAAACAAACTTGTTATTTTCGACAATTTTGTAAAAGATAACACCCAAAATATTAAACTTGATTATTTGGAAATTGAACCGCTTAAACTTGAATGCCAGCACTTTATAAGCTGTTGTTCAACAGGCAAAAAAGCCCGTTCGGATGGCGACAACGGCTGTATGGTAACTCAAATCCTTGAAGAAGCAGAAAAAATTATGTTAGGCGATAAAGTGAAAAAGCTTGATGAAGTTAATTTTGCATTATCAAGAACTAAAAAATAATTAAAAGTTCAAAAATTAATTCGGATAACAAAATAAGAGAGGCATCAATGAATATAAAAAATAATCTTGCAAATATCGTTTCAATATCAAGAATTTTTGTCGCATATGCTGCAATAGCACTTCTGTATGAACAAACGACCTGGGCATACTTAATTGCATTCATTCTAACTATAATTGCATTTTCTATGGACGGGCTTGACGGATATCTTGCAAGAAAACTTAACCAGTCATCAGAATGGGGGTCAGTTTTAGACATACTGGGCGACAGAATTGTTGAAGTTTCATACTGGACTGTATTTGCTGTAATGGGGTGGATAAATATTTTATTTCCGCTTGTATGCGTTGCAAGAGCATTTACAACAGACGGCATAAGAAGTGTTGCACTTTCTCAAGGAATGACAGCTTTCGGGGACAAATCCATGCAGTCAACTTCGTGGGGGAAATTTATATGTGCCTCAAAATTTATGAGAATAAGTTATGCTGTTGCAAAAGTTCTGGCATTCTTACTTTTAATAGCTGTAAATACTCCGGGAATGGAATTGTGGGAAGGCACACCAACCCTGCATTTAGTTACCATGATTTTTGCCTGGGCTGCAATTATTTTCTGCGTTGTCAGAGCAATTCCTGTAATTGTTGAAAGCCCGAAATTATTTAATAAGGATAAATAAAATGGCTAAACTTAATATAGTTTTATACGAGCCAGAAATTCCGCAAAACACCGGCAATATCGCAAGACTTTGCGCCTGCACAGGAGCAAGCCTTTATCTTGTAGGGAAACTCGGGTTTTCACTTTCTAGCAAATATACAAAAAGAGCAGGATTAGACTACTGGGACAGTGTAGATATCCACAAAATTGATACAATGGAAGAATTGCTAGACGCAAATAAAGATGCTAATTTTTATTATCTGACAACTAAAACTAAAAGATTATACACAGATATAAAATTTAAAGATGGAGATTTTATAGTATTCGGGCCGGAAACAAGAGGACTGCCGGAGATTTACGTAAAAGACAAAAATGCTCTGACAATTCCGATGAAAGAAGGGCAAAGAAGTTTAAATCTTTCAAACTCTGTTGCAATTGTTGCTTATGAGGTAATTAGACAAAATGGACTATAAACTGCCAAAAATGCCTGAAAGGCCGGAAAATTCAAATAAAGGAACATTCGGTAAAATTCTAAATGTTTCAGGTTCTAAATATATGACAGGTGCTGCATATCTTTCCTGCGTATCAGCCCTTAAAACAGGTGCCGGTTATGTTGAGCTTGCCTCATGCAAAGAAGCACTCAAAGCTGCGGCATCTTATACTCCGGAAATAGTGCTTTCTCCAATAGAAAAAATTCCAGAACTATTAAAACAAGCAACAATATTGCTCATAGGCTGCGGGCTTTCCACATCAGATGAAGCAAAAAATATATTCTCGAATACAATTGAGCGGCGAGGCAATATTCCAACAGTCATAGATGCGGACGGATTGAATATTTTATCTGAATTAAATTTATCATTTGACGGGAATGTAATATTAACCCCTCACCCTAAAGAAGCCTCAAGACTGTTAAACTGTTCGCTGCAAGAAATTCTTGAAAATTTTGAAAATTCTGCAAAAGAAATATCAAAAAAGTTCAATTGTGTAACTGTATTAAAATCACACAAAACAATTGTAACCTCAAATAAAGACAAAATTTATCATAACTCGACAGGAAACAGTGCTCTTGCAAAAGCCGGAAGCGGAGATGTTCTTGCGGGTATGCTTGCAGGTCTTCTTGCTCAAAAAATGAATATTTTTGATGCTGCGGTTCTCGGGGTATATTTACACGGGCTTGCAGGAGATTTAGCAAAAGAAGACCTGACTGCTTACGGTGTTCTTGCTTCTGATACAGTCAGGTACATTCCTTATGCTATAAAACAATATTTATTAACCAAAAATATCTAAGTATGTAATTTTAGGCATTTCATTTTTTGGCATTTTATCAATAATCGGTGCAAACGGACTTGAATATTCAGCTTTTGCAACAGCAGCTTTTGCCGCATTAGTTTCGGGTAATTTAGGCAAAATTGAAGAAGCTCTTACGTATTCAGGCATTTTAGCACCAGATTTTGCTAATGTTTCAAATGAAGATAATGCTACTTTATTAATCATAATTTCTCCTTTTTGTTTTCATATTAGGGTAACATTTACACTCATTATTAATACTCCTAAAGAATATAAATTGCCACCTGATACAAATAATGTTTACAATAATTAATATTGTTATAATAATAATCAGAAAAAAATTATTAACAATTAGCCAATTTACCTAAAACAACTTTTTTATCTGCGCCGGTACATGAAGGCAGGTTATTAGGAATATTATAATATGTGCAGTAACCTAAAAGCGCAAATGCCATAACTTCTTTAAAATTATTAGATATACCATAAGCTTCATGTGTTTTTAAATCAATATGCTTGGGCAGATAATGACGTAAGTATTTCATTAATACAGGGTTATAAGCACCTCCGCCTCCAATGATTACTTCTTTTACATCAATATCAGGATAGATAAAACGTTCATAAGCAGTTGTTATAGATTTTGCAGTCAATGCCGTAACCGTTGCAATTATATCTTCAGGCTTTTTAGGTGCAAAACGCAGAGCATTTTCAATATATTCAGAAGAAAAATATTCACGGCCGGTCGTTTTTGGAGGATTTTTAAAATAGTATTCATCCTGCAATAAGCACTCTAGCCAACTTTGTGAAACTTTCCCGGAATCTGCAATTTTTCCGTCTTTATCATAAGGAAGTTTGAAATATTTATTTGTACAATAATCTATCATTATATTTCCAAGTCCAGTATCAAAGCCGAATGTAGGGTAATCATTAGATATTACGGTAACATTAGAAATGCCGCCAATATTTTGCACAAGAATATTTTTCTTTAAAGGCTTAAACCACTTTTCGTCAGCAAAACAAACTAAAGGCGCGCCTTCTCCGCCTGCCGCCATGTCAGCTTCCCTGAAATTTGATATAGTAAGACATCCTGTTTCTATTGCTATAACAGCACTTTCCCCTATTTGTAAAGTACTTTTTAAAGAAATTTTATCTAACTTTTCATCAACAGGGAAATGAAAAATTGTCTGGCCATGGCTTGCTATAAAATCAGGTTTTCCATGTTCTTCAATCAATACTTTACAGGCGTCAGCAAAACAATGACCTATGACAAAATTCATCTGGCATATATCTTTAACTGATACATTTCCTGAAAAAAGCTGAAAAATTTTTGCTCTGACCTGCTCTGGATATTTGTAATTAATACCTGATATCAGCTTTACAGACATGTCAGGATGCACTTCACACAACCCCGCGTCAATACTATCGCAGGATGTTCCGGACATTAACCCGATAACTAGTTTTGTTTCCAACTCTTCAGCCATAATTTATATAATATAAAAAAGCTTGCGATTAGGCAAGCTTATCTTTGAAAATACAACTATCCTCCTATCCCCTTAAAAATTTTTTTAATCTCCTAAAATAAAAAAAATCCCTAATCATACTGCACTTTTTCTGTACACTTCTTATCTTTTATCATCTTCCTCTCAAGGATTTAAGCCATCACCTCTTTTTCTTACTCAATATCTTACTATCCCTCCGGCAACTCTTGTTATCACTCTGATACGGGGTGAATTGACCGGTTTGTCTATACGTTTTAATGTAAAACTAAGTAACAAATTTGACAAGTAAAGAAAAATAAAATAAAATTTACAATTGACCATGCCCCTAATAAAATCAATAAAAAATTCAAGTTCTTAAATCTTAATGAAGAAAATTTAATGAAATTACGTAAAAAAATTGGAAAAAATATTTGACAACAAAAATTTATAGCAGAAAGCATGCCGCTTGTACATGCCCGCAGATTTATAGTATAATAAAGTGGGGAAATATAATGAAAGAATTTTTAAAGAATCAAAAAGTTACGTATAATTTAATGTCTTTTACAGGCTATAAAGCTCTTGTATTATTTTCACTGCTTGCAGAGGGGCCAAAATCATATGACGAAATTTGCAGCTACTTTCTTAACCATCCATATTTAAGAGAAAAAATTTCAATTGACACAGTGAGAGTTTACATAAATTCTTTAAAAAGAATAGGCTGTGAAGTAAAAAGAATAAGAGGAGAAGATTCAATTTCGCGATATGTTATTCTATCTCATCCCTTCGAACTCAAATTATCTCCAGAACAGATTCAGAGCATAGTCAAGGTATATAAAAGCATTGTAAAAAATATGGATGTTACAGAATTACTTGCGATGGACAACTTTTTTGAAAAAATTGGCTCCTACATAAAAAATAATCAATTCATAAGCGATATGAAAAAAATTTCTATGCTGCGTGATATTGATAAAGAACTTTTAAAGGATTTACTTGATTGCTGTGATAAAAAACAACAGATTGTTATAAATTACAGTTCTCCAAATACAGGGAAAAAAGACATTGAAATTATTGCTGACAAAATAGATATTTCAAACAATAAAATATACCTTTATGGAATAGGGTTTGAGTATAAACAATATGGAAGTTTTCTTGTAAACAGAATTAATCAGATTAAAGAAATTAAACTTCAAAAAACTATTCCTGATGATCTTCAGGTTATAAGGGTTATATATGAACTAAAATGCCCTCCTGATAAGATAGAACTTAATGATAATGAAAAAATCATAGAACAAAACAAGAATAAAACAGTTATAGAAGTGACAACTTCAAACGAATTTTTATTAAGACAAAGACTTTTAGAATACGGGCCTTTGTGCAAAATTATTCACCCTGACGAATTTAAAAACAAATTTGTAGAACTTTTGAAAGATATGAAAGCGGGGTATTATTGTGACTAAAAAATTAACTGCAAAATACAATGATTCCTGTATAAAACTTTTTGAATTCATAAAAATGCTCTACGAAGGCGATGTGGAATTTAAAAAGGTAATAAATCATTTTTCAGATGGTGAATATAATGGGAAATCAAATACCCATGTAACATTAAACAAATACCTTAATGCTATGAAAATCTTTGGCATTAAAGTAAAAAAAATAAATCATAAATATAAAATGCTTTCTTCGCCTTACAAAATAAAATTTGATATAGACGATTTAAAAAGTATCAAACTTCTAAAACAGGCAGGAGATATTTTGCCGGAAGGCAAAAACAAAACGAATTTTGAAGATTTTATCAGGGCTCTTGAAATTCGCTTTGACGACTCTGCACAAAATATTTGCCGTGTTGAAAACAGCACTCAAAATCTTGATTTGGAATTTTCAAATTCAGAAATTACAGATCAATTAAAATACTGTGCAAAATTATGTAAAGACAAACAAAAATTAGAAATTATTTATACTGATGATAAAGGAGGAGAAATAAATTTACTTTGTTCTCCTATTGAACAAATTTATGAAAAAAGAAAACATTGTCTTAAAGTTCTTGGGAATAACGGTTCAAGAGTCTATGATATTCCAACCGATAATATAAAATCAATAAAACAACTTCCTATCTCATCATCAACACAAGCAATACCCACAACTGTCGTATACAGAATAAAAAACAGACTCGCAAAAAATTATAAAATCAGGGATTGGGAAAGATTAGATAAAATTGAATATGACGGAAGCCAGGTTATTGTTAACAAAAACGAAGATCTCAACCTTTTACTGCACAGACTGATGAGATACGGCACACAGTGCACAATAATTTCTCCGAAATTTTTAAAAGAAGAAATGATTGAAAGAATAAACAAAACTCTTGAAAATTACGAATAAATATTCTTTAACATTCAACCATTTTAAAATTTAACTGTGATAAAATTTAAATCATGGATAAAGATACGCAATTTGTACCGCTGCACCTTCACAGTGAATTCTCACTGCTTGACGGAGCAATAAAATTAAAAGACCTTTGTGAATTTGCAAAAGAACACAACATGCCTGCTGTTGCAATAACAGATCACGGTGTTATGTACGGTGCATTGGATTTGTATCTTGAAGCAAAAGAAGCGGGGATTAAACCTATAATTGGCTGCGAATTCTACGTTCATAACGGAGATATCTCAGAACACGACCCGAACAACAATCCGCGCTATCACTTAATACTTCTTGCAAAAAATAACGAAGGCTACATGAATCTTGTAAAGCTTGCATCTGATGCTGCATGCAAAGGTTTTTACATGAAGCCGAGAATAAATTTTGAGCTTTTGAAAGAACATCATGAAGGAATTATATGCTGTTCAGCCTGTTTAGGCGGAGAAGTTCTTCAAAACCTTTTAAAGGGAGATTATGAAGAAGCAAAAGCTGTTGCAAAACGCTATAAAGATTTGTTTGGAGATGATTATTATATTGAACTTCAGGATCACGGGCTTGAAGATCAAAAAAGAACTAACCCCGATTTAATCAAAATTGCGAAAGAACTCGGGATAAAAATGATTATCACAAACGATTCTCACTATTTGAGGAAAGAAGACGCCGACTGGCATGACACACTTTTGTGCATGCAAACTCAATCTATGAAAGATGAAGAAAACCGCTTTCATTTCCCAAATAACGAATTTTACGTCAAAACAGTTTCTGAGATGCGCGACGCTTTTAAATGGATGGATTCGGAAACATTTGACGAGTGTATTAAAAATACTGTTGATATTGCAGAACAATGCCACGTAACAATTAAATGGGAAGCTCCGCTGCCTGATTTTCCGGTGCCGCCTAATCATACAACAGATTCTTACCTTGAAGAACTTGTTCAGCAAGGGTTAAAAAGGAAATACGGCGAAGAAAATATTACCCCTGAACTCAAAGAACGTGTTCAATATGAATTAAGCATTATTGAAAAAATGGGGTTCTCAGCATATTTTCTTATAACATGGGACTTTATACACTATGCTAAAACCCATGATATCCCTGTAGGCCCCGGAAGAGGTTCCGCAGCGGGTTCTGTTGTCGCTTACGCACTGGATATTACAGATCTTGACCCTATACGCCACCATCTGTTGTTTGAAAGGTTCTTAAACCCAGAACGTTTCAGCATGCCTGATATTGATACAGACTTTTGTATTGAAAAACGCGGAGAAGTTATTGACTACGTTGTAAAAAAATACGGGGAAGACAAGGTTTGCCAGATTATTACATTTAACACACTTGCAGCTCGAAATGCATTCAAAAGTGTTGCAAGGGTATTTGGCATGGAATACGCAAAAAGCAATAGAACAGCCTCATTAATTGAAGACACAATTGAAGGCTCAATGATTGAAGGCTCTGAGCTTAAAAATCTATACGACACTGACCCTGAAATTAAACGCGTAATAGATACTGCAAAATGCGTTGAAGGTATAAAATGCGGTATCGGCATGCACGCAGCAGGGGTTATTATTTCGTATAAACCGCTTGACCAGATTGTACCTGTACAGCCGTCAAAAGACGGAATTATCATAACCCAGTATCACAGAGAAATCTTAGAGAAAATGAAGCTTCTGAAAATGGACTTTCTCGGGCTTCGAAACCTCACAATGATTCACAAAACAGTAAAACTTGTTAAAAGATGCCAGGGTATTGACGTTGATATTAACCACATTCCGCTTGATGATAAACCGACCTATGACATGCTTGTACGCGGAGAAACAGTCGGAGTATTTCAGCTAGAATCTTCAGGCATGACAAGTCTGGTTAAGAAATTAAAACCCGACGTATTTGAAGATTTAGGCGCTTTAGTTGCACTGTTCAGACCTGGGCCTTTAGGTTCCGGAATGGTTGATGACTTTGTAGAAAGAAAACACGGACGCCAGGCTATCACATACGCTCACCCGAGGCTTGAACCTATTCTGAAAGATACCTACGGAACAATGGTATATCAGGAACAGATTATGCAAATCTTTCAGGTAATGGCTGACTACTCACTTGGTCAAGCTGACCAGGTACGCCGTATGATGGGGCACAAAGATCCGGTTGCGATGGCTGCTCAGAAAGGGAAACTGGTTGAGGGTTCAGCAAAATACGGGATGAAAAAAGAAGAAGCAGAAGATCTGTTTGAAAAAATAGAAAACTTTGCGCAATACTGCTTTAACCGTGCACACTCATCAGCTTATGCCTTTGTAGCGTACCAGACTGCTTATTTAAAATGCCACTATCCTGTTGAATATTTATCAGCACTTTTATCAAGCGTTGCGGGAGATCAGGATAAGACTCAAGCCTATATTGAAGAGGCCTTAAAATATGGAATAAAAGTTCTTCCGCCTGATATTAATAAATCATATCTAGAATACGCACCTGACGGACACAATATTCGCTTCGGACTTGCTTCAATAAAACAGGTCGGAGAAGGCGTTATTGAAGAAATTATAAAAGAACGCGAAGAAAACGGCGAATATAAATCAATTTATGATTATATAAAACGTCTGGATACAAAATGCTCAAATAAAAAAACTCTTGAAGGGTTAATTAAAGCAGGTGCATTTGCATCAATTGAAAAAAGCCGCAAACAGCTTTGGAACAATATTGAATATATTACCGCAACAGCTTCTAAAGAATCAAAGGCAAAAGAATCCGGTCAGGGCAGCTTATTTGATATGCTCGGGGATACTGCAGAAATTGATGATGCGAAATTTCAGCTTGCAGGCTCTGATGAAGAATACGATGCAAGAACTATACAAAATTTTGAAAAAGAATTCTTGGGTTTTTATGTAACAAGTCACCCTCTATCAACAATACGTGACAAATTACCGTTCTTAATGACCCATAAAATTTCTGAAATTCATGAACTGCCAAATGACAAAGTCGTTACAATATGCGGTCTTGTTACAACAATGCGGCAAATTCCGACCAAAAAAGACCCGACGAAATTTATCCGCTTTCTCACTATTGAAGATTTATCCGGAAAAATTGAAGTTGTGGCATTTAACGGAAAAATTGCTGAATACGGAGATTATCTTCAAAGTGAGCAGCGCGTAATTATATCAGGCAAAGTAAACAGAAGATCGGATGATGAACCGCCTTCTATTATCGTTGAAACTGTTAAAACAGTCGATAACTCTAATATTTTTACAATTACATTAACGGATGAGTTTAAATTTGAAGAAGTCGTACTATTGAAAAATATTCTATGCCAACATTCAGGTTCAGACCCTGTCATGTTTAAACTAAAAGACTTTGATGACGATGTAAAAATATTAACAGCTTCAATTTTCTGGGTAGAAAGTACAAATGATCTTGTAAATCAGTTAAAAAAACAGTTCAATGACAGACTAGATATAGATGTAAGATCACTTGACACAAATGAACAAGCTGAAGAAGAACTAGAAACAGCTTCAGCATAAATTTACAAAAAACGCTTGCAAAAAAAAAATGTTTATGCAATACTAACAAAGTAACCCGATGCGGGGGTAATTCAGTGGTAGAATGCCTCCTTGCCAAGGAGGATGTCGCGAGTTCGAGCCTCGTCTCCCGCTTATTAAAAGACCGTAGGACTTTAGTTCTAACGGTCTTTTAATTTGTTGAGATAGTGGCTTGATGAAGCTTTTTTGCGAGTTGCGCGAGGGAGCTGAGGCTGTAGCGTTTTGCGATTTAGATAAAATCACATTAGCAAAACGCGGAATGCCGTTACACGCGACCGAGCAAGACACGAGCCTCGTCTCCCGCTCCATAAAGAAGCTCCACCATAGGTGGGGCTTTTTTATGGACAGAGATAATGGCAGGAACTCGCCAATTGCGCAGTTCGGCGGATTTGCGGACGGATGGCATGAGCGAAGCGAATAAATCCGGATAGCGAACGGAACGAGCCGGCTAAGCCGCAGGCTTAAAGGTGAGTCTCCGTGAGCGTGGAGCAAATCCAAGACGAGCCTCGTCTCCCGCTAATAAAAAAAACTTATGGCGGGTCTTTTTAATTAATTGATATATTAAAAATTTGTATAAAAATTTTTTTGTAATAAAATAAAGACAAACGCGGAAGTAATTCAGTGGTAGAATGCAACCTTCCCAAGGTTGACGTCGCGGGTTCGAGTCCCGTCTTCCGCTATTATTAGTGAATAACAAATATGTTGAAAAGGGACGAGAACCACAAAGCAAAGCTTTGTCATTGGTTTGAGCGCGAGTGAGCTGAAGGCGGAGGTTTGGCGGCAAAATGTCAAAGACATTGCAGACGGCAGCCGTAGACCTGTTAAATGCGAACGAGCAAGACAGTCCCGTCTTCCGCTTTTAACAGGATTAAGGGGATATATGAAGAAGAGAGATTATATTATTTTGGGTTTAGTTATTGTACTGGCAATAATTTTAAGGGTACTGTTCATTGATAAACCTGCAGGTTTCTGGCACAACGAAATGGTCATGTATAACCAGACAATTGCAGGAGGCCCTTTAGATATTATAAAAGCTGCAGTTGATGCAGATGTTCATTTTCCGCTTTACCAATTAATGCTAGCTTTGTGGATAAAAATATTCGGAAACGGTGATATTACTATTAGGTTGTTTTCTGTCCTGGCAGGAGTACTTAATGTTGTTGCTGCATTTTTCACAGGTAAAGAAATAAAAAATGAGAAAACAGGGAATATTTTTGCATTCCTCACTGCTATAAATGCAACCCTCATATTTTATTCACAGGAAGTTAAATTTTATATTTTTCTTTCAATGTTTGCAACCGTTTCACTATACTTTATAGCCAGAATTTTAAAACACAACAAAAATACAGATTATGCGGGATACATAATCACAAATGCTGCAATTGTATACACATTTACAATTGGAGTCTTATACGTTATTGCTCAAGGGATTGCCACCTTAGCTTATATCTTATGGAAAAATAAACAGACTTTAAAGAAATTTTTGCTTGCTAATCTTATATTAATTGGAGTAATTTCTCCATTTGCTATATACATACTTACACACATGCACAAATACGAAGCTGCAGCATGGATATTTACAAGCAATATTTTTACAACATTTGTTTTAATTCAAAATTATTTCACACCGTATTTAATAGGAATTTATAACAATCCGCAAGTTTACATCCCCACACTTGGCTTTACACAGATATTATTTATTTATATTCCTGTCGGGATTGCATTTTACGGGATTTATAAAGGTGTAAGGATAGACAAAAAACATTATTTGCTGCTTGTTTTACCTTTGTTATTTTTAATTTTTGAAACTATTTTATGCATGAACAGCGGATTGAGAATGCTTACCAGATATACCATACTTGCAATTCCGCCTTTACTGCTTCTTGTAAGTATAGGCCTATCAGAATTAAAAAGCATAACTATAAAAATAATAATAACTTATATGCTTATAATAAACGTATTTTATCTTTTAGCTTCGCCAATAAGTGCAGTAAGAGGATACAGGGATTTAGGCGAAAAACCGACAGCAAATGTATTAAATTCAAACAATATAAAAGATAATGATACTATTATCCTAGCACTAAGAAAAAATGACTTTGATAAATACATAAATTTCAATGGAAGGAAATTCAGTTTGCTGCAGGATTTTGTACACGAGCCTTACGCAATGAATTCTTCAAAGCAGGATAAATATGAAAAGTATAAAGATTATGTCCTGAGCATTAACAGCCTTTCCCCAGAATTTGAGAAAGATTTTCTTTCCCGCGTCATTGAACCAATGAACACTGGCGACAGAATTTTCTATATTTGGGATGAAAATTATAACGCTTATCCTTTAAAATCGCTAGAAGAATACAAAAAACTTCCGGTAATGACAGGAAGTTTATCAAAGATGAATGCAGATGCATTTATTCTCTGTCAGAAATACTTGAAAATAAAAAGCGGCGTAAAATTGAAATACTACAGAGTTTTCATTTTTGAAAAGTAATAAACTACCACTTTTTAAATATAAAAAATGCTGCAAATATTATGAAAATGAAGCCGACAAGATAATTCCACTTGAATTCTTCTTTCAAATACAATACTGAAAAGAAACTAAACACAACAAGTGTAATTATTTCCTGAATTGTCTTTAATTGAGCTGCAGAATAAACATAGCTTCCAATTCTGTTTGCGGGCACCTGAAAACAGTATTCAAAGAAAGCTATTCCCCAACTAATCAAAATAACAGTCCATAAAGCTGCTGATCTATGTTTAAGATGTCCATACCATGCAAATGTCATGAATACATTTGATATTGTTAATAACAAAATAGGGGCAACAAATCTAATCATTTTTCCTTCCTTAATTTAAACTTATAAAACTATTATAAATCAAACAGAAATAAAACTCTTGACATTAAAATATTTTCTTAATAGAATAAGACATGTGACTGACGCCGGCATAGCTCAATGGTAGAGCAACGGTTTTGTAAACCGTAGGTTGTAGGTTCGATTCCTATTGCCGGCTAATTTTAATGAAGAATAAAGTATTTGACCTTTGTGGCAAGGCTCTACAAAACAACTAAGAGTTGTTGAGTGGAGGGAGGGTAGCAGACACTCCCTTGGTACAAAGAAAAACATTTGAGCCTTTGTGGCGCAGGGGTAGCGCACTCCCTTGGTAAGGGAGAGGCCACGGGTTCAAATCCCGTCAAAGGCATTTTTGAAAATTTAATAAGGGTAGGTGCCCGAGTGGCTAAAGGGAGCAGACTGTAAATCTGCCGTCGCGAGACTACGGTGGTTCGAATCCACCCCTGCCCAGGTTTTTTATTTGTAATTTGCAGGTAAAATGGATGAGAACCACACAAAGCGAAAGCTTTGTTAAAGGTTCGAGCGCGAGTGAGCTGAAGGCGAAGGCTTGGCGGCAAAATGTCACAGACATTGCAGACGACAACCGTAGACCTGTTAAACGCGAACGAGCAAGAAATCCACCCCTGCCCACCATAATTTACATTTAAAGAGAGTCCGCAGACTCTCTTTTTTGATTAATTTAAACTTAGAGGTTGTGTGGTTTATGGATAGAGAAAAGATTTTAAAATACTCTTTTTTTACTTTAGTAGCAGGAATAATTTTATTTTTCGGATTGAGAGAAGCTTACTTACATGTTTCACTTTCTTTGCCGGAAGAACAAGAGGTACCTGCAAATGAAATGGTTGAAACACTTGACAGTTTAATGGGGGATTACCACAAAACTCGTGATATACTAACAATTCCGACTATATTAAATTATCTTTCAAAACTCAATACTTTTGAATACGGAAAACATAAAGCTGCAGTTATAGGTTTTTTAACAGGTCTTTTGCACCAAGAAGGACGTGATCACGCAAAGTATTGGAAAAAGTTAAAAATATCAAGACAGGCTAAAAAAGCAGTTGATATAGCTTTGCTTGTAGAACCTAAAATAGATGAACTTCTTGATTCTGATGAAAGCCTCAAAGATATTAAGTCAATAGATTTTTACTGGGGCTACTTTGCTGCAACCTATGATATGAGATGCATAAAGCTTATCATTAAAACAAAAAATGACGAAAAACTTCCCAAAGAAGTAAGAGAAGCGGCACAACGCTCACTTGAATACAACAGAATGCGCCATGATTTCTAAAAATCTATGGTAAATTTTTAAAATAATCTTTTTCATACAACGCTCTGCTTGTACAACCTAAGCCATTCAAATTATGTGATGCGGCTTTTGAACAATAATTAGATTCATTTTGCCAATCAGTACCGTCAGCACCCATAGGCAAAAGTCTGCCATCATTCATTAACTGAAACGTAAAAACATCATGTCCTAACTTATTTGGAGATTTATTATAGCCGTTTACATCAACAGAAACATATACTTTGTTATTACCATTTTTCCCTGCATTTTCTATCATTATTAGGCTTCCATCTTTCAGTACAAATTGTCCGTCGTCAAAATAATTTAAATTGTTTACATCTGATTTGCCGTTAAAAGTTTTATATAAAACATTTCTAGCCTCAACAGTTGAACCGTTAAAAACACAATCTTTACTTCCCCAAGCCTTATCACAGTCGTGCAAAACATCAAAGTATTTAATTATTAACTTTTTCAACTGAACACTATCTATTTGGTCAGCATGCAACATTACCCCATTATCAGCCTGATACAATGCAAATGCCTGAGCAATTGCTGAAGCATTTTTTTTAAATGCAGCTTCTAGCTGCCTATTATAAGTATTATGAACAACTGAAGGAATAGTCATTGCAGCTACAACGCCGATAATGCCTAGGGTGATGAGTACCTCCGCCAAAGTGAATGCAGCTCGTTTTTTTAGTGAAGAGTGAAGTGTGAAGCGTGAAGAGAGTCTTTTAACTTCCCTCCCTCGGGGGAGGGATTGAGGGAGAGGGTTCGTGTCATGCTGAACGTCGTATTGACCTCCTGCCTTCCTGAGCTCTGGACTTCTATCTAACTGCCTAACCTCTTTGCCTTCGGCGAAGCCTACAGTGCCCCCCCCCCGAAGCAAGCACAGCCGCTTGTTCCAACACATAAGTGTCCTAATAAACTTTTAAAACATTGGAAATTTTTCATACTATGCTCCTTTCTTATGTAAGAAATTATAACATTACTATATTTTAATTGTCAAAACTAAAAAGTTTTTGATAAAATAAGTTTAAGAGGAGAAAGTATGGAATTTATTAATCTGATATTATCGTATTTAATCAACTTTATTGAACATATTATAACTATTATGGGACCTTGGGGTATAAGCCTTTTAATGGCTATAGAATCCTGCAACATCCCGCTTCCAAGTGAAGCTATTTTGCCTTTTGCCGGCTATATTGTAAGCAAAGGCGAAATGAATTTCCATGTCGCGGCATTTGCAGGAGCTTTTGGCTGCGTCTTAGGCTCAATTCCTTCTTATTATTTAGGATATTTCGGCGGGAGAAAGTTTGTTGAAAAATACGGAAAGTATTTTCTTATATCTCATAAAGATTTAGAAGAAGCTGATAAATGGGTTGAAAAGTACGGTGACTGGGCTTTTTTCTTATGCCGAATGCTCCCTGTTGTAAGAACATTTATCTCACTTCCTGCAGGTATTTTAAAAGCAAAAAAAAGAATATTTTTCACATTAACATTTTTAGGCTCACTTGTATGGAGTTATGTACTTGTTTATGTCGGCGTCAAAATGGGGCAGAATATGGAAGCATTCAAACATATCTGGCATAAATTTGACATAGCAATAGTAGTAATTTTTGCTATTCTAGGCGTTTTATATGTTTATAAACATGTAAAACATTTAAAGGAATCTTAAATGTTTCAGTTCAGCTATAACACGGTGATAGGCGAAATTACTATTGCAGAAGAAAACGGAGCAATAACACATGTTTCTTTTGATAAACTAAAATTCCCTGTAAAAGAAACTCAGCTTATTCAACAAACTTATCATGAACTTCAGGAATATTTTGAGGGTAAACGAAAAATTTTTGATGTTCCGCTTAATCCTCAAGGCACACCTTTCCAAACAGCAGTATGGGAAGAACTAAAAAAAATCCCTTACGGACAAACAAAGACTTATAAAGAAATTGCTAAAGCAGCAGGGAATGAAAAAGCATGCCGCGCTGTCGGAATGGCAAACAATAAAAACCCAATCGCTATCATCATACCATGCCACAGAGTAATAGGCTCAAACGGGGAAATGACAGGGTATGCAGGAGGTTTAGAAATAAAGAAAAAATTATTAAACATTGAAAATTTAAACAGTGAATTGCTTGCTGTTTAATTTTTGTTTAAGTGTTTTTAATTTTAACTTTTCAGGCTTTTCTCCAATATACTTTTCAATATTTGTTCTCAATTGTCTAAACCAGACTTTAGGGATTAAATCAATAAACTTATCAAAAGTTTTTCCCGTTAAAATATAAAGAACACTTTTATCATTGCGTTTTTTATGAGTCAGAGTAATAAGGTCATCTGAATAATTTCTTAATTCATTTTGCAGGGATGAAATATCTTCAGCAGAACCTTTTACTTTGATAAATCTTTCAAAATTCGGGGAATATGAAGTTTGTGTTGAGGGTAAAATATGCACGTTTATCTCCAGTTGTATATATTTAAAATCACATAAAAAAAATTTTTGTTATTTATTTTTTTTATAAAAAATAATGCCTTCTTTATCAATACTTTCTTTCATTTCTTTATGGATTAATGTTTTATAATCTATAACATCATACTTATAAGGAGTAGGAAGTTCTTCTAAGTCGTTCGAAATTCTCAAAATACTAACATTACTACCAATCCAAAGTGCGAAATCAATATCTGAGCCGTTATGATAAGTCCCCTTTGCTCTTGAGCCGTAAATTTTTACGAGTTCTATATCCGGCATAGATTTAAAATAGGCCAACAATTCATCTACTGTTCTTTCCGGTAGTCCAAATTTATTCATGAAAATCCTTTATTTTCTCAGAAAAATTTTTAAGTTCATTAAAATAAGCACCTGCAATATTATTGATAATCAAATTTACTTTATCCAAATTATACTCATGGGATGTTGAATTTCTCGCACTTAACATATCTATCCAAATTTGACCATCAGCTATAACCTCAGCTGAATAAGCTTCTTTGATTACCTGTTTAGGCAAATAAACGTTAACTCCGTTAGAGGCAAGGTAGTCTTTAAGAACTTTCCAAGCGAGTTCAAAGCAAACCTCAAATGCTTGAACCAAAGCCATGTGGGTCAATATATCAGAACTATTTTTTTTATAAGCCTCAACCGCATCAAAAAAAATGTGAAAAAATCTGTTGAAACTTTGAATATGTTCAGATAATCCAGACATTAAATACACCTATAAAAAAAGCCCGCATAGGGGCTTTAAAAATGGGGCGTCTGATGGGATTCGAACCCATGCATATCGGAACCACAATCCGAGGTCTTAACCACTTGACGACAGACGCCATAAGGTACTTTTCTATATTAGCATAAACATTCTCTAAATCAATAGTTTTTACTAAAAAAATCCGCCTTTTAAATTTGGCGGATTTTTTATATTTTATATCTAAAAATATTGAAATTATTTAGCTTATTCTTTGGAACATATAGCCAATGCCGCGTGCTGTCAGAATTAATTCCGGGTTAGCAGGGTCAGTTTCAAGTTTAGAACGTAATCTTGATATATGAACATCTACAACCCTTGTGTCAATTCTATGATCCGGCGGATAAGCCCATACATGCTGCAGAATTTCATTTCTAGAGAAAGCCTGGCCGGAATTATTTACAAGAAGTTCTAATAAACTGAATTCCATACCGGTCAAACGGATTCTTTCATTTTTTCTGAATACCTGACGGCGTGCTGTATCAATTTTTATATTACCGGTTGTTATAACATTTTTTGTAACTTTTCCTGCAGGTGTAACTGTTTCTCTGTTATTTGTACGTCTTAAAACAGCTTTAACACGAGCTTCCAACTCTTTCGGGCTGAAAGGTTTAATAACATAGTCATCTGCACCTAATTCTAGTCCTGTAATTCTTTCAGAAACATCTCCAAGAGCTGTAAGAATAATAATAGGAACATCAGATGTTCTTCTAATTTCTCTGGTAACTCCATATCCATCCATTTTTGGCATCATTACATCAAGAACAACCAGATCAGGATTGTATTTATTAAATGCATTCACTGCTTCTTCACCGTCCTGAGCAGTGTAAACATCATAACCTGCCATTTTTAATCTCGTTTCCAGAATTCTTCTAATACTAGCTTCGTCATCCGCTAAAAGTATTCTTTGACGATCTTCTGTTTCATTAGGCATTTCCGCATTTTCAGTCATAGTCACTAATTTCCTTTATTCAAATAATCTAACACCATTAACAAAAATATAACACAAACATAAAATATTACAAAATATTTATTTTTTTGAATTTTTTTTAATATTTGTATCTATATATTAATTTAATTTTTAAAAAATTGCAAGTACTTTTTCAAAAAATTTATTCTTTCAGGTATTACAAAAATTAGCCTGATAGGTGATGTATTTCTTCATAGCTTTAATTGTAAGATAAAGTTTAAATTATAATATGGATAATAAAGAGAAAAAATATCACGAAATTATTTCTGCAAACATTAAAAAGCTGCGCACTTCAGCAAAACTTTCTCAAGAATCAATGGCTGAAAAATTAAGCTGTTCCCGTGAATTTATCAGCAGGGTTGAAAATAAAAAAGAAAAAGTAAGCCTTAACATGTTGTTAAAAATCGCGGATTTATTCCAGGTTAGCCCTGGTAAATTATTTATACAGCCGTAGCAATTATTTTTTTAAATTGTTCCAAATCTTCCATAGTATCAATGCCGACAGGCACAAAATCCACCACAGAAGTTTTTATTTTCATACCATTTTCCAGAGCTCTGAGCTGTTCAAGACTTTCTGTTTTTTCAAGAGGGGTTTGAGGAAGTGAAGTCATCTTGATAAGAGCCTCGCGCTTATATCCGTAAATTCCTAAATGTCCGTAGAAATCACCTGAAGCAGCATTTCTTTCATACGGAATTTTAGAACGTGAAAAATAAAGAGCAAAACCATTAACATCCCTGACGCATTTTACTAAATTTGGATTGTTTAATTCCGCATCATCTTTAATTACACGAAGAAGAGTTGAAATATCAGCATTTTTATCTTCTTTAACATTTTTTATAACCTCATCTATAGCAGACGGCTTAATTAACGGTTCATCGCCTTGCAGATTAACAATATAAGCAATTTCAGGATGGCGCATGACAACTTCTTTTATTCTGTCAGAGCCGCATTTATGCTCGGTTGATGTCATTTCAACATTTCCGCCAAAATCTTTTACGGCATTAAAAATACGTTCATCATCAGTAGCAACAATAATCATATCTGCAAGTTTTGCAGCCTGAGCTTTTTCATAAACCCATTGAATAATAGGTTTTCCTTCAACTTTAATTAATGGTTTTCCTTCCAATCTTGAAGAACCGTAACGAGCCGGTATAATTATTGCTGTTTTAGACATTTTTTCTCCTCTATATAGTTTTTCAAATATGAATTATCCGATTTATTTATTAGAAATTGTAATCCGCAAACAGGAGAAAAAATAATTAAATCTTCCCGTTTGTGCTCAAATTTTTTCCATAAAAATTCTTCATAGAACGCAGAATTAATAAAAGATATGAAATTTTTATTAAAGTTATTAATAACTAAAGCTCTTCCTGAAGCCGTAAACACCAAAACTTTATCATAAACCAGTAATTTTACAGGGATATGCTGCTGTTCTGATCCATAACATTTTTTTTCATTCCCGAACTGTATTAGTGTTAATTTTATAGCTTTTAGCGGTTTTCCTAAATTTTTCCTTAATTCTGAAAATTTATCAGGAAAATGTTTTCTTAAAACATAGCCTACAGCCAAAGAAAATATTGCATTAAATATTCCAAAAGATAAAATAATAAATAAAACAATAATAATAACTGGAAGAATAGTATGCAAAATATGAAAAGTATCCATTTAATTAAACCTCTTCACTATCAAAGCAACCCATTGATCTTGATGAGTTTCTTCAATCAATTCCAGATTGTATTTCTTTATTGCATCAAGTACTACTTGCTTTTTCTCATCAAGAATTCCTGACAAAACAAGAATCGCGCCTGCGTTCATAATATTTTTCAAATCTCCCATGATTTCAGCCAAAACGTTATGCAAAATATTTGCAAGCACAAAATCAAATTTCTCAGATATTTTGTCTGCGGTGTTTAATTCAAAATAACAACCATCCTCACCGGAAAACGGGTGAGGAGCAAGCGTTACGTTATTTTTTAATGCATTTTCTTTTGCAACATCAATTACAGTTTCATCGTTATCGCAGCCACAGACGTAAGAGGCGCCGAATTTTTTTGCACAAATTGCAAGAATTCCCGAACCAGTACCGATATCAGCGACTTTTGCACCTTTTTGCATATATTTTTCAATTGCTTTCATGCAAAGCTGAGTTGTTTGATGGGTACCGGTACCAAATGCACAGCCCGGTTCAAGTCTTATTACAACTTCATCAGGTTTTGCTTCATATTCAAGCCAGTCAGGAACAACAACAATTTTATCAGAAACCCTTGTTATATCCCACTTTTCTTTCCATTTTCGCGACCAGTCTTCATTGGGCTTGTCAGAAATTACAAAATCCCAACTGCCTAGCTCTTCATCTGTCAAACCGCGGGATTTTAAAAGTTCACGCTCCTCCATTAAAATTTTTCTTATATAATCTTCTGAAACAAGTTCAGAATGACTGCCACGGGTGAGAAAAACCTTTAAAGTACCCTCTGTTGTTGATATCATTTCCAAATCTTTGTATGTTTCTTCTGCTAAAACAACGCCTTCACAAGGCAGATTTTCAAAACAAAAATCAGAAACAATATCTTCAATTTCCGGATTTATTCTTAGTTGTAATTCTGTATAAACGGCTTGTTTTTCAGACATTTTCTAGCCTTCCAAAAATGCGCCCATTTTTCTGAATTTTTGATGTCTTTGTGTTTTTAAATCCGCCGGAGAAAGTTTTGAAAGTTCATCAAGACTTTCAAGAATAGTCTTTTTCATATTAGCAGATATTTCATCATAATTTGTATGAGCACCGCCGACAGGTTCTTTAATTTCACCATCTATAATATCAAACTTCATCAAATCAGGAGCTGTAATTTTTAAAGCATCTGCAGCATCTGCAGATTTAGCTGCATCCCTCCATAAAATTGAAGCACATCCTTCAGGTGAAATAACTGTGTAATAAGCATGTTCAAGTAAGAATACTTTATTAGCGACAGCAAGTCCTAAAGCTCCGCCTGAACAGCCTTCTCCTGTTATAATAGCAATCACCGGAACTTCTAATTTTGCCATATCACGAAGGTTGACAGCAATTGCACCGCCCTGATTTGTTTCCTCTGCACTAATCCCTGGATAAGCGCCCGGAGTATCAATTAAAGTAACAATCGGAATATGGAATTTGTTTGCATGTTTAAATAATCTCAAAGCTTTTCTATAACCTTGCGGCTGCGGCATTCCAAAATTGTATTCAAGATTTTCCTTTGTAGATTTACCTTTCATAGTACCGATAACCATGACTGGTTTGCCGTCAATTTTGGCAAGTCCGCCTATTATTGCTCTGTCGTCCATACCTTCTCTATCACCGTGAAGTTCTATAAAATCTTCACAAATATGGTTAACATAATCCATGAAATTAGGTCTTTCTGGATGTCTGGCTATTTGGAGCTTTTGTGAAGGTTTAAGATTTGAATACAATTCTTTCCTGTAATCTTCAGCCTGCTGTTCAAAAGTTTCTATTTCTTTATCTAGATCCATGCCTGACTCCAAACTTATTTTCTTTAATTCTTCAATTTTTTCCTGTATTTCTAAAATTGGTTTTTCAAAATCCAAAACTGCTGTCATAATTATAAAATCCTCTTATTGCTCAACTTTGTGCATTTCTAAAATTTTTGCAAGAGTGTCACGCAAATTTTTACGTGAAGAAACAACATCCACCTGTCCGTACTTAAGCAAATATTCTGCTGTCTGGAAATCAGAAGGGAGTTTCTGTCTGATTGTTTGTTCAATAACCCTGCGACCTGCAAAACCAATTCTTGCACCCTGTTCTGCAACAATAATGTCGCCTAACATTCCAAAACTTGCCGTAACTCCGCCAAATGTCGGTTCAGTCAGGAGATTTATATATAAAAGACCTTCATCATCAAGTCTTGATACAGCACATGAAGTTTTTGCCATCTGCATTAAGCTGAGTGCACTTTCCTGCATTCTTGCGCCGCCTGAAGATGTAATTGCAAGAACCGGAAGTCTTTGTTCAATAGCTTTTTCAATAATTCTTGTAACTTTTTCGCCGACAACGCTGCCCATTGAACCGCCCATAAAATCAAAATCCATAACAGCTGCCGCAACTTTATTGCCCTGAATAGAAGCAATTCCTGTTATAACAGCATCATTAAGCCCTGTTTTATCATGAGCTTTTTTTAATCTGTCTTTATAACTTTCGGTATCAACGAATTCAAGAGGATCAGTAGGCTTTATATCAGTAAACAATTCCTCAAAAGAATTTTCGTCAAAAAGCTGCTTTATACGTGTTCTTGCATTTATCCTGAAATGGTAGTCGCATAACGGGCAAACCATATCATTCTTTTCTAAATCTTCTTTCAAAAGCTGTGCATCACAATGAACACATTTTGTCCACAAATTAGGATCCATATCTAACTCAACTCTGCCTTCAAGTTCGCGGCGTTGAATTTGAGCCTGTTTACGTTTTTCAAACCAATCTTGTACTGTCATAATATATCCCTTGAATAATCTTTTAAATTACAAACTAATTATACTCAAAAAAAAATTAATAGCAATTTTTTACATTTACATGTTTTAAGAAACTCACGATGATGATTAACAATATTTCTTATACTTCAGGCAAACAAACCAATTTTTGCGGCATTACATTCAGACAGCCTAAAAAATTAAAATTGTTTAATGAAATATTTTGCAGCGCTCCTATTTCTAAAAACAATTTAAAAAATAGGGATTATTTTGTACGAATAGAAAACGGATACACAGACAATGATTTCTCCATAAAAATTGATGATAATGATTTTAATGAAATAGGAACAAGCGTACTTTCCATAAAGAATAATAAAACAATTTACAACGATAACATAGATGTCAACTCTGAAAGGAGAAAATATGCAGGAGCAGGGAGCATTATGACCCTTGGAGAAATTATTACAATGCTCGAAAATAATATGGAAAAAATTGAACTGCATTCTCTCGGACAGGCAGTTTATTTTCACTCAAAATTTAAATTCAGACCGGCACTGACGAATGCCGATGATTTAAAAGATTATATAGCGGGAGATGTGATGATTAGGGAAAGTAATAAAAAATTTGAAAAAGTTTGTAATATGGCAAAACAATGGTTAAACAAAGATAAATCGTCTAAATCTTCCGAAAATTATATTTCTGAAGGGAATAATATTCTGTATCAATATCTGCAAACTGTTAACGCTAACAAACTTAATAGGCATCGTGAATTTGAAATATACCCGGGATTTGACATGGTTTTAACACGCCAGAATATTTTATATGACAAAAATTACTTTAACAACCTATTCAAAAAATTCGGTATTGACTACCAGATTAGTGATTCTTTTTGTTAATAAAAAATTTCTTCATATCTTCGGAAATCTGGACATTTTGAAGTGCCATATGATATTTTCTCAAATTTGCAATAGCTTCCTGCTCTTCAAGCAGATC
This sequence comes from Candidatus Gastranaerophilales bacterium, assembly GCA_944325025.1. Taxonomy (GTDB): domain Bacteria; phylum Cyanobacteriota; class Vampirovibrionia; order Gastranaerophilales; family Gastranaerophilaceae; genus Stercorousia. The sequence goes on along the minus strand of CALUYN010000005.1, from coordinate 5,267 downwards.
CCGTTTCGGGTGTTTTATAGAAGATTTAACTTTTTCAAATTCTGTAGGCGATTTCTTATTAATAAATTTAGCGATAATTTCATCAATATTACTTCCGCCAATACTATATTTTGAAGCGACTTCAGCTGTTGTTGCGCCCTGCGGAAGGGTATAAAGCCAGTTTACGGTTAAAACATCTCCCTGAGAAACGGAATTAATTCCCTTCTGGTGCGGGGTATACATAATATCTGCAGGGTTATGACTGTGCCCTAGGCCTATCGCATGACCTATTTCATGCAAAATTGTATGATATACCTCATTTTCGTCCATGTAATCGGCATGCACAAGTCCTTCTGTCAAACCTATTGCAACCTCCGCACTGTATAATCTGTTGGAAGCGTCATAGTTAAAATAACAATGTCCTAGAGCCTTCCTCTCTACTCTTTTCCATTCAACATTAACATTTGACTCCAGAAGATTGTTAACAACCTTAAATGCAACCCTTCCTTTCGTTGCCTTCTGCCACTCATCAAGAGCACGCAGAACCATTTGTCTGTATTTGTATTCTTCACCTTGCTTTGAATAAAATTTCATAGGTGCAATAAAGACTTTTAACGGCATAAAAGTCCATCGCATAATTTTTCCGTTTTTTAAAGATTCAGCAACATAAGTGTACTTTTGCATATTTTTATTATATAATAAATGGTAAAGAATTGCTATATTTTTAAGACTTAGGAGAGAAACTTATGAACATTATGCAAATGATGAAGCAGGCACAAAGCTTGCAGCAAAAATTAAAAGATACGCAGGCTGAACTTGCAAAAACAGAAATAACAGGCGAAGCAGCAGGCGGAGCAGTAAAAGTAGTATGTGACGGACAGGGAAAATTCAAATCCATTACTCTGACAGCAGAAGCAATTAACCCTGACGCTCCTGACTCTGTTGATCCAGAAATGATTGAAATGCTTGAAGATGTAATCTCAACTGCAATCTTTGATGCAAGCGATAAAGCTTCAAAAGAGATGGAAACAAAGATGAAAGCCGTAACAGGCGGAATTAATATTCCGGGGTTAAACTTCTAATGATTTACCCTAAATCAATAGCAGCTCTTATCGAACATTTTCAAAAATTTCCATCGGTAGGGCCAAAATCAGCTCAGAGAATGGCATTCTATTTACTTAGAATGCCATTAACAGAAGTTGAAAAATTTGCCCAAAGCATGATTGATGCAAAGCAAAACACCAGAACATGCGAAATTTGTTTCAACATGTCCTCAAGCAGTCCGTGCGAGATTTGCAGTTCACCGCAAAGGGACAAATCAACAATTTGCGTTGTTGCAGAAACAAAAGATTTAATTGCTATTGAAAAAACAAATGAATACAAAGGCTTGTACCATGTTCTGCAAGGCTTAATCTCACCTATGGACGGGATAGGCGCAGATGATATAAGAATTAAAGAGCTTCTAAACCGTCTTACCGATGAAAAAGTAAAAGAAGTTATTCTTGCCTTGAGCCCCTCTGTTGAAGGGGAAGCAACAAGCCTTTATTTGAGCAAGCTTATTAAGCCGTTCGGCGTAAAAATTTCCCGCATAGCGTTCGGGCTACCGGTTGGGGCAGACCTTGAATATGCAGATGAAATAACTATTGCCAAAGCACTTGAAGGCAGACGTGAACTTTAATTTAAAAGCCACTCCGTATATAAACAATTCCCCGAAGGGCACCAACGGTCTTTGCGAATATGGTCAGACAACGGGAAAACAATATTAAGAGTATCCAATAAATTTTCTATTTTAATATGATTAATTAATAAATGCAATATTTGAAATTGCATTACAAAGAAATTTCCTGTATAATTCAGGAATGGGAAGTTTACAAAAATACTATAAACAATCCGCAACATATAAAATTTTTTCAGGCATGCTTACTGAATTTGCCAATTTTCTTGATACGTTGGGAAAAATTACGCTTAACGGCATTGATGTAATTAAATTTATCTTAACAGGTCAAATCGAAAAAAAAGAGGTAATCGCACAATGTTACCGGTTTGGAATAACTTCGCTTCCCATTACATTATCAATTGTTGGTATGACATCAATTATTGTTGCATCGCAGGTCGCTCTGGAGATGGTAAAGCAGGGCGGAGGCAATTTTGTCGGGCTTTTGATGACAATTCTTATTGTAAGAGAAGTTGGAGTTATAATGTCTGGTTTTGCAATTATATCAATGATAGGCTCTTCTATAGCCTCTGAAATAGCAACAATGCGCGTCACAGAACAAATAGATGCCATTGAGGTGTTAAAAGTTAACCCTATCAGATATTTATTTGTTCCGCGTGTAATAGCAGGAACGCTAATGATGCCTCCTGTTGTAATTATAGCTTCTGCTGTAGGAGTAATAGCCGGTGCAGTAACTTCTAATTTAACATCCGGGCTTGGTTATAGAGCATTTTTTGATTCGGCATGGCTCGGAATTTATATGAAAGACCTTTGTGTGTGTCTTTTGAAAGCTGCAAGTTTTGGAGCAACAATTGCTCTTATAAGCTGTTCTTCCGGCTACTACGCAAAAGGAGGCGCAAAAGGGGTTGGGGAAGCAACAAACAAAGCTGTTGTATGGTCTTTCGTAGCTATTGTAATATGGGATATGTTCTTTGCTATAGCATTTTTCTTTTAAAGGGGTACAATAAACTATATGAGTATTGAAGTTAAAAATTTAATAAAAACATTCGGAGAAAAAACAGTTATAAATGATGTATCTTTTAAGGTAGAAAACGGAGAAACACTTGCAATTGTCGGGTTTTCAGGTTCCGGGAAAAGTACAATCTTAAAGCTCATCTGCGGGCTTATCACTCCAGACAGCGGAGAAATAATTACATCAAAAGGCGATATTGCAATGGTATTTCAATATTCCGCGCTGTTTGATTCTTTGAATGTTGCAGATAATATTGCCTTTGCTCTTCGTGAAAGAAAGGATTTAAGAAATAAATACACTGAAAAAGAAATTAAAAACATAGTTGCAGAAAAGCTTGAACTTGTAGGATTGAAAGGGATTGAGAATAAATTCCCGTCGGAACTTTCAGGCGGCATGCAAAAGCGTGTTAGTTTTGCCAGAGCAATTGTTACAGAGCCTAATTCAATACTTTATGATGAGCCGACATCAGGGCTTGATCCTATATCTTCAACACTTATTGAAGATTATATTGTAAGGCTTAAAAAAGAGACAAATGCTGCATCAATAGTTGTTACGCACCAGATGTCAACAATTACAAGAACTGCAAACCGTGTAATAATGCTATATGACGGCAAAATCGTTTATGAAGGAACACCTGAGGACATGCTCAAACAAAATAATGATTATACAAAACAATTTGTAACAGCGTCCCTGGAAGGGCCTATGCAAATGTTATCTGAAAATTAGAAAGAGGGGAAGAATGAATTTAGAAAAATTGTTTAACAAGGAAGTAATGTCGCTTGACACATATATCATGTTCAAACTTAAAGAAATTACAACAAAATTGACACCTGAACTCAAAGCTAAAAACAGGGCTCCTATTTCTCTATCAATGGGAGCTCCGACTGCAAATCCACCTAAAGCACTAATTGACAGGTTGAAAGAAATTCTTGACGAAGATGGTATACATACGTATTCTACGCCAAAAGGTGAATTATATTTCAGGCAAGCAATTGCACAAAGAATGAAAAATAGATTTAATGTTGAGCTAGATCCTGAAACTGAAATATTCTCTCTTGTTGGTTCGAAAGAAGGGATTGCAAACCTTGTAAGATTTATTACAACTCCTAAAGAAAATGAACTAGACAAAGACGTAATAATGGTTCCTGATCCTTGTTATGCATCATATCTGCAATTTATCAAATGTTCAGGAGCAAAAGCTTATTCAATGCCTTTAACAGCAGATAACGATTACAAGCCTGATGTTGAAGCTATTTACAATCAAATATTAAAAGATGGTTATAAAGCTGAAAATATAAAGGCTGTATTTGTAAATTATCCGAACAATCCTATGGGCATAAGCACTACAAAAGAATACATAAAAACAATCGTAGACTTTTGTAAGCGGCATGATATCCTGCTAGTATCGGATGCAGCATATTGTGACCTTTATTTTGCGGAGGAAGAAAAACCTTTCAGCATATTTGAAATTGAAGGTGCGAAAGATATAGGAATTGAATTTTACAGTTTTTCAAAGCCTTACGCAGTAACTGGATGGCGTTTAGGCTGGGTTTGCGGGAACAAAGAGGTTGTGCAGCGTTTCGGCAAAGGGAAATCAACAATTGATAACGGCATATTCAAAGCACTTCAAAAAGCATGTGCAGAAATTTTAAACTCTGAAGAAGGCGACAAATACATTGAAGAAGGCAACAAAGGTTATAAAAGAAAACAGGCGATAATGGTAAAAGGCTTCAAGGAACTGGGTTGGCCTATTGATAAAACAACAGTTCCGCACACAACTTTTTACCTGTGGCTTCCGATACCTAAAAGATACAAATCAGCCTTTGATTTTTGCGAAGATGTTTTGACAAAATCCGGTGTAGTCCTGGTGCCGGGAAATGCTTTCGGGGAATGCGGGGAAGGATTTTTCAGACTTTCATTTGTATGCTCTGATGAACAATTACAGGAAGTAATAGACAGATTTAAGGCAGACGGTTTTACTTTTAGCTAAAATTTTCCGTAATGATAGGTGGGAACGCTTTGCTTATCCCACCCTACTGTTCTATTGTCATTAAATCAAAACATAAAAAACATCCCCTCGCCCCTTGAGGGAGAGGGCAAAATTTCTTAGCGAACATAGGTGAGCTTAGAAATTTGGGTGAGGGGTTTGGATAAGCACAGAGGGCAGGGGTGAGGGCTGTTTAGTAGAAACAGAAGCCCGGAGGACAGGAAGTCAGGCTTAATTTAGAAGCACAGATGCTAAGAGGCATAGAGGCAAAGCTATTATCAATAATAAATTTTGTCACAGTTTTACCTAAATAGCTATAAATAAAAATAGTCTGACATCCTGACCTCTTGACATCCGTCAGCTTTAATAGCCTACTATCAAATTTACCCTCTCCCTTAAACCCTCTCCCGAGAGAGGGAAAAGAATAAACCATAATTGCTTTACAGTTTACTAAACAAACCGGGCAATCCTTTTTTAGGATTGCCCGGTGCCTTCTGCCTAATTTTAAATAGTTGTGATACTAAGAGTAAATTAGGTATTAGAAGAATTTAATAGGTCTAACAGTTTTTAATGTACATTTACTGCCAGTTGTACCGCTTGAACATTCTGGAAGT
>CALUYN010000004.1 GCA_944325025.1 Candidatus Gastranaerophilales bacterium | reverse complement strand
TGCCTGATGCGATTCGAACGCACGACCTTTTCCTTCGGAGGGAAACGCTCTATCCAACTGAGCTACAGGCACATTACCCAGGGAATTAATTCCCTGATAATATAATTGTAAAGTCTGTTTCTCCGCACTGATAATTTACAGGATCATAAACAAATTGAAGTCCGCCAAACGCTTCGTTTTTCTTCTTTAGCCAGTTGTAATAATCGTTTGTGACATTTGCAGAATGCGCAACGAATTGAGAGTGCGCTCTTGTTGTGATGCCGGTGCATTTTACATCAATATTTGCAGCTTTGAGCGCTTCTGCCATTTGTTCTGCTCTAGCAGAACTAGATGCCATAACTCCTGCACTCATCTGAGCTGTTTCATCAATAGCGACTTTGTCGCGATATATTACTCGATTTACTACTTCCTGAGTTTTTTCAGGGTCTAAAATCCAGTAGCTGATGTAACCTTTTTGGTTTGGTGCTCCGGGAAGCATTGCTACTTCAATTTTATCCATATCGATATGTTTTGCAAGCGCTGCATATTGCGACATTTCATAGAACGACATATCTGTTTTAACGTATTTTTTTGCAACTGAGATGATATCAGGGATTTTCGTAATAGTTTCAGGCTGTTTTAATTTATTCATAAGACTTCTTAAAAGCCATTGCTGCCTTTGGGTTCTTCCGATATCGCCGAGTGCATCGTGCCTAAATCTTAAATATTCAACAGCTTTCTGCCCGTCAAGGTGGTGGTCGCCTTTAGTAAAGTTTATGTGCAGGTTGCCAGAATAATCATTGTAATGCATAGGTTTTTCAATATAAATATCAATTCCGCCCATTGCATCAACAATTTCTTTTACTGCGCTGTCGTGAACCATAATATATCTGTCGATATGAACACCCAGTGTGTCTTCAATTGTTTTTTTAGTCATTTCAATGCCGCCGATTGCGTGTGCTGCATTAATTTTATTTACTCCGTTATCGCCGGGCAGATAAACTTTACTGTCGCGCGGTATTGAAAGTGCATTAATAGATTTTGTGCGCGGGTCTATATTTACAAGAATGATTGTATCAGTTCTTGTTCCTGTCCACAAATCATTAGGATTCCCGCTTGCATCAACTCCAAGAAATAGAATATTCTGGCGTCTTAGACCAAACGGAAGTGCAAAATCTGCGTGTTCTTTATTTGCGTTGCTTACGGTTAATTTTTGGAAAATCTTTGTTATTATGGAATCTTCTCCAAAATGGTCTTCAATAAAATTCTCGTTGCCAAGCACAAACATTCCTAGTAATACGCCGATAAATACAATTATCATTCCAATTAAAACTTTTGCAAAAGATGATCTTTCTTCTCTAACTTCCTTTGCGTGTCTTACAAAATTTTCAGCTCTTTCATCTCTATCGTAATTATTATTTCTGTTTCTTTGAATTTGATTTGTCATATTATTGTACCTTTTTTACATAACTTTAATTAAATAAGTTGACACAAGGGTAAAGTATATTGCCAACCCTAAAACATCAATAGTTGTCGCAATAACAGGACCTGATGCGACGGCAGGGTCTACTTTCATTGCTTTGAGGGCAAACGGTGTAAACGTTCCGATAATTGTTGCCATAGTCATATTGATTGCCATTGCAATTCCGACTATGGCGCCGAGTTCTATACTGTGCTGCCAGCCCCATGTAACCAGTGTTACAAGAAGTCCGAATATAGAACCTATTACAAAACCTATAAAAGTTTCTCTTAAAATATGGTGCATGGCAGAATTTAGGGTAACCTGACCGGTTGAAAGCCCGCGTACCATAAGAGTAATGCTCTGTGTTCCGATATTCCCGCCAAGACCTGCAAGTAGCGGCATAAATATTGCAATAATCGGCAGTGCCTGTAATGTATGGTCAAAATGGTGCCCCACATTAACAGCAACAAATTCTCCGATTAAAGTTATGAAAAGCCACGGTGTTCGTGCTCTTATAGCATTTAAAACATTACCGGTTAAAATTTCGTCTTCATCAACGATTTCAGTTGAAATACCTGATGACTGGTAGATTTCTTCGGTTGTTTCTTCTTCAAACAAATCATGAACGTCATCCCAGGTAATCATTCCTTTTAGCCTGTTATAAAGATCAACAACAGGAAGTGCGTTGTACTGGTATTTCATAAATTCATCAATAATATAGTCGCTGTAATCATCAACGTGAAGCTTAACTATATCTGAAATCATTATATCTTCGACTTTTTGATTTATTGGAGATGTCAAAAGTTTTCTCAATGAAACAACGCCTAAGAGGTGATTTTGTTTATCTACGACATAGACGTAGTAAAGCTCCATATTATCTTGTTCTGCCTTAATTCTGATGTGGTTTAAAACATCCTGTACGCTCATGTCAGAATTAACCGTCAAAACAACAGGGTTCATAATACCGCCTGCGGTGTCTTCATTGTATGTTAAGAGTTCCCGGACTTCTTCTGAGAATTTGTGCGGAAGTTTGTCTAAGTAAGTTTCACTTTCATCTTCCTCCATGTCGCCGAGAACGTCAGCAGCAGCGTCATGCGGTAACTGTGTTAAAATTTGTGAGGCAAGGTTTTCATCAATATCGCTTAAAAGTTCAACCTGCATTTGAGGGGGTAAATATTCCATTAAATCGGCTGCTTTTTCAATTTCAAGAAGCTTGAAGCACTGTAATCTTTCTTCGGGCTTCAACTCCTGAAAAATATCAGCCAAATCCGCAACGTGATAGCTGTTCAACTCATCTTTTAGCTGAATAACAGTTTCATCGCTCATGATTTCGCGTATTCTGTCGATTATGTTTTGAACGTTCATCATATTAATATTATATTACAAACATCTGATTTCATATAGTTTGTTTATTGTATAATTATTTCACGGATAAATTTTATGGAGAGAAAAATATGATAAAAGATTATTTTATAAATGAGATAGAAAACGCTGTTGAAAAAGCAGTAAAAGATAATAAGTTAGGTGCAATGACCGAATATGAAAGGGGAACTTTAAAGCCTGAGCGCCCTAAAAATGTTGATTTTGGCGACTATGCGGTTAATGTTTCGCAGCTTGCAAGATTTGCCAAAATTGCTCCCCCTCAGATTGCAAACACTATCTTAGAATATATTGAAAAAGATGACAACGAATATACTGTTATCGGCGGTTTTATAAATTTCAAAGCAGGTAAAAAAATTCTCTCTAACCTTGTTGAAGAAATTTTTGAAGCTAAGCAAAACTTTGGTAAACCTGAAAATGTTGAAACAGAAAAAATAATATTAGAATATGTATCAGCAAACCCGACAGGTCCTTTCCATATCGGACATGGTCGTTGGGCTGCTATGGGATCTGTTCTTGCTAATCTTTTAAAATTCTACGGACATGAGGTGTATCAGGAATTTTATATAAACGATGCAGGCTCACAAATTCAAAAACTCGGAAATTCTCTTGCAATTAGAATTCGTCAGGAGCTTGGTGAAGATATTGATTTCCCGACAGATGAAGTTGAAAGAAAAAATTATTACCCGGGGGATTACTTAATTCCTGTTGCCAAAGAATATTTGAAAAATCATAAAGGTTTGCCTGATGATATTCAAGAACTCTGTGACTTTGCAAAAGAATATGAAGAAAAAGTGCAGCGTGATTTGTTGGATAAATTTAAAGTTCATTTTGATAATTTTTATTCTGAATTATCTCTGCATAAATCTGGAAAAGTTGAAGAATGCGTTAATAAGTTGAAAGCAAGCGGTAAAATTTATAAAAAAGACGGCGCTGACTGGTTTAAATCATCTGACTACGGTGATGATCAAGACCGTGTAATTAAAAAAGCAGACGGCTCAAATACTTATTTAACGGCAGATATAGCTTATCATATAGACAAATTAGAACGCGGCTTTGACAGAATGATTAACATCTGGGGCGCTGACCATCACGGTTATGTTGCACGTGTAAAGGCATCAATTGAGGCTTTAGGATATGATCCGAATAAATTGGAAGTGCTTTTAGGTCAGCTTGTTAATCTTGTTGTTGACGGCAACGAAGTCAGAATGGGCAAACGTAAAAATATGGTTACGCTTGAAGATTTGATTGACGAAGTGGGGGTTGATGCAACGCGTTTCTGGATGTCAATGAGAAATATTGATACAACTCTTGATTTTGATATTGAACTTGCAAAGAAAAATACTGACGAAAACCCTGTTTTCTATGTTCAATATGCGCATGCTAGAGCCTGTTCGATTTTGAGAAATGTTATTGCTGAAAAATTAGATACTGAAACAGGCGAAAAATCTGCTGCTCCGATGAGTGAAGCTGAATTAAATGAACTTATTAATGGGTTTAAAGCAGATATGGTTTTACCGACAATTGACAGTGCAAGACATCTTATATTGAAGCTTGAAGAATATAAATCTGTTATTAAAAATTCTGCAGAAACCCGTCAGGTTTATACAATTTGCAGATATGTTCAGGAACTTGCGTCTGAATTTCATTCATTCTACAACGCAAACCGTGTAATATCTGATGATAAAGAAATGATGAAAGCCAGAATTGCACTTGTCTGGACTGTAAAAACTGTTCTTCATAACGCATTGGAAGACATACTTGCGGTTAGTGCACCTGAGAGGATGTAAGCGTGCCGCATATTCTGATATTAGCTTTATTACTTCTTTTTATGCTGCCTGTTAGTGCAGAAACTTTTCATTTGGATGAATATAATTCAAATGTCTTGCCGATGTGGCAAAGTTCAACAACTAAAGGGAATGATGTTGATTTTGGACCATGGATGAGAGAATTTATGAGGCGGTGCAAGATGAATTGGGAGCCGCCTAAAGGTTGTGAATATCTGCCTGTAACAGTTAGTGTAAAGGTTGACAAAAATGGTAAATTACTTGATTGCAAAATATATAAAACTTCAAGGGAACCGCGTGCTGATAAAGCTGCAATGAAAGCTGTTGAAGTAACTGCCCCTTTTCGACCTTTACCTGATGAATATAAAGGTGAAAGTGTAGATATTCAAATAACATTTGGGTATTAATTAGAATAGCTGATTGCAGTAGTCAGAAGTTTTATAATTTTGTTGTAATCTTCTTCCAATACAAGCTTTGAACGGAGCACTTTTGCGTTTTCAAAACCCGATAAATAGTATGGATAAAATTTCCGCATGAATTTTATCGCGACATTTTCTCCGCGCAGTTTTATCTCTTCATCAAGATGCCATTTTAACATTTCAATACGTTCATCTAGCGGCGGAATCGGATGCTTTTCGCCGGTGTGCAGGTAATGTTCTATTCTTCCGATAAGCGTCGGATCTCCAAGTGCCCCGCGCCCGATTGCAATCCCGTCAGCGCCTGAAAGTTCAAGACATTCTATTGCTTTTTCAATTGATGTAATATCGCCGTTTGCAAACACAGGAACATCAACGTTTTCTTTTAATTTTCTGATTTTTTCCCAGTCAGCTTTGCCTGAATACATCTGTGAGCGTGTACGCCCGTGGATTGTAATAAATTCTGCGCCTGCCTCCTGCATTTTTTGTCCGAATTCAACGTAATTCATCTCATCTGCCGTGTAGCCGAGTCTGAATTTGACGCTTACAGGTTTATCGGTTCCGTCTTTTACCGCTTTAACAAGATCTGATGCAAGTTCAGGATTTCTCATTAATGCACAGCCGTCCTGCCCGCCTACTACTTTTTTTACGGGACATCCCATATTAATATCAATCATATCCGCATAATTGTTTAGAAATTCCGCTGCCTGACGCATTAAATAGGGTTTGTGCCCGCTTATCTGATAAGATATCGGGGAATGGTTTTCATCTCTTTTTAAGATTTCAGTTCCGCTCCTTCCGTTAAGAGTTTGGGCTAAGTATTCAGAACTAATCATTTCTGTTGTTAAAAGACAACTTTTTGAATATTTGCGAACCAAACTTCTTAAAACATAATCAGTTATCCCTGCCATCGGAGCAAGCGATACTCGGCTTTGTATAAGGGGTAATGCTTTATTTGCCATTGTTTTCCAGTTCACCTGCCCTTGTTTGTGCGTATTTCAAATATTCATCCTGTTCTGTGTATTTGTCAGTGAAAGTTTTGTAATATGGCAGCGCATTTTTATACTGCCCTAACGTGTCATAGTCAACTGCAATAAGGTAATTTACTATGGTCAGCTCAGGACTTATATCTATTGCTTTTTTGTAATCCGCTATAGCTTCGTTGTATTTTTTCTGGGTGTCGTATATCATTCCTCTGTAATAGAGTGCGTAAGCGTCATTAGGCTCAATAGAAAGTATTTTATTTAGCAGCACAAGACTTTCGCTGTATTGTTCACTTTCAAATAGATTAATGGCTTTTTCCAAATCCTGAGATGCAAGCTGTGCATTTAAGCTTTCAAGTAATTCTTGCGCCTGTTTGTTGTCTTTATTTAGTACTAAGGCTTTATCAGTATATGTTTTAGCATTTGTATAATCCTCTTTATCTGCGTAAAGCGCGCCTATATAGTATGCAATATCAGAATTTTTCGGAGAGAGATTGAGTGCTTTTTTATAATAAACAATTGCATTATCAATATCATTCATATTCTGATAAGCAGAAGCTGCTCCGAGCATTGAATCAGATGTAGGCGGCTGAATTTTTAAGTATTCATTAACTGCATTCTGGTAATCTTTATTATTGTAATATTCAGCGGCTGACGCGAGTTTTTCGTCTGTAGATTGCGCCTGAATTGATTTTAGAGCATCTTTTACCTGTGAATTGTTAGGGAATTTTGTATTCGCTGTGTTCAACGTTGCAAGCGCACTGTCATAATTTTTATTCTGTCCCTGAGCAATTGCAAGGTTTACATATACTTCAGGGTTAGAAGGGGTAAGCTTAATAACTTCATTGTAAATTGCAATTGAATCATCAAGTTTGTTTTGTTTGTGCAGGTCAAGTGCATAGTTATATAAAATATCCGATGCATTTTGCGGATTGTTTTTCTTTATGTAGTCAACAAATTGTGCTGTTGTCATTGTTCCGCGAACCATATTTATCATTTCGTTCTGAGCGGTTTTGTTTCCAGGGTCGAGTGTCAGAACTTTTTTATAAAGTTCCGTCGCTTTTTTATCATCCCCAATTGCTGCAAGAGATTGAGCTTTATAAAGGTTGGCAAGTACATTATCAGGATAAATTGTCAGAACAGAATCATAGGCAGTTATTGCTGTTTTAAAGTCGCCTTTTTGCTGGTATAAAGTCCCGACATTAATTCTTGTATTAACATTTGACGGATCTAGGTATTCAGCTTTTGAATAGTATCTTAAAGCTTCATCAAGATTGCCTTCTTTTTGCATAATTGCTCCAAGGTTAGCGGTAATTGATGCATCTTGCGGGGAGTCTTCCAATTTTCTTTTATAAATCCGCTCTAAAGAATAAAGTATGTCTTTGTTATCCTCTGTTTTTGAAAGTATATAGTTATATTCATTAACAGCTTCGTCTTCGAAACCTAATTTATCGAGTATTTTTGCGTATGAAAGCCTCAAATCAATATCAGAAGGCGCAACCGCAACTGCTTTTTTGTAATACTCGGCAGCTTTTTGATCATTACCAAGAAGTTTCATGATATCGCCTGTCTGTTCAAAACTGTCTTTAATGAGGCTTTTGTCGGAGAGTGATTGATTAAATTCATAAGCTGCAGCAGCAAAATTTCCTTCAGCTCTTAGTTGTTTTGCCGTATTAAATCTATTTTCCGCTGTTGTGTTGAAATTAATTTCGTTCAGGCATTTATTAAGATTAGATGTAACCTGTACGATTGCCTGTGATGAATTTCTGACCTGATTGGCATTAGGGTAATAAAGCAGGTAGAAAAGCGCGGCGCGGTAGTCATCTGCTGCTTTTGCATAATCCTTGTCAGTATTTGCATAATACGTTCCGCGTGCAAGATAGGAATTTATAAGTCCAATTCTAGCCGAGTTGTCAAGATAGTTTATTCTCAGAGCACTTTTAAACTCTGTTATTGCGCCTGAATATTGGTAGTTAGACAAATATTGCTGCCCAAGATCAAAATGCTCTTTAAAATCTGCACAAGCAGGTAGTGCAATGCTTGCTGTTATAGTAATTAAGCATAATAATTTAAAAAATTTATTCATATACCAATCCCTCATCACAACAATTTTAATAAATTTATTATTGCATGAACATCGACATTTTACTATATTTCGTAACAAAAAAAGAAGACTTTATTCAAGTCTTCTTTTTTTACTAACATACAAAAAATTTTAAATTACTCAAAATCTGTCTTTGATACAAAAGTCATAACATCATCAAATAAAATTTGAATAGGGAGTGTCATATCAAATTGCAGATATTCTCCGTTGTTTAAGTCAATAAAAACTTCCGGCTCTTTTGTTTCGACCATTGGCTGTTCCATAAATTAGACTCCTTATATTTTTATTAAAATTTTTCTTTGTAATATTAATATCGGTAAAATTTGCTAAAACTTTAATAGTTTTTTTACTTAAAATAGGCTAAAACATCCAATAGTTCATTATTAAAGCCTTAATTTTTTCTAACTTTACATTTTGTTACAAAAAAAAATCCTTAATAAATATGGAAAAAATGGAATTTTGTGCTACCATGACACTTGTGAGTACAACATAGGAGATAAAACAATAGCACCCAACGACAACAGAAACAATAAAAATCAAGCAATAATGAATGAGCGTATCCGCTCAAAAGAAGTAAGATTAATTGATCAAGATGGTCAAAATCACGGTATAATCCAGACATCTAAGGCATTACAAATGGCTTATGATGCAGATTTAGATTTAGTTTTAATAAATCCCAATCAGGAACCGCCGGTAGCAAAAATTTTAAATTACGGTAAATATAAATATGAACAGGAAAAACGAGCAAAAGAAGCCAAGAAAAAACAGCATACCGTAGAAGTTAAAGAAATTAAAATAAGATATAAAATAGATACCCATGATTATCAGGTTCGTATAAAAAGTATTGAAAAATTTATTGCACAAGGTAACAAGGTAAAAATAGTTGTTATGCTGAGAGGCCGCGAGATGCAGCATTCAAATTTGGCATTTGATCTTGCAAACCGTTTTGTAGCAGATATGGAGCATTTGCCTGTTGTTGTGGAGAAAAAGCCGCAGCTTGAAGGAAGAAATGTTACTTTGTATCTGGCTCCGCAGTCTTAATAAAAAAGTTCTTGACTGAAAATTTTCAGCCGGTATAATAAAAAACGTGGCAATTAAATATTTACAACCATTTATCCCAAAAGAATATTTTTTTGCCTCAACCTTTTAAAAGTAAAATTTGATAATTAAATATAAAAAATGCCGCGTTAGCTCAGTTGGTAGAGCAAGGGACTGAAAATCCCTGTGTCCTTGGTTCGATTCCGAGACGCGGCATTTTTTGTTTATATCAGAGGGTATACTATGTCAATAGAGAGCGTTAAAAAATATTTAAGTTTATATGGAAAAGATAAGGAAATTATAGTGCTCAATTCGTCGAGTGCGACAGTTGATTTAGCAGCGGCTGCTCTCAATGTTATTCCTGCCCGTATAGCTAAAACTTTGTCATTCAGCAAAGATGATACCTGCATTCTTGTTGTGACAGCAGGTGATACAAAAATCGATAATAAAAAATTCAAACAAATGTTTGGAATTAAAGCAAAAATGTTAAATGCAGATGAAGTTGCGAATTTAACAGGTCATCCTGTCGGTGGAGTTTGCCCGTTTGCATTAAAGCGTGACGATATTAAAACTTACTGTGACAGTTCATTGCGTAGATTTGATACAATTTTTCCGGCCTGCGGAACTCCTAATTCTGCTATTGAAATGACTTGTGATGAATTATTTTTGATATCAAAAAGTGAAGCTTGGGTTGATGTGTGTAATATTAAAGAAACCTGATATTATTTGTAAATTTTTATTAATTTATAGCAAAATTTTTTATTTTAGTGTTTCATATCTTTCAGGAGAAGTATGATGATAAATAAAATTACTGCGGGTTTTGATAAGGTATACTATTCTAAAAATTTCGTATTTTCTAATAATAAGACTGATTGTAATAAGTCAAATAAAGATTATACTACTGTTCCTGCAGCCTTAAGTTTGAACTATTTTGTGCCTTTCCTTGGCAAAACATCGTCTGAGTCCAAATCAGTAAATGCTAAAAATTCAAAACTGGAAAATATTATGTACTACTCGGACACGCCAACAAAGAAATTAATTTATAATCTAAAAAATGATGCTTTAAACAGCGGCTTTTCTGCTGTTACTACATTGCATGTTATAAAATATTCGCTTAACGAACTCTTTGATTATATTGAGAAATTAGATTCTGGAAAAGAAGATTTTAACAGTTCAGAAGATCATCCAGATATGGCAGATATTATTATTGCAGAAACTTCTTCAAATATTTTGAGTGACCCTAATTTAAGAAAATCTTTGAAAAAAATTGTTAAAAATAACATAATAACTCTTGATGCAATGTTAGATTATTATAAAAAAGATAGTGCAACAAATGTTGAAGACGTCGGGCTTACTGAGGATTTGACAGATGCTGTCTGGGGTAACAGAAAAGAAGATGAAGCTATTGATGTTACAACATTTATATTAGGGGCTGTTAACAGCCCTGATGAAATTACGTCAGATTTTGTAGAAGATTTATTCAACGAAATTTCTGAGATTTCAATGCAAAATCATACTCCTGAAAGCAATAGAGTTCCTTTTAGCGTTTATGACAAGAAAGCAGAAAATGTCTTGAAAAATCTTTCGCTAGGTACAAATATTTTTCTGACTTTTGATGCGTCTAAGGAAATTCCGCAGCCTTTTATAGATACAGTGCGTAAGGCTATTAAAAACAGCGGAAAGAATTATTCAATTACAGAATTTAATGAAGTGACATCTCCTGATTATTTTAATAAGGTTGTAAGCAGATTAGGGAAGGATAAATCAAAAGAACATATAATTATTGCAGATCCGGTAAATATTCTAATATCAAAACAAATGGAAGTTGACGAAAACGGCAAAGCATCTATTAATATCCCAAAAGACTTTTTAGAAACTATTGCTAATCCGCCGGCTAATGTTAAATATTTATTTTATTCAACAAAAAATAATTATTATAACTTTGCTGTCAGTTCAAATCTTTTTCCGGATTTTGAGGAAGTTACTTTGCCTGGATTGTCAACAGCGCAAATGATAAAATCATTTAAAGAAAATCCTGTTTTAATGAATAATGTTCAAAAACAATTTTCAAAGAATGCTTTGGAGAAAGTTGTAGAGGCATCTGCTCAACTTGATGGTGTTTTCCCGTCTAAAACAATAAACCTTATGAAAAAAATTGTAAGTTATTATATTGATAAAAAAGAAATAAATGAAGCAGATGTTTCTAATTACTTGAAAGAGGCAACTAATCTCTTAAAAAAAGCCGGTGATGACAGCTCAATTGAAATATTTTTTGATACTGGGAAAAAACTAAATGACCTTGTTGGTAAAAATTCAACTAAAAAAGAGGCTGCATCGCTAGTTAAGCAAATTAAATCAAAAAAAATGGGAACAAAAGGTATTATAATCTATTCTCAAGACGGTTCACCCGGCAGCGGCAGAAGGTATACTGCAAAAGCTATTGCAGGAGAAGCCAGAGTCCCTTATATAGAAATTAATACAATGGATTTCGGTACAAAAGATGTTGATATTTTCGGGGGGGGGGCGCTTTCTCCGGAAGCATCTATGAAAAAATTGTTTTCAATAGTAAATACTCAGGCAGAAGCAAATCCAAATAAATCTGCTGTATTATTTATTGAAAATTTTGAGTATTTTTCAGTAGGCGAACTGGTTTCAAATTATCACCAGAAAGCTATGGCACAGCTTTTGAGGGAAATGGATAAGGCTGAAAAATCAGGGCTGAATATTCTTGTAGTCGGCTCTGTGTCCAATCCTTCTCTTATCGGGGAAGCTGCTATGAAATCTTTTAAATTTGTTGATAATATAGAAGTATCATCACCAGCATATAATAAAGGTGAAAGAGCTGAAATTATCAGGCAAACTTTGAAAGATGAAAAAATTAAACTTGCAGGAGACAGTAAAACACGTGAAAATACTATAGAATCAGCTGCAAACATAGCTAACGGTTTCCCGTATATATATTTAAAAAACCTTGTTAAAAAAGCAAAAACTGTTGCTATGGAACGCGGACATAAAGCCTTGACAAAGGCTGATTTTACTGAGGCTTATCTGCAAATAACAACGGGCCGGCCTGCTGTAAATCATATAGAAGACCATGAAAAACGTGTTGTGGCATCTCATGAATGCGGGCATGCAGTAAATCTCGAGGTAATGAATAATATTGCAAAAACCTTAGGAAAACCATGGCATATTCCAAATAAAGTTAATTTTATAACTCTTGATCCTCGCGGGTATTACGGCGGAGCAGTATACCATGGACAAGATAAGAATTCTGAAATGTCATTTGAAAATCTGTTTGCTGATATTGTCTGTTCATTTGGCGGAAATTCTGCAGAAAAATTATTTTACGGTATGGACGGTTCGTATGGTATAAGTGCTGATATGGATTCAGTAAGAAGGTATACTGACTTAATGGTAAAAAGTTTGGGTATGGGCGTTAATACAGGGAAAATGGTTATAAATTCTGATGATGATCTGTCTGAAAATTTAAAAACAATGATTGAAAAAGACGAAAGAATAATTATTAATAATGCTAAAATAGCTTCTGATTTGATAACAGAAATTTATTCTGATTTTAATAAGCAGTTCAGCAAAAAATATGCACCTCTTGTCGGAACAGGTGAATGTATACTTGACGGTGATGATTTTAGAAACGTGTTAAACAAGTGGAAATCAGAACAGAACCCTGAAATGCAGGCAAAATTAAAGCTTTGTGATGAAGCTGTTTTAAAAATTATTGATGCAACTAAAAAAGGTATTGCAGTTAGAAAAGAAAATTAATTACTTGGTGCAGTTATTAATCCATTGAAGATAATTGTCAGATCCTTCTGATATATTGACAGATATTATTTCAGGAACTTCATAAGGATGCAGCTGCGTAATTTTTTCTTTTACTTCAGAAAATAATTCGGTTTTTGTTTTAATAAGCATCATGTATTCATCATCTTCAGTTATTTCATTGTTCCAGTAGTATATAGATTTAATTTGAGGAACAATATTTACACAGGCTGCAAGTTTATCTTTAATGAGAGTATTTGCAATAAGTTTTGCATTTTCAATGCTGTTGGTATTACTTAATATTAGGCAGTATGTCATTATTCTTTTCCCTTTATTAAAAAATTTAGTCCAAATAAAGTTATCTTTTTTGATTTTATACCATTATTATTATAATTCTTTAAAGCAAAAATAAATTGAAGTACAGTTTCAATAAATTTTTTTATGGTATACCTTTTGCTGTTTACCGCATAAATTTTGTAATTCTGCATTTCAATTATTCTTGTTAATAATCTTTCCATTGCATGCGACATTGATGCTCCGCTGTTGGTATGGAGAGTTTCATTAAAATCTTCAGATGTAAGCTTCATATTTTTAATTCTTTCATAGCATTTTGCCCTTGCAAGGAATATTGTTCCTGCAATAAATTTTCCTTTGTTTACCGGAAAGTTGTATTTCTCGCAAAGTTTTTCAAAAAGGTCTGTATCTTCAGCTTCTTTAGAACCCATTGTTGCAAGTGTAACTTTAGAGCCAATCAGGCCTATTTCAGGATTTTCAAGCATTGTTATAAGATTATTCTTAAAAGTTTTTTTATTTTTGAGTAGTGCATTGATAAGGTAATTCCGCCATCTGTACCCTTTCCCGTAGAATTTTTTTGTCCGTCTGTAGTTTTTTGTATGACATTTTAGGATAAAATCGTAATCTTCAAGATTAACCAAATTTAATATTTGTATAAACGGCCATATATCATATCCTTTGTTTTGGATTATGATAATTTTTGCATCTGGTTTAAATTGTTTTATTTGATTAATAATATCGGGATTATTTTCAACTAAAGTTACATATAAATCCCAATTGCAGCTATTAATATTTTTTAATTTATTAATCATATATTTCAGCTGGTTCTGATAATATAAATGCAGGTGTACAAGTACACGCGGTTTGTTATTTTTCAATACACTTTTATTTATAACAAAAGATTGTCCTGCTATTGTTATAACTTTGTATTTTAGATGAGCTTTTTTTATATTTTTTAATGAAAAAATTTGTTCAAATCTGTTTGCATAGATAATTTTATTGTTTATAAGAATGTTTATAAGTTTATCAATATCTGTGTAATTAATTTCTTTTGCATACTGTTTTGATGTCTTGATAATTATTGCTTTTTGAGCATCACTTGAGAATTTATAGGCAAGTATACAATATTTATGAAAAAGATATTTTATAATCTTTATGTGTTCGGCAAGAATATTTTTTTGTTTCAATCTTTCATATAAAAAATGCCAGACATATAGATGGTGGATTGATTTATCTGAGCATTTTTTCATAATAGATGAACCATGCTGTCTGTAAAAATAATATTTCCCATTTATATAGCAGATGTTTTTTATACTAAACATATATTCCATAACAAAAGGAAAATCTTCAAATAGTAAACCTTCTGCGAATTTAAGGTTATTATCTTTTATAATAGAAGTTTGGAAGAGTTTATTCCATACATAAACATTTGTGTCCTTTATAATTTTATCCGTTACTTTATGCACACCTTTTCTTTTGTTTGAAATTAATTTTTTAAGCGGGTTATTTTTATCAGGTGGATAAACCTGTCCTTCAAAGCATATCATCTCTTGCGGGAGATATTTTATAAGATTTTCAAATAATTTTTCGTTAACAAAGTCATCGCTGTCGACAAAGGATATGTATTCTCCGCATGCTGCTTCTATCCCTTTATTTCTTGCACTGGATAATCCCTGATTTCTCTGGGTTATAATTTTAATTTTATCATATTTTTCTGCATAATGATTTAAAATTTCTGCTGATGAATCCGTAGAGCCGTCATTAACGCATATTATTTCAATATCATTGAAAGTTTGGTTTATTAGACTGTCGAGACATTTAGGCAAATATTTTTCAGAGTTATAAACAGGAACAATTACAGATATTTTTGGCATTTATATGACCTCTTTACCAAATATTGTGAGATTAAGTCTGCCGTTTCTGAAATGAATTGAGAGTATATTTTTTCTTATTTTATTAAATTTACGGCGTCTTTCTATATTTTTCAGCACTTTTAGATATTTTTCCGGACTGTTTATCAGCGTCATAAATTCTTTTTTCTTTATTTTCTTAAAGAATTCATCTCCTAAAAGTCCGGTATTGTATTCTTCTTTAAAATGTTTAGAAAATACTTTTACAAATTCAGGTTTAACTGAATCGTCAATTCTTAAAACAGAGCTTACGTAGCCATTGTAGCGGTTAATTTCTTCCTGAACTTTGTATTCAAATTTTAACTGCGGATATTCATCTAAAAATCTGTCGATTTCGTCATATTCATCACAGACGCAGTAGACTTTTGT
This sequence comes from Candidatus Gastranaerophilales bacterium, assembly GCA_944325025.1. Classification (GTDB taxonomy): domain Bacteria; phylum Cyanobacteriota; class Vampirovibrionia; order Gastranaerophilales; family Gastranaerophilaceae; genus Stercorousia. The sequence continues at coordinate 71,835 of CALUYN010000004.1, read as the reverse complement.
TTTACTTTTAACGGAAGAATTCATGTTATCCTGCCTGTAGTAAAGATAAGCCTTGTCTGTTAGGATTACACGTTCTGCCAGTGCAAAAACCTTAAATGAAAAAGCTAGATCCTGATAGCTTGCGCCGGGAGTTTCTAGAAATCTGATGTTGTATTTATTTAGAAAATCTCTTTTATAAATAGCGCTCCAAACTGAAGGATCAATGCGCAAAAGACTTTTATCCTGTTTTGAATTTGTAAGTTTAAAGGCTTTTGCAGGAGAAATCCTGTTGTTTTTTCTTGAAAATTTATTTTTACTCCAATAATGATACCAGTCGCCTTTAGCAATATCAGCATCGTTCTCTTTTGCGATATTATATAAATCCTCAAACATGTGTTTGTCTGCAAAATCATCGGATTCAATAATTCCGATGTATTCACCGGTGGCAGTGTTTATGCCTGTATTCATTGTATGACCGTAGCCTGAATTGGCTTTGTTTATAACAATCATACGTTTGTCTTTTTGTGCGTAACTATTCAGAATTTCAAGCGAAGAATCTGTTGAACCGTCGTTAACGCAGATTATTTCAATATCATCAAGAGTTTGGTTGATTATGCTGTCAAGACATTCGCACAGGTATTTTTCGACATTGCAAACAGGTACAACAACGCTGACTTTAGCCATTTTTAATCTCCTCAAATAAATTTATTGCTCTTTCAACGGCCTTATCCATATCGTAATACTTGTAATCACCTAATCTCCCTAAAAAATATAAATTGTCTGGTGTTTGTGACAGGTATTTTTCATAGAGATTTTTATTATCATCATTACAAATCGGGTAATACCTTTCATTTTTACCGTTTTCAAAATATTCAGAATACTCTTTTGCAATCACAGTTTTATCTGATTCGTCATTAAGATAGTATTTGTATTCGTGTATTCTTGTAAAGTCGTAATTGCAGGGATAATTTACTACTGCATTAGATTGATAAAATTCTCTATTGTGTGTCTCAAATTTGAAATGAACGCTTCTGTATGGAAGCTCACCGTATTTGTAGTCAAAAAATTCATCAATCGAGCCTGTGTAAAATATTCTGAAATTTTTGAGTTCTTCCTGGTTGTCAGAGGCGAATTCTTTAAAATCAGTGTTTAATTTCACTTCTATATTCGGGTGATTTAGTATATTTTCAACCATTTTAGTGTAACCGTTCAAGGGAATTCCTTGATATTTGTCCTGAAAATACCTGTCATCTTTGCTTACGTGAACAGGAACGCGTGCAGTGACGGCAGAAGCTATTTCGTCTGGATTTTTACCCCACTGTTTTGCTGTATAGTGAAGAAACACTTTTTCATATATGTAGTCTGCCAGAAACTTCAAATCATTGTCATCCTGTTTTTGGAATTCAAGGATAGGAACTTTTGTGTTGTACTCAAATTTATTAAGGAGTTTTTCTTCAAGTCTTTTGGCAAGAGATTTCGGGAAAACGTCATAGAGAGTATTTATATTAAACGGAATTGTTGTTTCAATGCCGTCGATTAGGGCAATAACTTTGTGCATATAAGTATTGAACGATGTAAAACGGTTTAAAAATTCCCAAACTTTTTCATTGTTGGTGTGAAAAATATGTGAACCGTATTTGTGGATGTATATTCCGTTTTCGTCTTTATAGTCGTAAATATTTCCTGCAATATGATTTTTTCTGTCAATTACAATAACTTTTTCTCCTATATCTGCAAGTAACCGTGCTATAACAGCACCTGACAGCCCGCAGCCTGCAATTAAGTTTTTATTATAAATCATCATATACTCTCTTGTTTATGATGATATTATAAAAAAAAATATAAGGCAATATTAAATGCTCAACAGCATCGAATAATGAGTAACTAGCTCCAAAGGTAACAAACAGGTACAGCCCATATTTTATCGGATAACGGGATAATATCATTCCCTGTATATAAAACTATACCTTTTTTGAACTTATCCTTGCAAATTTCTTTTAATTCAAGAAGTCCTGATATGTATTTTTTATCTATTTGGGTTGAAGATTTTACCTCTATACCAACAATATCGCCATTCATATTTTCAAGTACAAAATCTGCTTCTTTGCCTGATTGAGTTCGATAATGAGACAATTCTATGTTATTGAATTTTGAAATTTTTACAAGTTCTGATGCCACAAAATTTTCAAAAACATGTCCAAATGTAATTTTGTCGTTAGAATATAATTCGTCCAAACTTCTTTTCATTATATAAGATAAAAAATTGCAGTCCGTAAAATAAAGTTTAGGCGACTTTACAAATCTTTTATTCAATTTATTCGGTCTTGCCCATGGCTTGACTTCAAATACCATAAAACTGTTTATCGCAAATGACAGCATTTTTTCATAAGTTCTGTAATCAATCCTGACTTCTTTTGCTATTTCAGTATTATTCAGCAAGCCGCCTGTTCTTATTGACAACATAGAAAGCAATGAAACCATTAAATCAGGATTTCTAAGATCGGATAATGATTTTATATCTCTGTTTAAAATAGTTGTTAAATAGCTGTCAAACCATTTTATACGGTCAATTGACCTGTCAAGTGCAATTTCCGGATATGTTGCACTTTTTATAACATCTAAAATATTATAGTTATCATATTTTTTTATTCTTAAATCTTCATTAAATAACCTGTCTGTTAATGAAATATCTGATTCAAAATATTCACATGCGGAAAAAGGGTATAGAGTTATAATTGACATTCTGCCGACAAGTGATTCTGATAATTTTGGTATAGCCATAATATTAGCAGAACCTGTCAGTAAAAAACGTTGTTTTGTATTGCCTTCAAGCCTGTTTTTGTCAATCTGCATTTTCAGATACGGGAATATTTCAGGTGCAAACTGAACTTCATCAATAACATTCAAAGTATCATCAGGAAGCGAATTTATAAATGTTTCAGGCTCTGATTTGGCAGATACAAGTACAAGCGGAGAATCAAATGTTATATGGTTTGCTTTTTCTGACAAATGTGCACAAAGGGTGGATTTTCCTACTTGCCTGCCTCCGTTCATATATGTCAAAGGTCTTGTTTTAATACTTTCTTCCAGTTGTTTTAGAATATTTCTTTTAATAAATGTCATAATGCCTCTGTTAAAAATATAACACTATAATCCAATAATTTATTGTATTATAATCCAATAATTTCAAAAAGTCAATATGAGTTTCAGTATCGTAAATCTTTCCATCTCTCGGGAGATGGATTAAGGGAGAGGGTGAAAAAGAACCTCACCCCTACCCCTCTCCTTTACAAGTAGAGGGGAGAAATATATGCAATTGTCATGCTGAACTTGTTTCAGCATCTCTTCATAAGATGCAAAGAAGCAAAGATGCATAGAGGCAAAGCTATTATCAATAATAAATTTTGTCACAGTTTTACCTAAATATCTATAAATGATACTAGGCTGCCCTCCTGCCCTCCGAACTTCTGGTCTTCTGGTCTTCCGAAAGTTACCCATCCCTCCCCTAATCAGGGAGGGAAATTCTGTCATCCCGAACTTCTTTCGGAACCTAATCATTATAAGCATTAGGTTGGCATTACTATGTCAAATTCAATTTCCCAGATTTGTAAATCTGATCTACAAACTGAGTTCAAGGCCTAATAATTCATTTTCCAGTTATTCTGTTTTAATGTTGTATAGCAGCCGTCTCCAAGTGGAGATTGCTCACAGCCCGGACATTTTGTAGTAAATGTCCCATCCGGATTTGGTATTGTCTGACAAAGAATAGGCTGTGGAGCCGGACTGTTTCCTTGTATCTCTCCTTGTTTATTAATATAAAACGTAAAGATATCACGGCCGCCGATATTAGGTTTTTCCGAGCCATTTGTGTCCATAACAACTCTTAAGTAAGGTCTTCCCATAAGTTGTAATATCGGCCCTCCAGGAACAGAAGGTTGATTTTGTTTGAAAGCTGTTACACAAATTGAAGCAGAATTTGCCAATGTGTATGATTTCCCTCCACATCCTACTCCAGAGTTTTTTGAATTGTCTATTGATCTGTAGTTAGCTGCAAAACAAGAGGTATCATTCGCCTCACAAGTATTAGTAGTTTTGAAATTGTCTTCAATAAACTCATCAACATCATCAAATATACCTGTCGCAGCAAGAGTTGTTTTCCCTTCTGTGGTTATGTACATATCAATGGCATTGGCAAATTCTTGAGATGCTTTTCTGATTTGTACTGCCTGAGCTTCTTTCTGGTATTTATTCATCAAGGTCGGAACAGTCATTGCTGATATGACACCGACAATACTCAGTGTAATCAGTACTTCCGTTAGCGTAAATCCGAATTTTTTAGTCATAATTTATCCCCTTTTATTCCTAATAGTTCATTTTCCAGTCATCATTAAATATTCTTGCAAAGCAGCCGGCGCCGGTTGATGAAGAATTACATCCGGCAGCTTGTTGTGCTCTTAAAGCGGGTTTATTTGCATCATCACCTATCTCTTCAATGTCTTCGCCTAAATCGTCAATTGTATGGTAGTCATAAATGTAGAATGAAAACATATCTCTGCCGCCAATATTTGGTTTATCAGAGCCGTTAACATCGAGAAAAACATGAGCAGGTTTTGCAGCTTCGGCTTCTACTCCGGCTTCTGCGTCCTCTGCAATAGCTGCCTGTGCCGGTATAATGCACATTGAACCTCCGCTTTTTAATAGGACACTGTAGCCGTCATTACAGGAAAAAGCGGTTCTTGCCGCAGAATTAATAGAACGGTATGAATCCGCAAAACAAGGCTGTGCATCTTCCCCGCATAAACCTATATTAGATATAGTATAATAAGTATTAAAGAAATTTCTTATATTACCAGTGTTTTTAGCTAATGTTGAATTAAAGAAATTTGTCCTAAAATTTTCTGCATACAATAATAATAAGTTCTCTTGCAGTTCAACGTAATTTTTTTTGAGCAAAGCTAGCATTGACTGCTGCTGATACCTCGACACAACAGCAGGTATAGTTACTGCAGCGATTATACCGACTATTGCCATTGCTATCATCAATTCCGAAATGGTAAATCCAAAGTAAGCTCTATTTTTCATAAAAAAATTATTCCCTAAAATAACTATTTTTATTATAACCTTTTTCCCTGAAAAAGTCAATTGTTATGGGGCTAAACCTCAATAAACAGCCGCTGTCCGACTATATTTTGTTTGCCGTTATAGTAACCTGCAAAATAGCCGCCTCTGACAGGAGAATTTTTTGCATAATTATTTAAACTATTTCCATTATAGCTTACAAAAGGATTGTTGCTGTATGGGTTGTTACTTCTTATTGGAGCAGCCACTTGTGTTGACTGCGGGATAAACATTTGTGATAATAAATTTGCAATACCTGCCATTTCTACATAACCTCACTTTCTAAGGTAAATTTAATTATTATTTTAATTTTGTCATTATTATATCACAATTTATAATAAATTTTAATTTTTCTTAACAAAATCATATATAAGTATGATAATGAGATGCAAAGACGCAAAGATGCATAGAGGCAAAGCTGTTATCAATAATAAATTTTGTTGCAATTTTACTAAAACAGCTATAAATGAAAATATTATAACTTTTTGTTATATAATATTTTTATGACTGATAATGTGAAAAAGATTTTAATAGTCGGTGCATCAGCAAAAGAGTATGCTCTGGTCAAAAAAATTAAAAATTATGGCTGTGAAATTTTTGTTGCTCCAGGAAATTCTGTTATCGGAGAAATTGCTCAATGCATAGATATAAGAGAAGATAATGTTGATGAGCTTCTTGCATTTGCTGTGCAAAATTCTGTTGACTTAACAGTTGTTTCTTCAGAGATTGCTATAAAAAATAATATTGCTGAACTCTTTCAAGCAAATGAGCAGCTTATTTTTGCGCCGTCAGCAAAAAGCGCTGAATTCGCTCTGAGCAGATCAGCAGCTAAAAAGTTTTTATACAAATTGCGAATTCCAACACCGCGCTTTGCAGTGTTTGACAAACCGCAACTGGCTTTTGACTATTTAAAAAATGCTGCTATGCCGCAGGTTATCAGAACTGATGAAAACTCATCAGGACAGGACAGACTTGTTTGTACAACTTTTATTTCAGCTAAAACATTTGTGGATGACTTGTTTTCAAGAAATGAAAAAAAAGTTGTTCTGGAAGATTATGTTTACGGACATGAATTTACTGTTTATGTTGTGACTGACGGGTATCATGCTCTGCCTCTGGCTGTTGTTGCAAACTACAAATTTATGGAAAACGGGGACGGCGGAATTCTGACTGACGGAATTGGCGCTTTTACTCCTGATTATAAAGTTTCTAAAGACATAGAATGCGCAGTTATGTTCGATGTCGTCGATAGTGTTTTAGCCGCGCTGCAAAAGAAAGATACGCCTTATCTGGGTATTCTCGGTGTAAATTGTGTTTTAAAAGATGACGGCACCTATGTTGTATTAGACTTTAAGCCGTTTCTATCAAATCATGACTGCGAAGCTGTTTTAAACCTTGTTGATGAAAATTTAATTACTTTATTTAAGGCATGTGCCATAGGCTCATTTGCAGATGATTATCAAAGTATAAATGTTTCGGACAACGCCTCGGTTTCCTGCGTGCTTTCTTCTAGAACGGCCGGAAATATTATAAAAGGTCTTGATTTGATTGACTGCGATATTACTCATTTTCCTGTAAGAAAAAATGAATATCTAGAGTATGAAACAATAGCAGGTAAGACTCTTGTTCTTACAAAAACAGCAAAAACACTTTCAAGAGCAAGAAACTATTTATATGAAGATATTGAACTTGTAGATTTTGATACAAAAAAATACCGTACTGATATTTGCATGCAGGTTGAAAATTTTTAAATCTTCATTATATATAAGTGTATGAAGAATTATTATTCTATTCTTGGAGTTACACCTGACAGTTCTGATGCCGAAATTAAGGCGGCATACAGACGTTTGGCGCGTAAATTTCACCCTGATGTTAATCCTGCAGGTGCTGAGATGTTTAAAGATATTTCAGAGGCTTATGACACTCTTTCTGACTATAAAAAACGCCTGCAATACGACACTATAAACGGATTTTTTAAATCATCTAAACAGGAAGAAAAACAGCATACTTCCCCGAAACAAGCTCAAGCAGAATATCAAAAGCAGACTTCTTCAAGCGATACTAAATCAAAAGCTGAATTTTCCAAAAAAATTAATGATATTTTTGAGGAATTTGCAAAACCGAAACCTAAAAAAGAAAAATTATCCCCCCAAAAAGGTGATGATATATATGAGGAAATTTCTATTCCGTTAAAAGACGCCATTAGAGGTGCTCAGCGTGTTGTAAATGTTATGCATACAACACAGTGCCCTAAATGTAAGGGCAGAAAATTTATTAACGGTTCAGCCTGCCCTGTTTGCGGCGGTTCAGGTGAAAAAAACGAGCACAGAAAAATTACCGTTAAAATTCCAAAAAATGTTAAAAATAATGCTAAACTTCGTATTCAGGGCGAGGGAAATTTTGGCGAAAACGGCGGAAAAAACGGCGACTTATATATAAAAATAAAAATCGAGCCAAATTCAAGGATGAATTTTGAAGGCAACAATGTAATTTATAATGTTCCTATTACCCCTTTTGAAGCAGTATTAGGCGGAAACATTTCAGTTCCGGCATTTGAAGGAAATTTGTCTTTAAAAATTCCTTCAAAAACTCATTCCGGACAGAAATTCCGTCTTGCAGGACAGGGTTTAAAACAAAACGGTAAAATTGGAGATATGATTGTCGTAGTGCATATTGAAATTCCGTGTTCTTTGTCGGATGATGAAATCAGGCTTTATGAAAAGCTTAAAAAATTGTCCGCACAAAATATCAGAGAGAATTTGTTAAATGAATAAAGTTAAAATTAAAGAAGCTTTTCAATCAATTCAGGGTGAAGGCCCTTATGTCGGGTATAAACAGTTATTTATAAGATTTTGTAATTGCAATTTGAAGTGTAATTTTTGCGATACTGAATTTTCAGAAGTGTCTGATTTTATTGAATATGACCCTTGTGAGCTTGCAGATATTGCAAACGTCTGTGAAAATATTCATTCGATTTCTCTGACCGGCGGTGAACCGCTTTTGTCCGTTGAGTTTTTAAAAGAATTTCTTCCGAGAGTTAATAAAAAAATTTACCTTGAAACAAACGCTACTCTTGCTGATAAGTTTTTGGAGGTAAAACCTTTTATTGACATTGTTTCTGCTGATATAAAACTTGAAAGTGCAACAGGCATAAAGAACTCATATAAATTCCATGACAAGTTTTTTGAAGCTTGCAAAGGAGTTGAAACTTTTGCCAAAATAGTTTTTAACGACAGAATAACTGATGATGAAATCTCAAATTGCTGTAAGCTAGGCAATAAATATGGTATTGAGCTTATACTTCAGCCTGAAATGAAAGAAGATGCCATGGCTGTTTCTTCTGATTTCTGCGCAGAGGTTCTTGATAAATTTCTTGAAAAATACGATAATGTGAGGTTAATCCCGCAGGTTCATAAATTTTTGAATGTAAGATGACTTTTTTTATTGTATAATATTGTTTGAGAAAGTGGGTAAAGGATATTAAAATGGCTGTAAAAAAAGTATTACAATATGGCGAAAAGAGTTTGAGAGAGCCTTCAAAAGAGGTTCATAAAGTTTCTAAAAAAATTCAGGATTTGGTGCAGGATCTGCTTGATACAATGTATGCAAAAAACGGTGTTGGAATGGCTGCCCCTCAAATAGGCGTCAATTACAGAGTGTTTGTTGTTGATGTTTCAAAAAATGATGAACCGCTAAATCCGCTTGTGTTTATAAACCCTAAAATAATTAAAAAATCAGGCGCTATTATTGCACAGGAAGGCTGTATTAGCTTTCCAGAGGCTTATACGGATGTAAAACGCTATAAAAATATTATGGTGAAAGCTCTCGATATTCACGGCCGCCCTTTTGTTATGGAAGCTAAAGATGGCTGCTTGCTTGCCCGCGCAATTCAGCATGAAAATGACCATCTTGATGGTATTTTATTTATTGATCATTGCGTAAACAGGTTTGAAACAGATGAAATTCTTGCTAAACACCATCTGCCTCCTGTTGAACCTGACAAACTTGTAAATGAGCCGGATATTGACGAGGAACTTGAAAAGAAACATGATTAATATTATATTTTTTGGAACTCCTAAAATTGCCCTAAAATCTTTGGAATATTTGTATAATTCTAAAGAAATTAATGTGCTTGCTGTTGTTACACAGCCTGACAAACCTGCAGGCAGAGGGCATAAATTGACTATGTCGCCGATAAAGGAGTTTGCTCTTGGAAAGGGGCTTCCTGTTTTTCAGCCGAAATCAATAAGAAAAGAACAAGATATTCAGCAAGAACTAAAAAAACTAAATCCTGACTTTTTTGTTACTTTTGCTTTCGGGCAAATTTTATCGCAGGAGGTTTTGGATATTCCAAAATACGAAACTATTAATCTCCATGCCTCGCTGCTTCCAAAATACAGAGGGGCTAATCCTATTCAGCGCGCAATAATTAACGGCGATAAGCAAACCGGCATCTGTACCATGATAACTGAATTAGGTCTTGACTGCGGCGATGTCTGCTTAAAAGAAGTTATTGATATTCCTGATGATATGACTTGTGTTGATTTGTTTGAAGTAATAAGTGAAAAGTCCCCAAAACTTCTTGAACAGACGCTTACAGGTCTTGTAAATAAAACAATAACCCCTCAGAAACAATGTGAGGATGGTGTTTGTATGGCAAATAAACTTGCCAAAGAAGAAGCTTTGATTGATTGGTCAAAGTCTGCCAAAGATATTCATAATCTTGTGCGCGGTATTTATAAATTTCCATCTGCTTATTTTATTCATAACGGGAAAATTATAAAGGTTTTGGAAACTCGTGTCTTAAACGGCTCAGGCAATTGCGGAGAATTTATAAGATTTTCAAAAGAAGGGATAGAAGTTGGATGCGGCAAAGGTTCTATTCTTCTAGTTAAAGTAAAGCCTGAAGGAAAAGGTGAAATGCTCGCACGGGATTGGGCAAATGGTCTGCATAAATAAGGAGCAATAATGATTACAAAAGGTATAAGAGGCGCAATTACAGTTAGTTCAAATACTGATTATGAAATTAAAAACGCGACTTTAGAACTGCTTTCAGAAATGGTGAAAGCAAATAATATTGAGCAAAATATGATATCTCATGTTATTTTTACTCTAACAGATGATTTAAATGCGGCGTTTCCTGCAAAATTTGCAAGGCTTGATTTCGGTTGGAAAAACGTTGCAATGATGTGCTTTCATGAACTTGATGTGCCAGCATCTTTGCCTATGTGTCTGCGTGTGCTTATTGTCTTGAATTGCAGCGAAGATTTTGTTCCAAAGTTTGTTTATTTAAAAGAAGCACAAAAGTTAAGATAATTTTGTAATATCGCTCATTGCAGGATCAAGAAGTCTTCTTCCTATGTTTGGGAATTCAATGGAGCAGAGCATTTTGTTGCCGTATTTTATCATTTTTTCAACAACGCCTTCGCCGTATTTCGGGGTTGAAACTCTATCACCAGGTTCAAGTTTTTGAACTTCTTCAGTTTCTATATCTTCGCCCGGATAAATCGGCAGTACAGGCGGGTTTTCCTCAGAGTAATCCGTAATTTCAATAGTATTATCGTCGTTATTGTCTGAATTTATATCGTCAATCAGATTTAAATCATCTTCAGTTAACTCATCTGTTTCAATATTATCAAAAGAAATGTTTTCATCCGTATCAATTTTTTCATACAATGCTTTATCAACATCTTTTGCAACCTGCTGAATTATATCATCTTCGTCATTTTCTCCAGATTCCACTGTATCTAGAGCCTGTTCAGGCGATAAGTCTTCAACTGAATAATCAGCCTGAGGTTCTCCAAATATGATATTATCATCAGCGTCTGCTAATTCATCAATTGATGCTTCATCGTATAATGGTTCAACTTTTATATCATCTATTTGAGTATCCTGACCGTCTTGAGTAACAGTTTCATCTATAATGGTGTCTTCTTCGGGCTCATCTGCCAATATGTTAGGGATATTTTCTTGAATTTCTTCTTCTTTTTCTTCTTCCAGAATTTCTGGTTCTGGAGTGTTTTCAGAAATTTCAACAGGTTGTTCTTCTATTGTAATATCAGGATAAACAATATCTTGAGGATAATTATTTTCAGAAACTTCCTCTTGCTGTTGTTCTTCTTCTATTAAATCAGAAGCTGTATCAGGTTCTGGAGAGCCTTTTTCAACAATATCTTCTTCTTGTGCTAAAACAGGTGTTACATCCTCTAGAGCAGGTTCAGATACTGATTTTTCATTTAAAGCTTCAGTTTCTTCTATTTTTTGCGCTGTTTCTGATGCATTATTGTTGAAACTGTCTTCTAGCAGTACAATTAAAGGAATATTCTGTGTATGCGCGCCATATATTATAAATTCATCAGGATTTAGCTTGTTTAAAAATGTATTATAGCTTGCAAAATCGTGCTGAAGTGTGAGCGGAGTAAATAAAATCATATTTTGAGCATTTTCTTTAAGAATATTTATATATTTATATTCGTGCGGGCATATAGTTATTGTAGATACACCATCTTTTTGAAGCAAAGTTCTGAGGAGTTTTTTATTTGATATTGAATTATCTAGTTTTACAAAAGAATAAATTCTATCTTTTAAGCCTGAAAGGATGCTGTATGCATAAATAATTATTTCTTTTTGTAAATTTGCAGGCATTTCAGATATATCAATAGTTATAATATCTGATTTTTCAATATTGATACTTAAATTTAGAATATCTTTAAGTTCCTGAGCAAAAACATTTAATTCTTTATATTTTAATAATTTATTTTTAAGAAGCACTAGCTGCGTAATCTGTGTTTCTTTATATTGTTGATCTACAACGTTTAAAAATGTATCAAAAGGTAAATACCCTTCAGGCAGAGTTTTAGTGTATTCTTGCACTTCTAAAAATATGTCTTGAATTATAGCTCTGCTTGTTGCATCAACATCTTCTAAATCATTGTCATATATAAAATTTATTGTGTCATAATTTAGCGGTAATTTAAAATCCTTGCCAAATGTAATTTTATTTTTTAATTCAAGAGTTCCGTCCGTATCAAAAATAACAACTTTTTCACTGAGCTGAGAAACAATATTATTTATGAGTCTTTTGGTGTTCTCAGTATTGTTAGAGCAGACTAGCAAATTATTATCAAGTATTGATTTATCAACTTTTAAAACAGTATCCTGTTCAGCCAGAGTACCAATGCTTAAAGGTTTATCAATTGGAATTATATCAAGAAGTTCATTTGCCGGAAGTTTAGTAACAGTTGATTTTAGGGAAGGTATTGTCCCATTGTAATTTTTTAATATACCTTCTTCATTAAATGTAAATAGTAATTTAACGATGGCGAAATTTGATGTAACATCGGCTTTTAAATTCATTACCTGAGCTACATAAGGAGTATTGGCATCTTGTATTACAACAAAACCTGACAAAGTAAGATTGTCTTGTACATCATAAGCAATCTTTACTAAATTATTCTTAATTTCCAATACTTTCATCTGAACTCCCTCACTTTGTTTAATATTTTACCATAAACATGCTAATTTTGTACTAAATCTTGAAGTTTGTTGTAGATTTCAACGGTGAGCAGACATATTTTCAAATCCCGTTTTACAAGACTTTTAAGGGTTTCTTTGTAGCAAATTAAAAGAGCTTTATTCAATCCGTTTTCTTCGTTAAGTATTGTAATAATTTTTTGAGAATATTCTTTGTCCCTTGTATTTGGCTCAATTTTATCCGCAAGAAAAACAATTTTTTCAAAGTCGCTCATTTCAAGCCTGCCTAATGTATGCCAGCGGATTGAGGATAATATTTCTTTATCAGTGATCCCGAATTCAGTTTCTGCTATATATGCGCTTACTGGGGCATGAAGAGTCTTGTAGTTTAGCATTTCGCTTTCTTCTACATTAAGATGTTTTTTTATAATATCTAAAAGCTTTTCTTTAGAAAAACACTTTGCACAGTCATGGAGCAGACCTGCAAGATACGCTTTTTCTTCATCAAGATTATATTTTTTTGCAAGTTTTTTTGCGCAATCAGCTGTTCCTAATGTATGCAAATATCTTTCTTCATTTAAATTCTCTTTAAGCCATTTTTTAATTTCTGTATAATCCATTTTCTTTTATGTAATCCTCAACTTCCTTAACAACAAAATCTGCTAGCGGTTTATTGTTTTTAATTCTATCTCTTAGTGCGGTTGATGAAATATCAATAAATTCCATTTTTGCAAATCGGAAATTGTAACCTTTCAATTTCAGCTCCGACAAATCCACTTTATCATTTTCCCGTACAAAAACAATAAAATCAACAAGTTTTTTTAATTTTTCAGCTTCATACCAGGTTTCAATCTGCTTGAAGGCGTCCGTGCCTATAATGAGATTAATTTTGCCTTCAGGATTATATTTTTTATAAAGTTCAAGAATTGTATCGTATGTATATGACTTGCCCTCACGCTTAAATTCTATATCTGATATTTCGAAATGCGGATTATCTTTAATTGCAAGCTTAACCATATTGTAGCGGTGTACACTCATATCAGGATTATAGTTTTTATGCGGAGGTTTATAGGCCGGAATAAAAAGTATTTTATCAAATCCGAAATTGTTTAATACATATTCTGCCATTTTAAGGTGTGCAATATGTATGGGATTAAATGTGCCTGAAAATATGCAAAGTTTCATATCCGAATTATATCACATAAAGAAAACCTGATTTCGGGAATGAAATCAGGTGAAAAATTTGTAGGGGAAAAATTAATTGGAGTTAAATTATTAGATTAAATGTAAAGCTTGTTTGTTTGCCATTGCGATGAAATTCATCTGTGCAAATAATAATTCTGAACGATCTTCAAACGGCTGATTATTGTTGACTGTTACTTCATTTTCATAAATGCTTTTTAATTTGTCATCAATTTTTTTCAAATTTGCAACTGCCATTTTATGCCTCTCATTCTTCTTATTTACTTCTGATGTATATATAAAGTATATAAAAAGTATTGAATTTCACAAACAGCTAAACTTGTTACATTTCTTTACATATATTTTTTTAAGGCAATTAATTTCTAAATTTTGTTTTTATATTTATATAGGGGAAAATAGGAATATTATGCTCGAAAACAATGTAAACAATCCACAGCAAAATCTGCAGTTTCAGGCGGTAAATCCTACGTCCGCACAGGGCGGACAGGTGCCTATGCAGGCTGTTAATCCTGAATTATTAAAGCAAAATGTTCAGGACAGCTATGTCAGCAGCAGGGTGACAGAAACTACAGACGACCCTAAAGGTATGATGTATACAGGATTGCTTGCTATACCTTCCTGGTTTGCCATAGCAAAAGGTATGGATAAGTTTGCTGAAAAAACAAGAGGGGATTATGATAAGACTATTTATCACAAAATAGGGCAGTTCGGGGATGATGTTACAAGCCGCGTAAAAAATAGTGCATTTGGAAAGTCTAGTTTCGGGCAATCAATTAATAATGGATTTAAGAGTTTTAAATCATTTTTTAGAAAAAATATTATAGATAGATTTAAAATTACGCGTGCTATGGCATATACTCCATCTAGACCTGAAAATTCGATGGTATTAACTCAGGCAGACGGTATGCTAGGATTTTTTGGCGGTGATTACCCGCAGGTAGCAGAAAGCTTTTTAAAACAGTCTTCTTCTCTGGATGATTTAGTCCGTTATGGTGCAGAAGCTGATGATATTACAAAATTTAAGAAAGCTTTTGATAGTGCAACAACAAAAGAAGCTCGTGAATTAATTTTACAAAAAGCCGAATTTGAATGTTTGTCAAAATACAGCAGAGGCACTCAATTAAATGGCAGTGCTCTAAATAAAGCAATTGATGATTTTGCAAAACTCAGTGCAAAAGACCGGATTGCAAAATTAAATGATATGAAAGCATTTGAGTGGGGCTGTGTTGATTTTAAAGACCTTGAAAAAATAAAAGCAAACATTCACAATAATCCGGCCAAAATAATTGAAGTTTCTTCTCAAGCTAATCCAAAGATGCTCTCACGCGCATATCTTCATAAAAAAGGTGTGCTAAACTGGTTACAGCGAAAGTTTTTAAACCGTGATGTTTATGGATCTGAATTTACTAATAAAATGGCAGCTTCAATAGGCAATATGGATTTGAATGCACATCCTGAATATAAACAGGCGCTGCAAAAAGCAGGTTTGCTGAATAAAATTCCAAAGTCAGCTCTTGGCAGATTTTTGAATAAATATACAAATATTATTCTGGAAGGTGCAACAAACAGAGTTGCAGGCGGCAAGCTCGTAGCCTTAATGCAGGCATTTTACTTTGCAGATGTTCTTTATAAGAGTATGAAAGCAGAAGGTGCCAGCGAAAAAATGAAGTCATTTGCAGAACGTTTCACTGAAATGATCGCTTTCTTCGTTGCTATGCCGATGGCGATTAAGTTGATGCACAGTGTAGGCGGACTTCAGTATGCAGGGATGACAAAACAGCAGGTTGAAGCTTATCGTGCACATTTAAAAGCTCATAATATGAAAGCTATGTCAGGCGGATTTGCAAATAAGGCTGAATGGAAAGCAAGCAAAAAAGCTCTGCAAAAAGAATTGAATGCAGGTGTTAAAAATCCGATTACAAAACTGTTCAAAAAAATAGGCCGCATAGTAACAGTCGGACTTGAACAAATCAGACCTTATGATAAAAAAGATATCGGTGTAATGAAAGACGGTGTAAAAACTTACCGTAAGGGTGTTTGGAACAAGCTAAAAGATTTATGGCATCATCCGAAATTCGGTATTAAGCAAATGGCAGGTTATCCGATGAGAATTGTTCTCGGTATGATGATTATTCTGCCGTTCTTAAGTAAACTTGCCGTGAAAGGCTCGCATTTAATATTCGGTAAACCTAAAAACTCACTGCTTGATGAAGGTAAAGAAAAACCTCAGGAACAGCAGCCTCAGCAAACTCAACTGCCTCCGCAGTTACAGCAGCAGCCCCAACAGCCTCTTCAGCAGACTACAACAACCCGGACTACTACAACTGCGTCACAACAGGGTCAGAGTAATACAAATTTACTGAACAAATATAAAAACAGCACGACAACAACATCTTCGACAACTCAAACTGTTAATTCAAATAATAATATTCCGCCGGAACCTGTTAGGACATATATTCCTTCACCAGTAGGCGTTCAAATTGTAAATCAGCAGGAAGATACATCTGCCGCTGATCAGGCAATGCTGAGGGCTGACAGTGCCGCAAAACTTGCTATGCAAACTTTGAAAATGAATTAATGTTTAAAGCTTGCCTATAAATAAACGGCATGGTATAATAGTTAAAGGAGGGTTTTATGGTAGCTACATTTGATTATAAAGGCTTTGCTAAAGATTTGACTAAACAGGCTGAAGGTGTTATGCCGGAAGATATTGCATTAAAGCATAAGAAAGAATTTCTTGATAAAATTTATAATTTTACTTATATCGCGGGAGAAGCTTTTTCAAAAGATGATACCATTGAAAACTCTGATACTGCAAAGATGCTTACCCAGATAATTTCTGAATGGACTTTCCACAAATATGTTGATTTGCTGCGCTCGGGGATACCTGAAAATTATCATGAAACAATATTGCAGAAACTTGCTTTTGTAGCTTTTGAAATGACTAGAGAGGCTGCTTTAAGCAATCTTTCTGAAGACAGGATGTTACAACTTGTAGAAGTGCAGCTTAACAAAGCTTATGAAAGGTCATGCAAACATCTGCTTGAAAATGGTCAAATTTCTCAAACAATTTATGATAAAGCAATGAGTCTTTCAAATGTTGATTCTATGCGGGATGTAAATATATCTCATAATGTAAAGGTCGTAAAAATGAAAAAAAGTACATTAAAATTTACTGTTACAGCGTTAGCTCTGGCTGTTTTTACAGCTTTATTAAACGTATTTTATCCTGATAATGCTAATTTGATTATATTTAATCCGATTGCAATTATTCTTTTATCACTCTATATCGGTTTTTATTTTGGTGCAAATAAATATTCAAAATAAGCCATTAGAATAATATTGAATTAATAATATATACATGTTATAATGTATTAGCTCTGTACGGATGCTCATTTTGTTCCTACATTTATTTTAAAAGGGAGAATTGACTCCGACAGGATGTGAAGTATACCCGCCGATTACAAATCGCCAGCGGGAAACGGATAATCCGGGGCGTTCACCCACCTGCGAGACCACGCAGGCAACAAAATCACATTCGTGCAGGGCTTTTTTATTTGTTTGTTTATAATTTTTTCTCTTGTAATTGCTTTATGTTCTTGTTAATATCCTTTTAAAAGGAAATATAAATAGAGGACTAAGATTATGACACAGAGAGTATTATTATGTATTATGGATGGTTGGGGAATAAGTAAAAATCACCCCGAATATGATGCAACAAAGCTTGCTCACCCTATTCACGTTGACAGGTTGGAAAAAGAATATCCGACAATATCAATTCATGCTGACGGTCAGTATGTTGGACTGCCGGAAGGCCAGATGGGCAACAGCGAAGTCGGACACTTGAACTTAGGTGCAGGACGTGTTGTTCATCAGGATTTATCAAGAATTAACAGAGCAATAAAAGACGGCTCATTCTTTAAAAATGAACGCTTTATGATGGCTATAAACCACGCTAAAGAAAATAATTCAGCTTTGCATATTTTCGGTCTTGTTTCAACAGGCGGTGTTCATTCTTCTTTAGACCATTTGTTGGCCTTAATAAAAATGGCGGCAGATAATGGATTGAAAAAAGTTTATGTACACGCATTTTTGGACGGTCGTGACACACCTCCTCAAAGTGCCTGCACATTTATTCAGCCTGTTGAAGATGAGTTGAAAAAATACGGATTACCTCCTGTTGCAACAATTATAGGCCGTTATTATATAATGGACAGAGATAATCGTTGGGACAGGGTAGAAAAAGGTTACAATGCATTGCTGTTAGGTGAAGGTGAAAAAGCTCCTACTGCTTGCGAGGGGGTTAAAGCTTCTTATGCCCGCGGCGACAATGATGAATTTGTTCTTCCGACAGTTATTGGCGGTGAAGAATCTAGAATTCATGACAATGATGCTATTATTTTCTTTAACTACAGACCTGACAGGGCAAGAGAAATTTCTAAGGCTCTTAATTTTACAGATTTTGACGGATTTGAAAGAAAGAAAGTTCTTAAAAACCTGTGTTATGTTACAATGACAAGCTATAATGAGGACTTTACTTTCCCTGTTGCTTTCCCGAAAGAACATCTTGTAAATATTTTAGGCGATGTCTTAGAAGCTAACGGCGTAAAACAATTCAGAACCGCAGAAACAGAAAAATATGCACACGTTACATTCTTCTTTAACGGCGGAATTGATGAGCCTCAGCCGCATGAAACACGTGTGCTTGTCCCTTCTCCAAAGGTTCCAACATACGATATGCAGCCAGAGATGAGCGCGCCGGAAGTTTGCGAAAACGTGTTAAAAGCAATTGAAAATCCTGAATACGGATTTATCTTAGTAAACTTTGCAAACCCTGATATGGTTGGTCATACAGGCGTTCTGGAAGCTGCTGAGAAAGCATGCCATGTCGTTGATGAGTGTGTTGGTAAAATTGCAGATGCATGCATTAAAAATAATATTGTAATGCTTTTGACAGCTGACCATGGTAATTCGGAAGTTATGGTAAACCCTGATACAGGAAAACCACAGACTGCCCATACTACTAACAAAGTTCCGTTTGTTCTTATAAATGCTCCCAAAAGTTTGCAGTTAAAAGATGACGGCGCTTTATGCAATATTGCTCCTACTGTTTTAGAGCTTATGGGCATTCCAAAGCCTGCTGAAATGGATTGCGATTCTTTGATTAAATAGATAGTTTGGCAGATGTCGTTTGGCATCTGCCAATTAATAAAATAAATTAGATTGGAAATATATGGCTGATATAAATAACTTGGATATAGATTTTTCATTTAAAAAGAATAATGTAGATGAATTATTTTTTAATCTTTCGGAAAACCCTGACGGTTTTAAGAATAAGGATTTTCGCTATACTCTGAGTTTGATATATCAGACTGTAGAAGATGAGTTTGCAGGAGTGTTTTTAAGTCCTAATGCGCCTGCAAGGAATACAAATTTTTATCTTATTAACAATAATGACAAGCTTTCGTTTTTTGTTACTCCGACAAATAATTTCCAGTATTACCTGAAATCAAAAGGTTCACTTTTCCGCTTCAGATCAGAGGTTATGGACGACAAGGTCGGATATTCAATGAATTTAGATCTTGTTATGGATTATTTCGGCGGTTTTGGCAATGTAGTTGATTTAGAAGCTCTAACTCCGACATTTATTTATCTCAATAAGCTTACATATTTTGTGATGAAGCTTATTGAAAAACTGTATTTTATCCCGACAATCAAAAAACACGGTACAATGTTCAGAATTGTATATGAGCCTATTATCAATTCTCAGCAGCTTGCGCGTATTATAAATATGTTTGAAGAAAATATCCCTGACGATTTATTTATAAAAGGGGAAAAACCTAAAAACTTTATCAATGATTTTATTTATAATTATTTAAACTATGTGATTTATAAATTTTTGGGGATAAAAGCATATAAGTTTAAGGACGTAAAGTCCGGTACTTATATGATAAAAGACCTTGAGCAGCGTGCCGTAATGAAGGGACATGATATTGCAGAAAGCTTTGCTCAGTGGTTTGACGAACTTTATCTCGGTAAATATGATGTGATTCCTTTCTTCAAGATTGATAAACTTGAAGATCAGGAGCTTTTCAGGCTAAAAGTGCATATTAAAAACAGAAAAACCGGTGAAGATGTCCTTGTTGACAGATTATACACTGATGAAGAAGTTTTTGGCGCAAATTCATCTGATATCGCGAGAATTGTGGAAAAACAGCTTAATTATGCAATAAGATATATGCCTGAGCTTGAAGATTTATTTGAAGATGAAGATAAATTATATCTTGATTTAGACTTAAACCAGGTTTATCAAATTATAACAAAGACTGCTTATTATCTTCAAAAGGCTCAAATTGAAGTTATATTGCCAAAAGAGCTGACAAATATTGTTGTTCCAAGAGCATCAATAAATGCTAAAGTAAAAACTTCACGTTCTAAAGAACTTGCTGATATTTTCAACAACAATTCTTCTTCGAAAATATCTCTTGACGATATTTTAGACTTTTCTTACGAAATTGCTATCGGAAATGATAAATTATCTGTAGAAGAATTTAATAAACTTGTTGAAGGGCAAAACGGGCTTATTAAATATAAAAATAAATATGTTCTTGTTGATAAAGAAGATACTAAAAAATTATTTGAGCAGATTGCAAAGGCTAATCTAAAATCAATGACAAGAATGGAGCTTATCCACGCTTCAATGTCTGGTCAATTGGCTCAGTATGATTTTGATTACGATGAAGCATTTGCTAAGGTTATACAAGACTTTAATAAGCCTGTAGAAGTTTCTGTTCCTAAATCTTTGAACGGTGAACTAAGGCCGTATCAGCAAACAGGGTTGAAGTGGCTCTGGACAAATATATCAAAGGGTTTTGGCGCCTGTATGGCAGATGATATGGGGTTAGGTAAAACAATTCAGGTTATTAGTTTAATCTTAAAACTGAAGGAAGAAAATAAACTTGATAAACCAGTTCTTGTTATTTGTCCCACAACGTTGATGGGTAACTGGATGAAAGAATTGCAGATGTTCGCTCCTTCTTTAGATGCTGTTATATACCACGGGGCAGAAAGAAAACTTGATTTAAAACACGATGTAATTCTTACAACATATGCTATTATGCGAATTGATGTTGAAGAATTAAAGAAAAATGAATGGGGTATGATAATTGTTGACGAAGCTCAAAATATCAAAAACCCTGATACAGCGCAGACTCTGGCAGTAAAAATGCTTAAATCTGATATAAAAATAGCAATGACAGGTACGCCTGTAGAAAACAGATTAACTGAATTGTGGTCTATATTTGATTTTATTAACCAGGGGTATCTTGGTACATTGAGAGAATTCCAAAAAAGTTATGCAATACCTATTGAGCGTTTTAAGGAAAATTCGCGTGCGGCAAAATTAAAAATGTCTGTATCTCCCTTTGTTCTAAGACGTCTGAAAACTGATAAGCACGTTATTACAGACCTGCCTGAAAAAATGGTTATCAACGATTACTGTTATCTTTCTAAACCTCAGGCTGTTCTTTATGAAAAAACTCTTAATGAAATGATGGATAAAATTTCAGGATTTACCGGCATTAATAGACGCGGCAATATCTTCAAACTCATAACGGCTCTGAAACAGATTTGTAACCATCCTTATCAGTTCTTAAAAGGCGGAGAAATGAGTAAAGAATTGTCGGGGAAAATGGACAAATGTATTTCAACAGTGCAGAGCATTCTTGATAACAATGAAAAAACTCTTATTTTTACTCAGTATAAAGAAATGGGCGATATTTTATGCAAGGTCATTCCTGATGAATGTAACACAGAGCCGTTATTTTTCCACGGGTCTTTGACTGTTCCGCAAAGAGAAGATTTAATTCACCGATTCCAAAACGACGATGACGCAAAAATTATGGTCTTGTCATTAAAAGCAGGCGGAACAGGTTTGAACCTTACAAGTGCTACAAATGTTATTCACTATGATTTGTGGTGGAATCCTGCTGTTGAAGATCAGGCAACAGATAGAACTTATCGTATCGGACAGGATAAAAACGTAATGGTTCACCGTATGATTACGCTTGGCACTTTTGAAGAAAAAATTGATGAAATGCTAAAATCCAAAAAAGAGCTTGCAGACCTTGCAGTTTATGAAGGCGAAAAAATTATTACTGAGCTTTCAGATGAAGAAATTTATCAGATATTTACTCTGACAGCTTAATATACTTGAAAAATTTTTTGATTTCGAGTATAATCGCATTATACTAATTGTGTAACAAACTAAATTGACCATAAAGGTGGTGAAAATATAAATGGCAGAAGTTAAAGTTGGCGAAAACGAATCAATTGAAAGCGCTTTAAGACGTTTCAAGAAAAAAATTCAAAAAGCCGGTATTCTTTCAGAAGTTAAAAAACGTGAAAGATATGAAAAACCTAGCGTAAAAAGAAAACGCAAATCTGAAGCAGCTAGAAAAAGAAAAGTTTAATCAGATTTAAATATATTTAAAACAATGTCTTTGTTATTGTAGATTCTGAAACAAGTTCAGGATGACAAATTAGCAAAGACGTTGTTTTTTATAATACACATGCAAGTATCATAAGCAATAATGTCCCTATCTGCATTGCAGTTGCCATATTTTGAGAAAATTTATTTGAATCATATTTACTTGCAGTTTTTAATGCTTTATATGCGCTTGAAATTCGTCTTAACCTGTCGCTTTCACTGTCTGTGTCAAAAGTTGTTCCAAACATGGTGCTTTCTAACCTTGCGAGTCTGTTGTCCATGGAATCCTGGTTAAAGCTTTGTTTAAATATTGTTTTTTCAACTGATGCAAGATTTATTCTAACAGGTTTTTGATTTCTTGCATTGTAAGCATCATAATCAAATTCCGGCGGCTGGTATTCAGACAAACTGTAGTCTTTATCAAGCGGTACAGAGTTCCCTTCAAAATATTCGTTAGAATCTTGAGCAATGCTGTTGTTCATCAAAGAATCAGGTTTAATTTTTGCCTGTAAACGTTCTACCCTTGATGAAAAAGCGTCATTGTCATAAGTTTGTCCGAATGTCTGTTTTTCCAGTTTTGCAAGTCTGCTGTTAAGGTCTTGATTTTTAAATTCTTGTTTAAATACCTTTTTTTCAAGTTCATTTATTGAAGGATAATCAACGTTAGCACCTGCAGGCGGCATTTTTTCTTCTGCTATAGTTTCTCTGTAATCATCTTCTTCCGCGAAGGTGTCTTCTTTAGGTGTTATTTCTTGTCCTAAAAGTTCGGCCGACATATCTTTATTCAGCTTTGCAACCCTTTCGGATACAGCCTGATTTGTTCTTGACTGTCCGTAGACGCTCTGCTCTATTCTGTCGAGGCGTGATGCGTCATCGGATGTTGTATATGTAAAACCGTATAAAGAATTTTCTATTTTATCAAGAATTTGTGAGTACTGGCCGGCTGCTGCGCAGCCGTTTATACTTAATATAATGCATAAGGAAATAACAAATTTTTTCATATCAAAACTCCTTATGCTATAGAATAAGGCTGAACCTCACTTAAAACTATTCTACACGGTCGGGATTTGATAAATCTGAAAAATGCACAAAAAATCGCAGGACTTAAGCACTACGATTTTTTGTATGTTATAAAAAAGTATTATAAAACTGTCTAATGTCTTAATTTTTTCAACGCTTCAAGTTCATCCTGGAAGGGGGATAAATTGGTTAATTTCTCAATAATTCCCGGCAGTTTTTCACATACATAATCAATTTCAGCTTCTGTGGTGAATTTGCTCAAAGAAAATCTTATACTGCCGTGAATTGCCGTGAACGGAACATTCATCGCTCTTAACACGTGCGATGGCTCAAGTGAACCTGATGTACAGGCGCTTCCCGAACTTGCGCAAATTCCTAAGTCGCTCAAATGAAGAAGAATAAGCTCCCCTTCAATGTATTCAAAACCGATGTTTGTTGTGTTGGGAACTCTGTTTGCTACTCCCGTGTTCAATCTTGCGTTAAATATGTTTTTAACAATATTTTGTTCAAGTTTGTCGCGAAGCCTTTTAACTTCTGTTGCCTCATATTTCAAATGGTCTGTTGCAAGTTCAGCTGCTTTTGCCATTCCGACAATGTAAGGAACATTTTCAGTCCCTGCACGTTTCCCGCGTTCCTGATGACCGCCGATAATCAAAGGGGTTATAAGTGTTTTTGAATTTACGTAAAGTGCACCGACACCTTTTGGTGCATGGAATTTATGACCTGAAATTCCCATCAAATCAACACCGAGCGCTTGAACATCAATTGGAATTTTGCCTGATACCTGTACGGCATCTACGAAAAATTTTGTTTCTTTATTTTTTGATTTGATGATTTCCGATATTTTTTCAATCGGGAAAATTACACCGGTTTCGTTGTTGGCGTACATTATTGAAACAAGCGCCGTATCATCTGTAATAGCTTCTTCTAACTGCGCTAAATCAAGCTCTCCGTTAGAATTTACCCCTATATAGTCTACTCTGTAACCTTCTTTTTCCAGTGTTTGGTACAAATTCAAAACGCACGGGTGTTCAACTTTTGTTGTTATAATGTGGCGTTTGTTTTTATTCATGTTTAGCACACCGCGAATTGCTGTGTTTGCACTTTCAGAACCGCAAGAGGTAAAAATGATTTCTTTTTCATCTTTTGCGTTAAAAAAGTCTTTCATAACCCCGCGGGCTTCTTTTACTGCATGGTTGGAATGTTTTGCAAATTCGTAAACGCTTGAAGGGTTAGCATATTCTTCTTTTAAGTATGGAAGCATTGCCTCCAAAACTTGCGGATCAACTTTTGTTGTTGCATTATTATCTAAATATATTAAACTCATTTTTATACCTCTACAACTTCAATATTAGCATCAACAGTATCTCTCAAAGTTTTTTCTACAAATGCTTTAAGAGTAAGATGTGAATTTTTGCAGCCTGAACATTTCCCGCGAAGTTTTACCATAACCTTATTGCCGTCAATATCGACTAAAGTAATATCTCCGCCGTCTTTTCTCAATTCAGGTGAAATTTGATTTTCTATAACATTGTTTATTTTTAAAATCTTTTGCGCGGGACTGAGAGTTGAAGATGTTTTTTCTTCGTGTTCTTCTTTTTTGTAGTAAGTGTCAATTATATCTTGAATTAAGCCTTTGCATTTCCCGCACGCGCCGCCTGCTTTTGTGTAGTTTGTAATTTCTTCAACAGTTTTAAGCCCGTTTATTTTGATTGCATCCCAGATGACATTTTCAGTAATTCCAAAGCAGGTGCAGACAATTTTTTCGCGCTGCTTATTTGCTTCTTCTTCATTTCTGATATCGTCAAGGTCGGTGTAGTCATCATAATTTTTCAGGGCATCTTCCAATGCTTCATAGCCCATAACAGAGCAGTGCATTTTCTCAGGCGGAAGTCCGCCTAGTTGGTCTGCAATATCTTTGTTTGTAATTTTTTTTACTTCTTCAATCGGTTTACCGATAATCATTTCAGTCAGAATACTTGAGCTTGCAACAGCCGAACCGCATCCGAAAGTCTGGAATTTTGCATCTGTTACAATTCCGTTGTTAATTTTTAAATATATTTTTAAAGAGTCGCCGCAGGCCAAAGAACCTGCTTCGCCGATAGCATCTGCGTTATCAATTTTCCCCACGTTTCTGGGGTTTCTGTAATGATCTATAACTTTATCTGAGTAATCCCACATAGTCTTTATCCTTATTTATCTCACACATAATTATATTTTAGCTCAAAAACATCTCGGCGAATACATACTTAATATAAAATTAATTATTTATAAAACCATATGGTATTGTAGCTTTTTTATCTGAATGAGATGCCGGAAAATTCTTTATCAATGGTAATCCTAAATCGTCAAAGATATAATAAATGTCATCAGCACCTAAAAAATCGCCAATTGCTATTGCTTTAGTATTCTCGCGAATTTTGTCTATATTGAATAACTGTGTAACCATTTTGTCAATTTTATATGGCGGTTCGTTTAAATCCTCTAGAAAGAGCGTAAACTCAAAATCAGGTATAAAATCCTGGCCGCAAAGCGATACAAGTGTTGATAAATTCCCGCCCCAGAATACTCCTTCATATTCAAATCTGCCTGTCATTACAGTTTCAAAAAACTTGTTAATTGTATATTCGGATAAATTTTCCTGCCCGAAGTCGCTTAAAATCATCGGGCCAGAGAATGTCGCAAGTCCTGCGTGTTTTAAAAACATCGCGTTTAGTGCCGTAATATCTGAATATCCGCAGAAAATTTTAGGATTTTGCCGGATTAAATCATAGTCAATTTTATTTATAAGTCTTATTGCTCCGTAACCGCCGCGCAGACAAATGATTGCATTAACAGATCTATCCGCAAACATTTTATGGATGGCGTTAACTCGTTCTTCATCTGTTCCTGCAAGATATCTATTTTTTGAATAAACATTATCAGATAATTTAACTTTGTAGCCTTTGCTTTCAAAGAATGTAACGGCACGTTTAAGGTTTGTATCATCTTCCATTGCGCCTGACGGTGCAAGTATTCCTATTGTGTCACCCTCTTTTAATAACGGCGGTTTAATTAAATTCATATTCTGTCCCAATTCGTTATAACTCTGCTATAATATTACCATGAACGAAAAATATATACCTTTATACAGAAAATACCGTCCGCAGAAATTAGAGGAAGTCGTTGGACAGGAACATATAAAAAAAGCTTTAAAAAATGCAATAGAGCTTAATAAAATCTCTCATGCCTATCTTTTTACAGGACCCAGAGGTACGGGAAAAACTTCTACTGCCCGCATTTTTGCAAAATCTTTAAACTGTAAAGAAGGTCCGACAATTAATCCTTGCGGAGTATGCGAAAACTGTGTCGATATAACAAATTCAACTCCGATGGATGTTATAGAAATCGATGCTGCAAGCAACAGAAAAGTTGAAGATGCTCAAAATATTCTTGAAAAGGTCATGTATGCACCTGTTAACAGCAGATATAAGATTTATATTATTGACGAAGTTCATATGCTATCAACTACAGCTTTTAATGCATTGTTGAAAACTCTTGAAGAACCGCCGGAGAATGTAATATTTATCCTTGCAACGACTGAAGTCCATAAGGTTCTTGATACTATAAAAAGCCGCTGCCAGAGATTTGATTTTAAACGAATTACGACAGATGACATTGTTAAACATTTAAGATATATCTCTGATAATGAAAAGATTAATATAACAGATGATGCTCTTTATACAATTGCAAAAAATTCAGCAGGCGGAATGCGCGACAGTATTGCACTTTTAGATCAATTGAGCGTTCTCGATGGCGAAGAAGCAATTACTACAGAGGATATAAACAACCTGCTTGGCCGCCTTTCATTTGACACGCTGAATTCTCTTGCGGATAAAATCGTTAATTCAAAGCCGCAGGAAGCTATTGAGGAGCTAGAAAAGATTTATAACTCAGGGAATGAACCTGTGCAGATTTTGACTAATTTAATGGATTATTTAAAAAATCTTTTAATTGTTAAAAACTGCAGAAAAGAAATTGCATTTGAATTAACGCAGGCAAATGATGCCCAGATTAAGGCATTGTCAGAACAGTCTGCAAATATAGAAACACATCAAACAGTATTTTTAATTGATAAATGTTCTGACTATATAAAAGAATTGAAACTTACAAACAATCCGCGTTTGTGGCTTGAGGTTGCAATAATTGATCTTGCGAATTTGACAGAAAACACATCTCTTGTTGAACTTCAAAACAGAATAGCACGTTTGGAAGGCGGAGCAGTTGAACCTGTCAGAATTTCAGCTTATAAAACAGCTCCAACACCTGTTTTGAAACCTGAAATGCAAAGGACTGAACATGCTAAGCCGGATATCTTGTATCAGAAAATTGATGACGACAAGACAAAAGCGCCGAATGCAAATAACAGTCAGGCATCTATGCCGCAAAGCGAAAAAAATCCAGTTGTTCCTCCTAAAAAAGAGAATGAAGCTAAAAGTGATGATTTTTCTCCAATGCCGAAATCAAAACATTCAGACGGTGCAGATATTTCTGTATTGTGGGGGAAACTCCTTGAAAGTGTTCACAGTGCTCCGACGCGTGCTCTTTTAAAACAGTGGGCAAATCCAGTTAAAATTGCTCCTGATGAAACTATTTTGACAATGAAAAATGAAATTTTCTTAAATCAGGTTCAGGCAGGCTCTAAAAAACAGGCGATTGTTGATGCGGTTGATTTAATTTTTAATCAAAAAAATTCAAATGTTGTTGTCAGACTTCCGCATCCTTCTGATGTAGAGGTCAAGGCTGTTCTAACTCCTCAAGCTCCTGTAGATGCTCCAAAACCGAAGCCGTCACCTGTGATGAAGCCTGTTCAAATGGAGCCGGAAGTTGAACCGCAGGAAGTTGAACAGTTAAAAGATGAGGCTCAACAAATCAAACCCAAAGAAGAAGCAAAATTTGAATCAACAATGCATTCTGACAATGTAAATATGGTTCTAGAGGTATTTGAAGGAAAAGTTATTGATTAAAGGAGTGATTTAAATGAAAATTAACAGTATAAAAGGGGCAGTAAATTTTTCGGCAAATTCTAGTTATTCATCGGTTCTTGCAGGAAGAAAAAGTTTTTATGAACTTTCTATGGATGATAAGCTTGATGTGTTATATGATATGCTGATTGACGAAAAAGAAAATTTTAAAACAGTTTCTTTCAACCAACAAAAGGTTATGAATTTTAATAAGCGGGCATTCAAATATGTGTTGCTTAATGATGCAGAACCTTATTTGCCTGATGAAGCTGCTGTCGCAAAGCTCGAACATGCTTATGATAAAAATAAAATTGATATTATTGTTTAGAGAATTTTTGTTGTTTTAAATTTAAACGCTTCAAAATTTTCTGAAAAATAATTTTTCTGTAACCCTGCTTTGAGTTTTAGCTGTTCAAGAAATTCTTTTTTATCCGGCAGCTGCTCCCATACGTCGGGTAAAAATACTGCCTGATAATTTCCGTCGCGTATAATTAATCCGTCAACATTTGGTGCTAAATCCTCTAAAAGTTCTTCTTCCGTGTCAAACTCTATTCGTTCGGGTTTTGAAAGAAGCGAAATTCCTATTGTTATTCTGTTGTATTCATTTAGTGTAAGTGCAGGAAATCTCGGATCTGAAAATGCTGCAGCATGCGCGTTATGTATTAAATCTTTAATCAGCGGTTTATGCGCAATAATTGAGCCGATACATCCCCGTAAAATTCCATCTAGTTCCAGTGTCACAAACGATGCTCCATATTCTTCAAATACGCAGTCATAATCATCTATTCTCGCCTGACCGAGCTGCAAGCCCGATAAAATGCTGTCTTTGCAAACTTTTTTGACAAAATCAGAATAATATTTTTTTATGTAACTATTTTTTTCTCCTTCGTATAAATACCAACTGCCGTAGCCAACTACACGGGAGCTGTCGCCCGTTGCTGCTGCAGAATTTGTGAGCCCTGCTCTTATTAATGAATAATTTTTCTTTTTTGCAAACTCAATGAGTCCGCAAATTCCAACAGCGCCGCATGCCTGTTCCTGTTCAAAATTTGACAGATTATTTTCTTCAATCATTCTTGCAGTGTAATTGTCGATTTTTACAGCTTCTTTTTCTGGATAAAAATGGCTTAAATCACTTGATATAACAAATACATTATCATCATCCGCCCAGAAATGCTCAAGAGTTTCGCATAAATTTTTAAAATTCTCGCAGCCGTAGAGAACAGGTACGATTTTTGCCTCAGGAAGAAAATATTTTATAAACGGAAGCAGAACTTCTATTGAGTGTTCTTTTTCAAAAGCATAGTTTGCTATATTGCAGTCGCAAAATTTTGCAAGTTCTAAAGATAATTCTTTATTTACCTGCACATCTCCTAATGGTGTTTCAAATTCATTATAATCACAGACAGAACATCCAAAAATCCTTTCATAGTGAGCAGGAGCAAAGATAAAAATATTTTTTGCTTCCTTTTTCAAATGTTGAATACCGTTTGCAGCGAGTCTGCCTGAATAAATATAACCTGCGTGCGGGACAATCACAGCACGCGATTTATATACAGGAGTTTCAACTTCAAAACTCCTGATTAAATTTGAAAGCTCTTCTTTATCTCCAGGATAAAAAGTTCCTGCTGATGCTGTTTTTTTCTTCATAAAATTTATTATACAACTTTTTTATTATTTTGAAATAGGATAGTAAGTTAATAAAATATCCGGCTCGAACATCTCTGTTTGTGTAATTTGAAAATTGAAGCTATCATTAATATCGTCAATTTTTCTGAAATCAAAACAGGATAATGAGCTGTTGTCGCCTGTAATTTTCGGAGCGATAAAATGGTAAATTTTGTCTGTGTATTTTAACATTTCTCCGTTTAAATGCCCGCCGCTTTCAACTAGAATGCTTTTTATGCCTAAATCAAATACTTTTTTTAGTATAAATTCAATGTCTAATTTCTCATTAATAACAGGTGTTTTTATAAAATTTATTCCGCCTTCAAACATATCCAGTGTCGCATTAAAGAGGTATATCTCACCATTTTTGTATATTGGCGCTTCAAGATTTGTTCTAAGTTCTCTGTCGAGAATAATTTTTTTTCTATGCGTCATTGTCGGGTTATCTGCAAGAATAGTTGAAGATGTTGTTAGAATTGCATCATATCTGTTTCTGATTTTTTTTACTTCTTCCCGTGCCTTGTCTGATGTTATCCATTTAGAAGATCCATTTTGTGTCGCTATTTTCCCGTCAAGTGTTGTTGCGGTTTTCAGTGCAACAAAAACTTCATTTTTTGTCATATTTTTGATAAATACTTCATTTAAATTTCGACATTCATGTTCAAGCACATTTTCAACGACTTCAATCCCTGCGTTTTTAAGTTTTCTTATTCCGTTTCCTGCGACAATCGGGTTAACGTCACGCATTCCGATAACAACTTTTTTTATTCCGCGCTCAATAATCAGGTCTGCACATGGAGGGGTTTTGCCGTAATGCGAACATGGTTCAAGATTTACAATAAGCGTGCCTCCTTTTTCTTCACCGTTTGTGAGTTTTAAAAGTGCGTCGCGTTCTGCATGATTTTCCCCGTATTTTTGGTGATAGCCTGTTGAAATTTCATTTCCGTCTTTATCAAGTATTATGCATCCGACAAGAGGATTGGGAGAGGTAAAACCTTCTGCTTGTTTTGCAAGCTCTATACATTTTTCCATTAATTTTTCATATTGCATATTTGCATTCTACTATAAAATTTGATATATTAAAATAATAGATGCCGAAACAAGTTCGGGATGACGTAAGCTTTAAGTGAAATTGTATAAAAGGCAGTGAAAAGAGAGGTTTGTTATGGATTTAAAATACATCGGCCACAGCGCTTTTGAAATCAAGTTAAAAAATAACTCAATAATGGTTGACCCTTACGTGAGTATCAATCCTAAATATGATTGGCATAATGCAAATATAACGGATATATTTTTAACTCACGCTCACGGGGACCATCTGGGGCAAGCAATAGAAATTGCAAAAGAAAAAGATGCAACGATTACTGCTATTGTTGAACTGGCTCAGTACTGTAAAGAACAGGGTTGTAAAGTCCGTTCTGTAAATTTTGGCGGATGGATTAATTATGATTGGGGCAGAGCTGTTTTTGTTCCTGCATCTCATACAAGTGTTTTGCCAGACGGCAGATATGCAGGAGAACCTGCAGGAATAGTTTTTGATGTGGAAAATGTAAGAATTTACCATGCAGGCGATACAGGTTTAACTTCAGAAATGAAAACAATAAAAGAGTTATACCGCCCTAATATTGCAATGCTTCCGATCGGCGGCCATTATACAATGGATATAGAGCATGCGGCTGTTGCTGCTGACTGGCTTAGTGCTCAAACTGTTATTCCAATGCACTATAACACATTCCCTGAAATAAAGGCGGATTTAGAAAAATTTGCTGCGTTATTACAGGTGAATAACTCTCGCTGCGTTGTTCTTGATCCCGATAAGGTTTAAATAGCTTTTTATATAAAAAAGACCGGATTTTAATCCGGTCTTTTTTTGTTTATTATAAGGTATTATGTCTTAAACTATGCTTCTTTTTTGCTTCCGCCAAGAACCAATCCTGCAATAAGACCTACTGCTGCTGCAATACCGCCCCAGAGAAGAGCTGCTTTGCCTTTGCCTTCTTTCGGGAACAATTTTTTAATTTTTGCAAAAGCATTTTTCATATCGTCTTTACCTGCTAATTCTGCTATTTTCTTATTTTTATTTTCTGTAGCAGCTTGTACAGCTTCATCAAATTCTTTTACTACTTTTTTTACATTTTCATCAGCAGATTCTCTGACGAGTTTTTCTTTAGCTGCACGTACATTATCTTCTGCTGTTTTTACGGCTTTTGCTTCATCAGAGTCTTTTATTGCTTCTGCTGCAGCTTTGCGTGCTTCTTCCGAAGCGTCTGCTGCTTTTGCTAATTTTTCACCGTCTTTTTTGTCTTTGTTTAATTCTTCTAAAAGCTTTTTATCATAGTTTTCATTAGCTTTTTCTAAAGCTTTTGTTTCTGCAGCATCATCAGCAAGTTTTTGGCCGTTTACCTGACTATCAAAAGCTTCTTTTTTAGCTTTATCAGGAACGAATTCTCCGTTTTCATCATTTAATTTTTTGATTTCTTCGCCGATTTTGTCTGCTTCTGTTTTTACTTCATCTTTAGCTTCTTTTACATGAGATTCAAAAGTATCAGGAGCCATTTTGAAAACTTCTTCTAGTGACGGTCTTTTGCCGCCTGCTAAATAACCTGCGCCTGCGCCTACAACACCTAAACCAATAGTAGGAGCTGCAACAGAGGATGATGATTTTTTCTTAGGAGCATCAACTGGTGCTGAATTTACTGCATTTACTGACATAATTTCTACCTTTCTTTAAAAAATTACACACACTACGTTATATTTATAATAACACTTGAGAGAAATTTTTTTTGCTTTTTTAAGTAAAAATATTAAGAATTATTACAAACTTTATTCTTTTTACTTATTGAAAAATGTGTTTTATAGTTATAATTTTATTGAAAAGAGGCTATATATGGATATTTTATTTGTTATTGACAGATTGGAGCTAAAGTATTTTGAATTTAATAACCTTGTTACAAATTTCTGGTTAATAAGAGAGTTGTTAAGAAATAGTAATAATGTTTATATAACAACAATTGATCATTTTGCGGTAATCTCGGGAAAAGCTTATGCTCATTGTTTCAAATCGTTTGAACAAGATGAAAATATTTTTTATGAAAAACCGGAAGTTTTAAAACAGATTGAAGATTTCAAACTAGTTATGTTTAGACCTGACCCTCCTGTTGATATAGATTATATCAATGCAACTTATGTATTTGATTTTGTTGATAGAAATAAAACAACAATTTTGAATGACCCGAAATCTATTCGAAATTTCAATGAAAAACTGCATACTTTGAAATTTTTAGATCTAATGCCGGAAAACATCGTAACATCATCTAAATCTGATATTATAAAATTTTTAAATCAGCATGAAGAAATTGTTTTGAAACCGCTTAACGGCTGCTTTGGTTCAGGCGTTATGACTTTAAAGAAAGGCGATAAAAATACTGCCTGATAATTTCCGTCGCGTATAATTAATCCGTCAACATTTGGTGCTAAATCCTCTAAAAGTTCTTCTTCCGTGTCAAACTCTATTCGTTCGGGTTTTGAAAGAAGCGAAATTCCTATTGTTATTCTGTTGTATTCATTTAGTGTAAGTGCAGGAAATCTCGGATCTGAAAATGCTGCAGCATGCGCGTTATGTATTAAATCTTTAATCAGCGGTTTATGCGCAATAATTGAGCCGATACATCCCCGTAAAATTCCATCTAGTTCCAGTGTCACAAACGATGCTCCATATTCTTCAAATACGCAGTCATAATCATCTATTCTCGCCTGACCGAGCTGCAAGCCCGATAAAATGCTGTCTTTGCAAACTTTTTTGACAAAATCAGAATAATATTTTTTTATGTAACTATTTTTTTCTCCTTCGTATAAATACCAACTGCCGTAGCCAACTACACGGGAGCTGTCGCCCGTTGCTGCTGCAGAATTTGTGAGCCCTGCTCTTATTAATGAATAATTTTTCTTTTTTGCAAACTCAATGAGTCCGCAAATTCCAACAGCGCCGCATGCCTGTTCCTGTTCAAAATTTGACAGATTATTTTCTTCAATCATTCTTGCAGTGTAATTGTCGATTTTTACAGCTTCTTTTTCTGGATAAAAATGGCTTAAATCACTTGATATAACAAATACATTATCATCATCCGCCCAGAAATGCTCAAGAGTTTCGCATAAATTTTTAAAATTCTCGCAGCCGTAGAGAACAGGTACGATTTTTGCCTCAGGAAGAAAATATTTTATAAACGGAAGCAGAACTTCTATTGAGTGTTCTTTTTCAAAAGCATAGTTTGCTATATTGCAGTCGCAAAATTTTGCAAGTTCTAAAGATAATTCTTTATTTACCTGCACATCTCCTAATGGTGTTTCAAATTCATTATAATCACAGACAGAACATCCAAAAATCCTTTCATAGTGAGCAGGAGCAAAGATAAAAATATTTTTTGCTTCCTTTTTCAAATGTTGAATACCGTTTGCAGCGAGTCTGCCTGAATAAATATAACCTGCGTGCGGGACAATCACAGCACGCGATTTATATACAGGAGTTTCAACTTCAAAACTCCTGATTAAATTTGAAAGCTCTTCTTTATCTCCAGGATAAAAAGTTCCTGCTGATGCTGTTTTTTTCTTCATAAAATTTATTATACAACTTTTTTATTATTTTGAAATAGGATAGTAAGTTAATAAAATATCCGGCTCGAACATCTCTGTTTGTGTAATTTGAAAATTGAAGCTATCATTAATATCGTCAATTTTTCTGAAATCAAAACAGGATAATGAGCTGTTGTCGCCTGTAATTTTCGGAGCGATAAAATGGTAAATTTTGTCTGTGTATTTTAACATTTCTCCGTTTAAATGCCCGCCGCTTTCAACTAGAATGCTTTTTATGCCTAAATCAAATACTTTTTTTAGTATAAATTCAATGTCTAATTTCTCATTAATAACAGGTGTTTTTATAAAATTTATTCCGCCTTCAAACATATCCAGTGTCGCATTAAAGAGGTATATCTCACCATTTTTGTATATTGGCGCTTCAAGATTTGTTCTAAGTTCTCTGTCGAGAATAATTTTTTTTCTATGCGTCATTGTCGGGTTATCTGCAAGAATAGTTGAAGATGTTGTTAGAATTGCATCATATCTGTTTCTGATTTTTTTTACTTCTTCCCGTGCCTTGTCTGATGTTATCCATTTAGAAGATCCATTTTGTGTCGCTATTTTCCCGTCAAGTGTTGTTGCGGTTTTCAGTGCAACAAAAACTTCATTTTTTGTCATATTTTTGATAAATACTTCATTTAAATTTCGACATTCATGTTCAAGCACATTTTCAACGACTTCAATCCCTGCGTTTTTAAGTTTTCTTATTCCGTTTCCTGCGACAATCGGGTTAACGTCACGCATTCCGATAACAACTTTTTTTATTCCGCGCTCAATAATCAGGTCTGCACATGGAGGGGTTTTGCCGTAATGCGAACATGGTTCAAGATTTACAATAAGCGTGCCTCCTTTTTCTTCACCGTTTGTGAGTTTTAAAAGTGCGTCGCGTTCTGCATGATTTTCCCCGTATTTTTGGTGATAGCCTGTTGAAATTTCATTTCCGTCTTTATCAAGTATTATGCATCCGACAAGAGGATTGGGAGAGGTAAAACCTTCTGCTTGTTTTGCAAGCTCTATACATTTTTCCATTAATTTTTCATATTGCATATTTGCATTCTACTATAAAATTTGATATATTAAAATAATAGATGCCGAAACAAGTTCGGGATGACGTAAGCTTTAAGTGAAATTGTATAAAAGGCAGTGAAAAGAGAGGTTTGTTATGGATTTAAAATACATCGGCCACAGCGCTTTTGAAATCAAGTTAAAAAATAACTCAATAATGGTTGACCCTTACGTGAGTATCAATCCTAAATATGATTGGCATAATGCAAATATAACGGATATATTTTTAACTCACGCTCACGGGGACCATCTGGGGCAAGCAATAGAAATTGCAAAAGAAAAAGATGCAACGATTACTGCTATTGTTGAACTGGCTCAGTACTGTAAAGAACAGGGTTGTAAAGTCCGTTCTGTAAATTTTGGCGGATGGATTAATTATGATTGGGGCAGAGCTGTTTTTGTTCCTGCATCTCATACAAGTGTTTTGCCAGACGGCAGATATGCAGGAGAACCTGCAGGA
Source organism: Candidatus Gastranaerophilales bacterium (assembly GCA_944325025.1). Taxonomy (GTDB): domain Bacteria; phylum Cyanobacteriota; class Vampirovibrionia; order Gastranaerophilales; family Gastranaerophilaceae; genus Stercorousia. The sequence goes on along the minus strand of CALUYN010000004.1, from coordinate 35,726 downwards.
ATAGTTTTTGATGTGGAAAATGTAAGAATTTACCATGCAGGCGATACAGGTTTAACTTCAGAAATGAAAACAATAAAAGAGTTATACCGCCCTAATATTGCAATGCTTCCGATCGGCGGCCATTATACAATGGATATAGAGCATGCGGCTGTTGCTGCTGACTGGCTTAGTGCTCAAACTGTTATTCCAATGCACTATAACACATTCCCTGAAATAAAGGCGGATTTAGAAAAATTTGCTGCGTTATTACAGGTGAATAACTCTCGCTGCGTTGTTCTTGATCCCGATAAGGTTTAAATAGCTTTTTATATAAAAAAGACCGGATTTTAATCCGGTCTTTTTTTGTTTATTATAAGGTATTATGTCTTAAACTATGCTTCTTTTTTGCTTCCGCCAAGAACCAATCCTGCAATAAGACCTACTGCTGCTGCAATACCGCCCCAGAGAAGAGCTGCTTTGCCTTTGCCTTCTTTCGGGAACAATTTTTTAATTTTTGCAAAAGCATTTTTCATATCGTCTTTACCTGCTAATTCTGCTATTTTCTTATTTTTATTTTCTGTAGCAGCTTGTACAGCTTCATCAAATTCTTTTACTACTTTTTTTACATTTTCATCAGCAGATTCTCTGACGAGTTTTTCTTTAGCTGCACGTACATTATCTTCTGCTGTTTTTACGGCTTTTGCTTCATCAGAGTCTTTTATTGCTTCTGCTGCAGCTTTGCGTGCTTCTTCCGAAGCGTCTGCTGCTTTTGCTAATTTTTCACCGTCTTTTTTGTCTTTGTTTAATTCTTCTAAAAGCTTTTTATCATAGTTTTCATTAGCTTTTTCTAAAGCTTTTGTTTCTGCAGCATCATCAGCAAGTTTTTGGCCGTTTACCTGACTATCAAAAGCTTCTTTTTTAGCTTTATCAGGAACGAATTCTCCGTTTTCATCATTTAATTTTTTGATTTCTTCGCCGATTTTGTCTGCTTCTGTTTTTACTTCATCTTTAGCTTCTTTTACATGAGATTCAAAAGTATCAGGAGCCATTTTGAAAACTTCTTCTAGTGACGGTCTTTTGCCGCCTGCTAAATAACCTGCGCCTGCGCCTACAACACCTAAACCAATAGTAGGAGCTGCAACAGAGGATGATGATTTTTTCTTAGGAGCATCAACTGGTGCTGAATTTACTGCATTTACTGACATAATTTCTACCTTTCTTTAAAAAATTACACACACTACGTTATATTTATAATAACACTTGAGAGAAATTTTTTTTGCTTTTTTAAGTAAAAATATTAAGAATTATTACAAACTTTATTCTTTTTACTTATTGAAAAATGTGTTTTATAGTTATAATTTTATTGAAAAGAGGCTATATATGGATATTTTATTTGTTATTGACAGATTGGAGCTAAAGTATTTTGAATTTAATAACCTTGTTACAAATTTCTGGTTAATAAGAGAGTTGTTAAGAAATAGTAATAATGTTTATATAACAACAATTGATCATTTTGCGGTAATCTCGGGAAAAGCTTATGCTCATTGTTTCAAATCGTTTGAACAAGATGAAAATATTTTTTATGAAAAACCGGAAGTTTTAAAACAGATTGAAGATTTCAAACTAGTTATGTTTAGACCTGACCCTCCTGTTGATATAGATTATATCAATGCAACTTATGTATTTGATTTTGTTGATAGAAATAAAACAACAATTTTGAATGACCCGAAATCTATTCGAAATTTCAATGAAAAACTGCATACTTTGAAATTTTTAGATCTAATGCCGGAAAACATCGTAACATCATCTAAATCTGATATTATAAAATTTTTAAATCAGCATGAAGAAATTGTTTTGAAACCGCTTAACGGCTGCTTTGGTTCAGGCGTTATGACTTTAAAGAAAGGCGATAAAAATACTGCTGTTATTATTAATACAATGACTAAAAATCAAAAGCAGCTTATTATGGTGCAAAAATATATTCCAAAAGCCAAATTTGGCGATAAAAGAGTTATGTTTTTAGGAGATGAAGTTCTAGATGTTTGTGTTCAAAAACTTCCATCTAACGATGATTTTAAATTTAATGAACACTGCGATTCTAATATCGTAAAAGCAGAATTGCCGCAAGAAGAAAAAGAAAAATTTATTCCTGTGGCAAAAGAATTAAATAGGCTCGGACTTCCTATGGCAGGTTTGGATGTTATTGACGGAAAAATTATTGAAATTAATATTACAAGTCCATGTTATTTTATAAAAGAAGTTAATAATCATTTTGGATGTTCTTTAGAAAAGAAAATAACAGAGTTTATTTTATCCAAACTCTATGCAAATGTTTCTTAAGTCGTGTAATTCCTCCAAAATCTATAAGCTTTAAGAGCGGATTGCCGTTGCCGTCGAATGTGATAATGTAATTGTCCGGGTTGCAGTATAAATCGTAATCCCTTAGTCCGTATTTTTCAAACATATTTGAAAAATAGTTGTATATAATTCTATCTTCAGGGTATGCGTAAAACTTTTTTTTATATTCATATGATGTCTGAACGTTATATTTTTTTAGTTCATTACGTGTAAAACCATATTTTTTATACAAATCAATAAAAAGTTCCTCTTCAGTATCGTAAATTTCTTTTATTTCAATAGGCGATTTATATTTTTTTATTGGTTTTACGTATTCGCTAACCATATAGCCGTTTTTAGTGTCACCCCAGTGAGTGTGCATAATATGTCTGTCTTTAATTCTGTTATTTAGGTATAGAGCACGCGCAACTTCTACGAATTTGCCGTTGCTTTCCGTCATAATTTTGTACATTCTAGGACTTTTATCGTTCAGATCAGCAAATTCTTTAATAAAGAAACTCTCAATTCCGGTTCCAGATAAAATGTATCCATTTGCAGTATAAACAGAGCCTGAAGTATCAATTTTTTTTACATTATAACTTTGATTTGGTGATAATATTTTATATTTGTGCAGTATGTAATTAAGATTTTCTGTTGCGGTTTTTAAACTGATTTTGGCAAGTTTTATATTGTTTGCAAATTCTGTGTATATAATACTGACGATTTTACGTTTTTCATTTGTATCTATGTTTTTTAACCAACTTACCGGCAACTGTCCTGCAATACCGTTTTTTTGCGGATGAGTATCAAAAATTTTTACAATATCCTGCTCACTATGATAATAATTCCTTGATAATTTTCGTGTAATACCGCTTGTAAAATTTTGATTATATTGGTGCTTGTTTCCCCGTGAAATATTTATCATATTTTTTATAAAACGTGTAATAAATTTTTTTGCTTCTAATAATAATGCGGAAATATACTTTATTTCCGCAAGAAGATTTCATAGTATAGTTGTTCCCAAGATGTTTTACTATACTACTAAATCTGTAACAAAATTTTTTTTGCTATTTAAATAGTGTAAAATTTACAATTTTTAAAATTTACTTAACTCTTGAAAATACTTCTGTGTTAACGTCATCAAATGTATTTGTATTGAAATAGGCACACGACGCAACCATTGCTGCATTATCCGTGCAGTATTTCATTGGCGGGGCAAAAACTTTGTACCCCTCATTTTCAAGTGCGAATATTTTCTTACGGATTTCAGAATTTGCAGCAACGCCGCCGGCTATTACAACCTGTTTGTAGCCGGAATGTTCAAGGGCAGATTTTAATTTATGTAACAGGGTTGATGAAACGCATTCTTGAAAGCTTGCGCAAATATCTTTTACGGGCAAAAATCCCTCCACCGCTATGCGGTTCCCCTCCCTTTCACAAGGGAGGTTTTTGCCTTCAAAAGATTTAACAAGGCGGAGGACGGCTGTTTTGAGCCCGCTGAAACTGAAATTATATCCTTCGACTTTTGCTTCGGGAAGTTTGAATGCATGTGGATTTCCTTCCTGAGCCATTTTATCAAGCTTTGGCCCGCCGGGATACGGAAGTCCTATCAGCCTTGCAACTTTATCGTAAGCTTCACCCACAGCATCATCTATGGTTTCTCCTAAAATATTCTGTTCGGAATAAGATTTTACATCAATAATCTGCGTGTGTCCGCCGCTGACTAAAAGCGCCATAAAAGGAGGTTTTAAGTCTGTATCAAGATAGTTTCCGCAAAGATGAGCGTTGAGGTGATTTACCCCTATAAACGGTTTGTCATACGTTAATGCAAGTGTTTTTGCGGCATTTAATCCGACAAGAAGGCAGCCGACAAGTCCGGGGCCTACAGTGCCTGCAAATGCTGTTATATCTTCAGGATTAAGGTCAGCATTCTCTTTTGCCTGTTTAAAAGCCTCATCAATAACAATGTTGATAGAGTCAAGATGTTCTCTTGCCGCAATTTCAGGAATTACGCCTCCGAATTGCGCATGAGTTTTGATTTGAGATGCAACAACATTTGCAATAACTTCACGCCCGTTTTTAACTATTGCACAGGCTGTTTCATCACAGCTTGATTCTATTGCCATTATATAATTGTCATAACCGCTTTCGGGGCCGATTGTTACAGGTTCTTTAGAGAATAATTTATTTTTTATATTTTTCATAGTAGTATTATTATATTACAAAGAGATTCTGAAACAAGTTCAGAATGACAAAAACCGGTGTAAATATGAAATTTATTGATAAGTGCAAGATTAGGGTAGTATCAGGACGCGGCGGCAATGGAATGGTCGCGTGGCGCAGAGAAAAATATGTTGATAAAGGCGGACCTGCAGGCGGTGACGGCGGCAGAGGCGGTGATGTATATTTAGTTGCCGACGAAAATATGTCTACTTTGATGGATTTTAAGCATAAATCTGTATTTAAAGCAGAAGCCGGTGAAAACGGCGGGATTAAAAATATGCATGGCGCATGTGCAAAAGATTTATACATAAAAGTTCCAGTTGGAACTGTTGTTAAAGATATAAGAACAGATAAAATTATTGCTGATTTAACGGAAAACGGACAAAAAGTCTTGGTTGCAAAAGGCGGAAGAGGCGGAAGAGGGAATGCAAGATTTGCTACCGCTCAAAAGCGTGCCCCGCAGTTTTGCGAGCCGGGTGAACCTTCTATTGAACGCGAATTATTTTTGGAATTAAAGCTTATTGCGGATGTTGGTCTTTTAGGAATGCCAAACGCAGGCAAATCTACTCTTATCAGCCGCATAAGTTCTGCAAAACCAAAAATTGCCGATTATCCTTTTACAACCTTAATCCCGAATTTGGGTGTTGTGAAGAAACGTTCCGGCGACGGTTACGTTGTTGCAGATATTCCGGGACTTATTGAAGGTGCTTCGGAAGGGGTAGGATTAGGGCATGATTTTTTACGCCATGTTGAAAGATGCAGATTTCTTGTTCACCTTATTGATATAACTGAATCAGATCCTTTAGCCAACTATAAGAAGATTAATGCAGAGCTTGCAAAATACTCGGAACTGCTTTCAAAACTCTATCAGGTAGTAGTCCTTAATAAAATTGATGCAGTTGATGAAAATACGCGAATTGAGTTGTATAAAAAATTCAAGGAGGAAGCATCTGATGTGTTTGAAATTTCTGCTGTTACCGGTGAAAATCTGACAGAACTTACTGATTTTATATCTCAAAAAGTTGATGAAATTCCAAAAACTGAGATAGAAATTGTTGTTGATGAAGATACCGGTGCTTATAACAACGATGACAGCTCGTTTGAAATATTTAAGGTTGCCAAAGATACTTTCATTGTTCAAGGCGGAAAAATTTCGCGCCTTGCATCTGTTACTGATGAAAGAAATTCAGAACAGGTAATAAGGCTTCAAAATATCTTAAAAGGTATGGGAGTATTTGATGAACTTTCGAAAAAAGGAATAAAAGACGGTGATACTGTTATTATAAATCATCTTGAATTTGCGTTTTATTCGGATGAAATTTACGGCTAAGGAGTTTATATGACTGTAATAAATGAAAAATTTACTGTTAATACCCAGGGGTTTACGGATATTATTGATATAACCCAAAAGGTAAAACATGCTGTTTACAATCACTCTTTGCAGTCTGCTGTTGTTCATGTTTATGTTGCGGGAAGTACTGTTTCTATTACAAATATTGAATTTGAACCGGGACTTCTTGTTGATTTGCCGGAAGCTCTTGAAAAAATTGCACCTCTGGCAGCTCAATATCATCATGATGAAACCTGGCACGATGGCAATGGTTATGCGCATGTAAGAGCGTCAATTGTCGGTAACAGCACTATGGTGCCTTTGATTGACGGAGCTTTGCAGCTAGGGCAGTGGCAGCAGATTGTTTTAATAGATTTTGACAATAAAGCAAGAACAAGAACTGTTTATGTGCAAATTGTTTATTAGTAAACAAAAAATCCCGAAATAATTTCGGGATTTTTTGTTTGTTGATTAGTTTTAATTTTTTCCGATTTCGTGAATTTTAATAAAGTTTGTGCCGCCGACAAGAAGTTCTGGAACAGAACCGGTGATAACAACGTAGTCGCCTTTTTCAAGTTTCAGGTTGTTAATTAAAAATTCATCTAATAAAGCAATAGATGCTTTGTCAATTGAGCCGTTAAAATCAAGAGATATCGGATAAACACCTCTGAATAATTTTACGTCACGGCAGATATGTCTGTTAGGGCAGCATGCGAAAATAGGAACGCTTAATTTTGCTTCAGCAAGCATTGCTGCAGTAAATCCGCTTCCAGTAAGAGCGATTGCCGCTTTGATATTCATTTTTCTTGCCATATCTGCTATAGACATACCGATTGCCATTGCTTGAGAATCTTTTTCTTCCTCAATCATTTTGCGAGGGAATTTATTTTTTCTCATAAACGGTGATTCTTCAACAGTATCCGCAATCTTTTTCATCATCGCAACAGCTTCTACAGGGTATGCACCTGCAGCTGTTTCACCTGAAAGCATAATTGCATCGGTACCGTCAAGAATTGCGTTAGCAACGTCAGAGGTTTCAGCACGTGTCGGAATTGGATTTTCAATCATGCTGTCCAACATTTGTGTTGCAACAATTACAACTTTTCTTTTAGCATTGGCTTTTCTGATGATAGTTTTTTGAACGATAGGAACTTTTTCAGTTGAAATTTCAATACCTAAATCGCCTCTTGCAACCATAATACCGTCAGATACTTCAATAATGCTGTCAATATTTTCAACGGCCTGCGGTTTTTCAATTTTAGAAATAATTTTTGCTGTAGTGTTACCGTGTCCGTGAAGCAATTCTCTTAATTTAACAACGTCCGATGCCTGTCTTACAAATGATAAGCCGAGATAGTCAATGTCATTGTGTGCTGCAAAATCAACAAATTTAATATCTCTTTCTGTTAAAACGTCCAAACTTCCTTGAGAACCCGGAATATTAATTCCTTTTCTCTGTTTCAAAAGTCCGTCAGTTAAAACTTTTGCGAAAATAACTTTGTCTTCAACTTTCACAACTTCAAGCTGAATTTTTCCGTCGTCAATCATGATTTTTTCGCCCGGTGTAACGTCATCTGCCATGCCTTTGTAATCAACAGGTAGAATATCTCCTGTAACTTCAGGCTGATGGCGGAATTTAAGAATTTCGCCTTTTTTAATTTCAATAGATTCCGGCAAATTGCCAATTCTGATTTTTGGACCTTGAAGGTCTAAAAGTACAGGAATTAACGTTTTTTCTTCTTTTTCAATTTCTCTTATGTAAGATAAATTTGTTTTGTGCATGTCAATGTCGCCATGAGAAGAATTTAATCTGAACATGGTAACACCGGCGTGGAAAAGAGCTCTTATCTTTTCTTTTGTTGATGTTGCAGGTCCAAGTGTTGCAACGATTTTCGTCATAGTGTAACTATCCATAATTTTCCTTTCTTTATTGGGTAAATAATTGAAATTATAAATTACATGTTTACAAATATATAAATGTACGTTATAATCATACACGAAAAAGGTTTACTAGTAAATATGAGGAAGTGAAAATGAAAAGAATTATTTCAGGAGTTATGGCTTTATGCTTGGTCGCATTTAATGCCGTATCTGTCCTTGCTGCATCAATAGCTGATGTAAACCAGAATTATTGGGCTAGCAAGGAAATTAATATTGTTGTTGATAACAATATTATGACTTTATCAGGAGATCGTTTCAATCCTGAAAAAACTATTACAAGGGTCGAATTCGTTAATGCTTTGTTGAAAGTTTTGTCTGATGAAAATATTAACGTTAATATTTCAAACAAATTTAAAGATGTTTCATCAAGCAATCCTGATTACAGCAATATTTTGCGTTCACAGCAATTAGGTTTGGTTTATGGTTATCCTGACAACACATTTAAGCCTTACAGACCAGTGTTAAGATCTGAGGCTCAGTCTGTTATCAGCCATATTACAAAAGATATGAATGCTGATACTTCTGTTCTTAATCAGTTTAAAGATGCTGCAGCTATTCCTGGATGGGCAAAAAAAGTTTACGCTAAAACAATCAACTATGGTATTTACGTAAACTATCCTGATTCAAGAGAGCTCAGACCTAATGACAATTTGTCAAGAGCTGAAGCAGCTGTTCTTTTAGCAAGATTAAAAGAAAAATTAGACCTTGTAAAAGAACAATACTTGGGCAAAACAAGAGTTGAACACCTTGATGTTAAAAGAAACGCTCCTAACAATGAAGTTATGGTAAATAATGTTGAAAGTGTTATTGCAGAAGGAAACGTTCTTGCTGTTGCTTTCACTGAAAAATTCAAATCTGAAAAACACAAAGCAGGCGATATCGTAACTTTTGTTGCACCGGAAGCTATCTATACAAAAGAAGGAACTCTTGTTATTCCTGAAGGTACAAAATTTATTGCGCAAATCAATGAAATTAAAGACCAGAGATGGTTTAACAAAAACGCAAGAGTATATCCTCAGTTAACAAAAGTTGTTTTACCGAACGGTAAACAGCTTGCATTCAATGCAAAACCATTTTCTAAAGATTATTCTTTAAAAGAAGGTCCCTGGATGACTGCAGGTAAATTGGCATTGTGCACAGTAACCGGCGGTGCAATCGGTACCGGCGCAGGCGTTGGGTTCGCTTTCATTCCTAGCCCTGATAAAATCGGTACTGGTATTGCAATCGGTACTCCGGTTGGTGCTGCTGTTGGCTTGATTACCGGTCTTGTTACTCCGGGCTTGAAATACCATGCCAAAGCAGGTGAAGAAGTTTATGTAATATTGCTTGATGATGCTTCAATTTGCAGAGTTCAGCAGGCTCTTTAATACATAAATTTTTAAATTAACTTTTAAGAGGACTACTTTCGGGTAGTCCTCTTATTATTTTGTCTATAGTAAAGATAAATTATAAAGTTTAAAATAAATCTGTAGACAGATTTGTAACTGTCAGAATTTATGGGAGTATTTTATGAAAAATTTGTGTATTACTTTAGCACTTATAGGTGCTTTTTCATTTTCAACTCAAGGGGCATTTGCAGCGTGGCAGGGAATGCAGTCATTAAATCCAATGCCTTATATTTCTTATCTTAATCCGCTGCCATATATCGGTATAGGTGAAAATAAGACTAATTTTAGCCTTAATCCTTTTACAGGATTTAAAAATTGTAATAAGTGTAAGGTTAAAAAAGTAAAATGCGATGAGTGCACCCGCGTAACTTTAAACACCTGTCCGACATGTACCAGAACATTTAATGAAACCTGTGATACTTGTAATAGAATTTATTTACAGCCTGTCGAGCCAAAATGCCCTTGTATGATAAATCACTAAAAAATAAAGGAGCCTGATTTTTCAGGCTCCTTTATTTTATTAATATTCAACTATATTTTTTAATGTATTAAATATTTCGTCTGTAATTTCCTGAATATATTTTTGGGAAACCATTCCGTTAATAACGGCATCTGATATCTGGTAAGCAGGACGAATGTATTGTTGCGCTGTTTTGTTTACATCCTGAAATTGAAGGTCTGCAGCTGCTCCGGTTTTACCTCTCAAAGCTGCTCTTTTGTACCACCTGTCTTTGATTACTTCCAAAGGTGTGTATACATAAACTTTCACGTCCATAATATCTCTAATGCCTTCGTTTAAAACGTATAAACCTTCTGTAAGCACTACTTTCGCAGGTTTCTTGACATCGCCTGCAGGGTCAGAAACACAAGTGACGAAATCGTATTTAGGTGAAACAATTTCCTTGCCTGCTTTTAGTTTCATCAGGTGTTTTTTCATTAATTCCAAATCAATTGCATCAGGTGTGTCAAAGCTAAATCCAGTTTTAAACAATTCTTCATAACTGCCTGCTTCTATAAGTTCTTTAGATGTATCTTTATAGTAGTCATCACAGCGGATTACTGTATAAATCCCTTCTTTTTTGTCTTTAACACAGGCTTTTATCGTGTTGTCAACAAAAACTGTTTTACCGGAAGCACTTTCTCCGGTAATCCCAATTAAAAAAGTTTTCTTTTTCTCCTGAACAACTTTTCTTGCAATATTTAATATTAGATTTTCAGAAGTTTTTAAAAAAAGCGGTTGTGTTTGCAGTTTATCTTCTTCAAGAATTTTTTTTAAAGACTCTACAATATTTGATATGACCTCCATATCACGTCTGCTAGAATAATAATCGTAACTTGTTAGAAAATCAGTAGCCATTCTTTTTCCCCTGTATTTTAATATTCTACATTAAAGTAATTTTATTTTGTAGAAATAATAAATTTTGTAACAATATTATGCTTTTTGTTAAAGAAAGTTTAAAAAATTCCGTTATAGGGAATATGTGAAGTAGTTTTTGCAGGAAACTGCAAGTTATTAAAGGAGATTTGATATGTATCATGACGAGATTTTTGAAAATGCACTGAGGGATGTTAAAGAAGAAAACTATAAAGCCTTGAAAAATGAAATTTCTTCAATGGAAGCGACTATTGAACGATTTTTGAAAGCTGTATTTGAGTCAACCTCAAGCAGAGCTGAAAGAGATTTTAATATTTCATCTATTTAGGCAAAAAAACAGAAAGTTAATTTAACTTTCTGTTTTTTTTATATTTAGTTTTACTTATGCTGCATAATCCATATTTTGAATATTTTGAAGTAAATCAAGTATTCTGCTTTCTCTGTGGTTAATCAGATAGTCGTATGCTTCAAGTACATCTTCCGACGCGTCGCCCTGTTCAATCATTTGTTCAGCTGCTGCCAGTATTTGATCCTGATATTCTCCGCTCATCGCTGCAAGATTTGCCGCTTCTTCGGCTTCTTTAGCTGCTATTTGATTTTGTTCTTCTGCGTATAAGTCTGCTTCTGATTTATTAAGTGAATCTTTTTCACCTGTTGCTGCATCCATTGCCTTTCCTGCAGCCCAACTTGCAACAAAACCGCCTATCAAGCCGCCTACAAAGCCTACAACTGCTCCGGCAACGTTGCCTATACCTGGAACAACTGTACCTGCTATTGCCCCTGCGGCTGCCGCACCGGCGGCATATCCAAGTATGCTTGTTCCTACTTTTACTCCGGATTTCAGAAGTTGCTTGTTCCCTCTGTTTGATTCTCTGCCGGCAGCTTTTTCTGCTTTATCTATTTTATATGCGTTAATAATATCAGGTATTTCCATTATTCCCTGAATTGCTGCCATCCAACCAGCACCTTTTACGCATTTAGATGCACATTTTAGTGCAGAAGCTCCTCTGGTTGTCTTTAATAAAGCATTGTTTATTTTATAACCGCCTGTTTTCAGTTTTATTTGATGTTTTGCTTTCCCAAACCACGATGTAGGTTTAAGTATTCCGCTTTGCATTGCTGAATTAACTTTTGCATCACCCAGGCGAACTGCTTCTCTGAGTTTGTTCAGTTGCGCTTTTAACGTTGCTTTGGGTACAGTTGTTCCATTCTTTTTAGCATTTTCAAGCATTTGCTTTGTTTCTTCAAGAATGCGCTTTGCATCGCTATAGTATGCGCTCTTAGTTACTGTATTTTGATATTTTAGAAGCTGTTTAGGCTTTAATTTTGAAAGATCTGTATTAGAATCGAAAGTCGGAATTTCAGCTCCAATTCCTTGAATTTGACCGTACATTCTTCTGTTTAAGTATGACTGCCAGATATTATCGCCTTTCAATGCAGCTTTTTGTGCTCTTGACTGTTCTGAAAGTTCTCTCCAGACGTCTAAATAGCTTTTGCCGTCTTTGCCCATGCCTTTAAAACTTTGCCAAGGCGTTTTGAATAGATTCCCTGCAAGAGGCAATGCGACAATACCCGCTGTTCCTACTAAGAATTCACTGCCCATTGCCTGCATTTTATCCCCTGTTGTAATTTCAGGCGCCGGCGCTTGGACTCCATTTAACCAATTTGTCAATACTAAATTTTGGGCTTGAATATTATCAGTTCCAGCCATAATTTTCCCCTTAATGAATAATTCTTTTATTTTCCCCGTGTATATATATAAAAAAAATATGTGTTAAAAAATTGCCTTTATTGTAAACAAATGTAAAGTTATACATAAGGCGAAGATGCAAAGCCTTTTTAGACCTTGCATCATATATGTATTGCCTCACACTATATGTGTATTTTTAACATAAGTAGTTAAGTCTGTTCATCCCGGATGTCATTGCCATAAAGTCTTGATCCATAGGATTACCGAAGCCGCCGCTGTATAGCATCTGCTGCATTGCCAACAATTGCTGCGGAGTCATTGTCGGCTGAACATAATTTATGCCTGATGTCCCTGAACTTCCAACTTGTGCATATGGATTTGTTGTTTGTGTTGCTTCTTGGGCAGATTTAACTTCTGCCTCTGCTTCAGCTTTTTTTTCGGAATGACTTTTGCCGACAACTTTGCTGACAAGCCAATCACCAACAAAGCCTCCTATCAAACCGCCTACTAAAGGTATTGGAATTAGTGCCTGACCTATAGCAAATCCTGCTGTTGCCCCCGCAAGTCTTGCTGTTGATTTCCCTGTTTCAACAAGTCCGCCTACCAGTCCTTTATCTTTAAATGCAGAAACTATATTAGGTACCTCTAATGCTAGAGTTAAAAGTACACCTAACAGAGGCATCCTTTTAGCAAACTGTCCGAATACAGCCTTACTTTTGCCTCCTATGCCCTTTGCGGCTTTCCAACTGTTTTTGATATCCGGGAAAAGGCTTGTTAGAGATTTTTTCATGTTTGACCAGAATGGAGTATTTACTGTTGCTCTATCAGCTTTGACAAAAGCATCTCCAATCTGTTTATGTATATTTTTGTAGCCGGAAACTTTTTTAGAAGCCTTAATAGTATCTGTTACTGTATCCTGAAATTTAGGATCAAATAACAACCTGCCTCCGGCTTTTAGTATTCTTGAAATACCAACCATTTTAACCTACCTAATTTTGTATCTAACCTACCTTAATTACATAAAAAATTTTTTTGTTTAGAAATTGCTTATTAATATAGATTATGTTAAGAAATATTAACGTTTTTTTTATTTACAAACAAGACCCAAAGATGTATAATGCTTGTATGTATTGCGATGACGGTAAAATATATATAGAAGATGATGACCAGTGTATGGATTGCAAATTCTATGCAGAGGGCGTTTCATGCCCGCTGTTGACGGCATTGGGTATAGGGGTTGTTTATTTGGAAGATAGTTTAACCGTCACTAATTGCGGATTTTTTGAAAAGTTTGAACGAAAACTTCATATTGTGAGGAATAATGAAACAAATAACATTGATTAATGGAGATGGAATAGGGCCGGAAATTTCGGATGCCGTTGTAAAAATTATTGATGCTTCAGGGTTAAAAATTGATTGGGATGTGCAAACTGCAGGTGCAGATGTTATAGAAAAAGAAGGTACACCTTTGCCGCAAAGGGTTTTAGACTCCATAAAAAGAAGTAAAGTTGCCCTGAAGGCTCCTGTTACAACTCCTATTGGAAAAGGTTTCCGCTCTGTTAATGTTCAGTTAAGAAAAGAACTGGATTTATACGCTAATATCAGACCATGCAAAAATCTCCCTAATGTTAAAACAAAATTTGATAATGTTGATATTGTTGTTGTGCGGGAAAATACAGAAGATTTGTATGCAGGGATAGAACGTCAGGTTGATATTGACACGGCTGAAAGTATCAAACTTATAACAAGAAAAGCTTCGGAAAGAATTTGCCGTTTTGCGTTTGATTACGCTCTAAAAAATAGCCGTAAAGAAGTTTGTGTTGTTACAAAAGCTAATATCATGAAACTTTCTGACGGTTTATTTCTTGAGTGCTTCAGAAATGTATCAGCTGACTATAAAAACATTAAAACCCGTGAAATTCTTGTTGATAATCTGTGCATGCAGCTTGTACAGAACCCTTCGCAGTTTGATGTTCTTGTATTGCCAAATTTATACGGTGATATCGTGTCTGATTTGTGCGCCGGACTTATTGGCGGGCTAGGAGTAGCTCAAGGGGCTAATATCGGGAAAGATTATGCAGTGTTTGAGCCTGTTCATGGTTCTGCTCCCGACATAAAAGGACAAAATAAAGCTAATCCTACTGCTCTTCTTTTGTCTGCTATTGAAATGCTCAAGTATATTAATGAATATTCGCACGCTCAAAAAATAGAGAACGCTTTATTTAAAACATTTAGTGATGGTATATATACGCAAGATTTAGGCGGTATGGCAACCACTACCGAATTTACAGATGCAATAATAAAACATCTTAATCAATAAGCCCTAAATCTTTTAAAAATCTTCTGTTGTCAGAAAGTTCAAGAAGTTTTTCGTCATCTGCAGGATCTATAATACCTTTTGAAAAAAGTTCGTTTACAATATCATTATGCGAGGTATTTTCTGGATTAGAAAGGGCAAGTTTTGTAAAATTTTTAATATCACATTGTTTTTCATATAAATTCAATGCATTTTTGGTCATCTTGCTTAAAAAGTCATGTTTTCTTCCATCAAAATCTACATCAATTGGATTAATAGCTGCACTTGATGATTTTTCCTTTTCAATTTTTAATTTTTGAACAAGCTTTTTAAACATCATAAACACATACCCTTTTGTCAATATTATACATTATGTGTCAAGAAAAACAATAATTCTTTACAAATGTACACAGATAATTACAATCTTGATTATAACTTTTATTTAAACTAGAATATGAGTGTTGTACGTTTATTATATGAAAATTCAGACGCAAATCTGTAAAGGTGGTAAGAATGCTTGATATAAAAATGATTAGAGAAAATCCCGAAAAGGTAAATGAACTTTTAAAAAGGAGAAATCCGGAACTTTCTATTGATGAAGTTTTAGAAATTGATGTTGAGAGAAGAAAAATTCAAACTCAAGTTGATGAACTCCGTGCTAAAAGAAAAAATGATTCGCAAAAAATAGGATTAATGAAAAAGAATGGTGAAAATACAGACGCTGTTCAAGAAGAAGTCCGCAAGCTCGGAGATGATATAAAAGCATTAGAAGAAAAACAAACTGAATTAGATAATAAACAGCGCGATATTTTGCTTCATATCCCGAATATTCCGGATGAAACAACCCCAATCGGGCTTTCTGAAGATGATAATGTAGAAGTTTACAAATGGGGTGAGCCGAGAAAATTTGACTTTGATTTTAAAGCTCACTGGGATTTGTGTGAAGAAAAAGGGCTTGTTGATTTTGAACGCGGTGTAAAACTCTCTCAAAGCAGATTTATTCTTTACCGCGGTAAAGGTGCTAAACTTGAACGTGCAATAATAAACTTTTTCCTTGATTACCATACATCAGAGCAAGGATATGAAGAAGTTTTGCCGCCCTTTATGGCTAATGCAGCTACCATGACAGGTACTGGTCAGCTTCCAAAATTTAAAGAAGATATGTATAAATGTGTTGATGAAGATTTATACTTGATTCCAACTGCTGAAGTTCCTGTTACAAATATTTATTCTGGTGAAATTTTATCAGAAGACGATTTACCTAAATATATGACAGCATATACTCCATGTTTTAGAAGAGAATCAGGTTCTGCAGGTAAAGATACAAGAGGTTTGATTAGAGTTCACCAATTCAACAAGGTTGAGCTTGTAAAATTATGTACTCCTCAAACAAGTAAAGAAGAACATGAAAAATTAACTGAAGACGCGGAAAAAATGCTTCAATTATTAGAACTTCCATATAGACGTGAAGCCCTATCTACTGGTGATATTGGTTTTTCAGCTAATAAATGTTGGGATTTAGAAGTTTGGATGCCATCTTATGGAGCTTATAAAGAAATTTCTAGCTGTTCTAACTTTGGAGATTATCAAGCAAGACGTGCTAATATAAGATACCGTGATAAAGCTACAGGAAAAACTCAATTTGTTCATACGATCAATGGTTCAGGACTTGCTGTTGGTAGAACTTTTGCAGCAATTGTAGAAAATTACCAGCAAGAAGACGGAACAATTATTATTCCTGAAGTTTTAAGAAAATACACTGGATTTGATAGGATTTAATTAAAGAATATATATAAAAAAGCTCCTTTTAAAAGGAGCTTTTTTATTACTTTATTTGACTTTTTTTAATGAGGTTATTTCATTTTGTTTAAAACGCCATCAATATCCATTGCTTTTCTTTGCTGAATTTTGGTAGCTGCATTATCTGCATAATTTGCTACTTTTTCAATAAATCCGACAGTTCCACCAAATATTTTAGTTAAAAAGTTTTCATTAAATTGCTTATTAAATCTATGAGTTTGTTCGTTTTGTTCTAAAGTATATACATTAGCACATATTCTTTTACCATCTGTTAATAGTGTTATGTCTACCAATTTATTATTTGACTGTTTATCAATGATTTTTTTTAATTTCTCAAGTTCTACATTATTTTTAATTCTTAATTTAATTAGCTTGTTAACGTTTTCATTTGAGTGAATAGCCATTCCAAAATATGGTTTGTTAGATGCTTTGCTGTTTAAATTTACTTGCATAATTTCTCCTTAAATTATTTCGTCTAAACTTTCGATGGCTTTTCTGTTTAGTGTATCGGGATTTTCTCCGTTGACAATTCGCTGACTAATTTGTTTGTTAAAAGCTTTTTCTGCTTTTTTTGCAGCAGTACGGAAGAATTTGACAATATTAAATTTTTCGTCAAAAATTTCTCTTGCATGAGGGAACCCGAAATTATCCATTCCAGTGTTGTCATGTGAAAGTTCCCCCTCAATATATGCTTCTAACCCATCATCAATTTTTTGTCCGAAGCAGTAATCAAGATTTCTAATTTCAATATCAATAGGGTTGTCTTTCTGACTAGCTATAATATTTCGGCATTTGCTTGTTACTCTTGCATCATTAAGCCCTTCTAATATCTGATACACTCTTTCCTTGCTTGCAGGGTTAAATCTAAATCCGGTAAATGTATTGTTGTTTTGCTGATAATTTGATATTTGCATAATTTTCTCCTTTTATTCTTCAATAATAACACCCCTAAAAAAATTTTTTGCTTTAAATTTTTAATTGATTTTACAAATATTAATATTTCTGTCATAATAGCAGTTAAGGAGATATCATGTACGAATTCCCATTTGAGTTGGATGATTTTCAAAAAGAAGCCTGTAAATTTATAGATAACGGCAAAAGTGTAGTTGTCTGTGCTCCCACTGGTGCCGGAAAAACGGTTATTGCTCAGCATGCTATACATAAAGCATTAGAAGAAAATAAAAGAATTTTTTACACAACTCCGCTGAAAGCTCTTTCAAACCAAAAATATTATGATTTTGGTGAAAAATACGGCTCAGAAAAGGTTGGACTTTTGACCGGGGATACATCAATTAACAGAAATGCTCAAATTGTTGTCATGACAACTGAAGTTTTTAGAAATATGCTGTATGGTACTAATTTTGGCGCTGTTGCCGATAATTTAAAAGACGTACGATATGTTGTATTAGATGAAGTCCATTATATGAACGATGAACAGCGCGGAACTGTTTGGGAAGAAAGTATTATTTACTGTCCGACAAATGTTCAAATCATTGCGCTTTCTGCAACTGTTGCTAATGCGGATGAGCTTACAGACTGGATAAATACAGTACACTCAAAAACAGAACTTGTTGATACTGATTTCAGACCTGTGCCTTTAAGATTTTACTATTTTGACAGTTCTCAGCCGTCTAAATTACTGCCTCTGCTGACTCCTAGCGGTCAGCTAAATAAAAAAATCCGCCCTGAAAAACGTTTGTTCGGGAAGAAGTTACAAAATAAGCGTTCATTTGTTAAAGATATTGTACGAAATCTTCAAGAAAATGACATGCTGCCTGCAATATATTTTACTTTTTCCAGAAAAAAATGTGATGAGCAGATGGAAAAATGCGCATCATTAGATCTTGTTACAAAAGGTGAACAGGCTCAGATAAAACAGTTTGTTGATGAATATATTGCTGAAAATCCGCATTTATACAACAATAAACATCTTGATTATCTTTATTGCGGAGTTGCATCTCATCATGCCGGGTTATTGCCTGCATGGAAAAATCTTGTAGAAAAACTCTTTCAAAAAGGTCTTATTAAAGTAGTATTTGCGACAGAAACTCTTGCTGCAGGTATTAACATGCCTGCGCGTTCTACTGTAATTAGTTCAACAAGTAAACGAACCGACAGCGGGCATAGAATGCTTACTGCAAGTGAATTTTTACAAATGTCAGGGCGTGCCGGCAGACGAGGAATGGATGAAGTTGGGTATGTCGTTATTGTAGGAACTCAGTTTCAGAGCCCGGAGGAAGTTGCAGAACTTGTCTTGAGCGATGCAAATCCACTTGAGAGCAGATTTTCTCCTTCTTATTCAATGGTATTGAATTTGCTTCAGCGTTTTAGCCTTGAGGAAGCAAAAGAACTTATATTAAAAAGTTTTGGATATTTCTCAGCAGGTTCTCGTCTGCAGCCGCTTTTAAAGGCAAAGGAACAAATGCAAAATGAAATTTCAGAACGAAATTTTATCTGCCCGTCAAAACTTTCTGACAGCGAACTTTTTGAGTATGATAAATTGCGCCATATTTATGTGCAGAACAGGCAAACCTACAAAAAAATCTGTAAGCAGGAACGGGCAAAAAACAGACCACTGCCTCCGGAAGCTGTTCAATTCGGAAAAGAAACAAAAGCGCTGCTCCATAAAATGCACAACTACCCTTGTGATAACTGTAAACTTTATAAAAAACATTCTAAAAATGTTGAAGTGCTTTCGAGATTTGCAATTCGGTTGAAAAAGCTTGATAAAGAAATAGAGCGGCAGAGAGATATTTTCTGGAATAAATTCCTCGCACACAGAAGTGTTTTAATTGATATGGGATATTTAAAAGATGATTATCCGACTGAACGCGGTGTTATAACTTCTCAAATTCGTTCTGAAAATGAATTATTTATCGCAGAAATTATATTTTCAAATATTCTAGAAAATCTTACGCCTGCACAGCTTGCTGCTGTCGTCTGCGCAATCACAACAGAAGATTTGAGAATTGATATTCCTTATCTTCCAATCTCTGAGCCGGTTAGAAAAACTTTGAATTTAATAAGAAATATTAGAAGAAAAGTTGAAAAAGTCCAAAATCGTTACATGGTTGAGGCTCCTATGTATATCAATCCTTATTTCAGCTCTTTAATTGAACTCTGGGTTGAAGGTGCAGAATGGGAAGCAATAACTGAGCAGATAGATATGGGAGAAGGCGATATTGTTCGGTCATTTAAAAGAGTTGTGGATGTTTTAAGACAATTTACAACAATTTCAAATGTGCCGGAGCCTCTTGTTTTTACTGCTAGGGAAGCAATTGAAAAAATCCTTAGAGAGCCGGTGGATGTTGATTAATTGTTTGACATGCTCTGTCATTTGAAGTTTAATATTCAATGTATTAAATAAACAAAAGAAGGATATTAAAATTATGATTACAAAAATTACATCTACCCCGATGGTATCGTTTGCGTTTGCAAACTCAAATTTTTCAGCTCAAAAAACAAATAACAGTTATTCAACATTAAACAAGGGGTTGAATAGTGATGTTGTTTCTTTTTCCGGTAATAATGCTCAGCGTTTAATTTCAGAAGTTGTAGATACAGCTTTTTCAAAGTTAGGCATTTATCAGATGAAAACAAATAATAATTTAAAAATTTACGGCTCAAGAGCAGGTGAAGTAAACGTATTTATTCAAGAAAAAGTACTCGGCAAAGAAGCCAGATTAACACTAAGTAACGGTGATTTTAACGGAAGATCATTTTTAAATTTTGATTTAAAACGTGCTTCAAATAAAACTTCAGAGATAAATTCAGTTGACGTTGAAATGCCTTCTGAGGAAGCTGCTAAAATTATTAAACTTTATCTATAAGAAAGTGTAAATTGTACCTTATTTAGTTTTGTAAATTCTTTACAACTCTTGAGGGGTGCAGTATTGAGCTTTTTGTTAAAATATGTTACAATAGTAGTAGAGGGGCGTTCCTATTTAGGGGCGTCGCACAAAAAGAAAAAGAAATAACACCCCTAAACAGCAAAAACAGTCCTTCTCTGAGTGTTATTCCCCACCCCACTCACAAATAAAAAAGGTATCCGGTTACTCCAATATATAGAGGTGACATTATGGATACGTTGTATTTTGCTGAAAATTATGAGCTGAGAAAATTAACTGAAGTTACAATTAATGTGACTATAATCGGGATTTTAGTTTTGTGTCAGGCGCTGTTGCCTATCCACGCAAGCAGCATGAAGGTCGCAAAGGTGACAGCACCTGACTTTGATAAAAGTGAAGTTAAGGTAAAACTGTTTGACCGTATAAATCCAGAAATCAGAAAAAAGAACTTTGATGAAAAAATTCGTATACAATATCCAAAGGCAATAATTACTGATGTTGCAGAAGGTGTTAAACACATTAAAATGACAAAATATTACGGCGGCAGACCTGTAAGAATTAATTTAGTTCAAGTCGATATGGGGCTTGCAAAAAATTTGGAATTAACTCCTGCTCTTTCTTCTGAAACTAATTTAAAAAGCAGAAGGACAATTACTACAATTGCAAAAAATAACGACGCTCTGGTTGCTTTAAACGGTACTTATTTTAAATTTCAGACAGGAGTGCCTTTAGGAACTCTTATGATAGATGAAAAGTTATACACCGGTCCTGTTTATGACAGAGTTGCAATGGGAATTTTTGAGGATGGTTTTGATGTCGCAAGAGTTCAATTGGATGCTGAAATAAAAGGCAGCGGCACTACAGTAAAACTTGATAATATTAATCAGCCAAGAATGCTTTCGACTCATGTTCTTGTTTATACACCTGAATGGGGAAAATATTCCCCTGCTGCTCCTAAATACGGCGTTGGTTTACAGGTTGTAGATGATAAAATCGTTAAAGCTTCGGCAAACGCACTTGAAATCCCGCAAAACGGCTATGTTATTTCAGGCCCAAAAAGCAAACTCTATGCTTTATTGAATAAAAAAGATGTTAAATTATCAATTAAAACAACTCCTGAATGGAAAGGTGTAAAACATATAATAAGCGGCGGGCCTTATCTTGTAAAAGACGGAGAAGTTTATGTTGATATGACTGCCCAGAAACTCGGTGCAATAGGCGGCAGAAACCCGAGAAGCGCTATAGGTTATACATCAGATAACAACTTAATTCTTGTCGCTGTTGACGGCCGTGAAGGAAGTTCTATCGGTATGACTTTGATGGAACTTGCAAATTTTATGAAATCGTCAGGCTGCATAGGTGCTATAAACCTTGACGGCGGCGGCTCGACTGTTATGTATGTAAACGGACAAATTGTAAATAAACCGCAAATGAGAGGAGGAATACCGCTTTCTAACGCGATTATTTTAGCAAGAACAGCAGAATCTTAATATCATAATTCATAATCTTTTCATTAGTGCACATGCTCCCTGCATCTTTTGCAGGGTTTTTATTTATCTTGAAACATTTTGGTCAATTATGTCCGAAATCCACGGGATATAGCTGTATTTGCCTGCAAATGCCATAACCGCAAGATAAATCAGCAAAAGATATATAACTGTCTGGATTAAGGAGTAATCAAATAACAGCGGCATATTGAGTAAAAATGTTACTTGTGCCACAAGTTTGTTAATAAAAGGAATAAAACTCATTATGTTTGAGAGCCATCCAACCAAAATAGAAAGAACTGCAAAAGCAAGTGAAATAAAAATTGATTGAAATATGTGGTATTGTAAAAATGGTTTTAAGCCTGCTTTTGTAAATAAGCTTATAATAAGCCATATAAAACCTGCCATACCCATTGTAAGGTATGAAAAACCTGCAACAAGTCTTTCTAATATGTATGGTGAGCTATTATCTTTCATTATACAGGCTCTCCGTTTCTTTTTTTATCAATATATTCATCAAGCACCTGTGTATAAACAAGTCTGTATTCGTCATTTTCCGGTGAAATATTTATTGAAGAACGGTAGGAGCCTATTGATTGTTCTATTTCGCCTTTAAGATAGTGTGCGTTGCCGAGCAGCATGTAAGTTTCTGCACTATTCGGTTTTAACCTTATAGCTTCTTTATACAAATCCATAGCTAAATCGAGATGATTAAAGTTTGTGTATAAATTTGCGAGAAGAACTTGTGCATCAATTTCTTTAGGTTGAACATTTTCAGCACGCTTGTACATTTCGACAGCCATATCATATTCGCCAAATTCAGAAAGAGCAATTGCATAACAGATGTAAGCTTTGTAGTTATCGCCTTCCATTTTTAATGCTTTTTCAAAATAGTTGTAAGCTTTTTCTCTTTCTCTCATAATAGTAAGAGTATTACCGATACATATTGCAACTATTTTGTTGTCAGGATTGAGTGCAAAAACTTTTTTATACAACTCTAAAGCTGTTTCATAATCAAACAATTTAAAGCAAACGTTACCCATATCAACAAGTGCTGTAATATTTTCAGGGTCAAGAGAAAGAGCTTTTTCATAGTAAGCTTTTGATTCTACGTAATCTTCATTGTCCTGATAAAGTAAAGCAATAGCATTATAAATTTCAGGATTTGTTGAATTTAAGTCAATTGCACGGTTGTAATAGAAAAGAGCTTTTGAAAAATTTTTCCATTCAGCAAAAACATTCCCCATATTATAGTAAATAAGGAAATTTTTAGGGTTAACTTCAAGCGCTCTGTTGTAATATGAAAGCGATTTTCTGAAATCTTTTTCATAAAACCACATTGTACCCATACCTACCAATGCCTGAACATCATCTGGTTTAATGGTTAAAAGGCTTTCAAGAACCGACATAACTTTGTCATAATCTTCCAGTTTCAAGTATAGTTCCGCAAGTTTGTGGTAATTTTCAATATTTTGCGGATCTTTAGCCATTTCCATTATTAATTCGTTAATTTGTTTTTCTGTATCGCTCATATTAACCTGCTTTTCTCTCTTTTTACAATATAACTGCTTCTATTGTACAATATTTCCCGCATATTGCAATACTATTTAGAAATGTAACAGAGAACTTATTAATAAGTAATCCTGTCATTGCGAACTTGATCCGCAATCGCATAATAGTTACAATACAATTTACCCTCTCCCTCACTCCCTCTCCCAAGAGAGGGAAGAAAATAATGCGATTCTTCGTTTCATTCATAGATAGAGCTTATTCTCTTTAGTTTTTAACAAAGAAAAAGCTCCGTATTTTTAGCGGAGCCGATTACGTTATTAAAACTTTGAATATTCTTTGGAGATTTCGCGCCATTCATCTTCATTTATGCTGAAAGCGTTGCTCCAGAATTTTTCGATAGCATAGGTTTCCCGCTCTTCCTTATGCAGAATATGAACGACTACATCTCCGTAATCAAGCAGGTTCCAACGGTTTCTTGCGTCGTTTTCAACTCTCAATGGCGTACGTGCAAAGATTTCTTTAATTTTATCTTTTGTTTCGTTCATTAACGCTTTAACCTGCGGGGTTGAGTCACCAGTAACTATAACAAAGTAGTCAGCAAGTGAAGAAACGTTGCTTATATTGAGTATGGTAATATTTTTACCTAATTTATCATCAAGAATGCGAGCTATTACACAGGCAAGTTTTTTAGAGTCTAATTCTTCTGTCATAATTTTTCCTTTTAATTTACGTGTCTAATAATTATATCACAAAGTCTTTTGACCTGCAAGAATTAATATTTTTAAACGGCTGCAATCTTATTTCCCCCTCCCTAATCAGGGAGGGTGCTACGCACGTAGATATGTTAGACAATTCATGTCAACATTTGTCATGTAATCGTGAGAGTTCTGCGCTATTCGTCATTGCGGACTTGAGCCGCAATCGCATAATCGCGGCGTTAATGCGATCCTTCGCTTCGCACAGGGGAGAAGGAAGAAATCAGCTCTTCACGTTTCACGCTTCACTCTTCACTTAAAAAGACTTACCGTCCTAGCGTCTTATCGACTAAGATTCAATCATATCAATTCTTCTTTGGTGCCTTCCGCCTTCAAAATCAGTTTTGAGCCACATGTCAACTATATCAAGTGCCAGAGATTTTCCGATAACCCTTTGGCCAAGGCATAAAACATTCGAGTTGTTGTGTGCTCTTGTTGCCCTGGCAGAGAATGTATCTCCGCATACAGATGCTCTTATACCTTTAATTTTATTAGCGGCAATAGACATTCCTATACCTGTACCGCAAATTAGTATACCTCTGTCTGCATCGCCTGAAAGTATTTTTTCGCATACCTTTCTGGCAATTACAGGATAGTCGCAAGAGTCTTGAGTGTAAGTACCCATATCCATATATTCAATATTTTTTGATTTCAAAAAATCTATCACGTCTGTTTTGTACTCAAAACCGCCGTGATCTGAGCCTATAGCAACTTTTAAATTTTTCATTTCCTACCTGCTTTCTTATATAAAATTATTATACATTTTCTTCAAAAAGTTGCAAATAAATAAACAACTCCCCAAGAAAGGAAGTTGTTTATTTATTTGAATATTAGTTTTTGTTTTACCAGGCAGCTTTTCCGTAACCGGTTGTATTTGTAAAGCTTCGCTGTGACAACTGGTAGCCTCCGGAAGGAGTTTTTTCAAGGATATAAATCTGATCACCATTTCTTGTCGATTTAGTATCCTTGAGATATACAAATCCATCTTCTGATTTAATAATAGTATAATCTTTGTTGCCGATTTTAATTGTATCTCCTTCTTTAAAGGATGTTTTACCGTTTAAATCAGCTTTTGCATTAGCAAAGTCGCCTATGCCTTCACCGTAATCAAATACGCCGGTTAAGTTCTTAAATATATCGCTTAGATTTGCGCCATCAAACTTGACAGGTGAATAACCATCTGCGTTTTGTTGATAAGCATTTTCAAGCTCAGTTAAAGTCGGCTGTTCTGGGGCTTTTGGTTCCGGTTCAACAACTGCCGGTTGTTTAGGCACTGTTTCTTCATCTTCATCATTAATTTGTCCTATTTGACCAAGCAAGTCATTGACAGAAGTCCCTGTAAGCTGTGTTTCTCCTTTTACAGCATAATAAGTGTCGCCTTCTTTTGCAAATCTCCAATCAGGATATAGTGTTTTTGCTGATGCAAATTCATCCGTTTCGGGTTTAGCTTCAGGTGTTTCTCCGCCGCCTTCTGTCTTTTCTCCTCCAAACAAGCTGAATATACCGCCTAGGAGGGAAGTTCCAAGGCCGATGCCCATCATCCAGTTCATCCATTTAGGAGTGGAACTGCCGCTGCCACAACATTGTTGGTCATAGTAGCCGTAATTAAATCCGCCGTATCCGCCTGCAAAAATGTTATTGTTAATAACAGTTTTGTTCTGGAATACATTATATTTACCTGTTCTGAATTGTCCGGCTTTCAGCCCGTAGTTTATCGGTCTTCGACCGCCTCCGGACCAACCTGTAATGCCATAGTAGCCCATGTCAGTTCCTCTTATTTATTCTCTCTTATATATATAAAGTATATACTTGTTCAATAATTGCTTATATATTGTTAGTTTGTTACATTTCTTTACAAATATATATAAGAAAGAAGTACTATTTATATACCCAAATAAAGCTGCTATTTCACATAAAGCAACAGCACCTTAACAATCTTGTTAAGGTGCTGTTAAATATTAATAATATTTTATTTCAATGGTGCATTTATGCTCATAACATCATCCATAAGAGCAAATTTGCCACCTTTGCTTAGTATTACTTGGCCTTGTTCATTTCTTGAAATTTTTGCTCCGGCAAGTGGTGCCTGTGGTCCATCAATTGACCATAGAGTGAAATATTCTCTATCAGTCCATAATCCTTCTTCTATATTAGGATTGAAGCGTCCTGTCTTCGGGTCAATTAATTTAAAATCTCTAAAATGATTAGGTCGTCCGTTGGTTACCTGATAGTAATCGACGTATTCACCTTTGCCCTTTGAAAGTAATTTATATTTATGATCACCAATAACAAAGACTACGTCTTTATCCATAATATCATCGGCATCGCCCTCTTTATAAATTGAGTTTCCAGATTCATATTTCATGCTAACTCTGTTATTTGAAACCTCAGCTTTTGCAAGTTCAGTATTGCCGTTTTGTGCGCCCTGTGTTTTTGTTTTAGTGCAGTTTTTATTTATCCAATCAACTGTTGGGAGATCAAGTTTGCTTATATCAGCATTCTCTTTAAGATTCCCATTTTTGTCGAATACACTTGGATTTTTGTCGATAAGTGCCTGTTTCAGTTTATTTTCATCGCAATTTCTAAAAGTTATGACTTCTCCCATTTTGCTAAATACATAATCAACTGCTGTACCTGTACCATTATGTTCGCGCAACTCATTTTCATCGAAATGTAATTTGTTATCTAATGCTCTACTTGATCTGTACCAGCCTTGTGGTGATTTGCTAGAGCCGGTTGAAGCAGTGTGAGCTTCAACACCTGGATCAGCACCTGCATCAGGAGTGTCAGCTTCACCATTATCCTCTGTTCCTTCAACTCCTGCAGTATCGTCGCCGCCATTTTCTCCTGCAGGTATAAACCAATCATCATCATCATCGTCTGTTCCTGTTGAGTTGGTTGACGTAGTTGCACGCGCTGCTGCTTGTTTATCAAGCAATTCTTTTAAATTTGTTGCAGTAATAGTTTCTGAGCCGTTTGTGTAAGTGTAAGTTAAATTACCGTCTTCTCCCATAGAAACGCTGTAGCCTGCTTCTTTTGTAAAACCAAGGCTGTCAAGTGTTGTTCTTGCCGCAGACATTGCATTACCAGTTTGTCCATATGCTGCAGGAGTGTAAGGCGTTCCTGTAAAACTATAATAAGGCATTGTCGGCATAAATGTCGGCATTCTGAATCCAGAAAAAATTCCACTCATCATGTTTTGAGCCATAGCAAAGCCTGCTGTCCAATTCCATAAGTTACCAAAACCTCCGCCACAATGATGATGAGGTAATCTTGGAGGCGTAAGTATTATGTTATTGTGTATTACAGTATCCCTTCGCATTGGAGGCCACATAGTAATTCTCCTTATTTTTATACTCTTAAATATATAAAGTATATACACTTTAAATAATTGCTATTTTGGGCAAATTTTTATTAACAAAACTTTACAAATTCTTCTGACAGTTGCTCACCCTCTCCCCTCCCTAATCAGGGAGGGTGTAAAGAAACCTCACCCTAGCCCTCTCCTTGTAAAATCCGGTGTAAACCGTGATATAAGTCCTTGATAATTAAATATCAAGACTGCCTAAAATGTTTGTTGATGTAGCTTCTTTTAGTGTTGGAAAATTATTTATATTTTTTGTTTTTACAAAATCAATTGCTTCGTTTCTCGCAAGTTCAAGAATTTTAGCATCACGCACAATATCTGATATAATCAAATCAGGCAAGCCGCTTTGCCTTGTTCCTAAAAATTCTCCAGGGCCTCTGAGCTGCAAATCCTTTTCAGCGATTACAAAGCCGTCGTTTGTCTGAGCCATAATATTTAATCTTTCGCGGGTTTCCTGTGACTTTGAGGCTGTATAAAGTATGCAGTATGACTGCAAATCACTTCGTCCGACACGGCCTCTAAGCTGATGAAGCTGCGATAAGCCAAAGCGTTCAGCATTTTCAATAAGTATAACAGTGGCATTTGGAACGTCAACTCCTACTTCAACAACGGTTGTTGAAACAAGAATATCATATTTTTTATTTTTAAAATCTTCCATAACCTGCTCTTTTTCATCATTTTTAAGTTTTCCATGGAGCAGACCGATTTTAAATTGAGGGAATACTTCTGTTTGCAGGCGTTCAGACTCAATTGTTGCAGCCTTTGCCGAGAGTGTTTCGCTCTCTTCTATTAATGGGTAAACAACGTATGCTTGCCGGCCTTGCTCGATTTCATGCTGTATAAGTTCATAAACCCCTCTGTGCGAGGTTACAAGTGATGTTTTAATTGGTTTGCGGCCTTTTGGAAGTTCATCTATTATTGTTAAATCTAAATCGCCGTGAACGGTGAGCGCAAGAGTCCTTGGTATTGGTGTTGCTGTCATTGTAAGCATTTGCGGATTTTGAGATTTTTTCTTTAGAACATTTCTTTGTTTTACCCCAAATCTGTGCTGTTCGTCGACAACAATAGCGCCGAGGTTGTTAAAATCAACGCCTTCCTGAATAAGCGCATGGGTTCCGACTGCTATATTCATTTGTCCGTTTCTTAAGTCAGTGCGGAATTTTTCTCTGACTCTTTTGCCCTGGCTTCCAAGAAACAAGCCTACACTTATTCCCATAGGAGTTAACCATTTTATCAGATTGTTGTAGTGCTGCTGCGCAAGAATTTCAGTCGGAGCCATTATTGCACCTTGATAGCCGTTTTCTACTCCTGCTAACAGCATAATAGTTGCAACAACAGTTTTCCCGCTGCCGACATCTCCTTGCAGCAGCCTTGCCATCGGAACATCAGAGTTCAAATCATTAAGAATTTCATTTACTGCTTTTTTTTGACCGCCGGTGAGTTCAAAGGGCAAATTGTCAATAAATTTTCTTACAAGGCCGTCTGTTTTTATTTTCAGGGCGATTGATGAGTGGGTGTTAGCATTTTCTTCCCTTATTCTTGCAAGTTTAAGCTGGATAACAAAAAGTTCTTCAAAAATTAGTGAAAATCTAGACTGTTCAAGAAGTTCCATACTTTCTGGAAAATGTATTTGTTCAACAGCAGTTTTTTTGTCTAAAATACCATATTTTTCTCTAATAAAATCGGGAACAATATTTTCTATTTCATTTTTATACATTTCAATAGCATTAAATATTGCGCGCCTGAGAACTTTTATGCTTAAATCTTCGCAAACTGTATAAATCGGAACAATTCTTGCAAGGTTAAGATTGGAATTTTTATCTTCAATAAATTCTCCGGTCATTATTGAGTAATTTGGTTTGTCAAAGGTTAATTTGTTATCATAGCTGCTGCGTTTAACTTTGCCGGAAATCATTATGCCTGCATTTTTAGGGAATTGGGATTTTATTCTTTGGAGCATAAACTGATTTGATTTCGCCTGAAAAAAACTTAAATCAACTTTGCCGCTTTCATCAGCAACAGTAACTTTAATAACTGATAATTTGTTTCTAGTATTAAATGCCGAAACAGAGGTAATATAGCCGAAAACTGTTGTAGTTTCCCCTTCTTTTAAATTTCGTATTAATGTTCTTGATGAATAATCAATGTGCTTTTTAGGAAAATAAAGCATTAAATCCTTAGCCGTATAAATTCCTAGTTTGTTAAGTTTGTAAGCAATTTTGGGGCCTACGCCTTTTATGTACATAACATCTGTTTCAGCAGCAGATTTTAGAGGATTATTTTTTTTACTTTCCTGAGGCTTTGGTGATGTTTCTGATTTTAGGACTTTAATAAGTCTGTCAATGCTTTTTCTTCGTTCATTTACATTTGCAAACGGGTATTGCTCAAATATTTCAGCAAGCAGCGACCATTTGGGATTTTTTTTTGATAATTTATAGTATTTTTTAGCTTCATTTTTGATAAATGAAGAAAAAGACTGCGATTTGCCATGGATATCAATAAATTTATATTGAATTTCAATTTCTATGGCTTTTTTCAATTGTTCAAGATTTTCAATCACTTAAACGTAAAACCTCATAGATATCCATTTTTTTTGCTTTGCCGCGAATTGTGACATCTGCAATTTTAATAACATCAACAATATCGCTTACATAAGAA
This sequence comes from Candidatus Gastranaerophilales bacterium, assembly GCA_944325025.1. Taxonomy (GTDB): domain Bacteria; phylum Cyanobacteriota; class Vampirovibrionia; order Gastranaerophilales; family Gastranaerophilaceae; genus Stercorousia. The sequence goes on along the minus strand of CALUYN010000004.1, from coordinate 5,740 downwards.
TATGTTGAACTGCTTATAAGCAGATTAGTTTTGTATACTTTGTTGTAACTTTCAATTCTGCTTGCAAGATTTACCATATCGCCGATTACAGTATATTCAAGACGTGTTTCGGAGCCTATGTTTCCGACAAACGCTTCGCCTGTGTTTATACCTATTCCTATTTCAATTTTTGGTTTGCCCTCAAAAAGCCATTTGTCCTGAAGCTGATCAACTTTTTTAAGCATTTCGCAGGCGCATTTAACTGCATTTTGCGGATGGTTTATATCCTGTATCGGTTCTCCGAAAATAGCCATAACAGCATCACCTATAAATTTATTTATGACTCCGTTGTATTTTGTAATAATTGGTTCAATTTCTGAAAAATACTCGTTTAGTATAACGGAAACTTCTTCTGCAGTCATTTTTTCACTCATGCTGGTAAAGCCTCTGATGTCAGCAAACAAAACAGTTACATTGGCTTTTTTCCCGCCTAGTTTTATGTCATCAATATTTTGGACAACGTTTTTCATAATGTCCTGCGACAGATACTTGCCCATTGCGTTTTTAATTTTTTCCTTATTCCGGCCTTCAATAATAAATCTGTATGAGTAGCCGAATATCATTGTACTAAGCTGTACAGCAAGCGGTGTGATAACATTAGGCGCCACATTATGCTTAAAACAAAATACGCAAAATACTATGTACAATACTGCTCCGGCAATCAAAGTAAGTAATGATGCAAGAAATGGCAGCATAAGGATTAAAACAAACGTTATAACCGTAAATAATACGATAATTATAAAATTGGGCAGAGCAGAAATTTTTATCATGAATTCGTTATCAAGAAAGTTGTTTAATATTGTAGCTTGTATGTCAACACCGGGATGGCTCAGCGATATTGAAGTTTCCAAAACATCTTCCACTCCTAGTGCATTTGCTCCGACAAGAACTATTTTGTTATCAAATTCTGACGGGTTTACAATCGGTTTTTTGCCCTCTTTTATAAGTCTGTTTGAATTAATTATGTCAATTGCAGAATAATTTTTGTGAGAATATGCTGAATTGTCGTGGAGTTTGTAATATTTTATGTAGTGGGTTATATCTCCCGCTTGTTTGAGAACTGGAATTTTTAAACCGGTTTTATCCACAATGATATGGTTGTTTGTTAAAGTAATCTTGTCTGTTTTATTCGCAAGCAGATAGGCGCTTAACGCAAGAGAAGGATAAAAATTGTCGTTATAACTGATTAAATCGTTTGAAGTGCGCAATACGCCGTCAACAGGATTTAAATTAAGGTTAACTGAGCCGACATGTTGTTGTGCGTTAAAGTAAGCCTGCGGGAATATAGTAAGACTCTTGTATACACTGTATCTTGCGTTATTTTTTGTACGTTTGTCGGATATGTCAATGGCAAATTTTTTGTGAAATTCATTATCGTAATTTTCGCCTTCCTGCGGATTTTCATATTCGGAAGTCATTGCCATATATCCGCCGATAAAGTTTGGAGTGCTGCTTACTACATCAAAAAAATAATTATCAGATGAGGCAGGTCTTTCTTTGTCAAGACTTCTCAAAATTGAGTCAAAAACAACAACCTTTGCATTTGTTTTATTCAGGTAGTCGAAAATTTCGCCATACAAAGACCTTGCCCATGGCCATCTGTAACTGTCAAGAGATTTGTCATCAATTACTATCAGAGAAATTTCATCCGAACCTGTAACAGTTGCATTTGCCGAATTAACTATTGTGTCGTAAATAGGGTTTTCCCAGAAATTCAACGAAACAAATGATATAATTAAAACTAGAAATATATGAAATAATATTGTTTTTAAAAAGAACGCTTTACCTTTAAATAATTTCATTTTAAATAATCCCTTTATTTTATGATATAATAAATTTCGGAAAAAGGATAGATTATGACAGAAAATTTAATTAAACTTTTGGCAGAGGAGAAAGTTTTTCCTATAGTAAGAAAAAGAGATCCTAAACAGGCGCTTGATATTGCAAATGCGCTAATAGAAGGCGGGATTAAGGCATTAGAAATCAATGTTGAAAATACTTCAATTTACAAAGTTATAGAAGAAGTTTCAAAATCAGCCTATGTTTGTGCAGGCGGTGTAATAACTTCAATGCAGGCTGATGCGGCAATTTTATCAGGCGCAAAAATCTTATCTTCGCCTGTTTTTTCGATGAACCTTGTTAAAATTTCAAAAGATAAAGAAATTCCTTATATTGCAGGAACTTCTACTGCTAATGAAGCATATAATGCTTGGAAAGCAAGAATTCCCCTTATTAAGATTTATCCGATTACTGCTATGGGCGGAGCAATGTATGTTGAAGATTTGTTAAGACCCATGCCTTTTTTAAACATTATGCCTTTAGGGAATGTTAAAATTGATGAAATTAAGTCTTATATAAATGCAGGCGCAGCGGTTGTAGGTGTAGGCCGTGACTTTTACGAAAATTATTCATTGAGTGAAATCACACAGAGAGTTAAAAAAGTTTTAAAAGAATTAAAAGGTTAAATATGGAAGAAAAATTAGACATTGTCGCCATAGGTGAAAGCTTAATAGAATTATCAACTAATGCAAAACTGTCTGATGCAAGTTGTCTTTATAAAAGTTACGGCGGTGATGCTCTATCCACTGCTATTGCTGCATTAAGAATGGGTTCAAAAGTCGGTTTTATTACTAGAATAGGCGATGATCCTTTTAAAAACTTTTTGTTAGACAGTTGGGAAGCAGAAGGTCTTGATATTTCTCAGGTAAAATTGACTAATGAGGCAAATGGCCTTTATATAATTGCCCGCCCGTCCCTTGATGAGAAAGAAATTGTTCACTACAGAAAAAAAATTGCCACATCTAAACTCTCTATTGATGATATAAAAGAAGATTATATAAAAAATGCTTCTGTAATTTATGCCTCTGGAGTTACGCAGTCGCTTTCGCCGTCTGCTGATGAAGCCGTTGAATATGCTTTTAAACTTGCAAAAGAAAATGGAATTACAACAGCTTATGACCCGAATTATTATTCAAAACTGACCACTCCTGACGATGCAAAAGAAGCTTTTTCAAGAATTAATTCTTATGTTGATATAATGTTTATGAATACAAAGCATGACGCTATTAATATTCTGGAAATTGATTCTTATGAAAATGCTATAAAAAAGCTTTGGGATATGGGAATTTCTATCGTTGTTTTAAAATCAATTGAACGAAAAGGGTATTATACAGGCTATAACGGAAATATTGTATTTACTGAATTTTATTCTTCTGACTATATTGATACAACATGTTCCGGTGACGTTTTTAATGGCGGTTTTTTGCACGCATATACTCATGGATTTACACCTCTTGAAGCGACTAAATTTGCCTCAATTCTTGCGGGCTTGCAGGCACAGGGTATAGGTGCAATAAAATCAATCCCGTACAAAGAAGAAGTTTACTCCGTCTATAGAGGTAACAATGGTTAAAGCTGTTATATCCGGTTATTACGGTTTTAAGAATTTTGGAGATGAAGCCATACTTTCTGTTTTAACGAGACATTTGAAAGATTTGGGCGTGGACATTACTGTATTTTCTTCTGATCCTGAATTTACCTCAAAAACTTACGGTGTAAATTCAGTCAAAAGTTTTGATTTGAAAAAAGTGATTTTATCAATAAAGAATTCAAATGTCCTTATATCTGGCGGGGGAAGCCTTTTGCAGGATGTTACAAGTTTAAAAAGCCTTGTCTATTATTCATTAATAATTGCACTAGGGCTTCTATTTAATAAAAAAGTAATAATTTTTGCGCAGGGTATAGGGCCTGTGTACAACAAATTTGCAAGGTTTATTGTCATGAACTTATTGAAGCAGTGTTCTCTTGTTACTGTAAGAGATGAGGCTAGCCTAAACTTGTTAAATAAATGCGGAGTAAGCGCAAAACTTGTATGCGATCCGGTCTACTCTCTTGATATTAAAAGAGCATCAAACTCAAATTCTGTCGGCGTTCAGTTAAGAAATTTCAAAACAATGAATTACAATCTTTTGCACAAATTAGCTTTGTTTGTAACAAAGAATTTCAGTGACAGAAAAATAGAAATATTTTCATTGCAAGAAGCTCTGGATTTAGAACTTTGTAAAAAATTTGATGATATTCTTCATAGTATTAATCCAGATATTAAAACAGAAATCGTAACAGATGATATAATCAACAGAATTTCTTCTCTTGAATATATGATTGGAATGCGATTTCACGCACTTTTGGCTGCTATAAAATGCGGGGTTAAGACATGTGCAATAAACTATGATATAAAAGTAGAAAAATTGGCTAATGATGCATCAATCCCTATGATTTCAATGGATGCTCATGATAATTTTGATGAAATTTATTCACAGCTAAAAAATCTCAAAAGTGAAGAGCTTTTGAGATTTGCGAAGTCTAAATCCTTTGACTGGTCTGATTGTGATGAATTATTCCTCACTGCTGCCAAATAATTTTTTGTAATTTTTGATTAATGTATTAGAGAAGTCAGCTTTTGAAGCATCAGTCATTGCATCAGAAGCTTCAGCTAATTCAGTTGAAGTCAATGTCCCATCTGCATTTTTGTCAAATGTTGCCATTGTTGCTGCAATTTCTTTATAGTCAGCCTTGCCGTCCTGATTTAAGTCTATTCTTGCGTAGGCTATTTTAGCCATGTTTTCTGCTGCTTGTCTTTCATCTGCTGTCGCATTTTCAGGCAATTTTGATAATTCAAATTTAACAAATTCTTGCATTGATAATTCTTGATTTACAGTACCTTTTCCGTTTTGTTCCATATGCGCTGCGTAAGATTTTGCAAGTTCTAATAAGTCGTTTTTATACTTTTCAATATTATTATTATTTCCTTCTTCAGACAATTTAAATTCTTTACCATCAACAGCATTGCCATTCTTATCAATCATTTCTTTAGTTGCTGTATCAAACTTGCTGCCGGCTTCTGTGGATTGATCTTCTTCCCATTTGCCTGCGTATTCATTATCTTGTTTCTTTACACCTGCAACTGTACCTGTACTTGTGCCTGTTGTCGTTGTTCCAGGGTTTTGAGCCATAATCTGCTGCATATACATTTGCCCATATGCATAAGGATCCATGCCGCCTGTTAGCCCCATAAATCCCATATTTGTTGCACCGGGCATTGAGGATACTCCTGGCATACCCATACTCATACCTGTGAATGACATTGGCATGCCCATTCCCATACCCATTGGCATACCGCCCATGCCCCATAAGCTGCCGCCAAGCATACCCATAGTGGCAGGATAATTACAGCCTCCGCCAAACATTCCGGAGAATATACTGCCGCCTCTGCAGCAGCCGCTGTTATTATTTAAGTCATGTATCATAGCACCAGTCATGCCTACGGTGAAAGTTGTTGCTCCTAATGCAGTAACACCTTTGGCAAGGTTACCGTTATTCCAACCACGTTTAAAGGCCTGGCCAATTTTATTAAAAAAATTATTATTTTGTGATGTGCCTGATACGTTTGTCATAATTATCCTAAATTATATACTCTCATATATATAAAGTATATAGGATATTTAAAATTGCTTTTCTATTAAATTTTATTTATATTTCTTAACAAAATCTAATAGTCAACTATTTTACGCTTATCTTTATTTTTACACAATAAAAAAGAACTCATTAATGAGTTCTTTTAAGTTTGCCCTGGGCCAGACTTGAACTGGCACTGGATTTAACTCCAACCGGATTTTAAGTCCGACGCGTCTACCGATTCCGC
>CALUYN010000003.1 GCA_944325025.1 Candidatus Gastranaerophilales bacterium | reverse complement strand
AAGCTGCGCGCGATTGGGACGCATTTACAATCAGGTAAATCACGCCATTCCTGTGTGTCGCTGCAAGTTTGGCTAAAGCCTGGAATTGCTTGCCATTGACCGTCTACGCACTGTTGACCGCAGGCCGGAGGAGTGTCGCCAGGATTACAAACAGATGCCGGCTCGTCGGGTTCTGAGGGCTCGTCTGCTACGCATTTACATGTGGATTTATCTGCATCAACCAAGTGCTGACCACTCGGACATTCTGTGATTGGACAAACCTCCGGCTCGGGGACAGGCTCTGTGGGCATGTCACAAAAACAAGATTCACTTTTCCAGGTACCACCTTGAAATACACATTGTGTTTTTTTCAGCTGTTCATTTGGACAATATGGTTTATCATCATTAGAGGGTTTAGTACATTCACAAGTGCGCCAATTGAAATCCCCACCGTTATTGGTACAAGCTAAACTATCTGCAAGCAGACAGCTTTCTCCTTCTTCTGGATGCGAAGGCATCTCACATGTACAGGCAGTATGACTCCAGGTACCTCCGCTCCCTTCACATTTAGAACGTAATGCTGACTCGTTATAACAATACTGAGGTCTAACATCAATCAGAGGGCCTTCTAAACCAGGAGTGACAGGAGTGACAGGCGTAACAGGATCAACGGTCTCAAATCCTCCGCCGTAATCATCGCAAATTTGTTGATATTTTGTACAAAGAGGCGGATTTGCGCAAGAATTCCAACATCTTGCATAAGCCTTCTGTGTCCAAAGACTATTGAGTAAAGCCATATAACTGTTATGCCCAGATGCTTTTGCAAGGCGCTCCATTGGATTTGCTGTTGCCTGATATTTTTCATTATCTGCTCTGAAATCCGTCAACAAGGCACGGGATACATTCCTTAATGACTCATAAGCCGAATAGTAACTGTAAGATACAGTCGATTCTAGTTTCTTCTTTGTTACACCGATTGTTACGGCGACGACTACCGAAATAATCAGCATTACTATGACAATCTCTGCCAAAGTATATGCTTTGAAAATAGAATGTTTCTTAATCATTCAACCCCCAAAAATTTACTCTTAATATCACAATTTACATTATAACAGATTATTTTGAGTTTGGGAAGCCCTATTTTAATAAATATTAATTTTAATAAAACATTCATTGCTAAAAAACTATTTAGAAGCTATTATAATGAAGTTATTCCAATTCCTTCAACGCTCTTTCAAAATCCTCTTTATTCGGAGCTTTTCCGTGCCAGCCCGCGTTGTTTTCCATAAAACTGACACCTTTGCCTTTTATCGTATTAGCTATAATCACCGCAGGCTTATCTGATTTTTTAGCTTTTTCTATAGTTTCGTAAATTTCTCTAATATCATGCCCATCAATCTCTGAAACATCCCAGTTAAATGCTCTCAATTTATCAGACAAAGGATCCAGAGATTTTACAACTTCAGTACAGCCGTCAATTTGAAGCCTGTTTCTATCAATAATTGCGATTAAGTTATTGAGTTTTTCATGCGTTGCGTGCATAAATGCTTCCCACACACTGCCTTCCTGCAACTCTCCATCACCTAAAAGACAGAAAACATGAGCGGGATTTTTATCAAGCCTTAGCCCCATTGCCATGCCGCAGGCAATAGAAAGTCCCTGTCCTAAAGAACCTGTTGCAACATCTACGCCTGGGCAAATCGGCACAGGATGTCCCTGCAAACGCGACCCAAAAAGCCTGAAAGTCATAAGTTCTTCTTTAGGGAAATAACCGAGCTGAGATAAAACGGAGTACAATATAGAGGATGCATGACCTTTAGACAGAACAAATCTGTCACGGTTTTGAAAATTTTTGTCTTTTGTCCATTTAGGGCAGGTATTCATACATTTGTGGTAAAGAACAGTCATAATTTCGACCGCAGACAAAGCTCCGCCAATATGTCCGGATTGAGCGTTGTAAACCATTTTAACAACATTCAATCTGTTTTCTTTACACAAATTTTCAAGTTTCAGTACTTCAATATCAGTTAGCATATTAAACTCCCTTTGGAACAAAACGTTCCTTCAAAACTCTTAAAACAAACAATGGCAATGTAGGGAAAATTCTTTTAAACCTCTGAGGTTCTTTTATCGTTCTGTAAAGCCATTCAAGACAAAGCGTCTGATATATTTTCGGCGCACGCTTAACCATTCCCGACCAAACATCAAAACTTCCTCCGACTCCTATAAATAATGAATCAGGAAGAAGCTTTTTAGCCTGAGAAATAAACATTTCCTGCTTTGGAGAACCAAGAGCACACAAGACAAGACGCGGCTGTCTTATTTTTATATCATTCAAAACTCTTTCCGTATCTGAAAAATAACCGTCCTGAACATAAGTTATATAGAGATTTGAAAACTCTTTTTGAATATTCTCTTTTGCTTTTTCAATTACTTCCGGTTTTGCACCTATAAGAGCAACCGATTGGCTGTTTTTTTCAGCTTCCTCAAGCATTCTGTGAGCAAACTCAATTCCCGCAATACGCTTTACTTTATGACCACATATCATTAATCCCAATTGAACTCCAATTCCATCAGGAATAACAAGTTCTGCAGAATTAACTATCTCTTTCATATCCGGATTACTCATCATTTCAGGATTTATAGTAACAACCTGTCCCGATATTGAATTCGCATATTCAACAGCACTTTCAAAATCAAATGTATTTATATTATATCCAAGCAATTGGACTGTATCTTTCATAAAAATATTATAATTTTAATTTATTATTTTTGCAAGTTTAAACAGATAATCATCTTTTTTATCAGAATGAAAACCTTCAGGAATAAAGTTCTCTTTGTATTTTTCTATTGCATACCTGTCAGTCATGCCGGAAATATAATCGGTTACAATCCTTTCTATTTTATTTTCCTCACACAACGGCTTTAGCATATCAGTATAAAGAAAAAACAATTCCCTTATTACATTTCTTGCTTTCTTTTCTTCTAATTTTGCAGGAGAATCAACATATACGTTATCAAACATCCATTCCCTGAGTTTAGTTGTATAATGCCAACCTTCCTCGCTCATTGCAACAACGGGTTTTCCGATAGAATTCGTTACAATTTCATTAATCATTTTATTTAATCTTTTACTTTGGATTGACGAAAAATATTTAATGCAATCTTTCGGCAAATCACTCTCTACAATTATCCCCGCACGGATAGAATCTTCAATATCATGATTTATATAAGCAACTTTATCTGCAAGCTGAACAATCTGCGCCTCAGGAGTTTTGGGGGTATAACCCCACGTATGTGTTAAAATACCGTCAATTGTTTCTCTGCAAAGGTTTAAATCCTCTAAAACTTCAACAACCCTTACGCTTTGAATATTATGGTGAAATCCGCCTTTTACAAGTTCATTCAAAACACCTTCACCGCAATGTCCGAAAGGAGTGTGTCCCAAATCATGGCCGAGTGCTATTGCTTCAACAAGGTCTTCATTCAAATCAAGAGCCCTTGCAATTGTTCTTCCTATCTGAGAAACCTCAAGAGTATGGGTTAAACGCGTTCTGAAATGGTCGTCAAAAGGAGATAAAAACACCTGCGTTTTATGTTTTAACCTTCTAAAAGCTTTGGAATGCAAAATCCTATCTCTGTCGCGCTGAAATTCTGTACGCAGATTACAAGGTTCTTCTTCTCGTTTCCTGCCTTTTGTAAATCTGCTTTTCGTCGCAAATTCAGATAAATTGTCTATCTCTCGCTGTTCAAGTTTATATTTGATTGTTTCTTTAGTCTTTTTCATACAAAAATTTTAACAAAAACAGCAAAAAATGTTATACTTTGTCCGGTTGAGATTTTACAAGGTTTTTGTTTGTTAATGAAATATCTAATGAATATTTTTTGCGCGCATCGTCAACCATAACACCTGCTTTATTCATAAGCCAGCCTGATACCAAACCGAAAAGAAGCGCTTTGCCTCCCGCAACAAGTCTTGCTGTACAGTATAAAGATGTTGCTATTGCGCCTATTGCAGGTATGCCGTATTTTATTGCAACTGAATATTTTTCATCCTTATTTTCAGATTTGTTCAGGAAGTAACCGACCGTACCAACCGTGCCTAGAACAGATAAAACATCTGTCGGAGCTGATCCGAGTTTTAAATCTCGAGCTTTGTCTACATATTGATTTGTTTCTATATCTATAGCCTTATCCAAAGATTTCACAGCACCTTCAACCTGAGAACGCAATCTCAAATATTCTTTTCTTGGAAGAAGACGCTTATAAATTGTCAAAATTTCCTGAAGTTGTCCTTTGTCTGTCTGCGATATTATATCTTCAACTTCAGCAATATATTTAGAGATAGAGTCAACAGATTCCGCACTGTAGTTATATTTGCCTGATGAAGCCTTAAACTTCTCTGATAAATTTTTCAGATCAGAAACAATTGTTCTATTTAAAGCATTTCTTTCAGATATTTCGTTTTTACCTGATAATTTTTTATATTTTTCAAGATTAGTCCTCAGGCTACGCAATACATCATTGGTTGACGTATCAGCCGGATTTACAAATTCCTGAATATTAGAAATTGCTTTAATTGTAGCTTTATAATTGTCATTTATATCATGGGTAAATGCCTGTCTTAATAAGCCTGTTTTATTTGACAGTTTGCGCTTTGCAGGAATTAAATAATCTTCCGCAATAAACGAATTGTACATATTTTTGGATTTGAAATTTCTTACATCACTTATACTTGCATCCCAGAAAAAGTCGAACAATCCGTCACAGGATTTCTGAATTTCTAAATATCTCTCATTGCGCGCATTAAGCCCAAAACCTTTTTCAAAATTTTGGTTGACTAATTTCATCCGACTTGAAATCTCATCCAGAGCCTTTGCAATTTCCGGATCATTAGGGTGCTCAAGTTTTATTCTTGCATTTATGACCGCAAAATGGTCTGACAGTTCTGAAAATTTTGTACTTGCCTTGTTATAATAGCTATTTACAGTTTTTCTGCTAATTCTGTCAAAGAAATTGGTAATTGATTGATGTATTCTGCGTGTAAATTTACGTTCGCCGTTTTTGCCCCACATCAACCTTTGAAACGCAACATCTTTTAAGGTAGTAAAGTTGTTAATGCTCTCCGTTTTTGCCTGAAAACCTCTTATTTTATTAAGTAAAAATGTAAATAAATCCTCAAATTTTGTACCATGGGCAACTTTCTTTTCCAACTGGGTTTTCCATTTATTTAAAAGTTTTGCAACACCTTTGTTTGCACCGCCGCTCAAAATAGCAAGTGCACCAAAACCAATGACTAATGCAGATATTGCAAGAGTTTTACCAAGCGTATGGCTCTTCTTCTCATTAACCTGTTCAGCATAAGGCGCACTCATATAATACCCGTTTTGCGGCTGTTTAAAATCCTTAAACGGGTTGTTGTACGCATTATTTACGCTAGCTACCTGATTAATCATAAATTTTTAAACTTTAACTTTACTACCTGTATTTATAAACGTTTTATAAAGCCAAAAATTGCTAGTTTATTACATATTGTTAATTCGAAAGCGCCTGTGCTATAACCTTTGCAGCCTCTTGAGAAGAGTTCTTGTCAGATAAAAGCGATTTTACATCCCCTAATTCCTGAATATTTTTCGCTCTATATTCTTCATTAAAAAGAAGTTTTTCTATCTCATAAGAGATTTTTTGTACATTAACATCCGCCATAAGAAGTTCAGGCACAATAGATTTATCGGCAATTATATTAGGAAGCGAAACACGCTTTATACATCTCACGAGCAAATAAATCAGGTAAAATAACCATGGGCCGCGATATGCTATTATCATAGGTGTTTGATACAAACAAGCCTCAAGAGCAACCGTGCCGGATGCCAATATTAAAGCATCTGATACACTCAAAAGCGCCTGATTTTCGCCTTTTATAACTTTAAAATTACACCCGCATTTTGTTAAAAATTTGTTATACAAATCATCAGACAGATTTGGAGCATGAGATATACAAAACTGCAAATCAGGATGTTTTTTTTGAAGATTTTCTGCAGATTTAATGAAAGTCTGCATCAAATACTTTAGTTCAAATTTTCTTGAACCCGGGAAAATTGATACAAGTTTTTTATTTACATCAAGCCCGTGTTTTTCAAAAAACTCTTTTTTATCAGCCTTTTGCGGCAGCTGCGACACAAGAGGGTGACCGCAATAATGAGTTTTTATGCCATATTTTTCATACAGAGTTTTTTCAAAAGGGAAAATACACAAAACTTCGTCAATATTTTTCTTAATTGTATTAATCCGCCATTTTCTGCTCGCCCAGACTTGAGGCGGGATATAATAAAAAACCTTTATTCCCGCTTTTTTTAAAAACCTTGATATGCTTAAATTAAATGCACCGTAGTCTATTAAAAGAACCAGGTCAGGCTTGTATTCTTTAGTCAAATAGTCTACAACCTTTTTTCCAAGGACAAAATGGTTAAATATAATTGAGGGTGACAAACCAACTGCACCCATCTTTTTCTGATCAGAAAACAGCTTTACTCCCGCTGATTTCAAGTTCTCTCCGCCGACTCCTTCTATTTCAATATCAGGGTTAATTGAACGTAAAGCATTAACAACATGAGATGCATGTATGTCGCCTGAGTATTCGCCTGTAACTATAAAAATCTTTTTCATACTGCCATTATTACAATATTGTTTTCATCCGCAAATTGAATAACTTTTTCCTGATCGACAATGATAGTTTCATTTGCTTCTACTGCAATTAAGTCTGCTTTGTATTTTTTCATAGTTTTTAAAGTTCTCAGACCTATTGCCGGAATATCAAAGCGCTTGTCCTGCGATGGTTTAGCAACTTTTACTACAACAGCGTTTTTCTTGGCTAACTTTGAACCGCGTTTGATACACATATCAGTGCCCTCTATAGCCTCAACCGCCATAATCATTTTATCTTTAATTACAACAGACTGGCCCACATCAATTTTTCCCATCTCTTTTGCAAGCCAGAAACCGTAGTTAACATCTTCCATCTGCGCTTCTGTCGGTTTAATTTTGCCTAAAACACCTGAAGGTATCATAAGATTTTTTATAAAAATAGTCTGATCCAAAACAGTAATACCGGCTTTTTCAAACTCTTTTACAATTAAAAGCATAACTTGATCGTCGTTAAGCCTTTGAGCTTCCTGCAAAAGTTCAATCGCACGCTTATCAAATTTGTGAAGCTGCAGCAAAACACGTTTATGAACTTTTCCGAGAAATGTAGCCTGTTTTATCTCTTCATCCTTTAATATTTGTTCTATCCTGTTAACTTCGCCGGGATGACAGGAGTAAACTTTTGAACAGTATTTTTTTAACTGTCTTAAATTATCTTTAGCAAGGGAGATACATACGACTTCAAAACCGTTTTCTTTTGCATACTGAGCCATTTTAACCGGCAATGTTCCGTCGCCTGCTATCAATCCCTGTTTATTTTCCAACATTAATGACACTTTTATTTTCCTCTTTTTCTAAAATTTATTATATCACAACTATTATCTTTTCAAGGCGTTTATCTCATCAACTTCTTTTTCGGTAAAAAGTTTTGCTCCGCCGAGCATCTTTGTATTGAAAACAACCTGAGCATAAGATTCCGCCAATTCAAGCTTTAAAAATGCGTCTTTTAAAGTTTTATCGCCGACAATAAAACCGTGATTTGCCATCAAAACAGCATCATAATCCTTAAAATACTTTGCAGTTTTTTCAACTAGATCCATTGATGAAGGCAGGCCATAATCTGCCAACGGAATCTGTCCGAAATAAAACACATTTTCTGCCATAACAGGTTCATCCAACGGAATTCTGCAACACGCAAAAGAACTCAGATAAGGAGCGTGAACATGGATTATGTAATTTACATCAGGTCTTTGTTTATAAAATTCAACATGCAGCATTTTTTCAGATGAAGGTTTTTTATTTCCTTCAACAAGATTTCCGTCAAAATCCATAACAATAAGCTCATCTTCTGACAAATACCCGTTTGCAGAACCGCTAGATGTTATAAGGATTTTATCATCGTATCTTGCAGACAGGTTCCCAGAATATCCTGGAGTAAAATTCTTTATCCCCGCAAGTTTTCCATATTCTATTAATTCTGATTTAAGATGTTTTAATTTACTCATTTATATTGATTCCTTATCAGGATCTTCTAACTCTATAACTTCTGCATACATCATTTTTTTAGCAGAATTTGCTTTTGATGTTTGGTTTTCTTCATCAAAGACTTTCAATTGAGGCTCTTCTTTGTCGCTTCTTGCCAGTCTATCCGGATTTTTAATAACCATTTTATCAAATTCAAGAGAAGAACCTTTCGTATCCATCGCAATTACAAAAGCAAAATAAGTCTGACGGCGCACCCAGTCATAACCGAAATTAATCTTAAAATCATCAGGCCCTAAAGCGATAATAAATGAATTTTCCTGAAACATTTCACCATTCGGAGAATCACCTGTAAGAGTTAAAGTTCCTGACCAGGCAAGAGTAACATATTTGTGTACACGCAGTGCCTCTCTTAAATAAACGCTTGCATGTCCGTATCTGTACATATCATACATCTGCATAGGAGTACCATCCTGATATGCAGTTGCAAAAAAACCGATATCCTGCATCCAGTACTTATATTGGGTATGCACTCTGGGACCTAATCTCCCTACAAATTGAGTATCACCTGTTCCGTATAAAGCGGCGCTTCCCTGCATAACAAAAGCCAAATCCAAATATCTTAGATGCTCTTTATCATGATATTTAAACAATGACTGGCTTACTTCTGCCATATATCTAGTTCTTAACGTTCCAATATCAGCAGGAGGAATATTTTCACCATGTCTGTTTGCATCGTTATTCTGCATATAACCAATTCCGAAACGATGACTAAATGTCAAATCCAAACCGTCATGAATGGTGGAAGGAACAATAGTTCTGTCTTTATATACTAATTCGGCCATATACTTCGGCATTCTCGGTCCGAAGAACCATTCATCCATATATGAATTAACACCGTACTGCATATATAATTTATCATCAAAGTATTGTTTACCTTTCATCATAAATATATCTGCAGAAGATCCGTAGCCCAAATCAGTATAGTTTGTGGCACTTCGGTATTTTAACAATCCCCCAAAACCAATACCGCTTTTATTATTCAAAATAGGTAAAATTTTAACAGTTGACCCGTCCTGCAAAGGTGTATCAAATACAAATCCGGGACCTAAATACATACCTAATTTTCCGCGAGAACCAAATTCCGGATAGTTAGCCTCAAAAAATTCCCGTTTTTTATTTGTATGCGCAGTAATAGAAGGAATTGTAAATAGGTCATAATCCCCGTATCTGATTTGAGCCTTTTTCAAGGTAATTACGTCATTATTTTTCTTTGCATTCACAAAAATTTCTTTTGCTTTAACATGAATGGAAGTATCCCCTACATCATCAGCAATTGACGACCTATCCTCGTCGTTAATAATCATGTTATTAAAGTTATTTCCGCCGATCATTTTCGTTTGCAGGTTTAATATATATGACTCTTTTGACTCTATCTTTCCGTCATGGAGAATTATTTTATCTCCTTCCATTTCGGATTTTCGCGCTGTTACCGTCATGAATGACTGCTTGGTATTCATATTATCCATAAAAGCGCTTTCTTCATTCATATTGACCTGCATATAATCGCCGTACATAGTACTGCCGTCTCTGACAAGTTCAACATTTCCGTATGCTTTCAGAATATTAGAATCCTTGTTGTAAATCATTTTATCGGCTTTTAAAATCACATTCTGCTGAGGGAATTTTAAAATAGGTTTTCCCGTTGCAGTAATATTATGATTTTCATCATCGTAATCAATATTATCAGCGTCAAGAAGAACATTGTTTGATGTTACCTGTTCCTTGACTCCTCCTTCAAGTTCTAAAGTTTTTTCCTGATGTTCTGAACTTTCTTCAATTTTCTCATTGTTATCCCGCTTTTTAGCAGAAACATTCTTTTCTTTTTTTGTTTCTTTGAAATTAATATTTAAATCTTTACCTAAAATAGCCTCATCTTCAGCCTCTTGCTCCTCCATTTGCTGTTTTTGTTTTTGAATTAATTCCTGAGTTTTTTTATAATCCTTTTCGCGAAGATAATTAGTAACCTTTATACGAACCTTTTTAAAAACAGGGGTGCCTCTAACCGGTCTTGTCTGATTTCCGCTCTTCACTTCAACCTCAGGCAGCGGCATAAAAGGTGCTTCGTAAAATGTTTCATTAAACACCTGTTCCAAATCGGCAGGACTATCTACAAGCTCCTGAGAGTATACAGAACAAGGAGCCAATGCTAAAATTAATAATGTAATAAATAAATTTTTTCTCAATTCTCTGCCTTTTTATATATAATTTAACGGATTATTAGGTTTACCGTTTATTCTTACCTCAAAATGAACATGAGGTCCTGTACTGTATCCCGTTGTACCTTCATATCCAACAACTTCGCCTTTGTTAACAAACTGCCCCTGCCCGACTCTAATTGATGACATGTGAGCATATAAAGTACTTGTCGGCTTGCCATTAACAACTCCGTGGTCAAGAATGACAACTTTGCCGTAACCGCCGTACCAACCTGAGTATATAACTTTTCCGGAATTTGAGGCTTTGATGCTGCCTTTATTTGGGCCTGCAATATCAACTCCAGAGTGGAAAGTTCTGCTGTTAAATATAGGATGAGTTCTCCAACCAAAAGGTGATGTAATTCTGCCTGATATGGGTTTTAAGAAACCTGTAGAGGTAACTCTTACATTTGAACCGCCCTTATTTCTTGCAATCATACTTTGAATGCTTGCTGATTGCCTTGCGAGTTCTCTTTCTGCACGCTCATAAGTTCTTCTGTCAGTTTTATACTTATTAATCATGCTCTGATTCATTGCTATAGCAGATTTTATATCTTTTTTCTGAGAATTTATTTCCTGTATAGACTGCGCTAAAGCTATTTTTTTAGATTCAACATCTCTTTTCATCGCGGCTATACGTTCTGATTTTGCCTTAACAGCCTGAATGCGTGCATAATCTTTTTTAAGAACTATTTTCTCAAAATATAATACATCTAACAATGAATTTAAATCTTTAGCAGAGAGAATAAGCTCAAACATGCCTGTTCGCTGATTTTTATACACCTGCCTTATTCTCTGGCGCATTTTGACATTAGCAGTATTAAATTCTGCAATAGAAGATGTCAAATCTTTTTCCATCTGAGCCAACTGTCTTTCAAGCTGTGCATATCTGTTTTGTGAAGACTGCAAATTATTTGAAGCCTGCTCTAGTTTTTGCTGATTTTTATAAAGCTTATTTTTTTCCAGATGTTCCAAAACTTTCAAACGCTTAATTTTTTCATGCGTAACCTTTTGTTTTTGCTGAATATTTTTCAATTGGTCAGCACTGGCAAATAAGCTTATATTTCCTATAAGCAGCGTCAAAACAACTATAAATAATCTTTTTACAAACTTATTTATATCCATAATTTATTTAACCAAAAGAGGCAGCATCATCAGCCCTACAGTCCATGCAATAAAAGTAACTGCAATCACAGCGATAATAGCTCTTTGGTGTTTTCTGAAAAATTCCATCCTGTTCCCCTTTAGTACATAACAAAATTGTACTATAAAAATATTTGATTTGCAAAATTTTAAAAAATCTATTAATATAACCTTATGGAATTCATAGCAGAAGTCGCGGATAAAAAAGAAATACAAAAACAAGATATCGGAATTAATACTTTTTTAATAGAAAACAACACAGAAAAAATTGAACAAATTCTTGAATTTTTCAAATCTGACAGCCGTCTGCTTATCGTAAACGGTTTTATGGGCACAGGAAAGATAATGGTTGTAAATCAGGCTCTTTCTTTTTTGAATGAAGATGTTATTACCCTCAGATACAACTGTTTTGAAACAACTATCCTTGATGATATTCTGCTTGAGTTTTTTGATAATTTTAGAAAACTGACAGTTCAAAATATAATTAAAGTTCCAAAAACTAAAACAGAAAATTTTACACAGAAAATTAATGCGTACTTCGAATCAATTGACAAGCCTGTAGTCATAGTTTTAAATTCATTTGAACAGATTTTAATTGATAATAAGCCGGAAATTTTAAACTTTATTGAACACTTATCCAAATATACAAACATTAAAGTAATACTAATAGGCAGAAAATTTGATTATAACGACTTTAAATGCGATTATGAAAAAATATCTGTCGGAGCACTGGATAAAGGAATTTTTGAAAAATATCTAAAATCAGAAGACTTTAAACAAATCGGCCCTTTATCTGACGAACTTTACAAGTACACAAGAGGATATTATTTATATACAACTCTTGCAATTAAAATAATGCAGATAAGAAAACTTAATCTAACAGAGTTTTTATCAGGCTACACAAAAAGTTTTCTTTCCTTTAATGATTTTATCCTACGGGAAGGTTTATCTCTTGTCGACCCTGTGAGCGGTCATTTATTCAGATTTTTGACTATTATGCGCCATCCTGTTAATGTCAAACTCTTAAAGACACTTAACCTTTATGATGCCGACAAAATCGGCTACTTTGTGGATAATCTGGTCTTAACCCGTGAAGGTTCGCTTATTTACCTGCAGGATTATTATAAAGTTATTGCAGAAAATTCCATTGCGGAAAATATTGCGATAAAAATTCACAAAAGCTGCGTTGAACTTTATAACACACAGCTTCCTCTGAAGCCTCTGGAAAGAGATTTGCTGATTTCTCGACAAACCATGCGCAAAGAAATTGAATATCACAGCATTTTTATTCCTAAAAAGCCTGTACTGCCGCAAAAACCAATGCCTGAAATTCAGTTTATTGAACAAAAAGTGCAGCCTAAAGAAATTGCGCATACAAAACAGGAGAAAGATGAACAGATAAAAAATATTTCATTTGTATTTGACTCAGAAGAAAATGAAATGGCAATTATGAACAAAATTGCAAATTCAATAAACAATTTTGTTGATATTTCAAATAAAAAATCAGAAGCCCTTGAAGAAATTAAAAATCTGCATCTTATAGATTTAATTAATCTTGCAAAACAGGAAGAAAAGAACTTTAACTATCAAAAAGTCGCGATGATTTACCAAAAAGCATTAACAATGAACTCAGATGATGACTACTACACGTTTCTTCCGACAATGTACACAAAACTTGCAGAAGCTTTTAAACATATGTCAGACTGGTTCAATTCGCTTAAATATTATGAACTTGCGGTAGAATTCTATATGTCAACAGGCGACTCAGAAAAAATTGAAGATTGCAGATATGAAATCGCGAATATCTATTATATAACTTTCAAACGCGACAGGGCAGAAAAGATCTTAAATGAAATTTTAGAGCAAAAAGATAAATTATCTGAAAACTTAATTATAAAATCAGAACTTCTTCTAGCAGCAATAACAGGTGAAAATGTAAAAAATATAATCCCTGCAAATACGAATGCAATAGAAAAACCGGTGCTTGCGGAACTCTACTTTAAACATGCGCTGAACCTTGATGAAGAAGGAGATATTCAAAATGCCGTCAAATATTACAAAAAATGCGTGGAAACATCGCAGGATCCAAAAATTAATACATATCTTTCATCATCGCTCTCAAACCTAGCAACAATATATGATGAAAGCGGTAAATCCGAACTTGCCGTAAAATATCTCGCAGAAAGCCTCAGACTTGACGAACTTACCCAAAATAACAACGGAATTTACCTGTCATCAATGAAACTTTTTGAAATCCTTTCAGGAAAATCTCCTGAAAAAGCTTTAAACTACTTAAAAAAAGCCAAAGCATGCGCAATTGATTTGAACGAAGCCTTCTATATAGCATCTGTCGATGTTGCATTTGGGGATTTCTATTACAACCGCAAAGAATTCTATCTTTCGCTTGAAAATTACGTAAATGCATACAAACTGGCTCAGAATAATTTTACAAAAGAAAATATTGCCAAAATTAAAATGCGCATAAGCGATTTAAAAATCAGAATGGGCGAAGATAACTTTAATAAAATAGTGAAAGATATAAATAATGTACAATAAAGAATTTTATAAAAAATATATTGAAACATTCCTTGAATTAAATTCAAAAATCAATCTTATTTCAAAGAACGATGAAAAATATTTGTGGGAAAAACATATATTTGACAGCCTTGCAATCAAATATTTTTTTGAAAAATATTTTAAGACTCACACTTCCCCCTTCACCTTGTTGGATATTGGAACAGGCGGCGGATTTCCAGCTGTGCCGATTGCAATAACTTATCCTGATATTGAGGTTTTCGCGCTAGACAGTATAAGGAAAAAAATTAATGCAATAGAAACGCTAAAATCAGAACTCGATATAAAAAATCTTCACACGATTTGCGAGAGAGCTGAGAATATTAAAACAAAATATGATTTAATCACCTCGCGTGCGGTTGCGCCGTTAAAGGTTATAACAGAATATGCAATGCCCCTATTGAAGGATAGAGGATACTTTATAGCATACAAGTCGCTTCGCGCACCAGAAGAAATAGAAGAAGCAAAACAAACTTTAAAAAAGTACAAAGCCCATGTAATTGATGTAATCTCATACGACCTTCCTCTTGAAGAAAACCATACAAGGAATTTGGTTGTGATAGCCAAATAGGAAGTGAGTGAGTAAGTAAATAGGTGAATAAGCGAATAAGTCTTTACGGTGCGCTAAAGCGCACCGTAAAATAGAAAAATAATCCGGCATTTACGTAGTGAACAATCAATGTATGTGAAACAACACCAGTTATTGTCTAAGCTTTAAATTATGCTGTCATTCCGTGCTTGACACGGAATCGCAAAATCGTCGACTTTTGCTAATAATGCGATTGCGGATCAGCTTCGCTGTCCGCAATGACGATTATCGTAGAACCCTCACGATTACATGACAAATGCTGACATAAATTGTATAACAGGTCTACGTGCGTAGCACCCCTCTCCTGTGGGAGAGGGGTGAGGTGAGCTTTCTTTTTCCCCTCCCTTGAGGGGAGGGGAAGTAAAGGGGTGGGTGTGATATAGGAGGATAAGATGGTAAGTTATTTTCTGTTAATAACCTATCTTCATACCTTCCTAACTTCCTATCTTCTAAATAAGCTTGCCCTCCTGCGTTCCTAACATTCGGGCTTCCAACAGACCCCTCACCCAAATTTCTAAGCTCACATTCGCTCGCTAAGAAATTTTTCCCTCTCCCACAAGGGGCGAGGGTATGATTATTTTTTGTTCTTACCTTGCAAGATGA
Source organism: Candidatus Gastranaerophilales bacterium (assembly GCA_944325025.1). Lineage (GTDB taxonomy): Bacteria > Cyanobacteriota > Vampirovibrionia > Gastranaerophilales > Gastranaerophilaceae > Stercorousia. Next base: position 80,931 of record CALUYN010000003.1, on the reverse strand, counting down.
TATTTTTACGTGCGCTTCGCGCACCGTAAAGACTTATTCTCTTATTCACCCATTTACTTATTCACTTCTTTCATGCATAAAAAAAACCACTCATTTCTGAGTGGGTCGTTTTCTGCATCCTAATGGTCTCTTTTAGTGTTTATTATTTAGGAGTTTATATGTTTTTGGGGTTAATGAATTCTATTTATATTTAGTGTTTCGACTACACTTAAATCTTATGTAATTATTATGGCATATAAGATTTTAAATGTCAATATAATGGATTAATATTTTTTAGGGGTTATGGTAAAACGCCCATATAGTGTAGAATTTACACTTTACAAAACTTAATATTCTGTTATTTTTTATTTTTTTATGGGTATATAGTCATGCGGCGAGGAGATGTTAACAAATATTAAGACATTAAACCTGCAAAAGGCAATTATTTAAAATTTATATACTTTATATATATGAGAGTATAAAATAGGAAAATTATCATGGCTACAGTAGACAAAGTTGATTCAGTTTCAAGACAATACTCCAATCCTGTTGAAGCAGAAAAACTCTATGCCAAATCAAATAAGATTACAGGAAATAATGCTAGCCGTTTACACACCGGCAATGATAATCCCTTCAAAGGCACAGTTCAATATTTTGGACTTTTCTGCGGAGAGGGATATGATTGGGGCACAGGGAATCAAAAATTCAGCATGATGAATGACCCATACTACATAACAGATAAAGAAACAGGCTGCATAGTAGAAGGGCAACGGACTTTAGGGAGGCACCCTTTTACAGGTGAAAAAGGCTATGGACTAATTGCATAAGAGGCAAGAACAATGGCATATAATCAAAGTGGCATACAAGATATAAAAGATCTATCAGGTGTTCAGTCCATGAATATGGGGGCACTAAATCAAACAACAATGCCTTATAGTTTTGGAGATATTACAAGAGCAAACTTTGGGAAAGGCAGTGAAATAGCAGGCAATAGAGCATTTAACGCCGGAGAATTATTTATGGATAATAATGCGGTAGGGTTTAATCCCTTTTTTAGGCAACCTGAAACCGCAACAAAAGTATTTATAGGATAAAAAAGACGACTCACAAAAATTAAGTCGTCTTTTTTTTATTAAATTTAGTATATTATTACACAGCAGCTTTTGATTTTGATTTTTCAATGCAGTCAATCAATGTAGTTGCTACTGTTCTTTGTTCTTCTTCTGTCAATTCAGGGAACATCGGCAATGAAATTACCATTTCAGTGTTCTTTTCTGAAACAGGTAAAGAACCTTTTCCAACACCTAAGTATTCATGAACTTTTTGTAAATGCAGAGGAATAGGATAATAAAGCATTGCACCTATGCCGCGTTCTTGAAGCATTTTGTGAACTTCATCACGGTTAGGGATTTTTACTGTATACTGATGGTAAACACAGTATGTATCATCCAATTCAACAGGAGTTTGAACATCTGCACAGTCTTTAAACAATTCATTGTAATAGTAAGCGTGTTTGCGTCTTGCTTCGTTCCAATCTTTTACGTGAGGCAATTTTACACGCAAAATTGCAGCCTGGATTTCATCAAGACGGCTGTTTACACCGATTTCATCATGATGATAACGGACAGCACCGCCGTGGTTTCTTAAAGCAACAACTCTGTCGCGGAGTTTTTCGTCGCTTGTCATAATCAAACCGCCGTCGCCCATACCGCCTAAGTTTTTAGTCGGATAGAAGCTTAAACAGCCAAAGTCGCCGAATGTTCCGACCATTTTACCTTTATACAAAGCACCAATTGCCTGACAGCAGTCTTCAATTACGTGAAGATTATGTTTTTTAGCAACAGACATAATAGTATCCATATCACAGGGTTGTCCGTAAAGGTGAACCGGAATAATTGCTTTTGTTCTCGGAGTAATTGCAGCTTCCAATTTTGATGCATCCATATTAAATGTATCTTTATCAATATCAACAAAAACAGGTTTTGCACCGACAATTCCTATAGCTTCTGTTGTTGCAACAAATGTAAATGCAACCGTAATAACTTCATCGCCGGCACCTATATCCAACGCACGCAAAGCTAAATGCAAAGCATCTGTTCCTGAATTTAAACCTACAGTATATTTACAACCGATAAAATCTGCCATTTCCTGTTCAAAAGCTTTACAGTTAGCTCCAAGAATATAAGAACCCGAACGTAAAACTTCACAAACAGCTTTTTCAACTTCCGAGCCAATTGCTGCATATTGGCGTTTTGAATCTAAAATAGGTATCATATAAATATCTCCTTCTTAACTACCACGATATAACTATAATATAAGTTTAGCACAGGTTTTTCATGCCTTTATAAAAGCTTAATAAAAAAGCGGGATAAATATCCCGCTTAACAATACCTTAAAAAAGTCCTTATCGGATTTTGAAGTCGTTCACAAGTATCCATAATTATTTCACCTGTTTTAGGATCATAAATTTGAGAACCTCCGTGAGCATTAAAATAAGTTAAATTTTCACCGCTTGTTGTAATATTTGAACCTGCCTGTAAAGGTTTTGTTCTTCTCATTATACCGTTAAAATCCGCTTTTGAAAGATTTTTGGTGTACTCCCCATAATTTTGATCTAATGATAAATTTAATTTTCTCAATTTATCAGTACGCACAAGTTTTACCCCGCCGCCTTGAAATTTTACTCCGCCATATTGTACTCCGCGCATTCTGTTAAAAGCAAACTTTGCAACCTGACAAATTTTCCCCAATTTTAATACCATAATTTTCTCCTTTTTAAGTTTTTCATTTTCCCCGTGAAATCGATTTCCCCTATATTGTTATTAAAATTTTTACAATAAAAAAATTGCCCGCATACAATATATTTATAATCGTATAAACACTGACTCTATAATGTATCAAAGACAATTCAAATTCAACTTAACATTTAGTTACATAAAACTAAATAATTATAAATATACTCCTGCAATCGCCACCATTGTCCAAAAAACAAATTGTATCTGCGGCCTAAAAAATACAGTGTCAACCATACCATGGATACATACTCCGCAAACAGATATTATACAAGCAGCAACCAGTATAACTGCCTTTGTATCAGATGATTTTAGAATAAATTTCACTGCATTTTTTATTAACGTAACAAGAAAGCCTAAAAAAGCAATAAGAGCAAAAACTCCGCTTTCCACTGCAATTTCAAGAAAAATATTATAAGCGCTCAAAGCATCAAAACCGGTTTTCATATAAAGTCCGTATATCTCGCGAAAGTTCTGGTTACCAACACCAATTCCCAAAAGCCAGTTATCTTTAAACATTTCTATAGATGAATTATAGACGTTAAATCTGAAAGAATTTGATGAATCCTGACGCATTGCAAAAATTGATAAAACTCTTGCTCTCAAAGATGATACAAACATTAATGCAGCAGTTGCAAAAACAACAACAGCCGCGACTATTGATAAATAAATCTGTTTGTAATTTTGCCAGAGATATTTTGCAGAAACCGCAAAAATCCCGAGCATTATAACCATCATTCCCATATAAGAACCGCGGCATCCTGTCAAAAACAGTGTTACTGATGACAGTAATGCACAAATCAACCAAACAAGAGAAACTTTAAATTTCTTATCCTCAAAATAATATGCAGCAAGCCCGTATAAAGCAGGAATTCCTGCAACAAAATAACCGCCCAGTAAATTCGGATTATAAGGTTTTAATGTTCCATATACACGTGTCATAACCTCTTCCGGATTTAATTTTGAAACATCCTGCCAGGTAGAAATCTCTTCAACATGCGCAAAATTCTGTAAAAAACCCACAACCGCTTCAAACGAAATAGATAAACCTATTGTTCCTAAAATATAAGGAATTTTAGATTTATTTTCTTTTAAATACTGAACCATTGAAAAATAAAATGTCATATAAGTGAAAGTCTTGAAAAATCCCTTTAAACTCAAATGAAACAAAGTGGAACCTGCAAGACTGACTATCACAAGCATAAAGTATATTAAAAGCCACAGCTCAAATGTTTTTACTGAAATAGTTTGATCAGGCTTAGTTAAGATTTTCACAAAAGTCAAAAATACAGTAATCAGCGCAATAAAACCTATTACATCAGAAGACATACAGGTTGATGCCAAAAATACAAAAATAATTGACAGAAATATAAGCTTGTCTATATTTTGTAAAAATAAGCTGTTTTCATATAAAAATTTAGTTTTAGATTGAGTAAATTTTAAAATACCGTTAAACATCATCGTTTGTATTTAAATTACCATGGAATTTATCATCGTCTGTAAGGGGCATAACTTTCAAATCAGAAACAGTCCCTGTGAATTTGTAATCTTCTCCTTCAAGAGTAATAGGCAGACCCATTTTTATTTTGTTACCGCCGACAACTGCGCCGTCTTTTGTTATTTTTGCAGTATCTGTCAATGTAACAATAATATCATATACATTTGCCTGCGAAACATCCTCAACAACCATAACCTTTTTACTGTTTAAAATAGGAAGAACAACTTTTTTTCTGTCAGCTTTTACGTCAAGAATTTTCAAATCAGTATAAGGAACGTTTCTTATACTGATAAATGTTGTTTCATCTGCCTTCATCGGAATTTCATTTCCTGTAAGCGTAACACCTCTTATATATACCTGAAAAGAGATTTTTGAAGTTGCTTCAATCTGCTTATCAGCAGTTTGTCTGAAATTCTTATATGTAAAGAAACCCACAGCAAGAGCCAGTATTACTCCCGCTATAATAATTAAATCGACCGCTTTAAATCTTTTAAAAATTTCTGCTAGTTTTTCCATAAAATTTTCTCCATAATTATTTATCAAACGGCTAGATATTTTCTACCGCCGCCAAAATTTCATCAACAGTAGTAGTAGCACAGCCAAACTGCCTTACAACTATACTGGCTGCAATATTACCGATAATTGCAGCATAAACAGGATCAGCTCCTGTTGCAAGAGCAAGTGTATAAACAGCTGTAACAGTATCCCCTGCACCGGTTACATCAAAAACTTCCGATTTATTAAATACAGGAATTTTTGTATAGTTTCCGTGCGGTCTTGCAACAAACATTCCATCTGCACCGCAGGTTATAAGTATAGATTTTGCATTAGTTTCATCTAAAAGTTTGTCGCCTGCATGTTTTAAATCTTCCTCATTTTCGATTGCAAATCCTACGGATTTTTGCGTATCAGGCAGGTTTGGCGTCATTGAAGTAACATTTTTGTAAACTTCCAGTTCTTTTTGCGCATCAACAACAATAATTTTATTGTGCTGATTTGCAAGTCTGATAGTTTCCTGAATAATACGCGGAGTCAAAGTTCCGATATGATAGTTTGAAAGAATTATAGCATCATGTTCAGGAACAGCTCTTTCTATTTGTTTTAAAACTTCTTCTTCAATATCCGGATTTAAAAATTCTTTAGTCTGCCTGTCAATACGAACTATCTGCTGCGTAATTGACGTTGTAATCGAGCCTGAAATTCTTGTCTTTGTAGTTGTTTTTCTAGAAGGGTCTACAACAAGAAGTCCGCAGTTTACATTTGCTTCTTCAAAGGTTTCTCTTAATTGTCTTGCCTGAAAATCATCCCCGCAAACTCCAATAACACTAACTTTACCGTTATTTAATGTTGAAACGTTATGAGCTGCATTTGAAGCTGCACCAAGAATGAGTTTTGTTTCAGAATGCAAAAGAATTAAAACCGGTGCTTCTCTGGAAATTCTTTCGGCATCTCCGTAAATCATTTCATCGATAGCCAAATCACCAACTACTAATACTTTCGGCTCTGCTAATTTTTTTATATAGGAAACTAATTGTTCTTTATTTATATACATAAAAAACTTCCTTTAATAAAAGTATGGTAACACAAACAAAAAATTTGGCAATTAAAAATGTCTTTCCGATGGCTCTAATATCATCTGCGCAAGCTTTTCAGCGCCTTCAAAACCTCTTACCTTCATGATTTCTGCCGCCGTATAACGGTCGTAATCAATAAATCTGTGTTCAATTGAAAATCCGCCGTCTTGAATATCTGCAATTACATAGCAGGCTTTAGGCTCTTTTGTCATAGGGCGTCCAACACTTCCGACATTTACTATTGTCTGTTTTTTATTTGTCTGATATCCGCAGGGAACATGTGTATGCCCGCAGAATATTAAATCAGCATCTGTATCTTCAACCATTTCTTCTACTGTTTTCAAAGGCATATCCGGCAAAATGTCCTCATTGTTTCTCCTCGGAGAACCATGAACCATAAGAATTTTTACACCATCTATTTCTAGCTCTTTTTGTGGAGGCAAATTTTTCAAATAATCTTTTCTTTCTTCTTCAATATATAAAATATCGTCTAACAATGCGTTTGCCATGACAGGAGCGTTTGCCCGCACATTTTCTAAAGTTTCCTTAGTATATTCGGCAATCATTTTATCTGTATTTCCTTGAATTACAATCCAGTTATTCTGCTTACGAACATAATCAATAACTGCTCTCGGCTGTGGGCCAGCCATTGCAAGATCGCCTAGGCATAAAACTTTTTCACATTTATGTTCTTCAATATCTTTCATAACGCTTTCAAGCGCCTGAAAATTTCCGTGAATATCAGATAAAACAGCTATTTTCATCATTAACCTCCGAATATTTATTTATGTGATATTATATATAATATGATAAACAGAAGAAAATCAAAAGTAATAGAAATAGGAAACGTAAAAATCGGCGGAGATAATCCTATAAGTGTCCAATCTATGTGCAATACCGACACAAGAGATGTTGAAACGACTTTAGAACAAATTAATAGAATGGCAGAACGAGGTTGCGAACTTGTAAGGCTTGCCGTTTTGAATAAAGATGCCGCAGATGCAATTAAAGATATCGTAAAAAAATCACCCGTGCCGTTAATTGCAGATATCCATTTTGACTACAAACTCGCAATCCAGTGCATAAATAACGGGATTAACGCGCTTAGATTAAACCCCGGGAACATCGGCAAACGCGAAAATGTTGAAAAAGTAGTTTCACTTGCAAAGCAGCAGAATATTCCGATTAGAATAGGTGTCAACGCGGGTTCCTTAGAAAAAGATTTGCAGGACAAAGATATTCCGCTTTCTGAAAAAATGGTTTTAAGCGCACTCGGACATATAAAAATTCTTGAAGATTTAGATTTTGATTTAATAAAAGTTTCATTGAAATCTTCAGATGTTCTTACAACAATAGAAGCTTACAGAAGTATCGCAGAAAAAATTCCTTACCCTTTGCATTTAGGTGTAACCGAAGCCGGAACTTTAAGAAGCGGTTTGATAAAATCTTCTGTAGGATTAGGCACTCTGCTTGCTGAAGGAATAGGAGATACAATAAGAGTTTCCCTCACAGAAAATCCTGAAGAAGAAGTCACAGCAGGTTTTGAGATTTTAAAAAGCTTGGGCTTGCGCCAACATGGAGTCAATTTTATCTCCTGCCCGACCTGCGGAAGAACTCAGATAAATTTAATTGAACTTGCCAAAAAAGTTGAAGAAAAATTCAAAAACCTTGACAAACCAATTACAATAGCAACAATGGGCTGTGCAGTAAACGGCCCCGGGGAAGCAAAACATGCAGATTTCGGGATTGCTGGCGGAGTAGGTGAAGGTATTATTTTCAAAAAAGGCGAAATTATTGCAAAAGTTCCGGAAGAAAAACTCCTTGAAAAATTAGAAGAGATTATAACAAAATCATCTGAATAATATATGGAAGATTTTTTGTAAAGAAATTATAATATTATTGTAACAGCAGAAAAAAAATATTATAATGTAAAAATAAACAGAGGTGTAAATGAAAAAATATTTATTAATTTTAAGTTTAGCAGCTATAGTAACATTACCGGCTTATGCGGAATTAACGGTTGATGATACTGTTAATAGCGAATATCTTATAAACCACGGTTATTCTAAAGATACTGCGCGTATTGTTAATAAAAATATAGCGCAGCAAAACGGAGAACCATTATCTGAAGAAGTAGAAAAAGAATACTATAATCAGCCTGTCGTAAAATATGTCAGACGCTTCTTTATGTATCTTGATCCATCTTTAGATGACCATTCTTTCATGAATGACCACAGCATGAATACAACATCAAGATATGACGACCTGTAAAAAAAATGTTATAATTGCACTTCTGTTTTTTATATTTAATACATTTTTATTTATCCCATCTGCAGCTTCTCAATCAGATAACAGGGATTGTCTTTACGTATCATTAAATTATTCTAATCTTAATCCCAAAATTATCAGACAGGAAGCCCAGAGGGATTTTTATCTATATTTTAGCAGCAAAGATAAATTGCAAAAAGAAAAGTATCTTAATTCTGCCATGCAAAAATATTACATACTATCCCAAATTAACCCTTCAGATATAGATGCATACATAAAACTCGGAAAAATTTATGACGAAAAAAATATTTCAGAACTTGCAAAAAATTGCTTCTATAAAGCTCTTAATATGAACAAAGAAACAGCAATGGCTAATTTTTATTTCGGGGATTATTACTATAAAAGGAATGACTATAAAAAAGCATTATATTATTACAAAATAGCTTACAACAACGGGGCTGCAAAAACATATGATTTCAATTTAAAACTAGCCATAATCTACGAAAAACTTGCAGATCTTTCTAACGCAAAAAAATTTTACGAGATATCATATAATATGAAAGCCGACAACAAAATAGGGGAAAAAATACAGTTGTTGAATGAGCTAAATTATGATAAATCAGACTATTATCATAATATCAGGGAGTAGAATAAAATGAAATTTAGCAAAATTATATTAGGGTTAGCATTTATACTTTTAACAAATACTTTTGTTTTGGCAGATGATATCAATCCGCTGTTAATTGCCGGCTCTAAAAATCAGCCCGAACAAACCCAAGCTGCTCAGCCTGAAAATATGAACCTTGACAATTCAGAAATTATTATTCCGCAGGAAGAACAAATTGCCCCTGTTTTCAAAAAATATGAACCCGCTAAAAATGAAGTTGTTTTTAGTTATACAAAAAATCTTATTAATTCAATTGACCCGACAGCCATCTCAAACAGAACCGGAAGCTATCTGCCGGGTGCCAGAGGTATAAATCAGCTTGTTGTCTACACTCCAAATTACGGCCCCAGAACCAATACAAATGAATACGGTGCAGAAGCGATTGTTGAAGGTAACACTGTAACAGAATTATCCGGCGCCGATTCGCTTATTCCGCCAAACGGAATTGTTATCAGCGGACACGGGCGTGCAAAAAACTGGATGAATTCAAGTATTAAAGTCGGCACAAAAATTTATATTGATAAAGCAACAAACATTATTTATACTTATACAACTTCTGAAAGCTACATTTTTGAATCCGAAAAGAAAATATCAGAAGCCGAACAAATGCTTAATTATTACAAAAATGTAAGCCCTGATTATAATTGGAAACTTCCGGGAAGCTATATTGCGGACGCAAAAAATTATCTAAAAAAAGCAAGAAAAGACCCGGAAGAAGTTCAAAAATATTCTAAGCTTGCTATAGAAGCCTCAAATGATGCTATAAAAAGTGTTGTTCCATATAAAAGCGGTGAACTTAAAGGGGTTTGGCTAAGACCTACTGAAAAAAGCGAAGCTGCAATTGAAGATACCCTTAACAGAGTCAAAAAAGCCGGAATTGACACAATCTTTTTAGAAACATACTTCCACGGAAAAACAATTTTCCCGAGCAAAACAATGAAAGCTTACGGCTTTACAGAACAATACGAACAATTTAAGGGATTTGACCCGCTTGAAATCTGGATAAAAGAAGCACATAAAAGAAATATAAAAATTCATATCTGGTTTGAAACTTTCTACGCAGGCCCGCAAAACCCGAAAGATAACGCGAAGAGTATTCTGGGAATGAATCCTTCCTGGGGCAACAAAATAAAAAAAGATGTTGATTCTGTCGACCCTTCCAAATCAACATCCGAACATAACGGATACTTCTTAGATCCCGCAAACCCGTATGTACAAGATTTTTTAGTAAAACTTGTCGATGAAATAATGACAAAATACAAGCCTGATGGTATAAATCTGGATTACATAAGATACCCCAACTGCGTGTCAGGTTCGGAATCAACAAGCTGGGGATATACAGATTATGCTAGAAATGAATTTAAAATGATTTTCGGTGTAGATCCTGTTGATATTGTAAAATCAGACCCGTTATGGCTTGAATGGTGCAATTATAGACGCCAAAAGATTACTGATATGGTAAAAAAAGTCGGAGAACTCGGCAGGCGCAAACACATATATATCAGTGCAGTTATTTTTCCTGACAGACAGGCAGCTTTGAATAATAAGCTGCAGGATTGGAGAACCTGGTCAAGAAGAGGATACATAAATGCTTTTACACCGCTTTTCTTAACCTGTGATTCAAAAACTGCAAACAAAATGATGACAGATGTAATTAATGCAAAATCAGCAAATACAGATTTTTATGCCGGTTTGTTTGTTACATTTATGAGCGGAACAGATGAAGATTTGATAAGGTTAATTCATGAAGCCCGCAAGGTTAATGCAAAAGGTGTAATTTTGTTTGATTATGCACATTTGAGTAATAAATATATTAATACACTTTCAACCAGTGTATTTGCAACACAATCACCATTTAAAAACGCGTTCAAAATAGGTCAGCCAAGCCCGCAAATCCAACCATCAGAAAGAAAAGGCTGGTGGATTTTCGGGAAAGAATAGACTATTTTTTAATTTAAAATAAGCCATCATCAAAAAGATCATCATTATCTGATATTGAGAAAGAATCAAAGTCATCTGAATAACTTGTTGAACTATTAAACATGTCATCAGCAGAATCGTCAAATAGACTATTTGAAGAGTTATCTAAACTAAAATCATCACTTTCACTAAAATATCTATCTGTATTTCCAAAATCTGAAGAATCATCTAAACTGTTTCTCGCATAAGGCTCATTGCTCAAGAAGTCAGCATTACGAGGAGGAATATCGTCAATGTGCGGACGGATGTCATCCGAGGCTAAATGTCTTCCAATGCCTGATGATACCGGATTTTCCTTTGAAGCTGCTTTTCCCATATCATCAATTATAATCTGAGCTGCTACAAAATCATCTAAATCATCATCTTCTTTTCTTCTTCTGTTTGCGGGATTAGCATCAAAAATATCACAATCATCAACCAAACTTCTACTTCTTCCAACATCAACAGCGTCATCTGCTAAAGGATATACAAATATAGGGTCTGCTAGCTCATGATTATTTAAAGATTTATCAGCTGCATCTTTTGATTTGTTTGGTTTAGCCTTTTTAGCAGGCGGTATATCCTCTGCAGTTTGTGAAATTGCAGGCTTTGGTTCTGCCTTCGGAGGTCTTACAGTATCAATTGGATTAGATAAAGGTACAGGATTTACCTGTGGATTTATAACTTCAGGTTTATCATTTCTGATAGGCTGAGGTTCATGTTTTTCAACGCCCGAAAGCAGGTCTTTTGGATTGTTAGAATTTTTATTTTTGGCTGTTTCTAAAGCTTCTGAACCTTTCTTAGATAAATCTTTAGCCGCTTCTTCAGCTTTACCCCACCAATTATTCTTATGCCCGATTATTCCAACAGCAATTATACCTGCAAGAGCAGTCAAACCTAACATATATTTTGCCGCATTTGATTTTTCATTATCAACGTTAGACGGTTCCTTGTGCAAGTTAGGTTTCTCTGAAATATACAATTTTTGAGAATTTTTTACATTGTTGGCTTCTACTTTACTTATTGGCATAAAAATTTTCCTTTTACATTTTCTACGCTACTACAGTTTTATTAAAACAAAAAGAAAATAAAATTTGCTACAGTTTTACACCTATCCTATACTATAAAGGATTATATATAGGTTTCAGGCATTTTAAAATTCAAATTTACATTTTGTAACATATTTCCAGGGTAATTTAATTTATAATTAATCTGTGGACAGATTTGAGATAAATTCTTTTCTTCAAAGCAAAAATGCGCTAATGTTTATTACCGCCTTGCTTTTTATGACTGGAATTCTTGCATATTTTAATGAATGCGGGATTTTGTGCGCCATAATTTTAAGTTTTGCAGGTATATTTCTTATTGTAAAAAACTATGTTTCATTAAAATATATTCTTTTCTGGATTTTTATATTCTATCTCGGATTTTTTAATGCTTATTTTAGGGTTCATATAACAGACGGACTTATTCCTTTTGCTCCTAGTGATGCAAAAATCAAAGGACAAATTGTATCAATTCCTGACACCAGTTCAAAAGATAAAACAAAATTTTTCTTTAAAGTTTATGCCATAAACGGACAAAACGTTCACGGGAAAACTCTTGTAACAGTTAGCGGAAATGACTTTGAACAATTTAAAATCGGCAACAACTACGAACTGTCAGGCAAATTAAGAAAACCTTTTACTGCAAGTAATCCTTCCCAGTTTGATTATGGAAAATATCTCAGAAACTTTGATACTTATACTGTATTTTACTCTGATAACGCCAACTTTTTGGAAACAGAGCCTCAAGCTAAATGGAAGTTTTTACAGAAATTAAATAACCTGCGCGACAGAATAATTAACGTCCACGCTCAATATCTAAAATCGCCAAATCTTGAAATTTTAGGAGGCATAGTATTTGGAGATGACGCTGTTTCACCTCCTGATTATATAAAAGCTTCATTCATAAATTCAGGATTATTGCATATACTTGCCGCCTCAGGTATGAACGTTGCATTTATATACGGTTTTTGGGTATTTTTCTTACGACGTTTACGAGTTCCATTTAAACTTACTGTTATAACCGGTATGGGAGTTGTAATAATTTATACTATGATGACAGGACTTGGCGCTTCTGTTATTCGTGCAGCTTTAATGCTTTTGTTTGTATTAATCGGAAAACTCATAGACAGAGATGCCCATAGTGTTTCGCTTCTAGCACTTGTTGCAATGATTATGCTCATATATAATCCCGCATTCATAAACAATGTCGGATTTCAGCTTTCATTTATTGTTACTTTTGGAATTCTTACAACAGCAAATGTTATTTTTGAAAAGTATAACAATCTGCCACTGCCAAACTGGCTGACAGGCGCAATATTAATCCCCGTTGTTGCACAAATTTGGGTTGCACCCATACAGATGTTCTATTTTAACACGTTCAGTACGTATTCTATTTTTGCAAATGTAATGAGTATGCCGTTTTTAAGTGTAGTAAGCTTTGGCGGCTTTGTAAGTTCAATAATTGCAATGTTTTCACCATTCACGGACAAAATTTGTATGATAATGGATTTTATTCTAAATTCCTTTCTTAATGTTCTTGTAAATATTTCACAATTTTTTGCGAACTTACATTTTTCAATGCTTACAACCTCTCACCCATCAGTTTTGCAAATAATAATTTACTATTCAGTAGTTCTGGCGCTGACTCTTGCTGTTAAAACAGGTTTTACTAAAAAGCTGTTGATTTGCTCTTCGGTTCTGCTGTGCCTTCTTGCCGGATCACTTATAAATATTCCTAATCATAATCTCGAAATAATTGCTTTTGATGTGCAAAATGCAGACTGTTTTTTGATAAAAACACCGCAAAATAAATATTTTATAATAGATACAGGCAGATCCGGCTATAACGGCGGCAAATCTCAGGCAAATTCTATCATCATAAAATATCTGAAAGACAGAGGGATTAAAAACATTGAAGGATTAATTATAACTCACTTTGATAATGACCACTCCGGCGGCGCTGAAGATATTATGAAAAATTTAAAAGTCAAAAAAATTTACATCAACTCTTATGACAACACATCAGTAACTTCCAAATATATTTATAAAACACTTAAAGAGCTGCATGTCCCTTCACAAATTCCTGAAAGTAACAGTTCCATATATAAAGAAAACGACTTAAACATTCAAACATACATCTCAGATATCGCAGAAACAGACAACGAAAAATCAATAATTACTCTCGTAAGCTTCAAAGATTTTGATATGCTGTTTACCGGAGATGCAGGAATTGAAGCTTTTGAAAATATAAAAAAAGACGTACCTCACAAAATTGAGATACTAAAAGTCGGCCACCACGGCGGCTACAATGTTGTTAATAACAAAATGCTTGAACATCTTAATACTAAAGTTTCCATAATATCAACAGGGCCGAATGTTTACGGACATCCGACACGCGGGACTCTTGATATATTAAGAAATACAGATATTTTCAGAACAGACAGACATAATGCAATAAAAATAAATTCCGACGGAAATTTTTATAATATATTCATTTACAGACCTGACAAACACAAATTTGAACTGTCTAAACACTATGAAACAATAAATTAACTATCCAATTGAGCAGAAACTTTTTTTATCTTCCAAAGCAGTTTCAATCTCATCAATAATTAAATTTGCTGCACCTATCGGGTCATCAGCAGTTGTAATTGGACGTCCTACAACCATAAAATCAACACCTGCCATAATGGCATCACGCGGTGTATCAACCCTTACCTGATCATTAACAGATGACCATGTCGGTCTTGTTGCAGGGCAAAGAATAATAAAATCTTCACCTATCTCTTTTCTAATTCGTTTAGCTTCTTCAGCACTTGCAACGACACCGTCAAGTCCTGTATCTCTGGCAACTTTTGCAAGCTGAAGGACAAAATCTTCAATATTTTTATCAACACAAAGTTCGGTTGTCAAAGTTTTCTGTCCAAAACTTGATAATAATGTAACACCAAGAATTGTAGGCGGTTCAACGCCCATTGACTTTGCTGCCGCACGTGATGCTCTGACAACTGCAGATGTCATTTTTGAGCCGCCCTGTATATGAACATTAAAAAAATTAACATTATTTTTCACAAGGCTTATGCAGGCTTTTTGAACCGTATGCGGAATATCATGGAATTTGCAGTCATAATAACATTTTGCACCGTGTTCTTCCAACAATCTGAATGCTTCAAATCCGTAATTAACAATTAAAGGCAGCCCAACCTTAAAATAGCCGACATAATCTTTTAATTCTTTTACTAAATCTTCAGCTTCCTTTAAATTATCAACATCCAACGCTAAAATAATTCTGTCTTTTGCTGTTACAGGTCTTTCAATCATCGTAAATGAATATTACCACTATAGTAAAATAAAATCAACCCTTAATCGGCTTAAGCTTATCTCCTAATCTCTGCATATATCTTTTGCATTGAAGAATTCTGTCATAACCAAGCATTATTCCTAGCATAAAATCCTGTTCCGGTGAAAGTTTATTTAAGTGTCTGTCAAATGTTGATACGACTTTGATACAATTTTCATTTCCGAAAAAAACATTTATAGACCTTTCCGAAACATCCTGAATTAAGTATGGAATATTTTCTTTTTCAAGCCTGTATTTTATATACTCTTTATTTGACGCTTTCTCTGTAGTCAAAATCAGGTTTCTTAATCCTTTTTTGTATTCATAAATATGATGCATAAAAACTTTTAAATCACTTATTGCATCTTTTGAAGGCGGTTTTATTCCTGCCTGAAAATTAACCGGACGTGAATTTTGCTTATAATTGTAAGAATTTAAACTAAGCGGCTGAACTCTCATATTATTAAGTTAGCCTAAACTAACTTAATTGTCAACAGTTATCTCATCAGGCAGTTCCGGTAATTCTTTCGTATAAACGCATCCCAATTTCTCTAATTTTGAAATTTGATTTAATATATTCCCGGTACCGTTTAACTTCTTTAATGATGTATTTAAATTATCGCGTATTTTCAAAAGTTCACTCAAGAGAGCCGCAAATTTATCATGTACACTTGTACACAAACGGGCCATTTCAAGAACATTTTTATTCTGCCTGTCAACAACATGGAAGGCATTAATAATCTTTAATGCAGCAAGTAATGTTGAGGGAGATACAGGCATTACTTTATTTTTCCATGCAAAATCCCAAAGAGCACAGTCATCGCAAAACATCATAGAATAACAGCTTTCTATCGGAATAAACATTAATACATAGTCAGGCGAAGCATCTTCAACAGAATAATCTCTTTTTGCAAGCCCTGTAATATGAGCTTTTGTAGAATCAACAAACTGTCTTAAATGAATTTGCCTTTCTTCTTCAGTTTCGGCATTCACGTACCCATCCCAGGCAGCAAAAGACGTTTTGCTGTCAATATAAATACATCTGCCCTCTGGAAGAAACACCGTTGCATCAGGTCTGCCTTCAGCAGTTCCCTGCTGTACTCTATATTCTTCATTTTTTCTTAATCCAGAAGCTTCAAGAACTCTTTCAAGAACAATTTCACCCCAACGTCCTGAGGCTCTGTTATCAGATTTCATTACATTAACAAGAGAGTTTGCATCATGAGAAATCTTGTTGCCTGTTTCAAGAAAACTTTTTATATTCATATCAAATTTTGTAAAATGCTCTGTTTCTGCCTTGAAATTTGCCTCTGTTCTTTTTTCAAAATCTTCAATACTCTCTTTAAAACGTTTGAAAAATTCATCTAGTTTTTCCCTATTTTGATTTGACAATTCAGACGAACTCTCTTTAAATATCTTGTTTGCAGTATTTTCAAAGTATAATTTCATCTGCTCTAACAACATATCCTGAGATGTTTCATTATTCTTATTTATAACTTTAAACGGAATAAACACGCATAAAGCACCGAATAAAAAACCAACTAAAAATACTAATATTTCCATATCCTTAACCTCTCCTTATGTAAATTATACCACAAGAAGATTACTTCAAAAAGATTAGATAAATATAAAATCAACCATGCGGCCAAAACATGTAAAAGCATGATGTAGAGCATGGTTGAGGGTTTTTATCAATCTAAAGATGTAAGACAAATTCTCAAACTATTCTAACTTCAATATCAATCGGGGCATGGATGAAAACAACCCTCTAAAAGTTGTAGTATTTATAGTGTAGAGGGAAGATAAAAAATAGGGAGATAAAAATGAGAGAGTTTAAAAGAAGATCAAGAGTTTTATTAATTGATGACAATGCAGATCATTTAAGAGGTGTAAAAGAATTAATCACACTTGAAAGCTGTTATGATGTAGTAGGTACAACAACAAGCGCAAACATTGGAATTAATCTTGCAAAAAAATACCGCCCGGACATTATTTTAATGGATATCAATATGCCGGAAAAAGACGGCCTTCAAGCTATTCAAGAAATTGAAAAACTTGGTTTAGACATAAGAGTTATTGCACTAAGCGGCTATGATGATGCTGATCTTATTTTTAGAGCCATGAAAATAGGTGCAAAAGGCTATGTCTTAAAAACTATGGCATCAGCACAGCTTATTTACGCAATGGATGAAGTTGCAGCAGGTAAAGTTTATCTTCCGACAGCGCTTACTTCTCGCTTTTTTGAATATTTCCAAAACTCATTCAAAGAAGAAGCACAAGCATCAGCAGAAGAAAATCTTCTCACCTATTTAACAGCACGTGAAGAAGAAGTTCTTGACCTTCTCACACAGGGTAATAACTATAAGAGTATTGCAGGAAAATTATTTATTTCGGAAACTACAGTTAAAACTCACGTAAACAATATCTTCCAAAAATTGCAGGTAAATGACAGAACACAAGCAGTGTTATATGCACTGAATAACGGATTTGCAAACAGAAGACTCTCTAAAATTGCAGTTTAAATCTAACGGCTAAATTGTATATGAAATTTGAAAAGGTTCAGCCGCAAAGCTGAACCTTTAAGTTTAAAAGTGAGGACAAATGACAGATACTGATATGATATTTGAGCAATCGAGATGCATTTCACATGAAATAAGAAACCACCTTTCAATCTGCGAAATTTACACCCAGATAATCCGTAAAAACCTTAAAGATGAAGGAGTGGATAATAAATCAATAGACAATGCCCTGAACTGTATAAGCAAATCAATAAAAATTATGTGCAATTCTCTCCTTGATTTAAAATCGCTGAATAATATCTCCCCCAAAAACTGTGATATAAAAGAACTTCTTGCAGAAGGTATAAAACTTTCCAAAGTTTATATCCATGATAAAGACATAAAAATTACAAGCGACTTAGAATGCTGTGCAAAAGTATTCATTGATGACAATAAATTTCTTGCTTGCATTGTAAATATAATAAAAAATGCAATAGAAGCAATAGACAAAAAAGGGGAAATAAAAGTAACACTCGAAAAAAACAAAGAATATGCAATAGTAAAAATTGCAAACAATGGCGAGCCCATATCAAAAGAAAAACAAAAAGCGATATTTGAAGAAGGTTTTACGACCAAACCTACAGGAAGCGGGCTAGGACTTCATATTTGTGCTACAAATCTCAAAGCTCAAAACGCAACCCTAAAACTTAACAAGTCAACTAAGAAAATAACTGAATTTGAAATAGACATACCTCTTAATAAAAATTAATAATATTAGCAAATATTTGTTTATCCTGTTGTTTATATTAATATAGGGAAAAATTTTTTAATAAGTAAACAAGGGAAAAATGGACTTTTTAAATTCACTATCACAAGTAGCCAAAAATCAGAAAAATTTTAAGAAATGGGAAGAAAATCAACACGATGAAGAGGCCAAGCGTGAAGAATTAGCCCGCAGGCGGCAGCATACTCAGGCTGAACTAAAACAGGCTGAAGAATTTGGAAAAACTATCATTGATGTTGTGGATATAATGGATAACCACTCTGAAAATGTTGCCGAAAACGTAGAAACTGCCATTGATCCGCTATCTTCTATAACGACAATGCTTGCATTTTTTGGCGGCAACTGGTTTGTAGGCAAAAAAAGCACACAAAAGCTGATGGATAAAATTGATGAAATCAGACGAAAGGCAATTGAAGGAGAAGAAGGTCAGGCTTTAAATCAAAAACTGCAAAAATATTACGAAAATAAGGGTAAGCCATATTATAGATATAATGCAATTTTAAATAAGAACGAAATAAAAAAGGTAAAAGACCCGGTATTAAAAAAAGAACTTTTTAACTATCGCAGCAAAGTTACAAAACAAACTTCAAAATTAGGGAAACAAATATTCAGAAATCACGGACTTGTTGCACTTGCATCAATCGGGGTATTCATAGCTGCAACAATTTTTGAAGCTAAATTACAGACTGACAGTTCTAAGATTGCCCGTTATCAAGCAAGACGTGAGCTTGATGATCCTAAAGCATTTGTAAACTATACACCTGAACAAATTGCCGCAGCAAAAAAAGAATTAGAAGAACATCCGGAATTATTAAAAGATAAGAAAAAATCAAAACTAAAATCCGGAATGATAAAATCAATTTATAATATTTTGAAAGATAATCGCGCATACAGAAAAGATAAACAGGCAAGAGAAGATAACTCTCAAATAGTTACACGTGAATTGACGCCTGAAGAACTAAAACAGGCTGAAAGAGATAAAGAAGTAATACAACGAGTTGTCCGTATTATAAACAACGAAGCCGAAAAGAATTCTGAAAATATGGAAGTTGCAGCAAATGTAATAATGGGTGCAACACCTGTTTTAGGGGCTACGGTAGGTGCAGCAACAGGATGGATTTTAAATAAACTCGGAGTATTTGATAAATTTATAGAAAATACTGTAAAAAAACAAGGTTCCGATGAAACACAAAGACTGTTTAAAGAATTTAAAGCAAGTAAAAAAACAGGCCTTGCATATTTTAAACAATGGGGAGAATTTGCAAATTCATTAATGCAAGGAAGAAAAGAAACTTCAGAAACACTTGCAAAAACAGGCAAGCCTCTAAAAAAAGTAAATTTCAATGAATTAGTCAAAAAATTATTTGCAGCAGGCTTCTCTCACAAAACAGGCAAAAAATGGATTTTAGGAACAATAGGCGGTGTTGTTACCGGTTTTGCAGGTATGCTTATAGGATTAAAACTTCAAAAATCAGCTGCAAGAGCAGGACGCTACGCAGCTAAACGCGAACTTGAAAAAAATCCCGAAAACTTTATAGGTTACACGCCAGAAGACTATGAAGAAGTTAAAGACATTAAAAACAATGAAAAGAAAGAAAACAAAATTAAACAGTATGCATTATTTATCCCGCGAGTCTTAAAACAATACTGGGATTATAACAAATATAGAAAAACTGAATACAAAGAACGTCAGGCATTAAGAGATATTCTAAAAAAACAGGACGTAAGCGAAGAACAGATGCGTGACGCAAAAAATCTTCAAAGAAAAGTATTCAACACTTTTGAAAAAGTAGATGACAATTCTCAGGTTTATTCAGAATCTATGGAAGCCGCAACAGAAATCGCACAGCCGTTTGTCTGGTACGGAGGAATGGCTCTTGCTGCATCTCCTGCAATTATAACAGGTATTCAAGTTGCAAGAGGGAAAATTACACCTGCAAAATTAACTGAAAAAATTACAAATTTCTTAAGCAAACGCTCAAATTTAATGCAGAAAAAATGGTTCAAAAAGTATTTAAAGGGTGTTGAAAACAACGTTACGGATGTTGTAAATAATGTTAATATGAAACAAGAAATCTGGTCAGACGGACAATGGCATAAACTTGAAATAAAACCTCTCGGTGCTTTGTTAAAAGGTATTGATTTACAGAAAGATCCGGTTATAGACATATTCTCAAAATTGATAAAAAATGCAGATATAGGAACAGAAAACTTTAAGAAACTATCCGAACACGAACAAATTGAATACTTATATGAAGTTAGACGCAGAGTTCTCAAAAACTTTGAAATGTTTGATGACACAAATCCGTTAAAGAAAAAATTTATTGATATATTCGATGTGCTTATTAACGGTCGGAAACACAATGCTTACAATAATTTGGTAAATATGAACTCTGAAGTCAGAGCAAATCTTATTGATTACTTTAAAGCTCCGCAAAAACTTACACCTGAACAAATAAACCAGGTAGAACAGGTTCTTGAAAATGCCTTTGACAAAAACACTGCTGAGATGATATCAGGCAACAACTGGCTGTTCCATGAGTTATCATCATCCGTCAAAATAAAAGATTTAAACAAACTTACATCTGATCTGGAACAAAAAATCAGAATGACAGCTCAAGAAAACGGATTAATCTTCCCGCTTGATAAAAAATCAATTGAAATATTGCAAAAATATCTTGGCAAAGATGAATTTAACAAACTATTAAGCAAAGAATCACAAATTAACATAGAAGAATTTATGAAACCTCAACAAGCAAACATTGCAAAACCGGGAGAAATCCCGACTCTTGCAGGTATACATATGGAAGAAGCTCTTGACATTCTGCATGCTGTGAAAGATAAAATACAAAAAACAACATTTAAAGACTTGTACAATCTTATGCCTGAAAAATTCACAAATTCAAAAGCAGGACTAACCAGTCTGAAAGAAAAAGTATCAAAAATGACTTCTGAAGAATTTGAAGACTTTGCACGCGATACTCTAAAAATGGCAAGTATGGACAAAGATACGTTCCTTAGAATAATTCCTAAAATAGAAAAAATCTTAGAGAATATTCCAAAAGAAGAAATAAATAAAATTACCTCAAGAATTATAAAGGAATTTCAAGAACATCCAGATGAATTTGTTAAACTGGTACAAAGCGGTAAAATAGGTTCAATTCTGATGACGCCGAGCCTCAAAAAAGCTTTGGCTGTAGCAGGTATAAGTTGGACAGCTTTCTCAATTATTATGACATACGCTCTAGAATCCTGGCTTGCTGATATGCAGTTGAAAGCCGGCAGATTAGGAGTAATGAAAGCAATGGAATCTCTTGAAGATCCAAGATACTATGCAAATATTGAATCTACAGAACAGCAAAAAAGTGAAAAAATAACAAACACAGATGCAACAAGCAATTTACTTGACAGGTACAAACAATAAGAGCATTTATGCTCCTTCACTGAATTCCTGAATGGAAATAGATTCAATTCCCTCAAGATTTCTGTAAGTTTTATAGAGATCTTGAATAGGATTACGGCCGACAAAATCCAAGATTACAACAATCTTTGTCATATTTTCATCCTGTTTGTTTAACTTTTTTGAAACTTCAACAAGAGATTTACTATTTTCAATTATATAATCATAAATACTGTTTGAATTTTCATTCAGACAAGAAATACTCATTTTCAAACGTCTTGTATTTTTAGCAGTAGAAACAAGAATATTTTTTTCAAATAGTCTGACAGATACAAGAACAAGTATAGAAAAAACAGTTGCAGCTATAGCCAGAGTAAACATTCCTGCTCCGCAAGCCATTCCAACAGCTGCTGAAACCCATAAAGTTGCAGCAGTAGTGAGTCCAAAAACGGTTGCACCATGCCTGAACACTGTACCTGCACCTATAAAACCGATACCAGTAACTACTTGAGCGGCGACACGCGCTGTATCTCTGGTTCCAAGTTCGTCGCCCGTCACTGAAACTTCAGGAAAACCATATATAGAAATTATTGTAAAAAGGCACGCTCCCAAACAAACAAGAATATTTGTTCTCAAACCGGCATACTTGTTTGTCATCTCACGTTCCAAACCGATAGCAAAACTAAGAAGCAAAGCAGATAAAAGTCTTATCGCAAGTGTGAAATCAAAAACTATTCCTGTATTTAATAAATCCATTTATTCTCCTTATAAAATTTAAAGTTTTATAATATTGATGTTGGGCTGAAAGCCCAAACCTACTACTGCTCTGCTCTTCTTATCTTGTTTTGCTTTTCGGGTCAAGAATATCTCTTATTGTATCACCAATCAAATTAAAAGCCAACACCGCAATAAAAATTAAAAATCCCGGTGTTAAAAGCCAAGGGCGATAGATTATATTTGTATATTCCTGAGCTTCTTTTAGCATATTTCCCCAACTAGCATCAGGCTGCTGAATTCCTAGCCCCAAAAAGCTTAAGCCTGATTCAGACAAAATATAAGAAGGGACAGATAACGTCATTGCTACAATTACAAAACTTGTTGTCTGCGGGAGTATATGTTTTATAATAATTCTCAAGCGCGATGCGCCGATTGATTTTGCAGCCTGAACGTATTCCTGATTTTTTATTGACAAAACCATACCTCTCACAACTCTTGCAAAACTTGCCCAACCGATTAGTGCTAAGATAACCACAATAAGCATAAATCTCTGCACACTCGTCATGCCGGACGGCAGAATTGAAGCCAGAATTATCAAAAGATAAAAACTCGGTATAGACATAACAGCCTCTGCAAATCTCATCATAATCATATCAACTTTTCCGCCGAAATATCCTGCAATGCCGCCGTATAAAAGTCCTATCGGGAAAAGAACAAACAATGCAAGAAATCCTATTGTCATTGAAATTCTCCCGCCAAAGAGTATTCGTGAAAACACATCACGGCCGTTAATATCAGTTCCCAAAAGAAATAACCTTCCCTCTCTGTCTGTAGTTATAAGATGTCTTTTCATAGGGATTAAACCTAAAAATTTATACGGCTGGCCTTTTGCAAAAAATTTAACGTAATGTTTTTGACTGCGGTCGAGGGTATAAACAATTTTGAGTTCAACAGGGTCAAATTCCCGCTTGTAATTATAGGTATAAGGTTTAGACAGTTTTCCGTTTTCGTCAATGGTAAAAATTTTGGATGGCGGAACATAGGCCATTGACCTGTCTGAAAAATCTTTTGTATAAGGTGCCAGAAAATCCGCGAAAAACAGCGCAAAATAAATTATCCCAAGCAGAAAAAGGGCAATTCTTGCAAATTTATCTTTCCAGAGCTGTTTTAGTAAATCTCTTATCATGCCTGACTCCCTTCTCTGATACGAGGATCAGTAATAATCAAAAGAATATCCGCAATCAAATTCCCTAAAATGAGCATAACAGCCCCCATCATCAAAGACGCCATAACAAGGTTTATATCCGAGCGCAAAACAGCTTCCAGTATCAGTCTGCCAAGCCCTGGATACTGAAAAACATATTCTGTCAATGCAGCCCCGCTCAACAGTCCTGCAAATTCAAAGCCTAAAAGGGTTATAAGAGGATTTACCGCATTACGCAGAGCATGTTTAAATATAACTTTACCCTCGCTTAGGCCTTTTGCGCGTGCAAATTTTACATAGTCGCTATCAAGAACATCTAACAAATTGCCCCTCATCTGTCTTTGTAATCCTGCAAGCGACAAAGTAAATAAAACAGTTACAGGCAAAAACAAATGGTGAGTAATATCCAAAATTTTCTGCCCAAAACTCATTTCCAAAAAATTTGAGCTTGTAAGCCCGCCAACAGGGAACCATCCCGTTTTAACCGCAAAAATCAAAAGCAAAACAGCAAAGAAAAACGAAGGAATCGCCATTCCGATACTTGTCAAAACCGTTAATATTCTGTCAAACGGCGTTTTCCAGTTGATTGCAGCAAGCACACCCAAAGGAATACCCACAATCCAAGCAAGAAATATTACAACAGTTGTTAAAAGCAGAGTATTTGGAATACGTTCCTTCAACTTTGTACTGACTTTTTCTCCGTTGGATGTTACTCCCAAATCACCTTTAATAAATGATTTTGCCCATTTGCCGTACTGAACAATAATCGGTTTATCAAGCCCGAGCCTTTCCGTTTCCCTTTGTAAAGTTTCTTTTGAAACAGAAGGGTTTAAGCGAAGTTCTGCAAGAGGATCCACTGGCGACAGGCGTATTATAAAAAAGCTTATCAGCGAAACTATGATAAGTAACGGTATTGTTTGAAGTATTCTTTTTAGTATGTAGATTAGTATTTGCATTGTTGTCCTTTTGGTAAGTGAAATGTGAAGAGTGAAGGGATATAATCATTTCACTTTTTCACTCATCACTCTTCACTTACATAAATTTCCTCAATATTGTGTGTAACCCCGCCCAAACTTGTCGGGTATACGTTTTTAAACTTGTCACGGAGCGCCGAAATTATTATAGGAGAATAAATATATATTAACGGTTTTTCGTCATATACAATCTCTTGATACTCATCATAATATTTTTTTCTGTCCTCAAATTTTGTCTGGAGCGCCCCTTGAATATAAAGATAATCAATACGTTTTTCAAACGGATAACGTTTGCTATTTAAGTCTTTTTCCAACCTTTGGTTAAAAATATGCAGTGTTCCGTCAGAAAGCCAGACATTTTTCCCTCCGTTTGGTTCAAGAGGAGAACCTGTAAAGCCCATTATGACCATATCCCAGTCAAGTGTTGACATAAGTTTATTTACAAGTGAATTAAATTCAATAGGCTTAAAATTAATCTTCATCCCTAAATCTTCCAAATCCTGTTTAACCATAACACCGATTGCTTCACGCTCTGTGTTTCCTGCATTTGTATAAAGGTCAAACTCAACATGATTTCCGAATTTGTCAATCAAATGTCCTGCTTTATCCCAAGAAAAGCCTGATTTTTTCAAGAGTTCCTTTGACTTATTTAAATCTCTTTTGTGTCCTTTTATGTTTTTATTGAGGAAAATTGAATTAAGAGTTTCCGGAGTAAATAAAGGCTCTGCTAGTCCGTTTGCAATATTAAATATCATGTTTTCTCTGTCTATTGCATAGTCAACTGCCTGACGGAAGTTTTTATCCTGAAACCAGACTTGTTTTTTAGGCAGAACGTAATATTTTCCGTTATCATCTTTTCGGTTGTTCATATTCATTGCAATATACATTGTTCCGGTATTAGGGCCTAAATTATAGACCGTAAAATCTCCGTGTTTTTCCATTTCTTTAAAACGAGCGACATTTGCCCCCTGAAGGCTTATTTCATCTAACTCGCCGCCTTCAAATTTCAAAACCTGATTATTAATATCACCAACAATTAAGTATATTATTTTATCCAGATAAGGAAGCTTTTGGCCGTCTTTATTTATAACATAATAGTCAGGGTTACGCTCAAACACAACCCTTTGAGCCGGAACATATTCTTTTAATTTAAAAGCACCTGATGTTACAAATTCCTTAGGATCCGTATTTGTTGATAAAAATCCGTCAAAATAAGCTTTTCCGCGTTTTACCGCAGGTTCAAAAATATGTTTAGGCGCAATAGGCGATGAAAGCATTCTGATAAACGGAGCAAAAGGCTGAGGGGTCGTAAATTTTACCGTGTAATCATCAATCTTTTGAACAGTCGGAAGCTTTCCGTCAATGACAATAGAATCTCTGATAGAAGTATTTCCAAACCCGTCAAATATTATATTCTGCCATGTGAATACAACATCATCTGCGGTTATCGGTTTACCGTCAGACCATTTAATACCCTTTCTAAGATGAATTAAATACTCACAACCGTTCACCGCAAAATCTTTAGCAAGTTTAGGAATTGTATCGCCGGTAACAGGATCTGTTGTAACAAGCCCATCATACATAATCTCAGACATTTGAGAAGAGATATTGTCTTTGGAATTAAACGGATTAAAAGTCTTAGGCCCCTCTCCGATTGTAGAAGATACAAAAATTCCGCCGAACTTCCCAACAGGCGCCTGCGACTGAAGATAATCAACGCCGTTTATTGTTACATTTTTCTTTTTATACGGGTAATAATCAAGGATATATGATGTTTCAGAATTTTGAGCCTTCTGTTTTTGCAAAGGGATATCTGCCCTTAAGCAGGCCTTGAGAACAAGCGCAGTAAAAATCAAAACCAAGATAACATATATAACCCGTTTCATAGTTTTAGAATAACATAAATATAATTTTTGTTTATAGCCGAAGAAGGGAAAATTAGTATGAATATAATTTTTCAGAACTGCAACAGGCTCCGGACAGAACTTTTCCATCCAATAGATTAGATGAACCTAAAAAGCCCTGCCCCGACTCAACCCCAAAATCAGGTGAACACTCACAAACTTCACCATTTGTATTTCTGTTAAATGTTCCTTCTGCCCCTATAGGTTTAATCCAATCATCAGTAACCATAGCAGCAAAAAAATCTTTACCGAGTACATTGGGTCCTTTAGCAAAAGAATTAACATCAACAGCTATCATACCTGTAGCCCAGCCGCCAAAATAAACCGTTGTCCCATCGGGCAACAAAATAGCCTTATGCATAAAATCCCAACCAGTATATAAAGTTCCAGTATTAGGACATGAAGTTGGGCGTTCCTGCTTTCTTAGGGAGGCCGGAGAAGAAGTTTTCAAACTATCATACATACTATTAGCCGCAGATCCTCCGCATAATCCTGTCCATGGATAATAATAATTTGCACAATACTCACTCTCGCCATATTGCGGAAAACCACAGCTTTCAATCACTTTAAAATATGAAACAAATTTTTCAACAAACTCGGGGGACAAAGTTGAATACTCAGAATTGGATTGAAACCCTATGCCTGGTTTTGCACATTTAACAGGAATATTAAAGTCCCCATCTTTTGTCGCAACACAGATATTACCTCCCATTTCATCGTTGACAAGATTATAAATACGTGCAATTTCACTATATTTTTTCTTCCACATAACAGCATACTGGCGCTCCTGATAACTTTTCACAAAAGCAGGAAGCACAAAAGCTGCAACAACACCGATGATGCCGAGGGTAATTAAAACCTCAGCTAATGTGAAGGCAGATTTTTTCTTAAGTGAATAAGTTCGTTTTAAGAAATTATTTTCCTCCCTAATCAGGGAGGGGCTAGGGGTGGGTATTGTTTGAAACCAATCCTTAACCTTCCCTAATAAGGGAAGGTATTTATTTTTTTGTGAGCTGCGCTCCCCGATAAAGGCATATCTTCCTATCTTCTTATCTTCCGAGCCTCCGGCGGAGCCTAAAGCCCCCCCCCCCGAAGCTCCAGTAATTATGTTTTCTCATATATTCTCCTTTCATTTAACCCTTTCTTCATATGATTAGAATATCATAAAAAATAAAGTTTGTTTATCCCTTGGCGGATGATTAATTGAGTATTTTTTGTAAAACTTAAGAGCGGATTATAAATCGATTAATCCGGAAATAACATAAAAATTATTCATTATAGATAAAATTCCATTTTGCAGATATTCATCTACCATTTGGTATCAAACTTTTTGGCTGCTTCTTGAGCGCCTTCCCGCTGGACCTGTGTATAACGTGCTGTCATGTCAGCATCTATTTCATCGAAATATCTTGCCTGATCGTCCATGTTAGGAAACATTTCGTTCATTTCCGGACTGTTAAAGGCTTCCCAGCTTTCCGGATGATAACGTAAAGCAATTGTTTCTCCGGCTTTTATATAGTCAAAATTTTTGATGTTATTGTCTTTTGCCAGTATCGAAACAGGGATTCCCGTTGCTTTTGATATTGTTGTCAGATTGTCACCTTTTCTGATTGTATAATTTACGCTTACGCTGTAGTCTTTTCCGCCTTCATTTGCTCTGGATATTGTCATAATATAAACTCCTTTAATTATTATATATATTATAAAGTCTATTTTTTCATAAAAGATTCAATATTGGGGAAGAATTGTAACACATCTTAATGTTTGAATAATTAAAAAAACCTTAAGGATTTTAAGAATTTTACAAATCCGTTATATAAATATAATGTAGACTTGAATAAGGAGAAAAGGAGAAAATATTATGTTAAAACCATTAGGCGACAGAATTGTAATCAAAGTTATTGAAGATACTGAACAAACTTCAGGCGGAATTTTTATTCCTGACAGCGCAAAAGAAAAACCTCAAAAAGGCGAAGTTGTTGCAGTTGGCGCAGGTAAAATTAACGACAAAGGCGAAAGAGAACCTATGGACGTTAAAACAGGCGATACAATTCTTTATGCAAAATATGCAGGAACAGACATTAAAATGGACGGAGTTGAATATAAAATTCTTTCTGTAAAAGATGCATTGGCAATTATTGAATAAGTGAAGCGTGAAGAGTGAAACGTGAACAACTCGCTTCACACTTCACCGTTCACTCTTCACTTAACCCGTGTAATGTAAAAAGTTAAATAAAAATGGAGGCATATAAATGGCAAAACGTATAGTATTTAATGAGGAAGCAAGAAAATCGCTTCTAAAAGGTATAGATGCAGTAGCAGACGCTGTTAAAGTGACACTCGGGCCAAAAGGCAGAAACGTTATCTTAGAAAAGAAATACGGTGCACCCCAAATCGTTAACGACGGTGTTACTATTGCAAAAGAAATTGAACTTAAAGACGGACTTGAAAATGCAGGCGCTCAGTTGTTAAAAGAAGTTTCATCTAAAACAAACGACGTTGCAGGTGACGGTACAACAACAGCATCAGTTCTCGCTCAGGCAATCGTTAGAGAAGGTTTGAAAAACTTAACTGCAGGTGCTAACCCGATGTCTATGAAACGCGGTATTGACAAAGCTGTTGAAATTTCAGTTAAAGAAATTAAAGATATGTCAAGACCTGTTAATACAAAAGAAGAAATCGCACAGGTTGCAGCAATTTCAGCAGGCAACAACAAAGAAATCGGCGAACTTATTGCAGAAGCTATGGAAAAAGTAGGTCATGACGGTGTTATCACTGTTGAAGAAAGCAAATCTTTCGGAACAAACTTAAAGGTTGTTGAAGGTATGCAGTTTGACAAAGGCTACTTATCACCTTACTTTGTAACAGATGCAGAAAGAATGGAAGCTGTATTAGAAGACGCTTACGTATTCTGCTGCAACAAGAAAATCAACCTTATTTCTGATATGGTTCCGCTGCTTGAACAGGTTGCACGCGACGGTAAATCATTGTTATTAATCGCTGAAGATGTTGAAGGTGAAGCTTTAGCAACATTAGTTGTTAACACAATGAGAAAAGTTTTGAGAGCAGTTGCTGTAAAAGCTCCTGGATTTGGCGACAGAAGAAAAGCAATGCTTGAAGATATCGCTATCTTGACAGGCGGCGAAATGTTCACAGAAGAA
The DNA here is from genome assembly GCA_944325025.1 of Candidatus Gastranaerophilales bacterium. Classification (GTDB taxonomy): domain Bacteria; phylum Cyanobacteriota; class Vampirovibrionia; order Gastranaerophilales; family Gastranaerophilaceae; genus Stercorousia. The sequence continues at coordinate 51,166 of CALUYN010000003.1, read as the reverse complement.
CTCGGTATCAAGCTTGAAAATGTTACAACTCAAATGTTAGGTAAAGCAAAACGCGTAACAGTTACTAAAGATGAAACAACAATCGTTGTAGGTGACGAAACAAAACAGGCTGTTCAAGACAGAGTTCGTTTAATCAGAAAACAAATTGAAGCTTCTGATAGTGAATACGATAAAGAAAAACTTCAAGAACGTGTTGCAAAACTTTCAGGCGGTGTTGCCGTAATCGAAGTCGGTGCAGCATCAGAAGTTGAATTAAAAGAAAGAAAATTAAGAATTGAAGATGCATTGAATGCAACTCGTGCAGCTAATGAAGAAGGTATTGTACCTGGCGGCGGCGTTGCACTCGTTAGAGTTCAACAAAAACTTTCTAAACTTATTGACACAACACACTTCTCATCTGATGATGAAAAAATCGGCTTCAAAATCTTAACAGCCGCATTAGATGTACCTTTAAGAGCAATCGCACACAACGCAGGTGCTAAAGCAGATGTTGTTGTTGATACTGTAACAACACACGAAGCAGCATACGGCTACGATGCATTGAATGATGAATATGTTGACATGTTCAAATCAGGTATTGTAGACCCTGCTAAAGTTACACGTTCAGCTCTTGAAAATGCTGCATCAGTAGGTTCTATGCTGTTGACAACAGAAGCTGCAGTTGTAGATATTCCTGAAGAAAAACCTGAAATGCCGCAAATGCCTGGCGGTATGGGCGGTATGATGTAATAAATTACACATGAATAAATAAAAAAATAAGCACCGATATTGTCGGTGCTTATTTTTTTTATCTGTTACGTCTGCCGCGACGTGTTTGCGGAGTTGTATCTATTAAATTACCCTGCGCATCCACTCCTAAATTATACTGCTCTAAATTTTTAACATGATCCTGCATAAATTTCTTTTCTTCAGCCGAAAGTTCATCGCCGTTTTGCTGACGGGTTAATAAATCTTTGTAAACAGCATTATTCATAGAAACTTGATTAGATATATTACGTAAAGCTCGTTCTAGCCCCTGACGAGAGTTTGAAGACACGCCTCTGAATGAATACATCCCGCCGGGGCCTTCTTCTGCGTAATCTCTGCCGCTTATAGTCAAAGTCTTAAAGAAGGCTTTAGCATCTCCTCCATCGAATGAATATATATGCGCATCAACTTTGTAACCGCCATGCCCGTCAGAAACTATTGAATAATTCCCGACAGCATTTCCATTATTTATAGAACGTTTTACAGGCTCTTGATTTTGTTTAACTTGTTCTCCATTATCAAGCTGTGCAGCATCTTGTACAGGAGTTGCAGGCGTTGGAGGAACAACATCATCATTTATTATAAGTCCTCTATCACCTGTTGTTGCTCCAATACCTGCAGTTCGTCCCTGATAAACTCTTGACTGCATTGCCTCCTCATTAATAATAGGACCCCGTTCACCAGTCGTTAGGTCAATACTTGCAGTACGTCCTTCATAAACTTGTGACTGCATTGCTTCATCATTAATTATAAGTCCTCTATCGGTTGGCGGAGGGTCATTATGCGCAATAAATGTTTCTTCATATAAATTACTGCCTGATTTATTATACTCAGCCATATAATTATGAATCTGCGATGAATCCATTACCTTTCCATCTTTTTTAATAACGATAGAAGATTCTCCGCCGATTGTAACATACTCTGCTTTTAAATCCTGAGGGATTTCATCATTTGCCCCAAGCCCGAGCATCGTTCTTACGTCCGCATCAAATTTGCTTTGTGTAACATATTTGTTTTTACCGAAAGTCGAAACTGTCACTAAATTTTCACCCAGTGTTCCGTCTTGGTTTATTGCTCTTCGAACTTTTTGTCCATCAATTTCAACAACAGCAATCTGCTGCTTTTGTCCGTTAACCTCGCGCTCTATTATTTTACCGCCCATTTGCTCAATCTGATTTTCTGTAACGGTTTGACTTAAATTCTGAGCGATTTCAAGCTCTGCCGGAGTTTGCATATCTGAAGCTATATTTGCCGGTTTTGGTTTTTTAGCGGTTATTACAACTTCTTCTAACATTCCGCCATCTAGCGGGGCTTCTTGCGATTCTGGGGCATCAACAATTTCATATCCTGCTGCTTGAGCTAATGCTTTCATTTCTTCTGCAGTATAAGTAAATGATTGACCATCTTGCATACTGGAGTAATTTGTTGAACGATTTGTATTCTTGTGAATATTATTAAGCATATTATAAAGATTTAATGCATCTTTTTTAGTTAAACCTTCACCGTCTTTATCTTTTATAATCCCTTGTTTAGCTAATTCATCAAATACACATTTCAATTCTACAGTAATACCTGATGCATTACTTCTTTTTTGTAATTTAATTTCATGATTTTGGCTAAAAAAACTGTTGCTTACGCCGTCAACCATAATTCAGCACCTTAAATATTATATCTCTTCTATATTTATATAAACCAATATTTGTACCACAAATTTCAAATTAATATATTTATTTTACAATTCTTAATATAGACCACAAGAAAGATAACGTTCCCCGCTGTCCGGTAAAATTACAACAATTAACTTTCCGGCATTTTCTGCGCGTTTTGCAATCTCTAATGCCGCATACATTGCAGCACCTGAAGATATCCCGCACAAAATTCCTTCTTCTTTTGCAAGTTTTCTTGCTGTTGTAAATGCGTCTTCATCCTTCACTGGAAAAATTTCATCAATAACTTCTCTGTCAAAATTACCAGGTACAAAATTCGCACCAATTCCTTGAATACCATGTGTACCTGCCGGTTTTCCCGCAAGCACCTGAGAAGAAAACGGCTCAACTGCGATTGCTTTAATTTGAGTTTTTTTATTTTTTAAGCCGCTTGCAATGCCTGAAATTGTTCCGCCTGTACCAACTCCGCCAACCACAATATCAACTTTGCCGTCAGTATCTTTCCAAATTTCATCAGAAGTTATTTTTTCATGGATTTCAGGATTAAAAGGATTGTTAAACTGCTGTGGTATAAAAGAATTTTTTATTTCTTTATGAAGTTCCTCAGCCTTATTTACAGCTCCCTGCATACCTTTTGAGCCTTCTGTCAAAACAATTTCCGCGCCATAAGCCGCGAGTAATTTGCGTCTTTCAATACTCATTGTTTCTGGCATTGTCAAAATCATTCGATAGCCTTTTACAGCGCATACCATGGCAAGACCTATACCTGTATTCCCGCTTGTGGGTTCAATAATAACTGTATCTTTATTTACAAGACCCTGCTTTTCAGCCTGTTCAATCATATTTAACGCAGGACGGTCTTTAACAGAGCCACCTGGGTTAAAGCTTTCTAATTTGGCAAATATTAAGGCATTCCCTTTATTTAACTTATTTATTTTTACAAGCGGGGTATTCCCGATTAATTCTAGTACATTTTCTGCAATTTTCATTTTTAAACTCCTCAGGAACATATTATAAAAGGGCTGATTAAAAATCAACCCTTTTATGTTTTTGTAACGCTGAGTTCAAATAAAGAATTACATAATCTATGAGGGATTATTCCTTAACCGGTGTCGGTTCTACAGGAGCCGGAGCCTCAGGTCTAGGGCCTTCAGGTCCAAATCCCGGATGTGGCCCAAATCCAGGACGAGGTCCGAATTCAGGATGTCCGCCTTTTTTATGTCTTTTTTCAAAGTTTTTGCGGCCTTCTTCCTTCATTTTCTTTAATTCTTTCTGTTGTTTTTTAGTCAGGATAGCTTCAAAGTCTTTCATATTCTGCATACGGAGTTCATGTGCTTGAATTTTCAAAGCTTTGATTTCTTTATGGATTTGAGCTAATTTTTCCTGCTGCATTTCAACAGCCATTCTTGAACGTTTTACTGCTTCTGCTTCCATACGTTTTTCTTTAATCTTTTCCATAATAGGTTTCATCTGCTCAATACCCTTTTGGCGGATTTCTTTTGCCTGAGCTTTTTGTTCGTCAGTTAATTTCAAACGGTTTTCAAAATCAGCCTGACGTTTTTTGAATTCAGGGTTGACAGGAGGTCTTTTCTTACATTTGCATTCTTTAGTCTGAACAGCCGGTTTTGCCTGAGCAGCGTCAGTTGTAACAGTAGCTGTATCTGCCGCAAAAGTCGCAGAAGCTGCAAAAATCATAACACTTGCAATCAATAAAGCTTTTTTCATCATAATCATTAATCCTTTCTTTTTATAACAAATCTTGTAACATCACTGCCAATTCTTTTTTGGCATTGTATAATCTTGATTTAATTGTACCTACCGGACATTTCAGTTTATGAGCCGCGTCCTCATAAGAATATCCGTATATTTCACACAGCATGACTGTTTGTTTAAATTTTGGTTTTAAGGCATTTATTGTCTCTATAATTCTTTTTTGCCTATCGTTTCTTATCAAAGTAAGTTCAGGCGTCGGCTTTTTATCTGTTATCAGGTTAAGGCATTCATCATCTGCAACTGCAGTATCTGATACCTTTTTATAAGATGATTTAAGATAATCCTTTGATACATTTTTGGCAATAGTATTTATCCAACTCTTGAACGAGCCTTGTTCTTTGTAATTTTGGGCATTTTTCCAAACCTTTACATACACTTCTTGTTCTAAGTCTTCATTTGTTTCTTTTGTAATAAGTCTTATAATACTTCTTACATTATTTTGATTGCTTTTTATTAGCTCTTTAAAATCCATTAACTATTCCACCATTAAAAATCCGTATGAATCAACCGGAAATCCGTAATCTTCCGCGCTAAGTGTTGTACCATACTTTATTGTATCGGAAATATCAGTATTTAAATTTATTACGCCGAGAGTTGTTCCGCTCAACAATATTGCAAATACAGCACAGGCAGCTTTTAATTTTACAACATTACGTCTTTTCGCTTTGTAATACGGTCTTACCTCTTTCAATAAATCAGAAACTTTGTCCATGACTTCCTGTTCTTTTTGGCAATCCTCGCAGGAATTAACATGCTCTTTTAAAGTTTCTTCGTTACCGAATGTAAATAATGCTTCGTATTTACTACATTTTTCGTTCATAAGTTTCACCTTTTGTGTAGATTTTGGTAAGTTTTTTTTAATGTCTACACTAATATAACGAATAACAAATAAAAAAGTTCATTTTTTTATTTGCAAATATTTTTTTCGTAATATATTATAACAAATGTAACACACACTAGCAAAAATTTTTATTTACGAATTTTAGACTCTAAGGAATTATGGCACTAGCAGATGTTTTAAAACGCACATGTAAGAAACTGGGCGAAAATAATAAACCGACTTATGTAGTAATGGCAATAGCTACAGTGAAAGGGATCTGCCGTCCAACGTTCACAATGATGGACAAGACAGAAAATCCTGAAACTAAAAAATATACAGCTCTAAGAGAGGGGCTCACAGAAGTGATTGCTATTCCTGCTTACTGGGCATGCGGAGAAGCAGCCGGAGCGCTTGCTAAAAAAGTGTTTAAAGATAAAGCTCTAGCAGGACGCGCTGAAAAAAATCTTATGTTCATGGGAGTTTGCGCAGCAGCACTAATTGTTATTCCGGCTCTTTGCTCTATTGCGATAAAACCAATTATGGATAAAATGGGATTAAAAGCTCCAGAAGATAAAAAAAATCCTCCAAAACCACAGGTGCAGGCACAAAACATATATACTCCCGCCCCGCTCAACCCGTTAACGAATAAAAATAAATTTCCGCTTATGCACTCATTTTCAAGCAGACCCCAGACAGGTCTGAGGGTAGGTGGATTATGATAGGTGCAGTACAAAAAATTTTAACAAGTTCAAACCTGGCCTCTGTCGCACAAAATACAACCCAGTCAGTGGCAATAGAAACAACTTTGAAATCAATCGGCAGACCCGGATTTATTCTTGTTGATAAAGATATTGACTCGGATACAAAACAGTACGCAGCAGCAAAAGAATTTTTATATCAGGCAACATGCCTTGCTGTTTATATGTGGCTGATTGTTCCGGTATTTAAAAAAGGCGGATTTAAACTTGCTAAAGAAAAACTATTTAAAAATACGCACGGGTTTGAACACTTTACAAATGTAGGGGAATACCTCCATTATAGAAAACTTGCAGATAATCCTTCAATAAATAACAGGCAGGCAACGCTTGAAAAAGAACTTATTACAACAAAAAACAAAGTAAAAGATAAATATAACGCCACATTACTTGCAGAACTCAAAAAAGAAAATCCCGAAAAATTTGCCTATGTTAAAGGTGCTGTTGAATTAAGCAACATAATAGGCTCTGTTTTAGGTTTGGCAATACTGGCACCTCAAGTCAGCCATGCATTTATCCATCCGGCATTACGATTTTTAGGCCTTGAAGACAAAAATAAAAAAGCACAAAATCAATCTCAAAAAATAGATACAAAAGCATAAAAAAAGAAACTCTTAAAAGAGTTTCTTTTTTTATTATTCATTAACAAAGCGGATTAATAATCCATTACCCACCCGTCATTTAAGATTTTAGCAAAGCAAGCATCATAATCACCAGCAGTACAACTATCAGCAGTGGCATTTCCAGGATACATGATGGAAGAAACAGAACCGTCATCATTTAAAAAGAAAGCAAATAAATCTCGTCCAAGTACATTTGGCCCCTGCTTACCATTTACATCAACTGTAATCATCTCCCTGCCGCTCAAACAAATAGCATAACCACTGGCAACAACAGCACAGGAAGCATCTCCGGAAACATAATCCCTAAACCTAATAGTACTCCCATTTATTGAAGTGTATGCATCTCCAAAGCAATCTGTAAGATTATCTGCATTACATGTCTGCGTAGTCTTAAAATAATTAGTAATAAAGTTACCCTGCCTCATTGCCGGAGTTTCACGTAAACGAGGGGTGTTACCTTCTCCTAATGCTGCATCTGCAGCCTGAGATACTTCTGAATAAACCTTTCTTAACTGAGTAATATAACTTTGACGCTGATAGTTTTCCATCAAATTCGGTACTGTCATTGCTGCTACAACACCTATTATACCAACAGTTACAAGAACTTCAGCCAAAGTGAATGCATTTTTCATACGTAATATCCTCTCTATTATTTAATATAAATATTTTATCATATATTAAGCTAATTTACAAGACACTATATATGGGACTCATATCGCAGTTTACACTAGATATTCCCGAAAAACATTCATAATGTCATTGGGAACTTGTTTGACAAAGCGAACCAAAATTTTTGTCATGCTGAATTTATTTCAGGATCTTAAAAATTTTGAGTGAGCCTGTCCTTACGAAGTGCAGAATCTTTTAACTATACTTTAATATTTTTTACGAGATGCTGAAATAAATTCAGCATGACAGCTCCGTCATTCCGAACTTGTTTCGGAATCTAATCATTATAAGACCCTGCCCGCATTGGGACATTTTGCAAGAAATCATAGATTTCAGCAAAAGCAGTCAAACAAGTTCAGCATGCCAGGATTATTGTTGTAATAAGTTGCTTATATATTCAATTGACCGTTTTGAAACTAGTTCGGCTTTTAATTTTTTATTCTTTCTTTCTTTTTTAGGAAGTTCAACAGGTTCAACAATTCCCCAATTTGAATTAATTGGCTGGAATTTTTCATGATTAATATCGCTGATATACTGCGTTAAAGCTCCTAGCATTGTAATTTTAGGTAAAATTATAAGATTTTCACCTTTTAAATATCTAACGGCATTAAACCCTGCAAGCATGCCTGTTGCTATAGATTCAGTGTAGCCTTCGGTTCCTGTGATTTGCCCTGCAAAAAATAAATCTTTTCGCTCTCTTGCCTGCAAAGAAGCATTCAATACTTTTGGAGAATTTATAAATGTATTTCTATGCATTACCCCGTATCTCACAATATTTACATTTTCTAATCCAGGAATAGACTGCAAAAGTTCTTTTTGGCTTCCCCATTTCAAGTTCGTCTGAAAACCTACAAGATTGAATAATGTTTTTGCAGAATTATCCTGACGTAGTTGAACCACAGCGTAATTTTCAATGCCGGTACGTTTATCCACAAGCCCGACAGGCTTCATAGGGCCGAACCTTAAAGTATCAACCCCGCGGGAAGCAAGAACTTCTATAGGAAGACAGCTTTCAAAAAATTTAGCATCTTTTTCAAACTCTTTTAATTCAATTCTTGGAGCGTTGATTAATATATTATAAAATCTTTCATACTCCTGTTTATTCATCGGGCAATTTATATAAGAAGCTTCCCCTTTGTCATATCTGCTTGCCCAGAAAGCTTTATCAAAATTTATACTATCTTTCTCAACAATAGGCGCGATTGCATCAAAAAAATGCAAGTGTTCGCTCTTTGTAAAATCTTTTATTGAATTTGCAAGAGAATTTGATGTTAAAGGCCCTGATGCTATAATTGTGCATCCGTCAGGAATTTGTTCCACTTCTTCTCTTATAATATTTATATTGTCATTATTTTCAATTCTTTGAGTTACTTCAGATGAAAATAGTTCTCTATCTATTGCAAGAGCGCTGCCGGCAGGGACTGAACATTTTCTTGCAATTTGTATCAATTCGCCGCCTAAAAGCTCCATCTCTTTTTTTAAAAGCCCTGATGCATTAGAACAATCAGAAGCACCCAGACTGTTTGAGCATACAAATTCTGCAAATTTATCCGTTTTATGCGCGCCAGTTGTCTTTTTAGGGCGCATCTCAAACAAGTTAACCTTTATTCCGTTTTTTGACAGCTGCAAAGCCGCCTCAGAACCTGCCAATCCGGCACCAATTACATTTACTTCCATAAAAATCAGTTTATATCGGACAAAAAATAGTGTCAATTTTATAAACAATCGGGTGATTTTTTATCTTTTAATAAGGTTTATTACTTTTTTGTAAATTTATTGTTATATTTGTAGTAAAAAACTTGCAAGTTTTAGTCAGATTAAGTATAATAAATACACTTAATACATTTATTACCTTTAATTTTTGTTAAAATCCTGACAAAAAATAGCAATAAGTGTAAGCAATCTTTTTTAATATATGTGTGTAGTTATGAAAATTTAAAGTAGGGACATGTCAGTAAAAGCAATCAATTCTTCAATAGATGTTGCAAATCGCAACCGCTCTAACAATTCTAAACAAAACAATAAACCACAGCAATCATTCACAGGGAGTTTTAACCCTGTTGTAATGCTTATGGATGCTATCGACAGAGGTGGTTTTGCGGCATCTTTTATCGCTCAAGACGGTATTGGCATGGTTGCCCCGAGAATTTATGAAGGCCTGAACAGAAACCGTAAAGAAGATGAAAACGGCAAAAAAACAGGACCTTTGAACTGGGAATTTGCAAGACGTGAAGGTATTCGAGAAATACTCAGCGGTCCAAGCGCATTCTTAATTCCGCTTGGAATTCTTACTTTAATCAAAAAATTCTCTGGTACTGCAAATAATGTTCATGTTAATCACATTGAAGCTTTAGGACAAAATTTTGCAGATTATGCGGCAAAAAATCCTGAACAACTGAAAAATGCAGCCCAGTTTAAACAAGGATATTACGCACAGGTATTTGAAAATGCATTGCGTAATTCAACAGATGACAGCTTTAGAGGCGAAGAATTAAAACGCACTGCTCAAAAATTTGCCGACACGCTTGTTGATATTGAAAATAAGCGTGCAAATAAAGATAAAAAAGGTGCTAACAAACTCTATGGACAACTTGTAGAAGAATATATGAATCTTCGCAAAGCACATGCTGCACCATCAAGTGATGAATTGTCAGCTTCTCTCAAAGTAAACGGCAAAAAAGACCTTTTAGGCACTAATTTTAGACGTTTAACTCAAAGTTTAACAGATTATACCGGAGATATTCTCGGTAAAGTCAACAGAAAAAATATTTCAGCAGGCGAAATTTCTGATTATGTATCTAAATTCAATAAATATAGATCAGGAACAAGAGTTCTTTCAAATCTTGGCATGTGGGCAGCCGTTGTCGGTTTCTACACATTAATTCCAAAATTATACAATCTTGGTCTTAAACATGACCCGGGTCTGAAAGGCTTAGAAGAACCACAGGAAAATCAAGCTGCAAATGAGTCTGCGCAAACAGACAAAAACAAAAAGGATGTAGCTTTCACCGGCGGTTTGGTGCCAAAGTTAGGCGAAACAGCAGCTAAAGGAAGCGGACTCGGTAAAATTCTAAAGATTTTTGAATTTAACGGGGCGTCTATGTCTGTTCCTGCAATGCTGACACTGTTATTCGGCTTCTGTCTGCCGCCAAGATACGCAAATGCTAAAAGCGATAAAGAAAGAAAAGAAATCTTAGTTCGTGATATTTCAAGTTTTACAGCAATCTTATTCGGTGCTAAAGCTTTATCTCGCGGATTTTCAAACGTATTTGCAAAAATTTCAGGACTTGCATTAAATGTTAAACCGCAAAATCATTCTAAGAGCTTTTTCCACAAGCTTAAAAATTACTTCTCAGCAGGTTCCGGCATTGAAGTTTTATCAAGCGAACAAATAGTTTCAAAATACAGTAATATTAATAATTACAAAGACGGCATCACCGGATTCTTTAAATTCCTGAAAGAAAACGGCGGAGATGTTAAAAAAGTTTTGAAAATAGATAAAACTGTTAAAGAAAATGCTGATAAAATCTTGAAACAATTCAAAAACAAATCTCTTGAAAATGCGACAATAGAAGATATAGAAGATGCATTCAAGAAGGCTAAAGGCTCAGAAGCTCTTGAAAATATCTACTCTGTATTCTCATCTAAAGATAACAAGTTTATTAATAGAGCTAAAACATTCAACAGTGCATTTGGATTTGCATCAACACTTGTTCTTGTTCCGGCATTTATGATGTGGCTTGCAAGATATTGTGAAAAAATGACAAAAGAATCGGTTGAAAAAGAAAAAGCTGAAAAAGCGGCTCAACAAACTCAGCAAACTCAGCAGGCTGCAATAATCCCAAACAGCAAACCAACAATGGCAGGATTTCTAAAATAAATAAAAAATAAACCCGCTGTAGCTCTACATATGAGATTCTGAAACAAGTTCAGAATGACTTATAGATATAGCAGCGGGTTTATTTTTAGCTATTATAAATTAGTCTTTAATTAATGCATTGATATCTGCAACCATAGCATCAGGATCAAAGCCGTGAACTTTTGCTCCTGCTTCCAAATTTTCAAAATGCGCAGCTGCGCAGCCTATACATCCCAAGCCGTATTTTTGGAATACTTCAATGCTTTCCGGGCACTGCTGAACTATGTCCATAATGTTCATATCTTTTGTAATTTTTCCTGCCATAATATTTTCTCCTTATGTTGACTTAATTTTACCTGTCATTAAAAATATTATACAATAAAAATAGAAGGAAGTATAAATTATGGAATTTTTAAAAAATTTATTTAAAGACGATGAAAAAGTAATAGGCCTCTGCGCATTCAAAAAACGTGAACGAACAATTTATTCATTCACGCCTGCATTTTCAGAAACTAATTTGATTTATAAAACCAATTACTCCCAAAATATTTTTTTGAACTAGCATTGGATATCTAATCGATTTCCAACCGCAGAAGCTGAAGCGCCCAACATACGGAGTCCTTCATCATCAGCTGTTTTAGGATGATTAAGATTGAAATGACCCTGATTAACCGCATTGCTTACAAATTTTCTTGTAGCTTGCGGCATCTCAAAGTTATATCTTGTATTTATCCCGCTTACATTCGGATTAAAATGAACTGCTCCGGACATAATTCCTCCAATTTTTCCCTTATATTTAAATAAAGTATTTCATTTTGGAAAAATTGCCTGAAAATGCTAAAATATTAAGAAATATTAAGCCAGTAAATCCAAATGCCTTGCCTGAGTTTCACTTCCAATAACACGCGGATGATTTAAATTATACTCATTATTATCTTGCCGGGCAAAAAGTCCGGTATCAAAATTATTTTGAACACCTCTGTTTTGTCTGCCGTTTTCAAAAAGGTTAACGGCATTCACTCTGAAAATATTATTTGGTTGTATTGCATCAATTCCGTTCATAATATAATCTCATATAAAATAAAAATAAATTTATAACGCGATTTCAAATTCCAAAATTATTGTTACAATTTTAACAATTTATTGATCGCTTTCATGGTGCTCATTATCTTTCATCAATTTAGCAAAGTCAGAAGGTTTGATACTCTGGACAAACTTTTTAAATTCCTGAGCTTCTTCCTCATCCTTAGCCGAATCCGTTGATACTGAACCGTTTGAAATAACGTTTGCAGTAACGAAAATCGGCGCATCTACTCTTATTGCAACAGCTATGGCATCAGAAGGTCTGGAATCAATTTCCAGAGTATTTCCTTCATCATTTGTTAAAAATAAAGTTGCATAATAAGTATCTTTTTCAACATCATTTATTTCAATTCTGTCAAGCTTGTAGCCTGTTTTTTCAATAATATTAATAATCAAATCATGTGTCATCGGACGGGCTACAGACAAATTTTCAATTTTTCTAATAATTGCGCTTGCTTCAGCAGATCCAATCCAGATAGGAAGCGCTTTTCTGTTTTCTTTATCATGTAAAACTACAATCGGGGAGCCTGTTCTTGTATCAAGAGCAATCCCCATAACTTTCATTTCAATCATTTGAATACCTTTCGTTTACTCACATTTTACAGTACAAAGAGCATGTGGTCAAGTAAAATCATAATAAAAGGATTTACGAAAAAAAATATTTATGATATTATAAAATTAACCGCATGAAACATGCTGCTTTGGAGTAGTGGCCGAGTGGCTGAAGGCGGCACCCTGCTAAGGTGTTATGTGGGGCAACCTGCATCCAGGGTTCAAATCCCTGCTACTCCGAATTTAAAGTCCGATAACTGTTTGGTTATCGGACTTTAAATTTGTAATACAGATAGAAATCCAAAACGGAGATATTATTAAGATATTATGTTGAATATATTTTATAATACAAATATGAATATTATTTTTAAAGTCATTAATATAATATTTTCAACATTTTTCACTTTAATTATTACTTCAATAATATCTGATGCTGAATATTTTATGATTAATGATACCATATTGTTTAGAATTTTATCAATACTAACATTAATAAGCCTGTGGCTGCCGGTTTTTATACGAACAAATATTTATATAATATCTACATGCATTTTGATATTTATTGTCTATTTTGTTCTTTATATTTCTCATCCGTTATTATAGAAATTATTATTATTTTTTATAATCTGGCAACAAATCATGCATAAGTATTGAACAATCACAATACGGGTATTTACGTCTTCTTTCCCGGCCTAATCTGTTTGCGGCTTGATCTCTTTGTGAATCTGCAATTGCTTCTTCTATTTATTATTTTCATTTAAAATCTGAATACATTTATTAATTACTGTTATTTTTCATTAATAACATCTTTCAGTGTTCTAAGAGAAGCTAAAGTATTGGGAAATCCTACATAAGGCAGGCATTGGATTATTGCAGCCGTTATAGTTTCTTTTGAGCTACCAAGTTTCAAATTACCCTTTATATGGCTTGTTAAAACAGAAGTATTGCCTGTTGTAACAAGAATACTTATTACCAACAGTTCCCTTGTTTTTATATCAATACCTTCTCTTGTATAAAAATCCCCAAAACAAACTTCTGTCAAAAATGTCGAAACATCTTGCCCCATATTTTCCGGCAAACCCTTCATTGATTCTTGTATTTCATCTCCGTAAAGCGGCTTTTGAATTGCAAGCCCTTTTTCAAAACGATTACTTTCATCAGTAGTCGCCGTAGATTTTAAAGGAGTCTTAATACCTCTTTCTTTAAAGACCTCATTCAAAACCCCAAGAGCATTTAGGGTTTTCGGAAATCCTATAAACGGTGCGCATTGATAAATAGCCTCTCTTAATTCAATAGGAGTAACTCCAACATTTAATGCAGCATTTATATGAGCTTTTAACTGCGGCAGTGTTTGCTGAACAGCTAGAGATGTCACTGTTATCATTTCTCTTGTTTTCATATCAAGTTCGCCTACAGTAAATACTTCGCCAAAAATATATTTCTGCAAAATTGCCATCATTTCTGGATCATCGCCGCTAGGACTTAAAGCTTCTCCATTAAATAAATCTCTGTAATTTTCTTTACAAATATCTGTTCTTGTCATATTTTGCTCCTTTTTATTTATTACACTTGCAAACACAAAATTTGATTGCATAAACATTATAGCTAAACTAATTGTAAATATTTTTCTAAACATCTTTGCAATATTCTCCTTTTTTCATGTTTTACAATTTTAATTATAAAAATTAGAGTTACTCTCAGTCAAGAGTTTTTATGTTAGCATATATTTAGGAGGTAATCTTATGTATACTGTTAAAGAAGTTGCTGACAAAATGAATATATCCGAGCATACTATAAGATTTTGGGCAAAGAGCGGATTTTTTCCATTCATTAAACGTAGTGAAACAAATATCAGATTATTTGACGATCATGATTTAGAATGGGTAAAAATAGTTAAATGTCTGCGTGTTGCGGGGGTGGAAAATAAAGAAATAAAAAGATATATAGATTTGTGTTTAATTGGAGATTCCACGGTTCCTGAACGTTATTCTATTATCCAAAAAACTAAAGAAAAAACAAAGGAACATATTAAAGAACTTACCGAACAAATATCACTTTTGGAATACAAAGAGGCTTTTTACAAAAATATTATGGAAAATAACCTCAAAGACAGTTGGAATCCGATAAATAATATTACAATAGAAGAAAAAATTAATTTATAGGAGCAAGGACATGGACTTATATGAAGCAATATACAATAGACGAATAATCAGAGATTTTAAAGATAAACAAATTCCTGAAAATGTTCTGGAAAAAATTATAGATGCCGGGCTGCAAGCACCTACACATGACCATTTAAGAAATTGGGAATTTGTTATAATACAGGATAAAAAAGATAAGGAAAAGGTTCTGCAATGCAAATGGTAAAAACTAAACGGCCCATTTCTTAAGCCGTTTAGTTTTTATTTTCACCTTCTTTTACATTTGTTGGGCAAGTATGCCCAACCGACTTTTTGTTATATATTTATTAATGTATGGTAAATCCGCCGTCTACTGAAATCGCCGCACCGTCAACAAATGTTGCATACGGAGAACACAGCCACATAACAGCATGTGCAATTTCGTAAGGTTCACCGAGCCTGCCTTTTGGAATATCTCTCACCATAGCTTCTTCCATTGCAGGATTTCTTTTGATAATATCTTTTGCCATAGGAGTAAGTATTACCCCTGGAAGTACTGCATTAATTCTGATACCTTGCGCTGCGTAATCAATTGATGCGGTTCTTGTTAAACCAATAATAGCGTGTTTGCAGGCAATATATGCTGCTTGTCCCGGAAAACCTGTTATTCCGCCTTGAGAAGATGTATTTACAATGCAGCCTTTTTCTTCTTGTTTTAGCATTTGTATAATTCATATTTCATACAGTTCCAGCCCCCCCCCCTTTAGGTCAATAATTTATACTTATTTTTTATAGTTTGTTATTCAAAATAAGTATTTGTCATTTTTTTTAAATCTGATAAACTTGCATTGTGGAAAATTTATTATAAGAGGGTTTTAAAAATGGCAAAAAATGTATTAATCATCTCAACAAGCTTTAGAAATAACAGTAACTCGGAAATTATGGCAAAAGAAGTTGAAAAAGGCGCAAAAGATGCCGGACACAATGTAGAATTTGTCACATTAAAAGACAAAAATATTCAATTTTGCAAAGGCTGCCTTGCATGTCAGAAACTCGGACACTGTGTAATCAATGACGATGCTAATGAAATTACTGAAAAAATTAAAAACGCTGATGTTGTAGTATGGGCAACTCCTGTTTATTATTATGAGATGAGCGGTCAGATGAAAACAATGATTGACAGGGCTAATCCTTTATTTGCTAGCGACTACAAATTCAAAGAAGTCTACCTTATAACAGCATCCGCAGATACAGGAGAAGAAGCTGTAAAAAGAGTTATCAATGGTGTACAGGGTTGGATTGACTGTTTTAGCGGTGTAAAATTTAGTGGATATGCTTGCGCGACAGTAAATGAACCAGATGAAGTAAATTCGCAGCCTAAATCACTACAGGATGCTTACAATTTAGGTAAAAATATATAGGTTAAAATTAATTAACATCAAATTTCTTATGAATTTTTTCTAAAAATAGTTTTGCAGCCGGAGAAAACACCTGATTTTTTTTCCACACTATATCAAGCCCTGACTCAAGTTTGGGGCTGAGCGGCCTGAAACAAATATTAGTATTATTCATCGTATTAACAAGTTTATCAAGCGTAACAGCGTATCCTATACCTGCTTCAACCATAATTGCTGCATTATACACAAG
The DNA here is from genome assembly GCA_944325025.1 of Candidatus Gastranaerophilales bacterium. GTDB lineage: Bacteria > Cyanobacteriota > Vampirovibrionia > Gastranaerophilales > Gastranaerophilaceae > Stercorousia. Next base: position 34,851 of record CALUYN010000003.1, on the reverse strand, counting down.
ATTATATGTAGCTACGATATTAAGCTGCTCAAAAAAATCTCCAAACCAGTCTAAAAAGCCACTGTCTGCAGAATATTTTCTTGACATCTGGCGTGATGCAATAATCGGTCTTTTGACGATATCTTCAAGCCTTACAACATCTTTTGCGGCTAAAGGGCTGTCTTTACGCATAACAACACCCCAGACATCTTTCTTAGGCAATGTTATATTATCGTATTTTGATAGGTCAATCGGCTGAATTAATATGCCAAAATCCAAAAGCCCTTTGTCAAGTTTTTCTGTTACATCTTCCGCGTTCCCGCTGAATATGTGAAACTTTATTTCCGGATATTCATCTTGCAGTTCTTTCATCACCTCAGCAATATACTTCATTGTTTCTGTTTCACCGCAACCTATATAAATATCGCCGCCAATAATTTCATTAATTGATTTGAATTCAGCTTCGGTCTTTTCAACCATATCAACAATTTCTTCTGCTCTTTTTTTAAGCATCATTCCCTCGGGCGTAAGGGTAATTTTTGATTTTCCTCTGATTAACAGTTTTTGCCCGAGTTCTTTCTCCAAATCCTGAAGTTGTCTTGACAATGTAGGCTGAGTTAAATGTAGAGAATTAGCAGCACCAGTAATACTTGCTTCTCTTGCGACAGTTAAAAAGTATCTTAATACTCTGAACTCCATAAACAGATAATAATATATTTATATTATGCCTGTCAAGTATTTTTAACTATGTAATATAAGTATTTGCTATTTTAAGAAATTCGTAAATAATTAAAAATAGTTGATTTAGTCTTAATTTAAAACAATAGCTAAATATTTTTTTTCAAAATCTATAAATAAAAAGGATAAAAATTAAAATGGAAATAATCAGAGTAAACACCCCGCGCGGGTTAGAGTTAAAAGGCGCAATGTGGGGTGATAACAGTATGGACACGGTTGTTATTATGATGAGCGGAATATGCAGCAACGTATTCCAAAACGATTTACTCCCCGCAGCCGGAGATTTGTTAAGCGCAAATAACATCGCCTTTATAGCAGGTCATGCAATGGATGCATTTTCTATGATTGCATACTCTGACCTGAAAAATCATAAACAGGTTTACACAGGCGTTGTATTTGACGATTTTAACCTTGTGTATGAAGATGTCGAATCTTACGTAAAATACGCAAAAGATCTCGGGTTTAAAAAAATTATTCTTGCGGGGCATTCGCTCGGATCCAATAAAATTATAGACTATCTAGGGAACACCCCGGATAATTTTGTAGACTATTTTATAGTAACATCACCGGTAGATCTCGGTTACTGGTGGAAGGTTATGCCTGATCTTGATAAGTGTCTTGAAGCTGCGAAACAATTTGCAGCTGAAGGCAGAAACAAAGAAATTGTACCTTATGTATTCGGCGGCTTTTCTCCAATGTCCGCTGAAACCGTTTTGAACTTCTACAATGCATATCACCTCAAAAATTGTCCTGTAATCAGCGGGGATGGCACAACAAGTTCTCTTGAATCAATAAAAATTAACGGTTCATTCGTAATCGGCGGCAAAGACAATATGGCAGCCGGCGATCCTGAAGGATTTATGAAAAAGATAAACTCATACACAAAAAATCCTGAAAACAACAGGGTAATTGTAGTGCCGGATGCTTCACATATTTTCTACAACAAACATAATGAATATGCCTCGGTGATACTTGAGTGTACGGAAGCTGCAACAGGAGTAATGGTTTAACGAACAAAAAATCCGCTTTTTATAAGCGGATTTTTAATTTTATTTTATATCTATCAATTTATATTTTCTAACACCGACTCCTAAATCTGCCGCAGCCTCAACTGTATGAATTCCGTGCATTTCTTCCATTCTTTTAATCAGAGAAGCTTTACCAGGGTCTTTTGAGCTGTAAACCAAATCAACACAAGCCTGATCAAGAGCCACTGGATCATCTGATGCTAGAATGCCAATATCAGCGATTTCAGGTTCGGCAGGATTGTTGTTGCAGTCACAGTCAATTGACATTCTGCTCATTACATTTATGAACGTAATATTACCATTCATATAATCCATAACAGATTTATCTGCATCAGCCATTGATTCAAGGAATTTGTCCTGCTCGCAAGTCCAGATATTTTCAGGTATTCCTGCCCCATGAATATAAGCCTTACCGTAAGATGATGCGATACCAATAGACATATTTTTCAATGCTCCGCCAAATCCGCCCATCTGATGACCTTTAAAATGTGATAATACAAGCATTGAATTATAATTTTTCAGATGTGATCCGACATAGTTAACCTTAATTTGCTTACCATTCGGTACAGGAAGTTCCATTTGGCCTTCCTCATCCATAATATCAACTTTTGCTATTTTATCAAAGCCATGTTCCGCAATAGCTTTTTTGTGTTCTTCTGTTGTATTTCTTCTCCCTTCGTAAGCTGTATTGCATTCAACAATAGTTCCGTTCACATAATGCACAAGAGCTTTCATAAAACCAGGCTGCAAAAAATTGTGTCCGCCGGGTTCCCCTGAATGCACCTTAACAGCTACATTACCTTTCAAATCCTTGCCAAGAGTTTTATATATTCTCACCAAATTATCAGATGTAATATCAGGAGTGAAATAAACAATAGCAGTATCAGGGTGGACTTTCTTATAAATCAAGCCATAAGCCTGCGCAGGATTTTCAACATTTTTTGTTAACTTTTCAAACGGACACAGGTCAGTTTTGTCTTTATTCTGAATTTCATCAACTATATTTTTGGCTTCGTACTTAATATTGTTTTTCTTAAAAATTTCTATTGCCGGTTTTGAAATTGTATTTGCATAAACATAATCCGCATTACCGTAAACATACAAAAAAGCGGCTGCTCTGCCAACAACTCTGTCAAAAACCTGTGTACCTTTGAAATCTTTATCTTCCAAATATATTAAAATAGGTTCAACACCAGGCTGCTGAAATTCCTGAACATTTCCGTCTTTATATACTACCAGAGATGAATTATTCAATTTATCAATAAGCATATTTTCTGCCTCCTTTGAAAGTTTATGTTCTCCTGCTAATACCGGAGAGATTACAAAAAATAGTGCAATCAATCCAAATAAAAATTTAAAAAATCTTTTCATAAAATACCCCCCACAATAACTTTATTCTAAGACTTTTTAAAATAATTGTCAAAGCCTAAATAAACTCTCTTAATTTTTCAACCATATTTGCAGCTATTTTCAATCTTTCCTCAACATTGCCGCAGGCGAGAGTATTCACATCCTGCTCAAAACTTTTTGGAAGTTCCTTACAGTTAGCTTTTGCAAAATCCACAAGCTTTTTCTCTCCCGGATGTAAAATCTTATTTTTTGCAAAAATAATATCAAAGTAACTGGCCAGAAAGGCTGCAGTTCTATGGTTTACACTCACATAATCATTCCGCTGCACAGCCGAATTCAGTTGATCATAATAGGAAAACATGGCATCTTTCAAATAAGCGAAATTCTTGTTTATAATATTTTGCGCAAGTTTGTCTGGATAAGGAGATTTTGTTTTATCTTGAAGGCGCTTAAACCATCCGTTTCTGTCAAAAAGAATTTTAGATTTATTCACATTGTCAACAAAGCAGGTTGTATACCCTAAAGACGCGTTACATTCTTCCCAAACCCATTTTATATTGCCTTCAATACTTTCAGGCGAACGATACATTATATCAATAGGTTTGCCTGTTTCTCTTAAATAATAGACATCTCCTGTTTCAAAGTAATGGTTGTCAATTTCCGGATTGTCAGCGTATTTTTCAGCTATTCTGCGGCGAGCTTCAACCGGCGGCTCTTTTGTACAATAAATATAAATATCAAAATCAGATTTGTTATCGGAAGTTTTTGCCGCAGACGAACCGCCGAGAACTATTGCCTCAACTTCATCAAAACTCTTGTAGTCATCGATCATAGAGTTTAGAATTTCTTCATTATTCATAAATTTTATAACTCCTTTATAACATTGCAAGGATTTCCAACTGCAAGAACATTTGATGGAATATCTTTTACAACAACACTTCCTGCGCCTATAACTGTATTATCTCCGATTGTAACACCCGGCAGCACAACAACATTACCGCCAAACCAGACGTTATTTCCGATTTTTATCGGTTTTGCTGTTTCCAACCCTTTGTTTCTTGTTTGGGCATCCAGAGGGTGAAGCGGAGTATAAAACGCACAATTCGGACCGATAAAAACATTATCGCCAAAAGTTACTTTGCCGGGGTCAAGAATTATTAAATTATGATTTGAATAAAAATTTTCGCCAATTTCTATATTATAACCGTAATCACACATAAACGGCTGTTCAATCAAAAAATTTTCTTTTGTTTTTCCAAGAATACTCTTGAGAAGATTTTTACGCTCGTCTGTTTTTGTTGGATGCAGATTATTATATTCATAGCACATAGATTTACATCTTATTCTTTCATCTGCCAAATCCTTTGCGGAATAGGCATCATAAAGCAGACCATTAAGCATTTTTTCTTTTTCGTTCATATTTTTTATCTCCGTTTTATAATAATAAAATAAAAATAAAAACATTGGTAGAATTTATGAAAAAAATATTATGCTTTGGTGACAGCAACACATACGGCTTTAACCCGAAAGACGGCTCAAGATACGATATAAACACAAGATGGGCAGGCAGACTAAAAGATATCTATGACGTCACTGAAGCCGGATACAACAACAGAACCGCATTTTCTGATAACCCTGCAGGGGATAATTTCACAGGATATAAAATATTGCCCGAATACTTAAAAGAAAATTTTGATTATATAATTACACAAATCGGTATTAATGACCTGCAAAAGTCTTACAATGTTAACTTGTCAGTTTTTGAAAATGGTATGGAAAAATTTTTCAATCTTATAAAAACTCATTCACCATATTCAAAAGTCATTATTCTAGCTCCCTGTGTTATTAAAGAAAATATTTTAAACAGTTATTTCAAATTGTTTTTTGATGAAAATTCTATAGAAAAATCAAAACAAATTTTGCCGATATATAAAAACATAACAGAAAAAAATAATTATAAACTGATTGATTTAAACGAGATAACAATTACTTCAAATATTGACGGCCTGCATTATGAGCCGGAGCAGCACAAAATAATATTTAAGGAGGTTATAAAACTAATTACCTAAACAAATCAGCTTATTATGTAATGTATTTTGAGAAATTTCATTACACAATTTTTGTATGGACTTAACATGGTACAACACGCTAAACAAACCCTACTTTAATCCGCCGGCTGAAATTTTTGCACCGGTCTGGACAGTTATGTACACGCTCATTTTTATTTCATTTGTTTTATTTTTAAATTCAAAAAAAACAAATAACAAAACACCCGGATTTGCTGCTTTTGTTATACAAATACTTTTAAACTTCAGCTGGAGTCCGGCTTTTTTCTATTTACACAGCATTGAATTAAGTTTTGCAATAATTATTTTACTTTTAATTTCAATAGTTCTGACAATAATATTTTTCTATAAAGTTTCAAAACCCTCAGGTTTGCTGCTTATCCCATATCTTTTATGGACTTGTTTTGCAGCATATTTAAATTATTCAATTATGGTATTGAACTAAACTATTGAATTTTCTTGAGCGAAGAAATAAAGTTGTTATGCTGAACATCTCCATCTACTTTAGTCAAAAATATCTGGCAGTCTTTTTCTTCAGCATCAATAGGCGGAAGCTGAGAAATTTCCGCAGCGTAATAGTTACTGTCATTTCTCGCACTTAAAGGTATTCTGTTAGCAAGACTGTTTAAGGATATATTTCTTAAAAATCCTGCAAAGCCTTTATTGTTATTGCTGAATTTAGTATAAATTCTCAAAGAAGCGTCGCCGGATTCAAGTTCATAGCGTCCTATGATAAATGAACTCAACTGCGGTGCAGAAGATTTTATCATCATTCTTTCAACATTGTTATCTTTCAGTTCAAGAGTCCCGTTTATCTTATCAAAATTGCCTTCGGGAATATTAACTAAATCCCCGAAAGTTGAAGGACTAATCATTACAAGCGGATTTCTGAATAACGCCGCAAATTTCAAAATATATTCAACAAGACCGACTTTTTGAATTGTTCCGTCATTAACGGCAAATTTTATAGAGCCGTTCATTTTTAAAGAATCATCTGTATTTAAAGCAATTATACCGCTTGCTTTACCGGTAATTTCTCGCGGCAGAGCAAGCAATGTTGTTGCAATAATATCAGAATTTACATCTTTAATTCCGAGCACCAAACTATACTTATGTTTCTTTAAATCACAGTTGACCTTTGCAGATGAATGACCTTCTGCGATTTCAAACCTGTTTGAATACATATTTAATACGCTGTTTTTATCAAGCGATAAAGTTGCTTTAACATCTTTAAATGCAATATCTTTATAGCTTCCGTTAAGAATGTTCAAAACGCAGTTTTCAACAATAAAGTTTCCGATATCAAATGTCGGAGTATTGTCATCATCATCTTTAGCTTCACCAGACGCTGCCACATCAAATTTTGTTTCCGTAACAGCTTTTGAACTCTGATTATTTGCAGATAACAGGAATTTTTCAATATCTACATCATCTACAGTCAGATTAACATCTTTTACAACAACAGGGAATTTGATTTCATTTATAAGGCTGCCTGAAAAATCATAAGCAGAACGTCTGTATTTGCCTTCTGCTGCAAGACTTAAAAGGCCGTTTTTGGCAGACATTTCACCATGTTTTAAATAAACCCTCTGAGAAGGAACTCTTACATCATCCATTGTAAGATTTCCTTTTAACGCCGGATATTTTGAGGTGTTGTTATACTCCATAATACCTGCAATTTTTCCGCCTTTAAATAATTTTTGCCCGATTAAAACGTTTAAAAATTCACTGGGCAGAGGATTTGGGATTTCAAAACCCATATTTTTTACATCAGGAATTGGTTTGCCGCAGTCAATATTACCGAAAACTTTAACAACCGGTTTTGCATTTTTTTTCTGTTCAATTGAAAAACTGTCGGGCACAATATAATAATCAATGGATTTAATACTCAAAAGGTTATCTTCAAAATGTATGTCACCCTTTAAGCCTCTTATAAATTTGTTCGGGGTTAAAGAGGCCCCGTCAATAAGAATATCCTGACCTGACTTCAAACCAAAGTACCAAGCAAGGTCAATCTTGTTATTAATAGATTTCAAGTCAAGCCGTGTTTTTGTTGTTCCGCCTGTAAGTTCTACAGGGATACCTACCATTTTTGACAGGTAATTTTTTGCAAAATCATTTGTTACAACAGCTCTTGTTATAATATTAGTATCAATTGATTTCAGGTAATCTTTAACAGTACCTTCCATCTCAATTTTATTTACTTTTTTGTTATTATAATAACCGTCAAAATCCTTAAGAGTAATATCATTTTTTGTCATAAGGATTTTACCCTTATCGAGCATAACAGGAATATTACTTATAGGTACAATTTGGCCGGAAATCTTATTCAAATTTATAATACCGTTTACATCATTTTTTGTAACTTTAATTTTAAAATTAAAACTTCCTTTTAAGTCCTTAAAAAATGCAAGCGGCTGATCAAGGTTATTTTCAACAATACCGGAGTCAATCAATGCCAGAACATCAGCTATATCAATTTTATCAGTAAATATTTCAAGCCAGTAGCCAATTTTGCGGCTAGCTTCTGCATTAAAAAATATTTTTGATTTATTCATTGTAAGATAGCAGTTTTTGATAAACAGCGTTTTATTCTGCGTGTAAACTGCGTTTCTATCTGCAATATTAAAGTGTGTATTTTGACCGTCTTTTGTAATATCTGCGGTTATATTAAAATGAAGATACTTAACATCTTTTTGATTGTTGTCAAGCTCTAAATCGTCTGCTTTTAAAGAAACATAAGTTTTCGGCTCCACTTTATATAAAAATAGAGATTTTTTAACATACAAAAGAGAATCAAAAAGGTCAACATTCCACTCGTTTTTTTGCTGTTCTTTTTGTTCTGCTTGAGGGAATGCAAGTTTTGTTAAATTATTTATATCCGCAAAAATATAATCTGCGCCGAGCTTTTTAATTATAATGTTTTTGCTAAAAATTTCTTTGAATGAAACAGTAGTATCAAAATTCTCAACAGCAAGAAGATGATCTTTGTTATTAAATAAAGTCATTTCATCAACTTTAAAAGAAATAACAGGCGACAATTCTGTTTTTAAAACAGGATTTTTAATATTCAACTCTAAACCTGCAATATTATACAAAGTTTTTTCAACAAAGTTAATAACGTGCTTGTTTGAAACAACTGCAGGCAAAAATTTTAAATACACTCCCAACATTGCGCCCGCCAAAACAACAAGTACTGATATTGATATAATTATTATTTTTAATTTTTTTGATACATTAATCATCTTTTCCCTCTCCAAAAAAATTATAGCACAAATTATGAATTTTATGTTATTATACAGGTATGAAGAAAATTATTACGTTATTTGGGATAGCTTTACTTTTAGGCAATTTTGCATTTGCAGATGAAACATTAACTCAGCCTATAGAAGGATCTGTTGTAAAAACAAAACTAACTGTTTTTAGTGACGAAGACAATAATTTCGGACTGAAAGACAGCGTCGGTAACGTTATTGTAGAGCCGGAATACAAAAAAATGATTAAACTCGGCGACTCCTGGATTATTCAAAAAAAATCGAAATACGGTCTTATGGACAGCACAGGCAAATATCTTATAGAGCCCAAATACAGACACGTTGACAGAATTCTTGGTAAATATGTAAAACTCGGAAACTCAAATGATTTCGGAATTTACAATGAAAAAGGAGAAACTGTTATTCCTCCTGAATACACATCTGTTGATATTCTATTTGGCGGAATGTTCCTGACAAAAAAGAATTATAAATACGGAGTATGTGACAAAAACGGGAATGTAATTCTTGATAATATTTTTGATGATATTTATATGCCAAAACCTAACATTATGCGAATTCAATACAACGGTCAGTGGTATGAAATCGAACAAATCGCAGGCGGAGAACTGCAGCTTCCTGATGATGTAAAAAATATACAAGGAAATACCAACTTCAAAGTTACGGAATTTATTACAAATCCCGTGACAGCTTCCGGTTACTCAGCTGTCACTTTTACAGATTATTTTTTGAAAATATTCTCATCAATTTCACCGGCACATGAAGAAACAATTGATGAGCTTATGCTGTCACAAGGAGCTGATACTGTAAATATATTTATTAAATTTACCTGGCTCCCCAAATACCCGTTTACATTTGCAAAAAATTATTATCACAACTTACGCACCCCGAACAACGGGCCTCTTGCAGATGTAAAAACCGAACTTATTCAAAAGATGCAGTAATTATTCTACAGCATGCTCTAAAGCTTTTTCAAGAATTAGTTTTACATGATGATCATCAAGCGAATAAAAGACATTTTTACCGCGTTTTGATGATTTTACCAGTTTTGCAGTTCTCAGAATTTTTAACTGATGGGAAACCGCTGACTTTGTCATATCTAAAAGGACTGCAAGATCATTTACACACATCTCTGCCTCTTCAAGCGCCCACAATAATCTTATACGTGTATTATCCCCCATAACCTTGAAAAAATCTGATAGCTCATAAAGAACCTTTGTTTCCGGCATATCCGGCTTGATTTTATCAACCAATTCAGGATTTATTGCTTCACAATCTGCTCTTTTAATTTCCATACGTTCATTATAGTTCAACAATTGTTCAATTGTCAAATTTTTGTAACAAACTAAACTTTATCACTTGACAATTGAATAGTTATTCAATTATAATACTAATAGAACAGTTGAACACTTCTTCAATTATTTTAGGAGAATAAATTATGTGCGAACACCATCATCACCACGACGAAAACTCAAACAAAAATAAAATAATCCGAGTTTCAATTGCAGCTGTAGTACTTATTATTGCAATTTTCTGCGAGCTAAAAGGTTTAAAATTATTCTTCTTCCTGGCAGCGTATTTTACAGCAGGTTTTGATATTATTTTAAGTGCCATTAAAAATATTTTTAATGGTGAAATTTTCGACGAAAACTTTTTAATGACAATTGCGACTGCAGGAGCACTGGCAATAGGTGAATATCCTGAAGCTGTAATGGTAATGCTTCTTTACCAAATCGGAGAATTTCTGCAGAGCAAGGCTGTTGAAAAATCTAGAAAATCCATAACTGATTTAATGGATATCAGACCGGACTATGCAAATGTTGAAGAAAACGGACAACTGGTGCAAAAACATCCTGAAGATATAGCAATTGGTACAGTAATAACAGTGAAAACAGGAGAAAAAATACCTCTTGACGGGAAAGTGGTTGACGGATCTGCAGCTATTGATACGTCAGCGCTTACAGGAGAGTCTATTCCTAGGATGCTTAATGCAGGGGACAAAGCAGTAAGCGGATGTATAAATACTAACGGACTTTTGAAAATCAAGGTAGAGAAAGCCTTTAAAGAATCAACCGTTTCCAAAATCCTTGAACTTGTAGAACATGCAAGCTCTAAAAAAGCTAAAACAGAAAAATTTATTACAAAATTTGCAAGATATTATACACCGGCTGTTGTTGCAGGTGCGGTATTTTTAGCAATTTTGCCTCCTTTGCTTATTGAAGGAGCACAATTTTCTCTCTGGTTCAGCCGCGCACTAACATTTCTTGTTATATCCTGTCCTTGCGCGCTTGTAATATCAGTACCTTTAGGATTTTTCGGCGGTATCGGAGGAGCTTCTAAAGACGGGATTTTAATCAAAGGCAGCAATTATATTGAAGCTTTATCAAAAGCAGGCACAATCGCCTTTGACAAGACAGGAACTCTTACCAGAGGTTCATTCAAAGTTACAGAAATACATCCTTATTCAGAAAGCGAACAAGAACTTTTGAAATATACAGCTTATGCGGAAAATTATTCTAATCACCCTATAGCTTTATCTATAAAAAATGCTTATAACAATGAAATTGATACAGCCTTAATCAAAGATGTAACAGAAATTGCCGGTCAAGGGGTTAAAGCAGTCATTAACGGATGCGAGATATTAAGCGGCAACAAAAAGCTGATGCAGACAAATAATATTGCAATTCCGGACATTGATACAGCGGGAACAGTAATATATACAGCAAAAGATAAAGTATTCTTAGGCTATATCGTAATATCAGATGAATTAAAAGATGATTCAGTAAAAGTAATTTCAACATTGAACAAATTGGGCATCAAAACCGTAATGCTTACAGGCGATAACAAAAAAACGGCTGAAATCGTTGCAAAAAATCTTGGAATATCAGACTTTTACGCTGAACTTTTCCCTGAACAAAAAGTTGAAAAAGTTGAAGAACTAATTCAGCATAAACCTGCAAAAAAGACTGTAATGTTTGTCGGGGATGGAATCAATGATGCTCCAGTTTTAACAAGAGCAGATGTCGGAATAGCAATGGGAGGGCTCGGTTCAGATGCTGCTATTGAAGCTGCGGATGTCATAATTATGGATGACAAACCATCTAAAATTCCTGAAGCAATAAAAATTTCCCAAAAAACAATGTTAATAGTTAAACAGAACATTGTTTTTGCATTAGGGGTTAAAGCATTATTTTTAATCGGCGGAGCATTCGGAATTGTCACAATGTGGGGCGCCGTTTTTGCTGATGTCGGCGTTGCCCTCATTGCGGTTGTCAATTCTTTAAGAACTCTAAAAAACTAGCGGATAAAATTTGTCCAGATTTTATCTTCAGTCTGCGGATGATTAATTCCTGAATTTTTTCCTGCTTCAATACATTTCAAAAGCCAGGCCATATTTTCACCCAAAACTCTCATTATCTGCATGCCTTCAAAATCCTGCCTTGCCTGCTCGGGAGAGTTTTGCGCCCCATGAGTCATACACCAGTAATTTGAAGAAACAACAGGCATCTGGTTTATTGTGAAGTGTTTTGTAATAGCTTCAAGAGATGCCGTTGTGCCTGCCCGTCGTGCAGAAACGACAGCGGCTGCAGGTTTAAAAGCAAAAGCGGCACTGCCTGCGTAAAACAATCTGTCCATGAACGATAAAAGTCTGCCGCTTGGATGGGCATAATAAACCGGCGAGCCAAAAATAAATCCGTCAGCTTCTTTCGCCTTTTGAATAACTTCATTTACGATATCATCTTTAAATACACACTGGCCGTCCAATTTGCGGCATACACCGCATCCTATACAATCTCGTATTGCATTTTTTCCAACTTGAATAATTTCTGTTTCAATACCATTCTTTTCAAGAACCGACGCAGCCTCTTTTAATGCTGTATAAGTACATCCATGCTCATTTGAGCTTCCGTTAAATAATAATACTTTCACGAAAAAACACCTCCTCAAAAAATTAGACCTTTAATTTCAATTCTTATGTTATCATAAAATTATGATTTTGAAGAATGAGTTTTTGGAAGTTGAAATTACAGAGTTTGGCGCATCAATTGTGTCAATAAAAGTACCGGATAAAAACGGGAAAATAATTGATGTTGTGTTGGGCTATGACAATCTTGAAAGCTATAAAAAGCAAGATAAATATATTGGAACAACAATAGGCAGAAGCTCTAGCAGAATTGCAGACGGACTGATTAAAATCAATGGGAAACAATATAAATTAAACTGCAACGAAAGAAATATACATTCTAACGGGGGAATGCAAGGGTTTGATAAAAAATTCTGGCAAGGGACAAAAGGAGAAAATACTGTAAGCTTTAACTATTTATCTAAAGACGGCGAAGAAAATTATCCTGGCAACTTAAATGTAAATTTAACTTACACTCTGAAGAAAAATGCACTTTTTATTAATTACAAAGCAGTTTCGGACAAAGATACTGTATGTAATTTAACCAATCACTCATACTTTAATCTGAACGGGAAAGGTGATATCCTTGATCAGGAAGTACAAATTTTTGCTGATTATTTTATGGAAAACGATGAGAACTCGCTCACTACAGGAAAAATTATTCCTGTAGAAAACACTCCAATGGATTTTAGAAAACCGAAAAAAATAGGAGCAGATATTAAAAGCAATTATTATCAGGTAAAATACGCAAACGGCTTTGACAACAACTGGGTTGTAAAAGATTACAATGGAAGAATAAAAAAAGCAGCACGCGCATTCTCTAAAAAATCAGGGATTGAACTTGTTGTTCAGAGCAATTTACCCGGGGTTCAGTTTTATAGCGGGAATTTTCTTGACGGAGCAGCAGCAGGCAAAAATAATGTTCCAATAAAAAATCATTCCGGTTTCTGCTTAAAATGTCATTATTTACCTAATACATCTTCCAATAAAAACTTCCCCCTTCCGATTTTACGGGCGGGAGAAGTTTATGACAAAACTATTAAATATAAGTTTAAACACCTATATTCTTAAGCGGCTTTCCTTCCATCAAATTCTTTTCAATATTCTCAAGTGAAATTCCTTTGGTTTCAGGTATAAGCATAATTGTAAGCAATATAAATAAAATGTTTAATCCTGTGTAGATCCAGAACGTAACCGCTATTCCAAATGCATTAATTAATGACAAGAATGTCGAGCCTATAATCATATTTACAATCCAGTTTGTTGTTGTTGAACATGCAACACCGAAATCCCTGCTTTTTAAAGGCTGAATTTCCGAACACAAAATCCAAACAACAGGTCCAGCACTCATTGCAAAACTTGTAATTGTGAATAAAGTCATAACAATTGCCGCAATGGAAATCCATAATGCACTGAACCCTGCATTAATCATATACAAACAAACACCTAGCAGGAATGTACCTGCTGCCATTCCTGCAAAACCGATTTTCAAAATAGGCTTTCTTCCCTGTTTATCAACTGTTTTCATCGCAATTAAAGTTGCAAGAGAATTTACAAGCCCGCATATAACTGTCGCAATCATCTGCTGCTCGGTGTTAGCAAATCCTGCATGTTTAAAAATCTGCGGGGCATAATATAAAATTACATTCATGCCGGTAAACTGCTGCATTGCCTGCAAAAGCATACCTAAATAAACAGCTCTTCGGACATTTTTGTTTGCTTTAAAAAGCCCCCAACCCTCCTGCTTTACCTTCAAACTTTCTCTGATTTCATTCAATTCACCATCAGCTTTGGCATCTGTAGTACTAAGCATTCTTAAAATATCTTTTGCTTTTTCAAAATGGCCTTTGGAAGCAAGCCATCTCGGGCTGTCAGGCAGTCCAAATACAGAAAACATTAAAAGTAATGCAGGAATACTTATTACTCCTAACATCATCCGCCAGTGTCCGCCGTAACTAAAAATAGTATCAGAAATAAATGCGACAAGAATACCTATGGTAACCATCATTTGATACATAGAAATAAGTTTGCCTCTATCTTCCTTTTCAGACATTTCTGATAAATACAAAGGAGCGACATAAGATGCAATTCCGACAGCAAATCCGAGCATTACTCTGGAAACAAGAAGTGTTGCAACATTAGGAGCACAAGCACAGCCGATAGAACCGAGAACAAACAAAGCAGCGCCTGCAGTCAAACTCTTTTTACGGCCTAATTTAAATGAAATCCAACCGGTTGACATAGCACCCAGTGCAGCCCCGAGCATCATAGTACTGACAACCCATTCCTGAAGCCTGCTTGAAAGTTCAAAATGCGTTGTAATAAAAGGCAATGCTCCAGATATAACTCCTATATCAAGCCCGAACAAAAGCCCTGCCATACCGGCTGCAAAAGAAATAAAAACCTTCATTAACTTGGCTTTTTTTACTCTTGCCTCATCATTTTTAATCAAATCTTCCATAAACTAATCTCCTGATATAAACTAAAAACAACTTATATTATTTATTATGCCCAATTTTCAAATTTTATTTATTGTTAATTATTAATATATTTATATTTAATTATTTTATTTTTGTGCTAATATAGGTACTATGAGTACCATAAATTCAACAAAATTAAAACATTTTTTATCAGATATACCTACAAATGTTATTGTTACTTCAAAATACTTGATAGATTTTGGTATATCCCATGATTTACAAAAAAGATATGAACGTAATGGGTGGTTAAATAGACTTTACCAGGGAGCTTATACAAAATTAAATGATACCCCTAATATTTATGGAGCAATCTTTGCTCTTCAATATCAACTAGGATTAAGTATTCATATTGGCGGACTCTCTGCTTTAAATAATTTCTATGGAATATCTCACAATATCAGTTTTGGAAGGAAACAGCAATTGTTTGGGTATCGTGGAGAAAAGCTACCAAAATGGTTTAAAAGTTTGTATGAAAATGAAGTAGAAATATATACAACGACTTTTTTACCTCAAGATATGGGTATTGTTGAACATAGTACAGGGAATTTTAGTATTAAGATTTCTAATCTTGAAAGAGCTGTTTTGGAAATGATTTATCTTGTGCCTGATAAGATTACATCTAATGAAGCCTATCAAATAATAGAGCTTCTTTCAACTGTAAAACCTAAGGAATTTCAAAAACTTTTAGAGAATTGCTCTTCAATAAAAGTGAAACGATTATTTTTATATTTAGCTGATACAATCTCTCATCCTTGGTTAAAAAAACTTGATATTTCGAAAATAAAACTTGGGAATGGTGTCAGAGAGATTACTGCAGGTGGCTCATATAATGCTAAGTATAATATTATTATTGACAATGTTGAGAGAATATAGTGGATATAACTTATAAAAATCAAGTTAAATTATTGGTTGAAGTCTTACCGTATATTGCAAAAGAAAAATGTTTTGCACTTAAAGGTGGAACTGCAATAAACTTATTTTATAATAATTTGCCAAGATTATCTGTTGATATTTATTTAACTTATATAGGGTTTGAAAATAGAGATATAGCTTGCGAAAACATTAATAATGCCCTTAAAAGAATTACAGATGACTTAAATGCTAAAGGATATATAGCTAATATTCAAGGAAATAATGTAGAGAAAAAAATCATTTGCTCTAACAAAAATGCAAAGATAAAATTTAATAGAAATTATTAAAGAAAAAACATTGCCATACAAACAACATTTGCTTGATTTTGTTTCTTTAAAACCGAATTTAAGTGATTTTAAAATAGATAACTTAGAAAAATTGCCTGCAATAAAATGGAAAATTAAAAATCTGCAAAAATTACAATCCTCCAATTTAGGAAAATTTGAAGAACAATATAATCAACTTGAAGAGTATTTTAAATTCTAGTTACTAATATCAATAGAGTTAAATTGCCATTATATAATTCAATTTTACGCCTAAAAGTCATTTTTAGAACAAAGAATAAAGATTTATGTATTCTAAATTAAAATTACTATTATTTTTTAAATGATAATTCTTTTTTTTATTATCTTTATAGCTGAATGGGTAATTGTATAAGATAACCGTAAATTATACAATACAACATAAATGTTCAAACTTATGTTTTTGTTGGAGTAATCAGTGATTAGAGAAAAGATTTTTACACTAGATATATTACGGATATTAGCTGCATTCTGCGTTTTCATATTTCATTTACATCTTCATTGCAATTTTAATCTGAATTTAAAAATTCTCAATGACTTTTTCTCAAACGGCGCTGTTGTTATGGTTTTATTTTTTATGCTTTCCGGTTTTCTGCTATTTTATACAAATTATGAAAATGACTTTTCTGAATTTAGTAATATCTTTAAATTTTTGCTAAAACGTATTATAAGAATTTATCCGATTTATCTTGTATACTTAATCAGTGTATATTTTCTTGATAAAACGACGATTTTAAACAAAATTGTTCTTATCCCCTGCGAGCTGTTTTTGCAGCAGTCATTATACCCCTCTAGCTATGATTATGTTGGCAATTCAGGCTCCTGGTTTGTATCTACGATTTTTATATTGTATATTTTGTTTCCTTATATCATGCAAATACTAAAAAATATAAAAATAAAACAAATATTTGTAATACTGATTATGATATTTTTTGCGATTTATCCTGCAATAATACCTGCATATTTTGAAGAAAACATGGCATACATTTATGCAAATCCGGCATTTAGAATTCCTGAATTTGTAATTGGGATGTGTACTGCAAAAATTTATATTGAAAATACAAAAATGAAGTCAAATATATTATTATCCCTGTTTTTAAGTTTTACATTAGTCTTGATTATAAGTATTTTATCGCATAATAACTTTCTTAATCATATGCGATTTGACAGCAGATATATATTTTTCAATATCATAACCGTACCGCTGTTTGCTTTGATTATTTATTCTACTGCCTGCTTAAAAGACAAATATGCAATTGCTTTTTGCAAGTCTTTCATTGTTCAATATGCTGCAAAAATTTCGTTTGCATTTTTTCTGGTACAGTGTTGGACTTTTTATATTTACTTTAATGTATTAAAAAACAAAATTCATATGTCTAACAGTAAATTATTCATTATTTTGTTTACGCTAAATTTATTATTTTCAATAATAACTTATGAAATTGTTGAAAAACGTCTTACAAAAATTATTAAAAATAAAATTTATAACAGTTTATTAAAAGGACACATTATAAAATAGTGTCCTTTTAATCTAATTTTAGGGAAAGCCGGCAAAAGATTTATTATTTTGGTCAAGAAGCAATTTATGTGCCGGCATAGAAATTCTTGTAAATTATATTATTTTCTCTGCAATATTCGTCAATTTCATTCCTCATTTCTTCAAAATACTGCGGATTTTTTTTATTATAGATATCATCATACAATGACTTATATATTGGATAATGCTCAGTTATAAATCTAAACATTTTGGTTTTAAAACTGTTCCTCAAATTCAGTTTATCAAACCAGTATTCATCAGCATATTCTTTAGTTTTTTCTATAATACTTTTAAAATCTGTTATTTGAGGAATAATCGGTGAAATAAATACAACCGACTTAATACCATTTTGCTTCAAAAATTTTAAAGTTTCAAGTCTTTCTTCAATAGAAGATGAATTTGGCTCAAGTTTTTCCTTCAAGTTTTCGTCTAACAAACTTATAGAGAGAGCTACTTCAATATGTTTCATTTTCTTAAATAAATCAATATCTCTTAATACAAGTTTTGATTTAGTTACAACAGATAAACAGGCATCACAGTTTACTAACTGTTCCATAATTTTACGAGTTATTCCGTATTTGGGTTCAAATTCATTATAAGGATCAGTAACAGTGCTTATCATTACCTTTTTATCTTTAATTTTAAAGGTATTAATTCTCTTTCTTGTATATTTTACATCAATGAAGCTGCCCCATTCTTCTTTATGTTTGCTAAAGCTTGACATATATGCAGCATAACAGTACAAACATTTATTAGGGCAGCCCACATAAGGGTTTATCACATAATCCAATGTTGTTAATTTGGTCTTTGTCAAATAATCTTTAACTCTTACAGAATCCTCAACTATCATAACAGCATAATAAGATTTGCAAAAGTATATGTCAACTGCACTGACCTCTCATTCGTGAATAGAAATATCTTTTTCTACAATTTGTGGAATTGGTGATGTAATAATCATTTCCAGGTATTTGTCATTTTCTTTTTTTACTTTTTCAGCAATTTTTTTTATTTCGCCTTCACTTGTGAAGAAGTACTTCACTGCATACTTTAAGACCATCATGCCTTTATCCGGATGTTTTTCAAATTTATATATATCGTATTCGAAATATTTCTTAGCATTTTCACATCCGTTTACCAGAAAACTTATCGCGGCTTTATCAGATTTTTTATTTTCAATTAATTTTAATAGTACGCTGTTGTCTGTGTTTTCAATGGTTTTGTCAAAATTTTCCGCATACTTTATCGGGTCTTTTTCATTCGGGTAATAATAAATACCTATCATCTTTGTCCAGTTGGAAACATTTTCATATTTCTTAAAATATTCATTACCGTATCCGTTTGTAGTTGGAGCTAATGAACTATACTTCAGGGTATAAACTTCATTGTCAAAGTGGATATCTTCCGCGAGGGAGGAAATCTGTACTGTAAACAAGGTTAAAAGTATAAAAAAAATTCTTTTCATATAAAAATTTAAACATTTTTTTATATAAAAAGAATTACGCTTTTGAGTTATATATAAGGTTAATATTTAGAGATTGTCATTTATTGTTGTAAAGTCTTTTCCGCCAATTGCTTTGTAGATATCAATTGTCGAAAGCAGATAATTTATCTGGCTGTTGACTTTATCCTTATCTGCAACCAAGAGTTTTTCAGAATCTTTCATCAAATCTAGGTTTGACTTCGCTCCTATATTAAATTTCTTATCAGCTAGTGCATATTTTTCATTTTCTAAATTGTAACGTTTTACACTTTCCTTGTAATTTTTTTCTCTTGTTTTTGCACTGCTCAAAGAATCATTGACTTCCTGTATAGAAGTAAGAATTGTTTTTTCATAAAGCTGTTGAGCTTTTTCAAGTTCGAGTTTTGTCCATCTAAAACGCGCCATTTTAGCACCGCCTGTGAACAAATCAATTGACGGCAAAAATCCCAAAAGCGACTTAAATGTATGATCGCCGAAAATATTACCGAGATTATATGCACTAAAACCTGCTTGTCCATACAATATAAATTTCGGAAGGAAATCTCGTTTTGCCACTCTTGCATCAATACCTATTTTTTCAATATAATCCTGAGCTTTCAAATAATCCGGTCTATACTGAATAACTTCAGCGTTTATAGCATCAGGAATAGATAAGAGAGTTAACTGTTCATAATTTGATCTCGACATGGAATTCAAATCTTTTTCTCTCAATCCAGTCAAAACGCCGAGAGCTCTTGCGACAATTTCACGTTTGTCTTTATATACATTTAATTCCTCTTGAGCTTGTGTTAACAGCTGCTTTTCATCCATTAACTCCGTTATCGGGCATAAACCGTTTTTATATTTAATTTCTTCTTTTCTTACAATTTCTGTTTGGATTTTTACAAGTTCTTCCTGATCTTTTATAAGTTTATCAAACTTTACTAAGTTAAAATATTGCGATGCAACAGCGGAAGTTAAAGCTATATAAGACGCTCTTTCATTTTGTTTAATAATTTCATGCTGTTTTTTGACAGATTTTGTTTTAAGGTAGTTTTCACCCCAAATATCAACTTCATAGCTCATAGTCAAAGGCAAAAAGAAATTGCTCTGTTTATAGTCAGGGATGACAACATCACCAAATTTTACGGTCGACGATGAAAAATCTCTGAATACATCTCCTTGAAATCCTACCTGGGGGAGCTGTCCTGCAAATGCCATTTTTACGGCCTGTTCGGATTGTTTCACATTTAATGAAGCTATTTTTAAATCTTGATTATTTTTGAAAGCTGTTGAAATATAATCTGTCAAAACAGGATCATTATATTTTTCCCACCAGTCTAAATTTAAGTATTCAATTCTGTAATCAGGTGTATTTTTTTTGTTCTTTGCTTCTGCTGTTACATTGAATGTGCACAGCAAAATAAACAGGGTAAGTAATATTTTAAAATTTTTCATGCTTGCTATTTCCTTTTAAATATGTTTGTGTTATCATAATAACACAAAGAAAAATCATGGACAAGTTTAATTTATTACAAAGCAGAATTGGGATGAAACTGGTGCGTGTCGGAAAGATGGTCCGCGCCATAGCCAATCAAAAATTTGCAAAAGCTAATTACCCTATAACCCCGGAACAATTTACGGTATTAACAGCTATTCTTGACCATGACGGTTTATACCAGAGGCAAATAGGTGCGTTAACTCTCAAAGACAGACCAAATATCACAAGGATTATAAATATTCTTGAAGAAAAAGAATTTGTTACAAGAACTCCTGATATAAATAAACGAAAAATATTTAAGATAAACATAACAGAAAAAGGTAAACAGGCTTATGAAAAAGTTGTGCCCACAGTATTAGAACACTGGCAAGATACTGTTAAAGGGATAAGTGATGAAGAATTAAGCAACTGTTTGAAAGTATTAAATAAAATAAAAGCAAACTTGGAAGAAAAATTAAATATGCAGATATAATTAAGAGGTGAAAAATGACAGACAAACCCCAAAAGAAAATTCACGATGACCAATTTGAAGAAAAAGCAAAAGAAAGATTAAAGGGAAGAAAAGAAAAAGCTAAAAAAAACCGGCCGGAATATAAGAAAAAACGAGTTGTAGTTCCAGTTGTAACAGCGGTTATTCTTGTTTTGACAGGAATTTATCTGGCAATTCATGCTACATTTTTTCAATCAACCGATGATGCCTTTGTCGAAGGCAGATTAATTTCAGTTGCCCCGCGCGTTGAAGGCCCTGTTATAAATCTTCTTGTAGATGATAATGATGAGGTAAAAGCAGGACAACTGCTTGTTGAAATAGATCCCGCTGATTACGAGGTAAAACTTCATCAGGCTGAAGCAAAACTTGAAGAAGCAAAGGCACAGCTTAATGTTACTGAAAAACAAATTGAAGAAGGCAGCTCTAATGTAAACCAGTCATATGAAGATGTTACCTCAGCGCAATCAAAACTTGATTTTGCGGCAAAAGATCATAAAAGATACACTGATATGTATAAAGAAGGTATAGTGTCAAAACAGGATTATGATAACAGTAATACGCACTATACAGTTGCTCAAGCAAATCATAAAGCTGCAGCTGAGAAATCCAAAGCAATGGAATCAGCTTTAGAATCTCATAAAGCAAAAGCAGAAGCTGTTCAGGCAGAAATTAAAAGATTGGAAGCTGAAGTTGCACAGGCGAAATTAAACCTTTCCTATACTAAAATTTACGCTCCTCAGGCAGGTATGGTGTCTGCAAGAAGTGTAGAAAAAGGGAATTATATTAAAGTTGGACAGCCTCTTATGAATATAGTTCCAGAACATGTCTGGGTTATTGCAAACTTTAAAGAAATCCAATTAACAAATATGAAAAAAGGCCAGCCTGTTTCAATTAAAGTTGATACTTACCCTGGCAAGCGTTTTAAGGGACACGTTGATAGTATTCAACGCTCTACAGGTGCAAAATCAAGTTTATTCCCGCCTGAAAATGCAGTAGGAAGTTATGTAAAAATCGTTCAAAGAGTTCCTGTTAAAATTCTTTTTGACGAAGATATAAAAGATTACAACATAGTTCCAGGAATGTCAGTAGTACCAAAGGTTAAAATCAGATAATGGAAGAAACAAAAAAAACAAACCCCTATATAGTTGCAATATCCGTATTGCTTCCGGCATTTTTGTCGCTAGCAGCATCTTCAGCAACAAACGTGAGCCAGCCGCATATTGCAGGTTTTTACGGAGCAACTCAATATGAAACAAATACAGTTATAACCTGTTATATCATCTCTGGCGGTCTTATGCTTCCTGTTACGGGATATCTGGTCAGAACAATAGGTAAAAAACTTTTACTTTTTTACAGTATATGGTTATTTGCACTAGGATGCCTTCTTTGCGTACTAGCGCCTAATTTACAGGCACTTATCGCCGCAAGAATTGTACAAGGGATTGGCAGCGGGGCTATATTACCTCTATGCCAGGCTGTACTACTTGAAATATTTCCGCCCGAGCAAAGAGGGGTTGCAATGGGATTATTCGGAGTTGCTGCTATGTTTTCACCTCTGGCAGGGCCGTTTATTGGAGGATATCTTACTGATAACTGGTCATGGCAGTGGATTTTTATCATAAACATTCCGCTTTGCATGATTTCGTTTGCACTTGTTAAGTTGTTTGTTTCTAATGACAAACCAGAAAAACAAAAATATAATAAAAAATTTGATATAATAGGCTACAGCGCAATTGTAATTGCGATGGGGTGCATGCAGGTTGTACTAGATAAGGGGCAGCAATATAACTGGTTTGATACAACATGGATTTGTTGGACAACAGGGGTATGCATTTTTGCGTTCGTCTTTTTCTATGTATGGGAGCTTGAATACAAATATCCTGTAATTGATATTAGAGTATTTAAAGACAGAAATTTTATGTTCGGAACTTTAATGAGTTCTTTTATAAATGTTACGATTTATTCAACACTGCTGCTTGTGCCGATGTTTGTACAAAGTTTACTGGGATACAGTCCTTCAAAGTCAGGACTTTCAATGTTTCCAAGAGCTATTGTTTGTTTAATAGGATTATTGCTGTTTGGCGAACTTTCAAAATATATAAAGCCCAAAATAATGGCTGCAGCAGGTCTTATAACCATTTCTGTTTCATTGTTAATGCTAACCCAATTAAACACAACATCTTCAATAGAAAGTGTTATATTGCCAAATCTGCTGCTTTGCGTAGGTGTTCCAATGGCATTTGTACCGATTACGGCATTGTCTTTCCAAACTCTTCCTGCTTCAAAAAATGCAGATGCAGCTTCTTTGCATGCACTGTTTAAAAACATTATAACAGCAATTGCGACATCTGCTTCTGCGACATTTATTGCAAGAGTTTCACAGGTAAGACAAACCTATCTTGTAGAAAATTTATCTCCGCATAATCCTATTTTTCAATATAAGCTTGCAGCCTTGAAAACTAAGTTTCTAATACATTACCCTGATGTTGTTGCGGCAAAAAAAGCAAGCGGAAGTTTATATAACCAACTTTTACAGCAGGCAAAACTTGCATCTTTTTTCGACGTCTTTACAGTCCTTGCACTTATGGCTGTTGCAGTAATTCCATTGTTATTGCTTATTAAATATAAAAAGCAGAAACCGGAAAAATCAGCTTCATAAAACTTATTCAAGCAGATATTTAGCAGAACAACCGGAACCTGCAACTTCATATACGGTATTTGATTTCTGCTTCCCGATATCTTTTGAACAACCGGTTATGCCGTAACTCGGATTATTCAAACTTGCATTATCTTCATATATTTTTTCTGACCCCGCAGGTGCTATATAATGTTTATTTTTTATTATATCCGATGATACTCGTATGACAAACACATCACGCCCAAATTCATTCGGACCTTTCTGAAAATTGTTTACATCTACAACTATCCAAGGACCTGACCAAAGCTCGCCAAAATATATTACAGCGCCATCTGTTAATAATAAAGCAAGTTTATAAAAATTATAGGCATTTACTCCATAAGCACTATAACCAGGATTGGATTCTGTTCTTCCCCCGAATGCCTTATAGCGGGAATAAATATTAGCTACACCGCTCCAACGGTATTTAGCATATTTTTCATACCAATCACTGTTATAATAATCACATACTTTATCCTCTGAAACAACAGATGAACTTACTCCACAGTAATCAATTATTCTTAATTTTGCCTGTATTGCTTCCAAAAACTCATCAGTATAACTCTGTCCGTTGCAATGACCATACTGAGTATGATTACATATTGTTACTCCATCTGCCACAACTTCATTAAAAGCGTTATTTATTACTGAATATTCCTTCTTCCATTTGGCAATATTTTGTTTATCCTGGATTTTAGAGATTACTGTAGATAATGTCATTACAGCAACAATACCGATTATGCCGAGAGTGATTAGGACTTCAGCGAGGGTAAAGGCAGCTCGACGAATATTGTTAGAGTCGGCTACGTGCGTAGCACCCTCGGCAAGAGTGAATGCAACTCGTTTTTTAGGTGAAGAGTGAAGGGTGAAGCGTGAAGAGAATCTTTTAACTTCCCTCCCTTGGGGGAGGAATTGAGGGAGAGGGTTCGTGTCATCCTGAACGTCGGATCGACCTACGTGTTTCAGCATTTCACTATCTTGCGATTGCGGATCAGCTCCGCTGTCCGCAATGACGAATAGTCTAGCACCCTCCCTGATTAGGGATGGTTGGGGTGGGCATTGATTGTTACCCATCCTAACCTTCCCTAAAAAGGGAAGGAACATTTGCACACCCTCTTCCAAGAGAGGAAAAGGATTTTTGATAATACTAGCTTCGCATCTATGCCTCTTTGCTTCTTCGCCTTCGGCGGAGCCTACAGTGCCCCCCCCCCCGAAGCTCTGTAATAATTCAAATATTTCCATAATTACTCCTTTCTTGTATTATTTTTTATTTATTAATGTAAAAATCTCATCCAGATATACACGGAACTTAATGCTAGCGATATCAACATTACAACAAGTCCATATTTAAAAAACTGCATAAATTCAATTTTATGTCCATGATGAGCAGATGTTTCAGAAACAATAACATTTGCTGCTGCTCCAACAATTGTCATGTTTCCGCCAAGACATGCTCCCAAGGACAGACACCACCAAAGCGGCAGAGTATATTCAGCACCCATTACATTCCTGATTTCAAGAAGCATCGGGGTCATTGTTGCAGTGTAAGGAATATTATCAATTACCCCTGAAATAATGCCTGATGCCCAAAGAATTATCATTGCTGTAGCCGATTCAGACCCTTCCGTAACATTCAAAACCCATTTTGCCATCAACGCAATACCGCCAGAAGCTTCAAGCCCGCCTATTATAATAAATAACCCGATAAAAAAGAAAATTGTATTCCACTCAACCTCACAAAAGATATCTTTCGGTTTTTCAAACAAAAGTAAAAAACTTGCGCCGAGCATAGCTGTAACACATGTTTCAATATGAGTTACGTCATGTAGTATAAATCCTAGAATAACAAGAAACAAAACAACAGCACTTCTAACCATTAAAGGGAAATCCGTAATTGTTTTTGAATTATCCATATTTGCAACAGACTGCATTTTTTCAGGAGTTGTATGAAGTTCATGTCTGAAAAGCAGCCACATCACAAACAAAACAACAACCATAATTACAGATATTATAGGAGTCAGTTCCTTGACAAAATCCATAAAAGAAAGTCCTGCTGCGCTTCCTATAATAATATTTGGAGGGTCGCCGATAAGAGTTGCGGTACCGCCTATGTTTGACGCAAATATTTCTGTCAAAAGATAAGGAACCGGATTTATATCCAATTTTTCTGCAATAAAAAATGTTACAGGCATAACTAATATTACAGTTGTTACATTATCCAAAAAAGCTGATGCAATTGCAGTGAATAATCCAAGTGTAATCAAAATTCCGACAGGATGCCCCTTTGTAAGTTTCAAAAGTTTGTTTGCAGCCCAGTTAAACATCCCGCTTTTTGCAGCAATACTTACTATTATCATCATTGAAACAAGTAAAAATATAACATTAAAATCCACAAAATTTATAAAATAATGAGGATCAAAAACTCCGTCAGAGGACTTTGTCTGACTTACAAGCCCTAGCAAAATTGTAATTCCCGCACCTAAAAGAGCAACTGTAACTTTTGGAATTCTTTCTAAAGCAATAAATATATAAGCAATTAAAAGTACAGATGCAGATATTACAACACCATGCGCCTGCACAAAAGAATGTAAGTGTTCAATCATAAAATTCCTCTTTTCCGGCGGTTATTCAACTAACTTGAATAATTATATCATAAGAGAAATTTTTAACAAAAATTAAATATTTTCACCTAAATTAATACTTTTAAATGATATTTATTATATAATTTCATTATTGATGGGGGATTAGGAAATGGAAACAGTTACTATGAATAACAGCAAAATAAACGAACTTGCAAAAAATGTTTTAGATATTGAAGCAAATTCAATCCTGCGATTAAAAAACAGCATAGGTGAAGATTTTGATAAAGCAGTAGATATACTTTATAACTGTAGGGGACGTGTAATTGTTACGGGTATGGGCAAATCCGGTCTTATCGGAAGAAAAATTGCAGCAACTCTGACATCAACCGGCACCCCTTCCTATTTTCTTCATCCTGCAGAAAGCACCCACGGTGATTCTGGAATTATTACACGCAACGATGTTGTCATTGCAATATCAAACAGCGGAGAAACACAGGAACTTTTAAACCTGCTACCTCTTATTAAGCGCTTTGGAGTAACAATGATAGGTATGACAGGGAAAATGAATTCAACTCTGGCGCACTCTTCTGATGTAACGTTGGATATTTCTGTTGAAAAAGAAGCATGTCCGCTTAATAAAGCTCCGACAGCAAGTACAACAGCAACTCTTGCTATGGGGGATGCTCTTGCAGTTTGCCTATTAGAAAAAAGAGGATTTTCCGAAGAAGATTTCCTTATTTTCCATCCGTCAGGCGCGCTAGGCAAAGGTTTCACATATAAAGTCGCAGATTTAATGCTTACAGAACCTGACAAACTGCCTATTGCGAAAGAGTCAAATTCGTTTGCAGATGTCATTGAGCTTATTTCAGAAAAGAAACTCGGTATGGCAATGATTGTAAATGAAAAAGGCGAATTAACAGGCGTCTTAACAGACGGTGATATAAGAAGAACTCTTATAAAATACCAAAATATCAGACCGCTTCTTGCAAAAGATGTTATGTCTGTTAATCCAAAACATATTTCGAAAACCGATTACGGTGCAAGCGCTCTTAACTTGATGGAAAAATATTCAATTACAGCTCTTGCAGTTGTGGATGAAAATAATAAACCTATAGGTGTTATACATATTCATGACCTTTTAAAGGCGGGAGTTGCATAAATGAGGATAAAACTTGCTGCCTTTGACGTTGACGGAGTATTAACCGACGGAAGTTTAACTTTCGATGAAAACGGCCATGAATATAAAACCTTTAATGCAAAAGACGGACAGGGCATTGTAAATTTGAATAAGGCAGGGGTTATAACTGCAATTATTACAGCTAGAAACAATGGTACCGTTGAACACAGAGCCAAAAATTTGAACATTAAAGAGCTCCATCAGGGATCTAAAAACAAAATAGCGACTCTTGAAGAAATAATGAATAAATACAATATTTCTTTTGAGGAAATTGCATATATGGGAGATGACCTTCCGGACATTTGTATTTTAGAAAAAGTTGCCTTAAAAGGCTGCCCTGCCGATGCAGTTGATGAAGTAAAAAATATTGCGAATTTTATTTCATCGAAAAATGGCGGACGCGGAGCTGTCAGAGAATTTTGCGATTACATATTAAAAAAGGGGATATAAATAATGTTTGAAATTAAAACACAGGCATTTTTTGCCGCAGCGCATCACCTCCTGAATTATGAAGGGGAATGCGAAAACCAGCACGGGCATAACTGGATGGTTGAAGTTTATGTAAAAGGAGATACGCTTGATAAAAGCAATATCTTAATTGATTATAAGGTTTTAAAAAAAGAATTAAGGGCTGTTTTAGATCTTCTTGACCATAAAGATTTAAATGCACTTCCTGAATTTAAAGGAGAAAGTCCTTCTAGTGAAATGATATCAATGTTTATTTACAATAAATTGAAAGAAAGAGTTGTGCAATTGAGCAAAGTAACAGTATGGGAAACCCAGACTTCTTGCTGCAGCTACTTTGAAGAAGAATAGTTTTGAATAGTTCTTAAATAGGAGAAGATAATGAATTTTATACAGGCAATATTAATGGGAATAGTACAGGGATTAAGTGAATTTCTTCCGATTTCAAGCTCTGCACATCTTGTTTTCACATCTAATTTCTATAAAGTTTTCAAAGGTATAGAAATTGTACAGACATCAAATGAAGAAGTATTTTTTGACATTATGGTGCACCTTGGAACATTAATTGCCGTCTTAATATTTTTCAGAAAAGATGTGATAAATATTATAAAAGCGATGTGGCATGCTTTTAAAACAAAAAATTGGTCTGACAATGAAGCAAAATTAGGTTTATTTATCATTTTAGGTACAATTGTTACAATTGCACTGGCACTTCCAATAAATGAAGTTGCCGAAAAACTCGTTTATACACCGTCAATTGTCGGAATTCTACTTTTTATCACTGGTTTTACTCTTTTATACAGCGAATACAAATCAAAAAAAATTGAAGAAAAAAAGAGTGAAATGGATTTAAAAACTTCAATATTCATCGGTCTTGCACAGGGTTTGGCTGCACTTCCGGGATTTTCACGGTCAGGATGGACTATTGCAACAGGATTGTTCTGCGGTTTGGACAGGATAACAGCAGCAAGATATTCTTTTTTACTGAGTATTCCTATTATTTTAGGTGCGTCTATGGTATATCCGCTTGTAAAAATTGATATTCATGAAGCTTTGCAATATAACTGGGAGGCAATAATTGCCGGAACTGTTGTTTCTGCAGTTGTCGGATATGTGTGTATCAAATATTTTATGAAATTTATATCTAAGTTTTCACTTGCAATATTCGGATATTACTGTATTATAGCAGGTATTGCAACAGCTGTATTCTTTACAATATATGGCTAATCAGTATGTTAAAAATTGTAAAATTTTAAACATGACTATCAAAAAATAAAATTCACAGGTATTCTAATAATACGTCTATTTGTGTGGAGTAAAGATGATTTTACCTATTAATAATATCAAAAATTCCATAAACTTTTCTGCTGACAGCAACCCGAAAGATAAGAAGACTTTGGAATATGACCATGACACATTGCTGCCTAATAATATTTACACCTATACGCGTATAGGCATGGACAAATTAACCAACGCCTTTACGTTGTATCCGGCAAAAGGTTTAAAAGGAAGTAAAAACGCAAATTTTTATGAATTTTTGACAATGGGAACAGTTCCTTATCTAATAGGCAGTGCAGGATTAATGGCGGTATTTAATTTCGCAAATAAATTCTTTTCTCCATTTGATAAAGTTCAAGCATCTAAAATCGGGCAAAAAATGGCTCTGGGTGTATTGTTTTACGGTGTAGCAAAGAGTTTATCAAAACAGTTGATAAGCCGTCCTGTTAATATGCTTACAGGAGTGGACACAGATCAGCCTTATGCAAAAGTTATTTATGAACTGCCGGATAACATTAACGACACAGATATAACAAGCATTGAATATCATAAAGTTTTTGAAAGCGTTGAATTTCCGCGTTGGGATTTGTTATACGGAGATGAAGCCAAAGGTCAAAAAAGAAACTTCCGTTATGACAAAATAGCAAAAAAATTAAATATGGGTGAAAACCTGAACGATTCAGATCAGGAAACAAAACCAAGAATTAAAGAAATTATTGTAAAATCAAACGTTGCAAAAAGTATTTCATCTTATATGTGGGCTGCAACCGGAGTTGCACTTGCGTTCCAAAAACCTTGGGAAGATTACTTTAATGCAATGACATTTAAATTCTGGAAACCTCAAGAGTTTTTGAAATCACTAAAAGTATTTGGCGCAAGCTTTGTAAAAAGTGCCAAAGACCTTTATAAAGGGGAAGGAACAGGAATTGCAAAACATGCCGGTAAAATTCTTCTCGGAGCAGCCGTTCTTTCATCAGTTCTCGGCGTAATCAACACCGTTGCCGGAAGCAAACAAACACCTAAATCAAAATCGGATATCATTAAACCAGACGAAAAACATGTGGTAAGCTAATATGACATCAAATTTAATCCAAAACTACATAACATCTAAACCAACGGTTTCTATTAACCAGCAGCCGGCTCAAAGACGCGAAGCGCCTAAGAAACCTATGCCTGATTTTGATATTCAAAAAGAACTCGATAACAGAACATTCATCAAGCCGCTTGAAGGTAAAGGCAGATTGCTTAAAGGCAACATATTTAATGCTCCTGCAATCATGGTTAAAGACATGATTTATGATGCAAAAGCTTTAAAACATGCCGTTACAGGCAAAGCGAATGACCATGAGTTAGGCAAGCTCAATGATTTAGGTCTATTTTTAGGCGGGCTTTCCATTGCAGGCTACCTGTTTACAAGGAAACAAACTCCTATGACAAAGGGGATGGAATTTGTAGGTCTAGCATCATTTTTAGGTGCAATGGCAATATGGCCTAAAATTGCAATACAACTGCCTGCTTATTTAATCCATGGTGTTAATGTTCAAAAAGAATATGAAGACAGCTTTGGAAGGAAAAAACCATTCTATCAAGATCCGCAATTCCTGCCTTGGGATTTGTATACTGAAGAAGAAATCAATAAAATGGGCGACAGGATGGGAGTTCCGAAAAATATCCCGAACAGGCGCGAATTTATACAAGAAAAAATGAAAAAGATAGGTATCCAGAATAATACTTTATGGATGCTGACAGCAGGATTTGCAACTCCTATAATGAGCGGACTTATCTGTAATATGGCTGAACCTTATCTTAACAAATATCTTGATAACAGAAATAACAAAGCTGCAGATAAAATCTTAACTAATCTCGATGATTACTCTCAAAAATATAAAAATACATCTCTTGCACAGGAACTTAATACTATATTAGACGCAAATCAAAATAAACCATTAACAAAGGAACTTGAAGAATCAATCACATCTGTTCTTACAAGGTATATGGATCCTGTTACTGCCGACAGCTTCAAAGCTGATTTAAGAGAAGCTGCATTCGGAAAAGCAACTTACAAAATACAGGATCAAAATGTAAAAGAAATTATTGAAAACCTTAAAAAAGTATTCAAAAAAGTTCCTGGAGCAGATGAAGAATTCATAAGAACAGTAATTCCTGATGAACAATCATTAATAAAAGCACTTAGTGAAAACAGCACTTTTGGAAAGGATATTTCTACTGTTGAATTTAGCTCTATTACTGACACAATAAGAAACCTTATAGATAAAAATACAGCAGCATACAACAATGCTCATCCAGATAAACACAAAGACATCGGACTTATTCGAAAATTGATTATGCGCAATATGACAAAAGAGAGAAACTCAAACCCTGTCAAAATTGTTCTTTCAAAAGCAGGCTCAAATATTCTGGATACAAATATTGTTAATAAATTAAAAAATATTGTAAAATTAATAGACAACTTCAATATGAAACAGTTTGCTCTAGATGAATATGCTTTGAAAAAAGTCGGAGCAGCTCCAGAAACTGTAATTGCAAATTACTGGAACGATGTAGCCAAAGATTTAATGCATACACTTGGCTTTACATCTGAAGAAATTGCAAGAACCAGAAGCGACAGAACACTTATGGGAGCTGTTCTTAGAGATAAAATTGAAAAAGTTGTTTCTGATAAAAAATCATACAATAATGTGATAGAAAAACTAGTTAAGAAAATCGCTGAAATTAACAGTAAAATTAAAACCAGTGATCTTTCAACTCCGTTGTTGTCAAATACTTCTGCCAATAGTTCTTATGATACCATTGTGGACAGTTTATTTGACGGATTTGCATCCAAGCTGAAAAATAAAGGATTTGAAAGAACTGCAAAAGCGATTGCAGGCTGTGATGGCAATGATATTGTCGGTACTGCAAAAGAACTTCAAAAAACTTATGTCAGAGATAGACTTCTAGGTGTAAAAAGTTCTTTCTACAGGATTATTAATACTCTGGATATGTTCAGAAGAATAGCTTCTGACGCAAATTCTATCCCTGCATTGCAAGGCAAATACACAGAAGTAAAAGAAGAACTTATAGAACTTTGTAAAATTATTACTCTAGAAGGGCATTCATCAGACCATGCTACTAAATTCTACATGCTGAGAAATCCGCATCCTGATACATCAACAGGCCCTGTTGAAGTTAAAAACGGAAAAGTCGTAAATAAATTCTTCGGTAAAACTGAGAAATTAGTTGATATTCCAGGTGATAAATATTTCTATCAAGATGCTATGCGTCTTATGTATGAAGGGGATATGCACTCTGATACAATGTCAGCGCTTAAAGAATCAAGTATTAAGGATGAAGTTCTCAAATACAGAGATCTAGTTCTTGAAAAATTAGGCGGAGAAAAATACTTTGCAAAACCTCGCCACCTAATAAGAGAGGCAAATACAACAGGTTCTGATACTAAATTTTTACTTACAGGTATTGCTCCTGATGAATTAATCTTTAAAACAGGACAACAGCTTTACAACAGTAAAAAATGGCTGAAAATATTCGGCGGATTTGGAGCAGCTCTATTAGGCGTAACAGTATTGGCACAGTTCTTCTTTGGAAAGATGAAAAATCCTGCCGGAACAGGGGAGAAAAAATGATTAATACAACAAACTTAATTGCATTAAAAATTAAACAAATACAACCTAACTCATTTGAAAGCAATAAAACGGCAGACACTCAGCCTGCTCAGACTAATACGGCTTCAGGCCTTTTAAGCGCTTACCTAAACAATCTTGCAATGATAAATACTCCTGCCGTAAAAAAATCAGAAACAACAACTCCTGTTAATTACCACAACAACTTCAGAACTATGATTCAAAATAACCAGGCAAAAATTCTTGCTATTGTTATGAGAACCTTTAATGCAAAAGACACAAACGGAAACGATTATATTGACGGAAATGAACAAAACGGAACATTTCTTAACGCAATAGAAAGACTTGATGAAGTAAAAGCTCAAGGGTTTAACACACTCCATGTTCTTCCAATTCACCCGCCGGGAAAAATGAAAGCAATGGGTACAGCAGGCTCGATTTATGCTCCAAAAGATATGCTTGCAATTGACCCCAATTTGGTCGACAAAAATGACCCGAGAAGCGACAAAGAACAATTCAAAGCTTTTATTGACGAATGTCATAAACGCGGTATAAAAGTTATGCTTGATATGCCAAGCTGCGCTTCCTATGACATGTTTTTGGAACATCCGGAATGGATGGCAAAAGAACGCGACGGGCTTGCCAAAACCCCTCAAGGATGGAACGATATCAGAATGTTTCAGCCATGGGAAGATGAAGGAAAAAGAACTTTAAACCCGAAACTTCTTGAACTTCATAAACAATATGTTGATATGTGTATTGATTTAGGTATAGACGGCATCAGATCTGATGTTGCCAGAGCTAAACCTGTTGAATTCTGGGATATTATAATACCATATTCTCACATGAGAGATCCTGAATTCGGATGGCTTGCTGAAACTTATACATATGAAGACGCTTCACCGCAGGCAAATATGGCGTTTGACAGGCCGGAAGATTCGCTAAGAGCCGGATATGATTTGATATACGGACAGTACCACATATTCCATGAATGGCCGGATGCAACGACATTTATGAACTATGTTAAAGAAATGCTTGATATGTCATACAGATTGCCTAAAGGTAAATCATTAATCGGTTCATTTGCAACCCACGATGATATATCTCCAATGTTCCACGGGGGCGCTGATTACTGCAACCTTACAACAGGATTGCAGGCAACATTGCCAATGCTTAATCCGTACATTGTAGACGGCTATCAATCTGGAGATGATTATATTTATCCTTATGAAGATAAATACAACCCTGTAACTCAAACAGATAATCATGAAATGACTGTTCACAGAGGCAAACTTGATATCTTTAACCTTTCAAGAAAGCCTGGCGGAACTCAGCCGGAAATAGGCAAGTTTATGACAAGCGCTTTTGAAATGAGGGATAAATACCTTGATGTTATTACAAAAGGAACTTTCATTGAATTAGATAAAAAAGACGACAAAAACGATCAAATAATTGCCTATGCTAGACACTTGAACGGCAAAACACTTCTTGTAGTCGCAAACAAAAATGTAAACCGTTCTGTTGCCTGCAAAATAGAAGTACCGACCTTAAAATCAACACAGGAACTAAAAAATCTTCTCCCTTCATACGGAAAAGAAAGCAAATTCCAGGCTCATGATAATGAACTTTGTGTCGATTTAGGCCCGGCAAGAGTTCATGTATTTGAAATAGATACTCCAAATATTGAAAACTATTGCAACAAAATATATAAACAAAATATTTAAACAAGGCACATTAAATAAACAACTGATGTAACTATCTTAATATAGTTACATCTTTATTTTTGATTTTTTTTAGTGTTTGCTGTAAAATATCTTGGCGAGGTATAAAACATTAGCCAAATCTAAAATGTTCTGATAATAACTGTCAGAAAGGGTAAAAAACGGGAGCGAGCGTAATAGCGAAGCGACTGACATTAATATAAAAAATCCTGACAATAACTGTCAGAAAGGGTAAAAAACGGGAGCAAGCGTAATAGCGAAGCGACTGACATCAATATAAAAAGACCTGACG
>CALUYN010000002.1 GCA_944325025.1 Candidatus Gastranaerophilales bacterium | reverse complement strand
TTCATATCAATTTTCCTTTACTTGTTGAGTGATTATTGGCGTAAGCACTCTACAAGTTGCATGATAATATATAAAGGAAAAATTGCAAGCTAAATATTACAAAATTTAAATGACTCTGTGTGCAAGATAAGAAGCTTTCGATAGTAAATTATCAGTACTCATTTCACCATCTGTAAAAGCTTTTTTAGCTTTAGCAAGCTGTCCCAATTCAAAGTTACTATCAGAGTTTGCATATTTATTTTCTAAAGTATCATATATTTTTTCAAGTAATTTAAGGTTGTCTTTTGAAGCCTGATATTCTGCCCATGCAACTTCAAATTCAGCCTGTTTTTTTTCATAGCGTTCATTTAAAAGGTCAATAAATTCTCGTTTTGTAGCTCCTTTTTCCAGATATTCAAGGAATTTTTCCCGAACATCATCCGGCAAATTAGCTGCATTTTGATACAACTGTTCTTTTAAAGTCATATTATCAGCTTTTTTGCTATCAGATAATCTGCCTGCAAAAACAGTATTTATAAAAGGGTTAGTTACAACTTTATTCAATTGAAAGTTGTTATCACTATGTTCATTAATTTTATTGATCTCTAATGACATAATTATCCTCTCTTATATATATAAAGTATATATGCCCAAAATTATTGCTATTTTTGTTAAGATTTGTAAAAAGATAATATATATTATGGGCAACTAAAAACAAACTAATCGTACTTTATTTGCCTCCGGCGGGTGCTGCGCGCACGGCGGTCGCTTTTGCGGAAAAGCGACGCAAACCGGCGACACACATTCACTCGCTAATAATTTGCAAGGCTCAGCATACAGGCGTGTAAACTCGCTATATAATCCGTCATGCTGAACTTGTTTCAGCATCTTTTTACCGCTCAAACAATACACGCCTTTGACATCTGCTTCGCCTGCAATTATTGCTCGTTCCGTTATCGTCGCAATAAAACAAAAGTCCGGCATTTAATGTAGTGAACAATCAATGTTTGCGAAACAACGACAAAGCCGGCTATTGTCTGAGCGTAAAATTAATTAGCCCCTGCCCGCATTGGGACATTTTGCACGAAATCAAAGATTTCGGCAAAAGCAGTCAAACTAGTTCAGGGTGACATTTATTCTCAAAAACGAACTTATCGTCCTAACGTCCTATCGCCTTATCGTCTTCTGATAATATTTGTGTTAAAATAAACTTATGATTGACAGATATTCACGAAATGAAATGGCTGAAATTTGGACTCTGGAATCTAAATTTCAATATTACCTTAATGTAGAAGTTGCGGTTGCCGAGGCTTATGCAGAACTCGGAACTTTTCCGAAAGACGACATAGAAGAATTAAAACGCAGAGCAAAATTTGATGTTCAAAGAATTGACGAAATTGAGGCAGAAGTAAAACACGATGTAATTGCTTTTTTGACCTGCGTTAACGAAAGTCTGGGCGATTTAGCAAAGTATATGCATGTCGGAATGACAAGTTCTGATGTCATTGATACAGCTTTTGCATTACAAATTCAGGACAGCGGAAAAATTATTATAAAAGATCTTGATGAAACTATTCAATCAATGAAAGATTTGGCAAATAAGCACCGCAGCACTATATGCATCGGCCGCTCGCACGGGGTTCATGCGGAAGTTATGACATTCGGGGTAAAAATTTGCAGTTGGATTGATATTCTTGAACGGCAGCGCGCTAACTTTATTCATGCGCTTGATGAAATCAGAGTGGGACAGATTTCAGGCCCTGTCGGAACTTACAGCAATATACCGCCCGAAGTTGAAGAAATTACCTGTAAAAACCTCGGGCTTAAACCTGCAAAAATTTCTACACAAATTATTGCAAGGGATTACCATGCATACTTTATGCAGTCTTTGGCCTTGATTGCAAGTGTTATAGAACAGTTTGCAACAGAAATAAGACA
Source organism: Candidatus Gastranaerophilales bacterium (assembly GCA_944325025.1). Lineage (GTDB taxonomy): Bacteria > Cyanobacteriota > Vampirovibrionia > Gastranaerophilales > Gastranaerophilaceae > Stercorousia. The sequence continues at coordinate 160,081 of CALUYN010000002.1, read as the reverse complement.
TCTTCAAAGAACAGAAGTCCTTGAAGTTGAAGAAGGTTTCGGGAAAAACCAAAAAGGTTCATCTGCAATGCCGCATAAAAAAAATCCTGTTTTATCGGAAAATTTATGCGGGCTTGCGCGTGTTGTAAGAGCAAATTCCATAGTTGCACTTGAGAATATTCCGCTCTGGCATGAACGCGACATTTCTCATAGTTCCGCAGAACGTATAATCTTTCCTGACAGCTTGACGTTAGTTGATTTTATGCTCAACAGGTTCAAAGGAATTGTTGAAAATCTTGTTGTCCATGAAAAAAATATGTTGAAAAATACCGAAAAATTCGGCGGAATAATTTTCTCACAAAAAGTTCTTCTAAAACTTATTGAAAAAGGAATTACAAGAGAAGAAGCCTATCGGCTTGTACAACGTAATGCCATTGACGCTTTTGAAAACGACGGAGATTTCAGGGTTAATCTTTTGAACGACACAGACGTTACAAAATTACTTACTCCTTTGGAAATTGACGAAATCTTTAACAAAGAAGAGTTTTTGAAAAATATCAATGTGATTTATAAAAGAATACTTGATTTATAAGCGGTCATACTGTAAAATGTATTTATACGAGGAATTTATTAATGGCAAAAATCAAAATAACTGTTTGTATGGGAAGTTCTTGTTTTGCGCGCGGTAATCAGCAGAATTTAGCGTTTATTGAAGCTTTTATGAAAACTCATGATTTAGAAGCTGATATTGATCTTGCAGGCGCCCGCTGCGAAAATAAATGCGCCACAGGCCCTAATATTACAATTAACGGGGTTGAATACCACGGAGTTGATGAAAAAAAACTTGAAGAAATTTTGACTAAATTAACCAAATAATAAATTTTAAAACGCATCTTTATAATGGAGAATAATAAATGAATAAACAGTATCCGGTGTATACATTAGTCAATGAATGCCACGATTGTTACAAATGTATAAGAGAATGCCCTGTTAAAGCAATAAAAATTGAAGACGGTCATGCATCAGTCATACCTGAAAGATGTATCGCCTGCGGAAACTGTGTTAAAGCATGCCCTTCTAATGCAAAACGCGTTAGAAACGACATTGACAAAGCAAAAAATCTAATTCTTGCGAAAAAAGATGTTTATGTGTCGCTTGCGCCTTCATGGCGTGCTTCTTTTGAAAATTCTGCCGAAAAAATGATTGCTGTTTTAAAACGCTTAGGGTTTAAAGACGTATCGGAAACTGCACTTGGCGCTCAGGAAGTTTCTATTAAAACCGCGCAAATGCTTAACAATACAGAACACGGGCTTTTTATTTCAAGTGCATGCCCTGTTATTGTAGATTATATAAGGCTTTATATGCCTGAATTTACGAAATATATAACACCTATCGGCTCTCCGTTAATGACACATTCAAAATTACTGAAAGAAACATACGGTGACGATATCTCAATAGTCTTTATAGGCCCTTGCATAGGAAAGAAAAACGAAGTTACATATTCAGGCTTGTTTGATGTTGCTCTCACATTTGAAGAACTCAGGATGTGGATTAATGACGAAATTATTGATATTTCAAAAATTGCAAAAGATAAAAGATATCAGTTTGTACCGGAATCAGCTTATGAAGGAACACTTTACCCGATTGACGGCGGGATGAATGAAACAATTAAAAAATCCGGCGTTAATAGTAATGTACAGCTTATAGAAGTTTGCGGGCTTCAGGCTCTACAGCGTGCATTAAAAAATCTTGACGTTGAAAAGCTTGATAAAACAATCTTTATAGAAGCTCTGGCCTGCGAAGGCGGATGTGTCGGCGGCCCTTGTATATCATCTGAAAAAGCAGGAATTGTTATGGTTTCTGACATTTTAACAAAGGAAAAGAAACGCGACAAAATTCCTGATGAGCCTAAAGTTGTAGTAAACTATGATATTCAGCCGAAAAAAGTCGTTCATTCGGATTATCCTCTAGAAGATATTCTTGCAACACTTAAAAAAATCGGAAAACATACAGTTGATGACGAGCTAAACTGCGGCGGCTGCGGTTATGCGACATGCCGCGATTTAGCAAAAGCATTGTTAGACGGAGATGCAGAGCCTTCAATGTGCGTTTCCTACATGAGAAAAATTGCAATGAGAAAAGCCGCTGCAATGATTCGCTGCATGCCTGCTGCCGTTGTTATGGTCGATAATAATATGAACATTTTGGAAGCAAATGACAGCTTTATGAAAATGTTTACAGGCGACATGTATGATGTTTTCAAAAATCGTCCTGACGGGCTTAAAGGTGCAGCAATAGACAGAATTGTCGATTTTGCCGATATTTTCAGAACAATTTTGAAAACAGGAAAAGATCTCCACAAAGAACGCTACCATGTAAAAAACCGACTTTACGATATTTCAGCATTTACTATTGAAGAAAACGAAATTGTAGGAGCGGTAATTACCGATGTAACATCCGCGGAAACAAACAGAGAAAAAATTTCTCAAAAAGCGCATGAAGTTATTTCAAAAAACATTTCGATTGTACAAGAAATTGCATGCCTGCTTGGCGAACACATGGTAGAAACTGAAACACTTCTTAGCTCTATTGCAGAAGACTACGACGACAAGGAGGAATCAGATGCATAAATGCACAGATGCTTAGTCCTTTAAACGCAACAGACTTTGCTTCTTTGCCTCTTTGCATCTAATAACTATGTTCATAGACATTGATTGCAGCCAAATGAAAAAATATAACCAAAATGCCTTCGGGGATTACTTTATTTCAAAAAGATACCCCGATGAAGCGAAATTGATTGCTGTGCTGTCTGACGGTTTAGGAAGCGGAATTAAAGCAAACATTTTATCTTGTATGACTGCAACAATGCTTTTAAAATTTATAGAAGGCGATCAAATTCCGATAAGCAAAGCTGCTGAAATTATTATGAACTCGCTTCCTGTATGCCAGGTTAGAAAAATAAGTTATTCAACGTTTTCTGCAATAGAAGTTGATGATGAAGGGAATGCAAAAATTGTTGAAGAAGGCAATCCGCAGTTTATCTGGCTTCGGGATAATGAAGTTCTAGAACCTGAATATAGCTCAATCCCTTCAAAAACCTTCAAAAACAGATGCCTGAAAGTGTATAAAATTAAGCTTAAACTCGGCGACAGGCTGATATTCTGTTCTGACGGCGTAACCCAATCAGGACTTGGGGGCGGGAGATTAAAACTAGGTCTGAGAAGAGAAGGATTAATTGTCCTGCTGCAAGATAAATTAAAAGAACATCCTGATATTTCAAGTACGGAACTTGCACAATACATAGTAAATCAGGCTCGTAATATTGAAACAGACAGGCTCCCAAAAGACGATATTTCCGCATGTGCAATTTATTTCAGAGATCCTAGAGAAGCTCTTGTTTTTACAGGGCCGCCTTATCATCAGGAAAAAGATAAAGAATATGCCCAGATGTTTGAAAAATTCAAAGGTAAAAAAGCCATCTGCGGCGGAACAACAGCGAATTTGATATCCCGTGAACTAAATAAACCTATAACAATGGATACCACAATAAGTATAGGTAAGCTTCCGGCCTGTTCTTATATGGACGGGGTTGATCTTGTAACAGAAGGAATTTTGACCCTTACAAAAGCACTTGAATATTTGGAAGCAAATACACCGGATATTGACAACGCGGCAGGTAAACTGGTAAAATTTTTATTAGATAGCGACTGCATTACTTTTATGGTAGGCGCAAAACTAAATCAGGCACATTATGATCCTGCATTACCTATAGAAATAGAAATCAGGAAAAACATAATCAAAAAAATTGCAAAAGTGCTAGAGGAAAAATATTTCAAAAAAGTTAATATTCAATACATGTAGGAAGTTGTTGTTATTGATAGAAAGGGTTAAAAAGGAGGCGAAGCCTCTGGCAAAAATATAAAAAATACAACGAACATTGATAGAAAGGGTTAAAAAGGAGGCGAAGCCTCTGGCAAAAATATAAAAAATACAACGAACATTGATAGAAAGGGTAAAAAGGAGGCGAAGCCTCTGGCAAAAATATAGAAAAATATAACTAAAATCGATGGAAAGGATAAAAAGGAGGCAGAGCCTCTGGCGAAAATATAAAAAATACAACGAACATTGATAGAAAGGGTAAAAAGGAGGCGGAGCCTCTGGCGAAAATATAGAAAAATATAACTAAAATTGATAGAAAGGGTAAAAAGAAAAATGAGTGAAAAAGTAAGTGTTAAAGTATGTTTAGGAACAACTTGTTTTGTAATGGGGTCATCAAATTTACAGGAATTAATTGAAATGGTTCCTAAAAAATACGGTGACAAAGTAGAAGTTGCAGGAGTGCCCTGCTTAGGTTTGTGCTCTATTGACTGGGAATTTTCAAAAGCACCTTACGTAAAAGTTGACGACGAAGTAATTAAAGAAGCAACTGTTGAAAAAGTTCTCAAAGCAATTGACGAAAAATTGAAATAAATAATAAATGTATATATGGTCATCCTTAACGCCGGATTGACCTCCGTGTTTCAGGATTTCAATAGTAAAATAGTTATAAATAATGGATTGTAAATTTACAATCCATTATTTTTGAAAAATTTTATGTTCATGCCATAATATATTTATATAAGAATAGTAAAGAGGGATAAAATCTATGGCAATGAATACCAGTACTCCAAAAGAAACATCTCATTTGAAAAGAGAGATATTAGTAAGGCTAATAAAAGCATATTTGAGTGATAATTTTGAAGAAAACACAAGGCTCATACCTTATGCTATGCGCCCTAAAAACAGCGATGTCCCAAATTACAGATGCTGTATTTTTAAAGAACGCGCAATTTTACGTGACAGAGCCATTGCGGGTCTGGGATTTTCTATTGAAGACACAGATGACAGCGTACTTCTTTCTGATTTAGCAAAGAAAGCAGAACAAAGAGAAGTTCCTGACGAACATCCGCTTACTGTTCTTACAACCGCTTGCAAAGGCTGTGTTCCGTCAAGAATTTACGTAACAGATTTATGCCAGGGTTGTGTTGCAAGACCTTGTGTAAATACTTGCAAATTCGGCGCCATTTCAATTCAAAACGGCAAATCTGTTATTGACCCTGCAAAATGTAAAAATTGCGGAATGTGTGTTCAGGTTTGTCCTTATCAGGCAATCCAAAAAATTATTGTTCCCTGCGAAAGTGCATGTCCTGTAGGCGCAATTGCAAAAGACGAAAACGGCCATGCAAAAATAGATTTTGACAAATGTATTTCCTGCGGCAAATGCGCATCAGCATGTCCTTTCGGAGCTGTACACGAAAAAAGCCAAATAATAGATGTATTAAAAAATATAAAAGCAGGCAAAAAAGTTATAGCAATGGTAGCGCCTGCAATGTTCGGACAGCTTCCGTGCAAACCGCAGCAGCTTAAAGAAGCTATAATGGAACTAGGGTTTGCAGATGTTTACGAAGTTGCGCAAGGTGCTGACGTTACAACAAAAAATGAAGCGCATGAATTTGTTGAAAGACTTGAAAAAGGCGAAGAATTCATGACAACTTCATGCTGCGCAGGATATAATGAACTTGTTGATAAGCATATTCCTGAGATGAAGCCTTTCCGCTCGGATACAAAAACTCCGATGTATTACACGGCAGAAATTGTAAAACGAGAAAATCCAGATGCTGTAACTGTATTTTTCAGCCCGTGTGTTGCGAAAAAACGCGAAGCTTTACAAAACCCGAATGCTGATTATGTTTTAAATTACGAAGAAATCGGCGCCTGGATGATTGCACTGGGAATTCAGGTTGCAGAATGCGCAGAAAGCGAATTCAAAACACAGGCCTCAGCAGAAGGAAGAAATTACTGTGTAACAGGCGGTGTTGCAAAGGCTGTTCAAACACTGCTGCCTGAGCATATTCCGGCTCATGTGGTTTTGGTTGACGGACTTACAAAACAGTCTGTAAGAGATTTGAAAAAATATGCCAAAAACGGTATGTGCGACTTAGGCAACCTGATTGAAGTAATGGCCTGCACAGGCGGATGTTTAGGCGGTAATTCAACCGTTAACGCTTTTAAACCGGCACTAAAACAGGTTACAAATTACGTTAACGAAAGCAAATCTATTAAAGAACAGGTTGAATAATTAACCAAAAAGCGGGAAATCTAATCCCGCTTTTTATAATATAATGAAGTTATGGAAAATAAGAAGAGAAAAATAAGTATAATCGGCTCAACAGGATCTATCGGCCGTCAGGCTTTAGAAGTTATTGAAAAATTAGGTGATAAGTTTGAAATCATCGCCCTTGCAGGCGGTAATAACGTCGAACTTTTAAAAAAACAGGCTGAAAAATATCAGCCGGAATTTGTGTCTTGTAACAGTCATCCTGAACTTGTTTCAGGATCTCATAATGCAAAAATTTTAACTGGAATGACAGGCTTAGAACAAATCTGTTCCAACAAAGAAAATGACATTATCCTTGTTGCCTGCTCGGGCAAAATAGGGCTTCGCCCTACATTAACCGCTATAAAAAACGGGATTGATATCGCACTTGCCAACAAAGAAACCCTTGTTATGGCAGGCGATATTGTAATGAGTGAGGCAAAAAAATACGGGGTAAATATAATTCCTGTTGACAGCGAACACTGCGCAATACATCAGTGTATAAAAGATATTAATCAGGTTGATAAACTTATCATTACGGCATCAGGAGGGCCATTCCTGCACAAATCCGTTGAAGATATGAAAAATGCCACGGTTGAACAGGCGCTTGCGCACCCGAGATGGAATATGGGTAAAAAAATTACCGTTGACAGCGCAACTTTGATGAATAAAGGATTGGAAATTATTGAAGCTCATCATTTATTCGGTTTTGATTATGATGATATTGATGTAGTTGTTCATCCTCAAAGTATTGTGCACTCTGCAATTGAATACGTTGACGGAAGTGTAATAGCACAATTGGGGCTTCCGAGTATGCATATTCCAATCCAGTATGCAATAACTTATCCCGAGCGCTTTGAAGGGATTAAATCAAGAAGCTTCAGTTTCTCAGAAATCGCACGACTGGATTTTGAAAAACCTGATTTTGAAAAATTCCCAACGGTTAAGCTTGCTTATGAAATGGGCAGAACAGGCGGCACCGCAACTGTATGTATGAATGCCGCGAATGAAGAAGCTGTTTTTGCATTTTTAGACGGTAAAATCAAGCTTTACAACATCTACGAAATAACAAAAAAAATGTGTGACGAACATGAAGTTATAAAAAATCCGTCAATTGACGAAATTTTTGCAGTAGATGAACAAATTCGTAAAAAAACAAAAGAGTATATTGCGAAATTTTCATAATAAATATTATCGGAAGTGGAACAATATAATAAAGCTACCTTGTTGGTACTTTCTTGTACCGACAAGAAAGTACCGCAAAGAAGCTCCCGGCAGTCACTTCGTTCACTAATCAATTGTAATTGCTCAACTCAAGCCGGCTAAACTCGCTCATAAGTCACCCTGAACTTGTTTCAGGGTCTAATTAATTTTTCGCTCAGACAATAGCCGGCTTTGTTGTTGTTTCGCAAACATTGATTGTTCACTACGTTAAATGCCGGATTATTTTTTTTATTTTTCGTGCGCTTCGCGCACTGTAAAGAACTTAACGTCCTATCGCCTTAACGTCTTATCGACTTCCCATAATATTTACTATGTAAAAATATCTTTTTATTGTAAAATATTATTGTAATTAGTATTACTAAACATAAGGAAGAGAAATATGGAAAAACTTTCACCATTACAAATCGAAAGATTAAAGTATCAGCCAAAACTTCCGTCTAGCCTTGCTAACGGAATTAATAGCCTTGAATTGGCTGAAGGTTCCGCAACTCAATCAGTTAGAGATCAGGAACAAATTCAAAATTTATTTAAAAACACTTACGGTAAACCGGTTGTAACTTTCAAAACATCTTCTTCTTCATCTGTATCTGATGTAAGAAATGTCGGCGTAATCCTCTCAGGCGGTCAGGCTCCAGGAGGCCACAACGTAATTGCCGGTTTGTATGACGCTTTGAAACAGGCAAATTCAGCTAACAAATTATACGGTTTCTTAGGCGGCCCGTCAGGTATTATTGACGGAAAATACGTTGAATTCGACGACAAATTCATCGACGCTTACAGAAACACAGGCGGATTTGATATCATAGGCTCTGGCAGAACAAAACTTGAAACAGAAGAACAGTTCCAAAAATCATGGGAAGTCTGCAAAAAATTAAATATTTCTGCTGTTGTAATTATCGGCGGCGACGATTCAAACACCAACGCAGCACTTCTTGCAGAATGGTTTGTAAAAAATAACGCAGGCATTCAGGTTATCGGCTGTCCGAAAACAATTGACGGCGACTTGAAAAATGAACAGATTGAAATTTCTTTCGGATTTGACACTGCAACAAAAACTTACGCAGAACTTATCGGAAATATTCAGCGTGACGCAAATTCTGCTAAAAAATACTGGCACTTTATCAAAATTATGGGCAGAAGCGCATCTCACGTTGCACTGGAAGCTGCCTTGCAGACTCAGCCCAATATCACTTTGATTTCTGAAGAAGTTGAAGAAAAGAAAATGTCTTTGGAAAGCATTATTAACTATATGTGCGATATTATCGTAAGACGTGCTGATATGGGTAAAAACTTCGGTATTGCAATAATTCCGGAAGGATTGATTGAATTTATTCCTGAGATGAAATCAATGATTTCAAACCTTAATGATATAATGGCATCTTTGGAAAACGATCCTGATTTTGTAAACGCTACAACAATCCGTGACAAATTCGACATTGTTGAAAACAGACTTGATCCTGCAAATGCTAAAGTTTACAATTCATTACCTGCGCTTATCAAAGGTCAGTTATTAGCAGACCGTGACCCGCACGGCAATGTTCAGGTATCAAAAATTGAAACCGAAAAATTGTTAATCGAAATGATTTCAACAAGATTGGATGAATTAAAATCTCAAGGAGATTATATCGGCAAATTCAATCCGCAGTCACACTTCTTCGGATACGAAGGCAGATGCGCATTCCCGTCAAACTTTGACGCTGATTACTGCTATTCATTAGGATTTAACGCATTTGCTCTAATCAATTTCGGCTTGACAGGATATTTGTCATCTGTTAGAAACTTAACAGCTCCTGCATCTGAATGGATTGCAGGCGGTGTTCCTTTAACTATGATGATGAACATGGAAAAACGCCACGGCGAAATGAAACCTGTTATTCAAAAAGCACTTGTAAAACTCAATGGCCCTGTATTCAAACAGCTTGAACAGAACAGAGAAGACTGGGCAATGAATGACAGATATTTGTTCCCGGGTGCTATCCAGTACTTTGGCCCATCAAGTGTTTGCGATATAACAACATGCACACTTCAGCTTGAAAGATCAAAAGAACTCGCAAGCGTGTAATATAAATTACATTTAATATACAAAAAGCAGCCTTTCGAGGCTGCTTTTTTTCGTCATCCTGAGGGCTTGTCCCGAAGAATCGCATTATCGTCACGATTATGCGATTGCGACGGCAGTAATGATTGGCGGGAACGCTTTGCTTATCCCACCCTACTATTCTGTAATTTTGTCGGATTTGTAAATCCGACCTACAAACTTTCCCCTCCCTTGAGGGGAGGGGAATAAAGGGGTGGGTGATTACCAGGCTTCTCGCTTCCTTATTAGGGAAGGAAGTTACATCAACATCAAGAAAGCCTATCCGAATCTAGCTTGCCATCGGCATCATAATGTAGTATTCTTGTCTTTTTGCCATCATTACTGTACTTGTATTCCCAATGAGAGATAAATTCAAAATTACCGTCATCATTTGGTACAAACTTGTCAATACTAACTCTTCGGCCTTCTTCGTCATATACATAATTATCAAATAAACAGTTAACAGTACCTTCAGCATTGTATTCTATCTGCCTTTGATTATTACCTGTTTTAGGATCTATTCCTTCATTTATCCAGAACAAAGTTAAATTTCCGTCTTTGTCATATTCGTTTGCCCCTAGTACATGTCCATTTTTGTCACGGTAATTCAACTTGTACACAGACAAATTACCGGAATCATCATACTGTAACCTTACAGAATGATGATCTGCATTTAAATCATCCTGTGAGTTATAAACAAGTTGAACTCTGCCTTCACTATCATATTTAAATACTTTGCCATCATCTTGAGTTACGGTTTTTCCGGCATTTTCCGGTTTAACCTCCAATTGTTCCGGCGGGATAGTTACAGTCTGCGCAGGTAATTTATCCTGCGGGTATGCAGAAGGTACATCTTCAGGAACTTTCGGAACAGTTATCGTTGCCTGAGCAGTATTTATCTCATCAAATTGTGCATCAATATTTACAAGAGATATCTCTTTGCCGTTTTTTAAAGTTATTGTCGGCGGGAGTTCAATCTCAGCAGGCATCATTGCAGAACTTCTCTTTACACCCGCCTTGTCTTTCAGCTGATGTACTATTTCCATTATGGTTTTCGGATTGGTTGTTCCGTATTTTGCCTGTACAATACCATACCAGTTTTCACCCTGGTTTACTTTATGCTTGTAAGCCACAGGGTCGCCGTTTTCATCGACATTGACTCTGCTTGTTACATTGCCTTGTTCGTCTTTTTCAACTTTTACTCTTTGAACATTTTCACCTTCGCCGGTTGTTGTAATTTCCGTTGTTACACCGTCTTTTGTGGATGTTTGAACTGTTTTTCCGTCCTCATAAGTATACTGAACAGAAGAAATTTCCTGCCCGTCTTTTTTCGTAACACTTGAAATAGGCTTTTCGTCTGCGCCAACAGTTGTTTCTGTGACACTGCCGTCCTCGTTATACGTAAACTGAACAGTTTCTGTAACTCCGTTGCCTTTATCGGTTACACGTTCAGTTACACGATCGCCGTTTGCAGGATCTAAATACTCTGTTACAGCACCGTTTTGGCGGAATTTTGATTTTATTGTTTCTCCATCTTCTTCATAAAGTGTAGTCACTTTTTCATTTGTTTGTGTATCAATTTCACTCGTTTGAATAAGCAATTTATTCTCATCATATTGTGCTTCAACTTGTTTATTTCCGTTTACATCTACTATAGACATTGTACCATCATCATTCAGAAAAGAAGTTCTGTGATGATCTTCAGAAAAAACTTCAGCCATTGCTTTAGGTGTATGTGTATTATCGGAATTATTTGTATATCTGATTAAATTTACAACATTATTTTCATCAGGCTTATACTGAACAATTGTATCACCGGTTTCAGCGTCCGTATATGCTCTGTCTACTGAATCCTTATCAGCCTGAATAGTCTGCAAAAATTTATACAAATCTTCGCGTTTCAAATCATGCCCTTTTTCAAGCCCGAGGCTTTTGAAAAATCTTTTTGCTTCGCGCTTGCCTAAAGTGTCATCTTTTGCAAATTCTCTTATATCATCTTGAAGAGTTTTTAATTCGCTTTCATCTAAAACATTATCTTTGTTTTTGTCATATTTTGCGAAAATAGGTTCAGCGAGTGCCCCCCCCCCGGCTTTGTCAAAATCTTTCTTTTGAATACCATTAAAATTGTCAAAATTAATATTTTGATTTTTACCAAAAGATATTCCACCGTTTTCTACACCACTCATAAAATTTTTCTCCTATATATTTTTAAACTTTTATGCTTGATGATAACGGACAATTTTTTTGTAACTTTAATAGTTTCAACTACAATTTTACAAATTGTTACAAAACACAATCTCTTTACCTTACAATATAATATTATATAATAGTATCATGAGGAAGTTTGATTTTTTCAGACAGTTTAGGGATGCTGTTTTAATTTTAAATAAAAAACAGGAAGTCGTTTACAGAAACCACACTTTCAAAAGGTGGTTTAAAGATTTTACAAACCTAAAAAAACTTTCCCACAACACAGGATTTGATATTTGTCCTTTAAATTCCGACAACATCGAAATTTATTCGCCGATTTATCATGCACTTATTTCCAAAGAAAATTTCTTTGCAAGAATTTCTTATCAGTCAGAGCTCAACAGAATTTTTTATTACGATTTGCAGGCAATAAAAAAGGGAAATTATACAATAATATTTTTTACGGATGTAAGCGCACAAAACAAACTCAACGACATCTACAAAGAAAACCAAAAACTTAAAGAAAAATACGAACAGCTTCTCGAAGAAAATGAAAATCTTCAAAAAATTAAACAAAAAGCTCAAAGTCAGGCAATCCGAATTGCGCTCATAAACAAAGTTTCAAACACTATAAGAGAAAGTATTGATATCTCACAAATTCTGCAATCAGCATTGAAAGAACTTGCCGTAATGTTCAGCGCATATAAAGCATACTATGCAAAAACAAATGAAAACTCTTTTGTTGTAGAAGAAGTTTACGGAGAAAAAAAATCTAAAACAAATAAAGAAATTTCATTTGACAAAAAAACAACGGAAACTATTGCAGCACGCGAGATTGCGATATCAAATACATTGACTGAATACGTAAATGCAAAACCATTTAAACAATCAGTTTTGAGAATAATAATCCCTGTTCATCACATGCAAAACCTAACAGGGATAATAGTTTTGCTCAGTCATCAAAAACGTGAACTCACTGAAGAAATAGAAATTCTTGAGGCAATTTCATCGCAATTGTCCAACGCAATTACCCGCGCAGAACTTTATCAAAAAAATATCCAAACAGTAAAAGAATTACAAAATGCCCTCAAGGAATTGAAAGAAACTCAAATTCAGCTCATAAATTCAGAAAAAATGGCATCTTTAGGCCAGCTTGTTGCAGGTGTTGCACACGAAATTAACACCCCTGTTGCCTCAATAAAATCAAACAACGCAATAGCCGCAAAGCTTCTCAACACAATAGAAGACACAGAATTAAAAGAAATGCTGACAGATTTGAACAACATTGATAAAGAAGCAGTAAGCAGAATAAGCAGCATCGTAACTTCCCTGAAAAAATTTGTCCGCCTTGATGAAGCTGAACTTCAAGAAGCTGATATCAATAAAGAACTCGATTTAACTCTCGAGCTCATCAGACATGAAACAAAAAACAGGATAAAAATTATTAAAAATTACGGCGAAATCCCCGTGATTAAATGTTTTCCTAACATGCTCAATCAAGTATTCACAAACATTTTAATCAATGCATGTCAGGCAATAAAAGGTGAAGGTACAATTACAATAACAACTGAATTTAAAGATAAAAACCTGATTGTAAAGATAAAAGATACCGGCTGCGGCATTCCTCAAAATCAGCTCGACAAGATATTTTCAGCCGGATTTACAACAAAAAGTGCAGGGGTTGGCACGGGGCTCGGCCTTGCTATCTGCACAAAGATTATTGAAAAGCATAACGGCAAAATTATTGTAAACAGTGACGTCGGCAAGGGCAGCGAGTTTATTATTACTATCTGTAGTGAGTAATATTTGTTAAGAAGTATTACAAATTTAGTCAACATATTATTGAATGACATCTTTTATTAATTAAACAAACACACAGTTTTTTAAAATAATACATATAACCCAAGCAAAGGTTTGAAAAATATGTTATATTATTATTATAAAGTGTTAGTTTTACCCTTAAAAAATTTTTAACCCATAACTGCACTTCTCAAAAGTAAAAAAGACATAAGAAACAAAAATGATGTTAACAAAAATTAATACAAGTAACTAAAAAAAGCAATATTTTATTCTCTAATTTTTTTATAAATACATAAGGTGTAGTGAATTTAATATTGTGCGTCGGAGGAAAGTGAATGACAATTAGTGTGAACAGCAAGAAAAAACAAGTGAAAAAAACTTTTGAAGAATTATTAACTGATTTAAAAACTAGCAATTCAGAAAAAGTCAGATATAACGCTGCGCGTGTTTTAGGTGAAATGGGCGATTCTAAAGCCGTTGAACCGCTTATTGATGTATTAAAACACGACAAAAACGGTTCTGTTAGACTTTATGCAGCCCGTGCTTTAGGCGAATTAGGCGATTCTAAAGCAACAGTTCATTTAATCGAATCTTTGCGCGAAGACAGAAACGTTGACGTTAGAGTTCGTGCAGCCCGCGCTTTAGGACGTTTGGGCGGTGAAATCGTTGTTGAACCGCTTGTTGAAGCTTTAAATGACGAAAATCCACAGGTTTGTATTACAGCTACTGATGCTTTAATCGAAATCGGCGATGTTGCAACAGATGCGTTAATCGCTTCATTGGATCACGAAAAAGTTAACGTACGCTGCGATGCAACAAGAGCATTAGGCGAAATCGGAAACAAAAAAGCTGTTGATAAGGTAATTAATATGTTGTATGACGAATGGGTTAACGTAAGAATTTATGCGGTAACTTCACTCGGCAAATTAAACGATACAAAAGCAGTTCCGGCATTGATTGATGTTATGAAAAATCGCAGCGAAAACGAACTTGTAAGAGCAGGTGCAGCTGCTGCATTGGGCGTGTTGAGAGATCAAAGAGCACTGCTTCCGTTGAGAGAATTAATTATGGAAGCTGAAGAACTCGGTGAACTTGAAGATACAGCTTTGAAATCATTCAAGAAAATTATGGCAGCCAACTGGCAGTCAATTCCTGGTGCTACAGCACAGAAAAAACCCGCAAATACTTTTGCTTAAAAACTTAATCTTTTCATAAACTAAAACAAAAAGGATAAAACCGGCTTCAAAGTTAGAAGCCGGTTTATATTTTAACTAAATAATAATTGGTGGGAACGCTTCGCTTATCCCACCCTGATATTCTTCTAATTAATACCCATCCAAACCTTCCCTAAAAAGGGAAGGCTTTTATCTCCCTCCCCGAATGGGGAGGGTAGGGGGTGGGGTACGGTCAGAAGTTAAAAAGTAGACCTGTTTCAGGCGTGTCATCCTGAACTTGGTTCAGGATCTCTTATTAGAGCTAAAGAAGCGAAGATGCATAGAGGCAAAGCTGTTATCAAAAATAAATTTTGTTGCTATTTTACCAAAATAGCTATAAATGAAAATAGCCTGCCCTCCTGCCTTCTTGCCCTCCGTCAGCTATAACTACTATGCGATTGCGGATCAAGTCCGCAATGACGGAAATAGGTGCTAAGTCATTATGAGCGAAGCGAAGAACGCATTATCGCCACTATTATGCGATTGCAGACAGTCTACTTGAAATAGTATTCAATCTCAGTATCAAGGTCAAGTTTTTTTGCACCTGAACGAAAAATTCTTGATTTCAAACCCATTTTTGCAAGACGGTATTTCAAACTTACTGCCAGAACGCCAAGCCCGTATTTGCATGAACGGACAAAGTTTATTGAGGATGCTTCCTTAAAGTATTTCGTCGGACAGGAAACCTCACCTATTTTAAAATTGTTATAAAACAAAAGTGCAATCATCTCATTATCAAAAATAAAATCGTCATCACACTCATCAAGCGGCAATGTTTCAAGAACTTCTTTTGTAAAACCTCTAAAGCCTGTATGGTATTCTGTTAAATTTTCACCGGTAAACAGATTTTCAAACCAGGTTAAAAACTTATTAGCAACAAATTTATAAAGCGGCATACCGCCTTTTAATGCGGAATTGCCGAGCATACGGGATGCCAGAACAGCGTCATACTGGCCGAATGCCATCATACAAACTATTGCGGGAATAAGTTTCGGAGTATATTGATAATCCGGATGGAGCATTACAACGATATCTGCACCTGATTTTAAGGCTGCTTTATAGCATGATTTCTGGTTTCCGCCGTAACCTTTGTTTTGCTTATGCACAATTGTTGTAATATTCAATTCTTTAGAAACAAGTTTTGTGTTGTCCTGCGAATTGTCATCCACAAGAATTACTTCATCGACAAACGGCTTATAAATTTCTTCATAAGTTTGTTTGAGGGTTTTCTCTGCGTTATATGCAGGCATTATAATTACTACTTTTTTATCGTTTATCATTTAAATTCCAAATCCTACAAGATAATTTATATGTCATGTTGAACTTGTTTCAACATCTTATTTTTATCGTATTTTTACTTAAGTTAAATCGAGATCCCGAAACGAGTTCGGGATGACATTTTCTTATTATTTAAATATAAAAAGAGGTGATATACACCTCTTTTATTTTTATTCTTCAACTGCTTCTACCGCTTCTTCAACAGCACCTGCATCCGTTCTGATAGAAGACTTGTCTGAGCCTAAGCTTTTATCTTTGAATTTTTGAACCTGTCTTGCAAGTTTGTCTGCGAGTAAATCAATACTTTCATACATAGATTCGCCTGCTTCTTCACAGCGGACAACTCCTGTATTCATTTTACAGCTGACTTCTGCAACGTGTTTGCCGGAAGCTGCGGGGTTTTTAATTACCGACAAAACAACGTCAATCCCCTGAATTTGGTCATAATGGGCTGCCACTTTACCAAATTTTTCTTTCACATAAGCCTTAATAGCGTCTGTGATTTCAATGTTTCTTCCGTTAACATAAATGTGCATGCGTGAACCTCCTATAACATACTGCTTGTATATTATAACATATATTTTCCGATTTTTAAAGCCTTTTTAGCACATTTTTGCAAAATTATATAAAAAGCTTAGTCTTCAATAATAAACTGCTGTAATTCAACATTCGGAGTTCCGATTACACGCACGAGTTCAAGAACTGAAGCTTTCATCTGGCATTTTTGTGATGAACCGCTGAAAAAATCTTTATAAAAGCAACCTTCACAGTTGCATCCTCTTTTATAACATTCCAAAGCTGTCGGCGTCCATCTTCTTACTGCAACAGCTCTACCCATATCCCTGCTTCTAAACAATTTATCAAATCTCCAATTAAAATATCCTACCCAAGTATGGCAACCATGGCAGTATTTATACTGTCAAAATCCCCATTAGAGATGTGTTTCACCTCTTTAACTTTATTATAAAAAATAAGGAAATTATTTCAAGGGAAGAACATGAGAATATGAACATTTGTAACAAACACCGCAATCAGTGCAATACAGCCGATTTTCGAAAGTCAATCATGCTAAAAATCAAGCTCATGCATGGTTTGCAGGTTTTAAATCATGCAATCATGCTCATGTCATGGTTTTCCATGATTTAAATTTAGATTAAGAATTGTAAATTATTTAGTATTCATGCCTTTTTTTGGCATGCTCAATACTAAAATAAGCCTTTCACACCCAGAATTAAAAGTATTAGACCGCCTGCAATCTCAAGGAATTTTGACGGAAGTTTTTTAAAGAAATTCCCGAGCCAAAAACCTGACAATGACATTACAACAGAAGCAAGGCCGATGAGCAGCGCCGAAAATACAAGCGGTGTTTTTGTCAAATGCAGATTTACGCCTGCGCCAAGAGCGTCAATACTTGTTGCAAGCCCCATTCCAATAAGACATTTTAACCCGATACAACAGACAGTTTCTTCTTTTTCTTGAAACGCTTCATAGATAAATTTTATTGCAAGAGCAGTAAATATCGCAAAAACAATCCATTTTGAAAACGGTTCAATATAACGGCTCACAGAAGCAGCAGCATAATAGCCGATACACGGCATCACAGCCTGAAAAATACCCATAGTCAAGGCAAGCATTGACGAATTTTTTATCCTTGCGGATGTAAAAATCAATCCTTGAGAAAACGAAACAACAAGGCAGTCAACACCGAGTGCAGCAGAAAGAAACATCACATCAATTAAGTTCAACTTCCACCTCAAACAGTCTGTTCCACGGGAACCTATACGATGTATTATAATTTACGCCTAATTTTTCAAAAACTCTCTTTTCATACGGTTTCATCAAAGTTTTAATCAATTTTTCATCCGGTTTTTCAAGCTGCTGCCTTACATTTGCCTGATAAGCCCAGTCGTCAAGAAAACGAACAGTCTGGAACTGTTTAAAGAGTGAAGAGTGAAGAGTGAAGAATGAAGGGTTTGAATGGTATTTCACGACTGCTGCACAAATAAGGCTGCCAAGAGTATTTGCTGACGTGTTCCACGCTGCATACCCGTAAAAATTTTCGTCAAAATCAGTTTCAAATAATTTTTCCACAAACGCGTTATCCGCGCCGTTTGCATATCTTACATCCGCAATCATATAAGGTTTTTCAGGTCTGCTCCAAGAAGCTGAAAACGGTTTTGTCGGCACTTTCATGACTATCTCACCCTGATGTTCTTCAAAGTTATTTACATACAAAACTATATCCGCATTTTCCACCCCGCAAACCTCACATCCCGCAAGTTCTAGCTGACCTTTGACAGAATTTTCAATTGAAACATCTTCGTAGTTTGAAATTAAATTCTTGTATTCAGGGGCGAGAAATACCGGAGCCACTTTGAGTGAAGGGTGAAGAGTGAAGAGTGAAAAGCTTGTATCGCCGGCATTTTTGTGAGGAAATGTTTGAAACGAATGTTCTGCTGTATAAAACTCATTCACTGCCCGCGCAAGAAGGGTCAGCGGAATTTCATCCGCTCCTGTTTTTACAAAACCGCCCCTTTTTTCAAGCTCCTGTGCTTCTTTAACATTCAAACCGTATTCGGCACAATCATCCTTTGAAAATACCAAAGTATTAAACAATCCCTGTTTTTGAAATTCCAGATAAATCTTATTTATCTCAAAGTTTCTCTTTCTTGTTTCAAGGTAATCATTTAAAATTTCCTGCGGTACATCGCAGTCAAAATGTCCGTATTTGTGAGTATTGTATGAGTATTCAAAAATCTTTTTGCCCCAAATATTCCAGTACTCTTTTTCTTCTTCATTAATATTGTTGTTAGAAATTCTCATAATGCTTGAAAAAGCATAAATTTCAGCGTGCTTTTTTTCAAGAATTTCACGGAGCTTGAAAACTCTCTGTTTTATCTCATCAAAACTCTGAGGACAGCGTCTTGATGAAATTAGTCCGCCATAGGCAATTGTGTCAAGGCTTAAAACTACTGCATCGAGATTATTAAGAGCTTCAAGCCAGTCAAAAATTTTCTCAACATCAGCAAACCGTTTTAAATCACCAAGCCATTCTCTCGGGGGCAGAAATAATTTTATACTGCTGTCCATAGCACAAATCTGCTCTGGCAGAGTATAACAAACGGGTCTGTTATCTATAGGAATAAAAGCTATGTTCATAATTTCATTATATGTTAATATTGAATTTAAGCAAAAAGGTAACAATTTATGTCTTTTGATAAATCTCCAGAAAAAATACAAACAATGTTCAATATTATCGCTGACAGATACGATTTTTTTAATAATCTTATGTCACTTAGCACACAACGGTATATTAAATATAAAAGCATAAAAAATCTGAATATAAAGCCGCATGACAAAATTATTGACCTGTGCTGCGGAACAGGAGATCTTTCAATAATAATAAAACAAATAGAACCGCAGGCTGATGTAACAGGGATTGATTTTTCTGATAAAATGCTTGAGGTTGCAAAACAGAAGAGTCAAAATATTCAATACTTGCAAGGCGATGTAACAGCATTGCCATATCCTGACAATACATTTGACTGTACTGTAATGGGGTTCGGTTTAAGAAATATCCAAAACGCAGAAAAAGCTGTTGAAGAAGCATACAGAATTTTAAAACCGGGCGGATATTTTATGCACCTTGATTTCGGGAAGAAAAATCTCATCAGCAAAGTATTTGATATAACAATTCCTGTACTCACAAAATTATTTACAGAAAATTATTCTGCATATACATATCTTATTAAATCAAAACAAATTTTCCCCGAACCCGAAGATTTGATTAAAGATTTTGAAAGCAAAGGGTTCAGGCTGAAAAAACGGCAGGATTTTCTCTTCGGTGTAATTTCTATGCAGGTAATGGTTAAATAAATTTGTTTTTTTTATTAAGTTTTCCTATCCTCTTAATACATTCTGTATTCTGTACCGCCTTTTATGCAGTCAAGAATGCCTTTGAACGAAACCTCTAAAATATAATCTATTGCATCCTGCGTTTCATAGGCTATATGAGGGGTAATAATAACATTATCCATTTTTACAAGTTCTTTTACAATCTTTGCTTCCTGAAGACACATGATATCAGTATTAATCTGTTTTGAGAACTGGCTGCATCTAAAACTTACCTGTTCACACATAGCAACATCCAATGCGGCACCTGCAAGTTTCTTTTCTGTCAAAGCCTTATAAAGCGCGAATGTATCTACAATTTCTCCGCGTGAAGTATTAATTATATATGCAGTATCTTTCATCATAGAAAATTGCTTGTCCGAAAACATATGAAAATTATCCCCTGTATAAGGTATATGCAGCGAAACAACATCAGAATTTTTTAATAACGTATTTAAATCAGTGTATTTTATATCATAATTTAAAATTAACTCTTTCTTTTCACTCAAATCATAAGCAAGAACATTCATCTTGAATGCACAGCCAAGAGTGCATACTGCAGCTCCTATAGCACCGGTGCCTACAACTCCTAAAGTCAGGTTTGAAAGGTCACGCCCCAAAAAGTTTGCGCACGACCCGTGTTCATTTTCGGCGATATACTTAGATGCAGGAACAATGCGCCGTACAAGTGATATCATCAAACCTATAGTAAACTGCGCAACAGCTTTTGAGCCGTAACCTTCTACATTAATAACCGCAATATTTTTTGCAGCAGCAGCTTTTAAATTAATATGGTCAACACCTGTAGAGCGGGTTGAAATTATTCTTAAATTCTTAAAAGCATTTATAACATTTTCCGTAATCTCAGAATCAATAAATACGCTTATTGCATAGGTGCTTTCAAGCTGTTCTTCTGAAAGATTTTTAACAAAATCTTCGTTCAGGCTTTCGTTATAAAAAGTTATATCAAACTGTTCAAATTTATTATTTCCGAAAAATTTTTTCTCGCTTTCACGATAATCAAAAACCAACATTTTTATAGACATTTTAAATTTCCTCCTTGAGGCATTATCACTTAAATTAGCATTTATTCTATTACACAAAAGTACATAGTTTCAGAACAATTAATTAATATAAAGTTGAATGAAAAATGACCCAAAAAATTTTAGAATAAAAATGTAGAAAAAATTCAACTTCGTATCTCAAAGCCGGATCATCCGAGATATTTTCGGGCCCGGAGAACACAAGCCTTTAAGGAAATGTACATCTGTGTTCATATTCGAAGCAGGTGATAGTGATAACCTGTACCATTTCCGGGGAATAAGCGGCGGGATACGGACGATTACCTGACGGGTGAAACCTTTCTTGAAAAAACTTCCGAATATATTTTATTTTGCGGATAAAGAAAGGCTAGGCGCATCGCCGCAAATCCTGATATGACGGTAATCGACGAACACGGAATGCAAGTTTGCATTCCGTGTTTTTTATTTATTTAAATTAGTCTTGCACAAATTTTATTAATTTATTAATATCTTTGTTCCAAACCCCGTTCCAGTTGCGAATAATTATGTCCGCGGGGGTTATACCGTTGAGAGATAATTCCTTTATGGGCTCAATAAATTTTTCTTCACCTGAGTCCATACCTATAAGAGATTTTTCCGCAATATACAAAACTTCTTTTACAACATCTTTTATGCAATGATTAGCGATTTTAGCATTCAGAGCGCTTTTTGGAACGTTATATCTCAACTCCGAAAAATCCCTGTATTCATAAGGCTTAAAAAGTTCTTCCACCTCGTCCATGGCACTGTGACTGTATAAAATCCCTTTATAGATTGCAAGAAGTGCATACTGCAAATCTTTTCCAACACAGTCATGGTTTCTTATTTCAAGGAAATTACGAAGCCGCACTTCCGGAAAATAAAGATTTGCGTGAAGTCTGAAATCGTCTATATCAGCTTCAAACCCTTCAAAACCCACGTCCATAAACTGCTTAAACGTAATTTTTCCGTTAACAGGTATTGCCCCTGAGTCCCGATTTATAAATATCATAGGAGAGTCAAGGACATAGTCAACATACTCTTCAAATGAAAAATGATCATCAATCTGGCCGACAAAACCGCAGCGGTCATTGTCGGTATTCAGCCAACTCAATGCTCTGAAACTTTTGTAACCCGTTTCAACACCGCCGCGTACGGGTGAATTTGCAAACATTGCAGTCAGGAAAGGCACAAGTTTATTTGCAATTTTAAACTTACGCATTGCATCTTCTTCGCTTTCAAAATCTATACAGCACTGAATCCCTGCGGTTTCTCTCATCATTACATCAGACAAAATCCCCCATAGATATTTTGCCATAATTTTGTAACGCTTTTTAGGGATAAGATTGATTGACTTATGCGTCGACAAAGGCGAAACACCATAATTTAACAGCTTTATATTAAATTTATTGAGTACCGGCTTTAGCTTTTTGTCCAAATCCGTAATTTTTGATTTTAATTCCTCAATTTTTCTTTGAGGTTCCAGACTCATTTCAATCTGACAGCCGGGTTCAAGCGTAATTGTATCATGCCCCTGTTTTAGACCGATTATGTTGTAATCGTCCATTATATAATCCCAGTTTTCTTCTCGGGCAAAATTTCTCAAAAAATTACAAACTCCAAACTCTGATGAATAATCCACTGCCTTTGAAGTAACCGAAAATACAGGGAGTCTTTCATATTCAATCCCGATTTTATGTGTTTGAGAAGGTTTGCATCCTGCCTCAAAAAGTTTTAAGATTTCTTTTTTGTCTAATTTAGTTTTAGTTTGTACGTTGTTCACAAGTGACCCCCTATCTATTATAACATCCACAAAATTAACAAAAAATTTTTTTTAAAACATTTACCTGTGTGTGGTATTATTATAGGTAAGATGAACTACTTCGACAGGGCAAGATATTTTAGAACAAAAAAAAGACTCGGTCAAAATTTCCTTATTGACGGGCAGGTAATCTCTGATATCATTGATTATGCAGATATTAAACCTGATGACACAATTGTGGAAATCGGCCCGGGTGTCGGGTTTGTAACCGAGCAGCTTGTAAAGCATGCCAAAAGAGTTATTGCAATTGAACTTGATGAAGAAGCAGTAAAAGAATTAGAAAAAATTGAAGCTGACAATCTTACAATAATTCATAATGATATTTTGAAAACTGATTTGGCACAACTGTGCGACGGAAAAATTAAAATAGTTGCAAATATTCCATACTATATTACAAGTCCGATTATCGCGCATCTTCTGGGTGAAATTGATGATTTAAACAACAAAAACAGAACCAAAATAACAGACATTATACTTATGGTTCAATATGAAGTTGCGCAGCGTATGGCGGCAAATGAAAATTCTCCTTCTAAACAATACGGACTTTTGACAATACTGTCGCAATTCTGGGCTGATGTTGAAATTTTAAGAATTGTCGGCAGAAAAGCGTTTTATCCGGCGCCAAAAGTTAATTCTGCACTGGTAAAATTAACGGTCAGAGAAAAACCTCTGCTTGATTTAACAGACTATACACATTTTAGAAAAACGGTCAAAGCAGGCTTTGCACAAAGAAGAAAAACTTTAAAAAACTGTCTTTTATCAGCAGGATTTTCAAAAGAAACAATTCTGAATGCTTTTTCAAAACTCGGGTTGGATGAAAATATAAGAGGTGAAAAACTTTCTATAGAAATGTTCGGAAAATTGTCAGAAGAATTGAAATGTTTCAACACCCTCCCCTCAAGGGGCGAAACTTTTCCCCTCCCTCGAGGGGAGGGGAAGTAAAGGGGTGGGTGAAAAATGAAATTTCAACATCCTGAACAACAAAAACAAAATGCTAAAGACATGAGGGATAATCCTACACCGCCAGAAGCAATTCTATGGAATTACCTAAAAAAAAGTCAACTAAATGGACTGAAATTCAGAAGGCAGCAGCCAATCGGCAAGTATATAGTTGATTTTTTATGCTGTTCTAAAAAAATTATAATAGAACTGGATGGCGGACAGCATAGCGAAAACGAAAAATATGATGAACTCCGTGATAAATATTTACAAAGTGAGGGTTATCAGGTAATACGAATTTGGAATAATGAAATTTATAATAATATTGAAGGCGTCATGCAATATTTAAAAGATAAAACTAAATCACCCACCCGGAAATCAGAGATTTCCACCCTCCCCTCAAGGGAGGGTAATGTGGACGGAATAAAAATCCAGTGTCCTGCAAAGATTAATCTGACGTTGAAAGTCACAGGCAAACGGCCTGACGGGTTTCATAACATTGAAAGTATTATGCAGAGCATAAGCCTTTATGACTATTTGACAATCTCAGCAGAACCTTCTGAAAAATTTGAAATAACTCTTGCAGGGAATAGTACGGAAATACCTTATGACGAAAGAAATCTTGTTCATAAAGCATCAATGCTCTTTGTTGAAAGGACAAACCTGTCCCCGCACAAAATTGATATTTATATAGAAAAAAATATTCCTGTATCAGCAGGGCTTGCCGGCGGAAGCACTGATGCGGCAGGAACTTTGTACGGTTTAAATAAAATATTCAACGAACCGCTTTCCAAACAAGAACTGCACACTCTTTGCGCCAAACTCGGGTCTGATTTGAATTTCTGTCTTGAAGGCGGACGGCAAATGACATCAGGCAGAGGTGAAATTTTAAAACCGCTTGAATTTGAAGAGTTTTCACTATCACTTATAAAGCCAAAAAATCTCGGCATAAGTGCTAAAGAAGCTTATACAAAATTTTCAGAAAAAATGAAAAATAATTTTCAATCACAATTCGGTGCCCGTGATGATTTTGCAAATGACCTTGAATGGGCTGTAATTGATGATTATGAAGAACTAAAAACCATTAAAAAACTTTATCCAAAATCTGTAATGTCAGGTTCAGGATCGTCTTATTTTAGTGTTAATACGGAGTTTGCCCCGACTGAAAATTATTGGACTGCAAACAACCTGAAAGCAACAGCTCAAGGCATTTGTGTCCTTAATTAAAAGACCTTCCTGATTAAGGAAGGTCTTTGTTTTTATTATTAATATGGAAATTATTGATTTAATCCGGCATTTATTCTAGCCTGTTCTTCTGCCATTGCTCTGTCACGGTCTTCTGCGTTAGAGAAGTTTTGGCTTCTGTTACCGTTGCAATCTGTGTAATAGTAGTCTGTTCTTGATTGTCCGGTTATTCGTTCTTCTTGTCTTGTCTGAACACCCGGGTCTGAACCGTTCCAGACTTTATCCGGTTTACCGTATTTACCCTGATAGTGGATTGTCGGAGCATTATCGCAATCAACCTGATATTTTTTACCATTTATTTCAGAGTACAATCTTAATTCTTTTAAAGGAATGTATGAAAGATCTCGCGGAATATTATGCATATCTTTTAAGCCTGTCCATACTTCTTTCATTTCCTTTTGATTAAGCGGAGTGCCGTCTTCGTGACGGTATTTTGCAGCAACTATACCGTACCAGAGGTCATTCTTTTTAACTTTGTATGTACAATATTCAATAGGAACATCAACCTTTTCTGTTTTTACTTCTACTACGGTATTCTGCCCCGGAGTGAGTTCACAAGTATCATGTTCCGGCGGTTCTGGCGGCTGCTGAGGTTCAGGTTGATCAGGTTCGTAAATTCTCGGTTCTTTGTTGCCTTTATCCTGCAAGAATGTTGAACCTACTGCGCCGGCACCTAAGCCTGCTGCAGCTCCTGGAAGAGTTCCCGAAACTGATGCCGATGCAGCTGCGGCTGAAGAAGCTGATGCGCCTGCTCCTGTACCTCCAGCTGTACCGGCTGCGGCAGATGAGCCTGCTGCTGATGCGGCAGCTGATGCGCCTAACAGGAAGTGTCCTGCAACAGCTCCAACTGCTGCTCCTCCGACAGCTACACCTGCTCTGATTAATGGTGTGTAATCTTTTTCATAACCGATATTAGATCTGTTTGCGATATCTGATATTACATCATCATCAACACCGTATTGAGCCGCAACTTCGCGTCTTTCTTTCAAACTCAGGTAGTGGTTTTCAGCTTCATCACTTCTGGTGTGAGTATTTGCGAAATTAACTGCCTGCTGTTTAAATTTGTCGCTTGAGAAGTTACCTTCTTCATCGTAAAACATTTCTTCATGATTTTCTACGAAAGCACGTGTTTGTTTATTTTTAACATATTCATTTAATCCTAATTCGGAATTTGCACGTTCTTTAGCCATTCTTCTGGCTTTTACTCTTCTAATTCCCTGATCTCTGTATTCTTGTTTGTATTGATTGTATAATTCATCATACTGTTTATCACGTTCAGTTTCTGCAGCTTTGTATTTTTCTTTGTCCATAAATACGGTTGTTCTTTCGGACTGCTGTTCATAGGCTTTATCTCTTACATAATCTTCAGCCATTTCTTGAGCCTGATCTTCATCGGTAACAGCTTCACCGTTAGCTGTACCGTATTTCAAAAAGTCATTTTTAACTTTTTCTTCAGCTTTTTTACGATCTTCTTTTAAAGCCAAATTACCTAAATCTTGAGTTTCTTCCTGTTGAACATTTTCAGGCTGTTCTGAGTCATTTTGAACAGGTTCTTTTTCTTGATGTTCTACAGTTAAACCCTTGTTTTCATCTTTAACTGTTGGTCTGCCGATAGGAACAGTTGTTCCGCTAATTCCTGCATCTTTTAACATCTGATCCATACGGATAGATGATTCCTTAGCTTTTTCTCTAAATTCTGCGGCATAATCTCTCATGCCATAAATTGAGTAACTTGGATTAACTCCCATAATTTCCCCTTTCCTTTTCCTCGCAATTGAGTATTATTTTTTTCCCCTATACTTCTATAAAAAAATTTTGTTCCAAAAAATTGCATGGGAAACATTAAAGTTCATGTGATACATAAGCTGAAAACTGCTTATTAATATGAGTTTTAGCCATTTTTTATTTGCTTAATATTTGTTAACAAACTTCCCCCGTAAGACTATTCACTTATTTTTAAGTATCATATATTATATAGTTATGGCAATTTTAGAGGTAAAAAATTTAAATCTAGGCTTCAACTGTGAAAACGGATTTCGGCAGGCATTATTTGATGTTTCTTTTTCTCTTGAAAAAGGTAAAATGCACTCACTTGTCGGAGAATCCGGCTGCGGCAAAACAATTAGTGCAATGAGTATTCTAAGGCTGCTGCCCAAAACAGCACAGATAACTTCAGGACAAATAATTTATAACAAAGAAAATTTACTTCAGCTTCCTTTAAAAAATATGCAAAAAATCAGAGGGGCTAAAATTGCCTTAATTCCGCAGGATCCAATGACTTCTCTAAACCCTTTATATACCGTAGGTAATCAGCTTCTTGAAGTAATTAACATTCATCAGGGTTTAAAAGGGAAAGAAGCGTTTCAAAAAGCTGTAGAAGCATTAGATGCAGTGCAAATTCCCTGTGCTAAAGAGCGTATGAAATCATATCCGCATGAATTTTCAGGGGGTATGAAACAGCGTGCAATAATTGCCATGGCGCTTGCCTGCAACGCGGAAATTCTGATAGCAGATGAGCCTACGACCGCGCTTGACGTTACAATTCAGGCACAGATTATGAAGCTTTTAGATGAAATACGAACTTCAAAAAATACTTCCATTCTTTTGATTACGCACGATTTAGCGCTAGTAGGCGAGAATTCGGATTACGTTTCGGTTATGTACGCAGGAAGAATTGTAGAAACAGCACCGTCTAAAGAATTTTTTGCAAACCCGAAACATCCTTATTCAACCGCTCTTTTGCGCTCTCTTCCCGCAAATAGAGGTTCAAGGCTTGAAACAATTCAAGGACAGCCGCCGTCAATACAACAGGACATCACAGGCTGCAGATTTCACCCCAGATGTAGTAAATGCATAGAAATATGTACAAATGAAGTTCCGCAGCTTGATAACGTCGGGATTAATCATTACAGCGCATGTTTTAGAAACTAGCTGTGCTTAATACATGAAGGTCTGTTATCAATATCTTTTTTGTTATGAGCGCTTATAATTTTTGCTACAATCGCAACCGCAATCACAACACCGGCAGCTATTAGACCTATTGTCTTGCCTGACAATTTTTTTACTTTATCAGCAGCCTGATACCATTTTTTGTTTATAAATAAGTCTTCTGCATTATCGTAGAAAATCTTATTCAAAGCATTTTCAGCTTCATCAGGTTTATCTTTATAAAATTCTTTCACTGTATTTTCAACAAAATCAGTAAACTGGCGGTATTTATCCTTGTCGCCCATTTCCCCTAACGGAGTATCAGAACCAAAAAGCATTCTGTCAGCACCAACTTTTTCAAGAAGCTGTCTGAGTGTATTTTTACTCTGTTCACCTTTACCGTCAAAATCTGTAAGCCATGAAATATCTACAAACAGATTTGACTTTCCGCTCTTGACAGAAGTCGAAATCTCATCAATTGTTTTTGACATCTGTTCCGGTTTTGACATCAAATCAACATGGTACATTACAACAGGCAGCTTCGGATGCTCTTCGGCAAGTTTTATAATCTGCGAAGGATCTGATTTGCCGTCAGTTGTGGAATGAAAGACACACGGAAGCCCCTTTTGTTCTGCTAAATTTAGATACTCAGAATAAACATCAAAATTAGCGCTAATTCCCATATTGGTCATTGTCGGATGAAATTTTAAACCGTAAAATTTATGTTTTTCAAGCAGGTTTTTGACATTATCAGTGCTTTCAGAAATTCCGGGCTGACAAGAAAGCAAAGGATAAAAAGTTACCTTGTCGCTGCCTTTCAGATTAATAACTTCGTCAGCCGCACTCTGTTCAGATTTAAAAAATTTGCTCCCTTGTGGATTTAAAGCTGAAATAGTGCTCACCAAAACTTTTGTAACATTATTTGTTTCAACTGTATCAATAATATTCTGTGCCGTATAATGCGCTTCTCTGTTCCAAAGTCCGTCATAATGCGAACCTATATGTCCTTGAACATCAAATTTCCGTCTGCCGCTTGTAAAAGACGGATTGTAAAATTGTACCGATTGAATTTTCATATATTAACTCCTTTACATAAAAAACCACAGGATAATTTTTGCGTACTTAGCTGCAAATACAACCGCAAAACTAAATATAAAATCATAAATAATTTTTACACCGCTCTGCGCAAAAATCCACCCCCACATGAATGCAGCTCCCTCATGTTTTAATCCGGCAATAAACAGCATATATAATATCCCAATTAAATGAATAGTCAAAACACCTACTAAAACTGCATGCAGCATATTTCTGTTCGTAAAGCCGCTTTTGAGTATTGAGCCTGCGAAAAATACAGCCGGAATATATGCTAATATATACCCGAAACCGTATTCAAAAATGTATTTCGGCCCGCCGCCGAGTGCAAAAACAGGGATTATAAAAAGACCGAGCAAAATATAAAGCAAAATACTTGCGATACCGTACTTCCTTCCTAAAAATGCTCCGACAAACATAACAACAGGAACCTGCGGTATCAGCTTGTATGTATGTATAAAATCGCTTAGCTGTAAATCAGCTCCCGAAAATAAACCCTTTGGAATTATAAAATGTGTAACATCCAACTGAACAAATGTTGAAAGAATAAGCAAAAATGTACAGCATAAAATTAAAAGCAAGCTGCCGAATGTCAGCCTTATCCCCTCAATTTGTTTTTTTATAACCCTAATCTTCGGCGCGGAAGTTTTAATCATAAGATATTAATTTTCCCCTTTAATAAACGAGCATTTTGCTCATATTCTGATTTAAATTTATCGTAAAAAATATTCTCTGTCCACATAATCAATGCATCTTCGTTATTATCTTGATAATACCCTTTTCTCACTCCGAGTGATTTAAAACCGTACTTTTTGTAAAGGGAAATAGCAGGCGTGTTGCTCACTCTAACCTCAAGAGTAATATATTTAATCATATCTCTGTAACACTGCTGTAAAAGCGTAACGAGAAGAGCCTCTCCTAAAGATTTTCCCCTGTATTCCGGTAAAACGGCGACCGTCGTAATATGTGCTTCCTCAAGAATTTGCCAACAGCCTGCATAGGCTATCAACTCGCCTTTTTCATTAAAAGCACTAAAATATTTGGCAAGATCATTTGAAAGTTCGCTCATAAACGACTCTTTCGACCAGTGATGTTCGCCATAAGCTTTTTCCTCAATTGAAACAACCGAATCCAAATCCGATTTTTCCATGGGTTTAATTTTAACGGTTAAGATGCCAGTGTCCATAAAATAATTTTAGCATATAAAACAAGCTGATGCCTGAATATTAAATTTTGTTTACCTCTTGATTAAACCTGCTCAATATGTTATAAATAAAGAATAAAATGGGAGCAAGCGTTCTTAAAAATATAAATAAAAACGCAGCGACTGACAAAAATATTAAAAACTCAATTAGATTTGTTATAGAGGATAAAAAGATGAAGAATATTGTTGTTTATACAGATAAAAACGAATCAAAATTAGCAGATGTTCTGGCGCAAATTGATGATACAAATGTCAGAATTGAAAGCGCTGACAAACTCAAAGATTACGAAATGCTCAATCCGGGGCTTGTTGTAATTGAAAGCGTTCCGAATATCAAAGATGTTCTTATGACAACAAAATTCAAAGCTCCGGCATTGTTTATCGGGGACGTGTTCAAAGGAACAACTGTCAGAGCAGTTATTTTTGATTTTATAAAAACCCCTGTAGATAATATGGAACTTGTGATTAGAGCCAATGCGCTTTTGAAATACAAAGAATTGAGGGATAAATTAAAAGTTGTTTCAACAACTGATGAACTCACAGGACTCCATAACAGAAAATATATGCAGGAACGTCTTGAACAGGAAATTTCACGCGCAAAACGTTACGGCACAAAATTATCCTGCCTTCTGTTTGACCTTGACTTTTTCAAAGTCGTAAACGATATTTACGGATATGAATGGGGCGATGTGCTTTTGCGTTCTATTGCAGATAAATTGAAACAGCTTATAAGAAAAGAAGATATACTTACACGCTACGGCGATGAAGAATTTTTATTAATTCTGCCGAACACCTCAGAAGAAAACGCTTTCTTGTTTGCGGAAAGATTTAGACGTGACATAGAAAAAATGGAATTTATTCCGGCAGGCGAAGAAGAAAGACACCCGATTACAATATCAGGCGGAATTTCAACATACCCGTGCCTTGAAAATACTGAAGAAGACGCAAACACAATTATCCGCTATGCAGAACACGCATTATACAATGCTAAAAAACGCGGAAAAAATAAGATTGTACAATTCTCACAATTAAACCTTGGCGAATAGGAGCGTAGCGCGAGTGAGCAGAGGGCGAAGGAAGCGCACGGCGGCGATGAGCCGGCGGAGCATTCCAAAGTCCCGTTTATCGTGATACGAGCAAGAAGCCGCTCCACCCATGACAGCTTACGGGGTTGCATAAGCCGCTTTTTTCAGTGTTCTAAAATACTTAAAGATATTCTCGTTGTCGCTTTATTCTGTCAATGCACTCGGGTAGTATTGTCATTGCGAACTCGTTTCGGTATCTCTTATCCCTCGCACCTGTTTTGCTTTATATAAATTGATTACGAGAGAAGGAGCGTAGCGCGAGTGAGCAGAGGGCGAAGGAAGCACACGGCGGCGATGAGCCGGCGGAGCATTCCAAAGTCCCGTTTATCGCGATACGAGCAAGAAGCCGCTCCACCCGACACACAGGTGTTTAGTGAAAAGTGAAGAGTGAAGCGAGTTTGTCATTACGAGGAGAATGCAAAGCATTAGACGTAGTAATCTCATTCATATTGCAACTATTTTGCGATTGCGGATCAAGTCCGCAATGACGAATATCAATAGCAAACTTCCCTCTCCTTTACAAGGAGAGGGTTAAGGTGAGGTGATATCAGATGCGAAGATGCATAGAGGCAACCTACTTACTAAAATTAAAATACAAATTACCCAGAGTTAACAAAAAACAAAAGGCCAAAAACAGTATTATATTACGATATGTTTTAGGCTGCGATTTATCTGTATACTCAAATTCATTATCATCGGAATTTAAGAAATTATTAAATTTGGCACCCGTATTTTTTGCATCAGATAATGTCCTAAAACTAAATTGAACAAATACATTATCATCAGATTCTTTATCATTATCAATTAAGTACATCACATCGTCATTTCTAAATCTTCCGTAATAAGATGAATACATAGGAACTGAAAGAGATGACAGTTTTGCGGTTCTTATATAATTTTTTCCTGCAAAAGATACACGATTTAATGTACATAAATTTTGGAACTTGTCACAGTGAAAGTATGCTTTATTGGGATAAAAAACCAGTATCAGTACAAACAAAACAAGCACTAGAATAACATATAAATTATCAATAACATTTTTTTGTTTATTCATAAAAAAATCAATCAACCCTCTTACCTTACTTCTGATTTACTCCGTAGCCGAACATTGCAAAGTCGTATTTTACAGGATCTTCGGGATCGAATTTTCGAAGATTTTCGGTTATTTCAAGAACCGATTTGAAATCATTTGCATTTCTTGTCAAAAGTCCCATTTCTCTTGAAAGTCTTGCAACATGTGTATCAAGAGGGATTAAAAGTTCAGACGGCTTCATAAAATTCCACAGCCCAAAATCAACAGGCCCCTTGCGTACCATCCAGCGAAGATACATACACATACGTTTCATTGCACTGCCTTTGCGTGCATCCGGTATCATAAACTTGAACCCTTGCGAGGTATTGTTTTTTGCGTGTGAATAAAAATAATCGGTAACAGGTATAAACATATTCCCGTCAACAGGATTTTCGTATCCATATTTAAAAAGTTCCTCTAACCCGCCGCTTTTTGAATACAAATCCCGCATTAGCATAAAAATTTGCGAAAAATCCTCAGGCTTTCCAAAACGGTAATTAAAATCTCCAAGAATTTCCGGCTCAAAATTTAAGATAAAATTATACGGCTCATTCTGTGCAATTTCAAAAAGAGTATCAAGTTTTTTCAAAAAAACTTCACGCCTTCCGTAAGCTACAAGCGAAGCTATAAATCCCGCTATTTCAATATCTTTTTTTTCTGTAAATCTATTTGGAACACGAACAGGATCATCCTTTATAAAATCAATTGTTTCATAAGTTTCAGCCAGTTTATCAATTTCCGATTTAGTTATCATTTCGCAGCTCCTTGAAATAATCTTTTAATATCTTATCACATTCTTCTTCCATAATCCCGCCGTATACTTTCATTTTGGAATTAGCAAGTTTTCTCAAATCAATCACAGAGCCTAACGCACCGTAATTTTTATCATATGAGCCGAAATAAACAGCTTTTATTCTTGCGGAAACTATAGCCCAGGCGCACATCGGACAGGGTTCAAGAGTTACATACATCTCGCAGTCATCCAAACGCCAGCGTCCGAGTTTTTGTTCTGCTTCGCGTATGGCAAGAATTTCCGCATGCGCTGTTACATCCTGCGTTGTTTCTTTCTGGTTAAAAGTTTCTGCAATAACCTCTCCGTCCTTAATTATCAACGCTCCGACAGGAATTTCGCCAACAGCCTTTTTTGCAAGTTCAACTGCACGTTTCATTTTACCGGCTCCTGAACATTTGCAAGATTTAAAGTTACTTCAACACAAAATCCGCAATCTTTATCACTGTGTAGTTTAATACTTCCGTTCATTGCCTCAACCAACCCTTTTACAATAAACAAGCCCAAACCGGTTCCTCTTGTAGTGCGCGTTGTATTGTCATCAAGCCGTACAAACTTTTCAAACAGCTT
The DNA here is from genome assembly GCA_944325025.1 of Candidatus Gastranaerophilales bacterium. Taxonomy (GTDB): domain Bacteria; phylum Cyanobacteriota; class Vampirovibrionia; order Gastranaerophilales; family Gastranaerophilaceae; genus Stercorousia. The sequence goes on along the minus strand of CALUYN010000002.1, from coordinate 126,505 downwards.
TTTCAATTTCTTCGGCGGAATAACTTCACAGTCATTTTTTACAAACACTTTAACGCAATCTTCTGTTATGACCGAGTCCACAACTATTTTAGAGTCATCAGAAGCGTATTTTGCAGCGTTTTCAAGCAGGTTTACGAATACTTGAAGAAGCCTGCCCTTGTCGCCCTCTACAAGCGGGAAATCATCATTCAAATTATAAACAATTTCCAAATTTCTTTTATTTTTTATTAAAATCCGTGATTCTTCAAGAATTTCAGGCAGCCAAACCTGTTCAATATTTGTACGAAGCCGCATTCCCTCAATATCCGGAATAGTGAGCAAGTCATCAATCAGCCTTTTTAATCGTTCGGATTGTTCCTTTATAATCCTCAAAGACTTCTGTCTTGTTTCTTCATCAATTGTTATATCTTGACGCATCAATCTTGATGTGTAACCCTGAATGCTCGTTAAAGGCGTTCTGAGCTCATGACTTACCGTATCAATCAAATTTGAACGAAATTCATTTAACTGCTTCAACTCAACGTTATTTTTCTTTAACTGAATATATGACTTATGAATTTCTGTTGCCATACGGTTGAATTCAAAGGCTAAGAATATAATTTCGTGCGGCGTAAATGCCGTTGTAAAAAGCCTTATCTGACGCTCGTAATTGCCTTTTGATATTGCAATAATGCCTTTAAACAACTGTCTTATATTAATATAAAGATAATACGTATAAAGCCCGACAACAAAAATAATGACAAATGTTGCAAAAAGACAGGATAAAATTATTTTCAAACTGTTATTTGTAATTGCTTTTTGCGTAACTTTTTCTGTTGTGTTTACAATAATTGTAATTTTAGGGTCATCCTTTGAAACATACACAAGCGGCTGATTTTTAACATCCCCGAATATTACCGGCTTGTCTTTTTTCAATTTGTCCGGAAGCAGGGAAATTGTCTTTTTATAGGCATCTTCAGTATAATTATGTTCAGCAATCAAATCCCCGTCGCCTGTCAAAACATAAATTTGTCTTTTATCATCCGCTAACGATCTGAAAAGTTCATCTTTAACAGCATCTAGCTTAAATGTCGCAACAAGATAGCGGTTATCACCAATTTTTAAAGGAATGGCAGCTTTGTTATTAAGCCTGTCACGCTTTTGAATAGCTTCAAGTTTAGTTGCATCAACTATTTCCAAGTTTTCACAGTCATCAAGCTGATTAATAACAGATTTCAAATACTGATCTTTAGCCCTCTGTGTTGGAAGATGTTCAAGCGAAAATACTATCTGCTCAAGGTTGCTTATAATTGTTTTATTGAAAAAATCAATTTCATCAGATACCATATTGGCAATCAGAACAGCAGATTCTCTAAGCTGATACCGCATCGACTGCTGATTAATATTGTTTATGATAAAACCGCTGATAGACATCGGAACAACAACCGCAAAAATAAATACGATTGCAATCTGTTCAACGATTTTCAAATGTTTTCCAAACATAAATTATCCTTCCCCGAACGGAGTTAATTTATAACCGACATTTGTAACCGTATGTAAATACTTAGGGTGCTTAGTATCCGGTTCTATTTTATTTCTCAAACCGCCGACATGAACCCTCAGCATTCTAACATCCTCATTGCTGTCATAACCCCACACTTCATCTAACAAAGTCGCAAGCGTAACCGGATGGTTGAAATGCTGCATAAGGCAATATAAAATCTCAAATTCCGTTGGAGTAAGTTTGACTCTTTTATTAACAACAACAGCCTCAAGAGTTTCAGGGAAAATCTCTATATCGCCTGCGTTCAAAACTTCATCAGACAATGCTGATTTATCCTCATCAAACACCTGATTTCTTCGCAAAAGAACCCTTATTCGCAAAAGTACTTCCTGAATATCAAATGGTTTTACTAAATAATCGTCCGCTCCGCAGTCAAAACCTTCTGTTTTATCATCAATTGTACCTTTAGCCGTCAACATCAAAATTGGAATAGCAAGTTTTGCCTGCCGGATATTTTTGCATACATCAAACCCGTTCATTTTAGGCATCATAACATCAAGCAAAATCAAATCATATGTGTTATTTAAGGCTTTGTTAAGTCCTTCCATCCCGTCACGAGCTGTGTCAACAAAATATCCGCTTGCTCTTACGTCGAATTCAAGCAAATCTCTTATTTCATCATCGTCGTCAACTATTAAAATTCGTTTTTCCTGCATACAAGCACCTTTTTATCCATAACCCTTTTTCTTATAGTATAAAAATTTTTAAATTTTTTCAATTAATTATAAAGAAATAAAAAGCAAATTGGGGGGGGGAGTGAGAAGCTTTTACGATTTTTCTTAATACCTTAATATCTTTAATCTTCCTCATAAAAATAATAAATCGCCATATTTTCCTATTTTATGCTTATACCTAAAGGGGATTATTTTCAGCGAAAAAAGATTTACAATTTACATATAACATATTGGTGGAGTAATTTACATGTTAATGGGAAATGATTGCCATGATTGCAGCAAGTACAACCGCTTGGAAATGAAAAATGTGAATAAGGACATTATAGCGTGGCTTGAAGATGTTATAGAAGAAAATAACAGCCGTATTGAAAGAAAGGAATGGAAAAGTAAATATAACAGCTATGTGGTTTACGATTACGAACCTTTCTGCACCGACGGATTTGAAATAAACCTTGTAATAACTTCATACAACGCGGCATATTTGAATTTCATAAAGTATTTGTACGATGAAAAAATAAGCACAATAGAATATCTAAACAGCTGCATAGGCGTATAAGAAAAAACAGACCGGTAATTTATCCGGTCTGTTTGTGAATATAAATAAAATCCCGTTTTTGTCATTCTGAATTAATTTCAAAATCTCAATCAAATCCTGAAACAAGTTCAGGATGACATAATATACAAAAATGTTTTTATTTATAAAATTTTCTATTAAATTGTTCTATTCTGCTGTCTGTTCCGTATTTCCCTGCTCTTTTACGAAGCAATCTTTGCAAAAGACTTCTTTTCCCGCAATCGGTTTAAACGGAACCTGTGTTTGAGCCCCGCATTTAGAACATACAGCATCATACATTTTTCTATGTTTTCTGTTGTTTTTTCTGCGTGCTTTTCTGCATTCGGGACATCTTTTCGGTTTGTTTACCAAACCTTTTTCTGCGTAAAATTCCTGTTCACCTGCTGTGAAGACGAATTCTGCGCCGCAATCCTCACAAACAAGTTTTTCATCTTGGTACATTTTTCTTCTCCTGATTTAAATTGGTACTTTAAAGAAACCTTTTGCAAAATTCCTTTAATTCATATAATTATACACGTTTTTTGAAATTATGCAAGCGGGAATATATGGGAGTTATGAAAAAGACTTTGCATCTTTGCATCTCTAATCTAAACACTTGTTGACAGTGACGGAGCAATCGCAATAAACTGGCGGACTAAATCAGTATCCCAGAGTTTTCCTGCGCCGTCTTTTAAAATTTCACAGGCTTTTTCAACGCTCATTCCTTTGCGGTATGGTCTGTCAGAAATCAAAGCGTGGAAAGTATCGGCTACTGCAACAATACGTGCAGCAAGAGGGATTTTTTCACCTTTAAGATGTTCCGGATAACCGCTTCCGTCGATATGCTCGTGGTGATATTTAACAATCGGAATTAAATCACGCAGTGCATCGTTTGGCGCAAGCACTTTTTCGGCCCCGATTACAGGGTGCTGTTTCATGATTTCCCATTCTTCACCTTCAAGTTTGCCGGGTTTTTTCAAGACATTTTCAGGAATGCCGATTTTCCCGACATCGTGAAGAAGTGCACCGAGTTTAATTCTCTGCACTTCATCTTCCGGCAGATTAATAGCACGCGCAAGCGCTTCTGAATATCTTGACACAGATGTCGAATGACCTTTTGTATAAGGATCTTTTGCATCAATTGCACTTGCAAGTGAATTTGCAAGCTCCATAAGGTGATTTTGCGAAACAATCTGCTCGTTATTAAATTTGTGTAAAAGTTCTTCTCCAAAATCAATTCCAAGCTGAGAATGCCGTTTTGCAACAACTTCCGCAAACGAATTCAAAGCCTCATCATCCCAGAAATTGTAATCAGCAGAACTTATGATAGCTGACATACCTTCTTTATAACCTTTTGCCTGCGAAATATACATAGCCTGTTCTGCCAGAATAAGGAGTTTTTCCTGATCCTTGCTGCATTCAGGATACGTTGCAATTCCGACAGCAACCTTTACAGGCCCCACATCATCAACAAAACAACAAGACAGACAGTAAGTAATATATTCTGCAAGATATTTGGCGTCAGCAGTACTTGTGTCGGGAAGAATTATGGCAATTTCATCCCCGCCGTATCTGCCTGCTTTGTCAGTGCTTCTGATATTTTGTTTTACTTTTTCTGCAAGAAGTTTTATAACCTCGTCGCCTTTAGCATGCCCGAGTTCTCTGTTGATTTTTGAAATATTGTTTATATCAAGCATGATTATTGACAGATTTGACTCATTTTCTTCAGCCTTTTTCAATTCAACTGTCAGAACTTCCTGGAAGCCTCTGTGAGTATAAAGCCCTGTAAGTGTGTCAGTATTAGCATATTTGTTAGTCTGTTCCAAAAGTTCGACATTCTGCATAAACAATGCACAATAATTTGCAATAAAAGAGAAAAGTCCGATATGATTTTCAAGTGAATCCTTACCGACAACCATAACTCCCTTGCAGCCGTTTATTGAATTGAGAGGGAAGATGTAAGCCGATGACGCAGGCAAATACGGAATATTTAAAAATTTGTTATTATCCTGTACAATAACACTGCTGTTATTAAAACATTGAATTATTGGGTTTAAATCATCAGAAAGCATAAGTTTAGAAGAATATGTGCTTCCCATTGAGTTAAAAAGCTTTATATTAATGCATTTTGACTGTTCATGCACAATTCCGAAAGCAGTAAATACACTCCTTAATTTTTCTGAAAATAATTCGTGAACCGCTGAAAACAACTCATGAACAGTAGTTTTTCCTGCAAGAGAACTGTTCAGGCTGTATACAAGTTCGGAATAATCTACAACACGGTGAGAACTTGCCGCATTGTTCATATAACCTGCATACATTCTGTTGGATGTTTTGTTGGTATTAAAGTTATTTATACGTGCAACAATGCTGGAAGTTTCCGATGCAATTGGATTAGAAGCTCTTTTTTCTTCTTTTTTTGCAGGTTTTTCAGCATTCTCCGGCTGTAAATTTTGTAACTCAGTTTTTTTCAAGGAATTGAGCGTTCGAGAAAGCGGATTAGTCGCAGACTTGCTGCTTTTTTTCACTTCCTTTGATTTTATTTGTTCGGAAATCTTTTCTTTATTTTCACTCAAAATTCACACCTGCACACTTTGATTATATAAAACATCTGACAAAAGATTTTTGCCTTATATTGAACGCGAGTTTACATTCCTTAAACTATTTTATACTACATTGCCGCAAAAACAATACGCCATTTAGACGGCATTACTGCTGTTTTAAGAAACAATATAATCATAAATCCTTTTTTTAATCACACACAAAATTTACTACATAAGTAGTATAACTCAAATTCTGTTATTTCTCAAGATATTATTCATTAATATTTACATTAGATATAAGTACCGATATTTATTTAAGGTGTTAAATTTTAACTCAAATCTTTTGTTTTGTAAGTAAAATAACCTTCATAATTATAACTTGCGTCAATCCCTTTCATATAGACTTCTCTGTCATCTATCTCATGAGTTAAAGCTTGTTTTAAAAGTTCTCTGATTTCAACACTCTTAATCGGACTGCGTTCCATTGCCAACAAATAATCATTTTTATCAACTCTGTTCCAGTCAATAACTTTTCCTATTTCTTTTTTAAGAATTAAATCTAACCATATACGTGTACTGCGTCCGTTTCCTTCTCTAAAAGGATGTGCAATATTCATTTCGACGTATTTTTCAATAATTTCTTCATAAGTTGACTGCGGCATTTTATCAATATGCTCTAATGCTTGTTTCAAATACATTACAGGCGCAAATCTAAAATTACCTTTTGCAATATTAACATTTCTTATTTCTCCGGCAAAATAATAAATCTCATCAAACAAATATTTATGGATTTTAGCTAACGTTTCAAAAGTTCCGGCCTCAAAAGAATTAAGAGTTCCATTTTCAAACAACAGCAAAGCCTTTTTTTTGCTTATTTTTTCTTCTTGCCGGGCAAGTTCTGCAGAATCACTAATACCGAGTTTATTTTCTAAAACCATATTATGCCTTTCAAATCAATTATACCAAAAACAAGATTTTATTAAAACCATTTCACAAGCGGTCTGATTTCACCGCATTCAAGTTCATACTCTTCAGCGAGCGGACTTCTTAGGATACTGTCTATACGTAAACGGGCTTTTATAGGGTCTTGCAGAAATACTGCTCCTGTTTCACGGTCAAAAACTTTGCTGTAATTTAGACCTAAATTCACACAATAAGGAAGTTTTATCTTTTCTTCATCTTCATCATACCACGCAAGCCCGTGGGTTCTGCACACAATTCCGCGGTATTTATAAACAGCGCATAAGTGATTAATTAAAAACGGGCACCTGTAAAGTTTCGGGTTATCATTCTTCAATTGTTTTATATTTTCTTTAACCTGTTTTTGAACATCAGCAGGGAGTTTCATATACCCTGACATTAAATATTCTGCTTCCAGACGCGAAAAAGGATATTCTCCAACTTCACAGCAAGCAGAACATCCCATTTTGCATTTTATAAATTCACACTGCTCCTCAAAATACTTTTCCAACTTTTTATCAAGTTTTTCAAGAAATTTTTCGTAGCGTTTGAGCATTTATTTTACCTTAATAAGTGAATATTTCCTTCCGTCTAAGATTATATCAAAGTCCAGAGTTTTATCAACTTCGGGCATTTTACGCTCCCTTGTAATAACAACAACATCCGTGTCATCAAGCATTTGCCCGAATTTTTTCATCTCCTCTTTGTCATCCTGTGATATAAAATAAACCCTGCCTCCGTAATAATACAAAACAGAATATTTACGCTCATCATTAAGCATAACCAATTTTTTATTGTTTTCTCTGGCGTATTTTGCAAAATACATCAGGTCATTCTGGCCGAATTCGTAATCCATATTGTAAAAAAGTTTTGTGCCAAATGCCGAGGTTACCAAAATCAGAAGCACATAGCACGCAAAAACTCCGATTTTTTTGTTAAATGCAGCGCATAATATGCTTGAAATTCCAAATACCCAAACAAGTATTATGCAGAACCACTTAATCATCAAAATGTCTGCATAAACCTGAACAGGCAGAAAATACTTCATAAAACATGCTGTAATTCCTGCAAAAATACAAACACCGCCTAAGATATAAACTGAAAGATTAACTGATTTTTCATATTTTCCTTTAAACAAATAGTCTTCCCACAGAAACGCCATAATACAGGCAGTGAAAAAGTATACAGGCAGAATATATGTAATAAGTTTCGTGCTTGAAGCAGAGAAAAACAGCATAGTCACTAAAAACGCTATTACATTAAAGTATAAAAATTTATGCGGGCTATCCAAATTATTAAGAGAAAATTTTTTAAGTTTTGCAGCTTTTGCAATTCCTGCTGAAATTGCAGAAAATACCCACGGTACAAGCCCCCACAAAATTGTGATTATATAAAAATAGAAAGGCTGCTTTCTGTAAATCTGGCTTGATGAGAAAAATCTGTTTATATGGTGTTTCATTATATATTCATTGAAAAACAACGGGTCATGGATTTTAAACATCACAAGATGCCACGGCAAAACAATTAAAAAGAACAAGAAAAATCCCGGTAAAATATACTGCGGTCTGAAAACCTGTTTAAATGTCCTGTTTGCAATAGTTACAAAAAACATAACAGCAAACGGAACAATAAACCCGGGCAGCCCTTTGGCCATTACAGCAAGGCCTGAAAAAATATAAAATAACCACCAGAAATATTTTTTGTTTTTATCTTCCACAAACTGGGTCAAAAGTCCGAACATTGTTGAAAAACCAATACAGGTTGTGACAACAATATCTAAAATAGCAAATTTAGCAAGCATAACAAATTCTAATGTTGAGCCTAAAATTATTGCTGATATCAGCCCGTATCTCTTTGAAACAATCTTTCTCCCTACAAAATAAAGCAAAAATACAGACAACGAACCATACAATGCAACAGGAAATCTTGCCGTAAATTCGTTTACTTTGCCAAAAATCGCAAAAGACAGGCACTCGCCCCAAAAATACAAAGGCGGTTTTTCAAAGAAATAATCCCCGTTTAAATAAAGAGTTAAAAAATCTTTGCTGTGAAACATATCTCTTGCCATTGCAACATATCTTGTTTCATCAACATCCATAAGCGCATAATTGCCTATATTAAAGAAAAACATAAAATAGCAAAACAGCGCTAAACCAAGCAATATAAACAATTCATTGTGTTTTTTTACAAAATTTATAATTTTTTCCATAAGTTCTCCCTAAAATCACACTTGAATACTTTACCATAAATATGCCTGAACAGCCACATATATCAAAAACACTTGAAAAATTGTTAAAATATGTTATAATAAAAAAGAAGGGCGCGGATGCGTCAACATCCGCTAAAAAGCCCCATTATGGTTTTATTTTAGAACTAGCAGTATTAAAAGAATTATTGCTAGTTCTTCTGTATTAATAACCACCTTTACCACCTCCTTTCCTCTGTCGGTTTAACAAATTTGTAGTTTGAGCCGCAGAGTTATGGATATGATAAAAAAGGGCTTGCCCTTCAATTCAATTATACAGGATATATTATTAAAAATCAAACAGATACTCCGACTATTGCTTTTTTGAAAAAAATTATTTAAAATACTTTTATGATAGAAAAAGCTAAAAAAGAACTTGAAAAACTTCTTGAAGGCAACAAAAATTTTGTAAACGGAACGCCTTCTATAAAAAATATGGCTGTAGACACTTTGAAAAAATTTGCATTTCATCAAGAACCCTATGCCTGTGTTTTGACATGCTCTGACAGCCGTGTAGTACCTGAAATCATATTTGACTGCGGAATAGGCGAACTTTTTGTTGTAAGAGTTGCCGGAATGACTACAGGGCCTAACGTTGTGGAAAGTGTGGAATACGCCGTAAAAAAGCTGCAGGTTCCGCTTTTGATACTTCTTGGCCATGATGACTGCGGCGTTATGAAATATGCAAAAGAGCATTACCCTGAACCAATGAAAGATTTTTCATCAATTTTAAAATGTGTATATCCTGTTTTGAACCACAAAGAAGATATAAAATGCCACAACTTTTTTGCACAGGAACACACAAAATGGGTTAATGATTATTTGATGAAACATTCGGTCATTATAAACGAAGCTGTTAAAAACGGTAATCTGGAAATCGTTAACTGCCATTTTGACCATTCAACTGGCTTGGTAAATGTCATTTAAAAAAAATAAAATCTTCCCTAATTGGGAAGGTTAGGATGGGTTTTAATCAATACCCACCCCTTCCCTCCCTGATTAGGGAGGGGACATGTCAATCTCAAACAAGTTCATCAGATAGTATTAGTATTCAAAAAAGGCGTTTATAAAAACGCCTTTTTATTTAATTGCAGGAATAATCATTTCCCCAGAGTTCGTCGTACTTTGCTTGATTTTTATCGTGATAACGCGGTGATGTACGCCTGTTTATATTTCTGATATCCTGATTTATACGCTTTGCAATAAGTATCATGCTGTCGCGGTTCTTTTTATAGTTGAATTTCTTTTTAATTTCATCAAATTTATGCCTGATAATTCCGCTTTTTAATACTGAAATCACGGCAGCGGTCATAATTCCTGCTACAGCTATGAATTTTAAAACTTTTACAAGCTGTTTTTCATTCATAACGCTTCCTCGATTTTGACTTTTCCCATTTCTTCGTATTCTTCGACAGAAACGGTATTAGGAGCCTGAGCTTTTTCTTCTAGACCGCGTTTCAAAAGTTCCGGCTGCTTTTTATGAAGTTTGTTATCAGCAGTTACAATATCAGAGCCAAGCGAACATTTTATAAGTCTTATTGTCTGTTCTGTATAAGCACCGTCGCCGTTTACAATTTTCTGTGCGTCATAGCTTGCCCAGTTATCAGGAAGTTTATCTATTGTTGTATATCCGGTGCCGCCGTCAAGACGTTTGTCAATTTCATTTTCCAAAATATTGGTTACATATTCTTTTTGAGATTCAAAATGGCACGGAAGAACGATTTTATCTCCGATAATTTCTTCAGGGTCGCGTTTTTCATGTTTTTTAAGAAGATCAGCAGCAACCTGCAAATGCCCGAGTTCAAAGGCAAGAAATTCTTCCCAGATTTGTTTAAGCTGATCATCGACTTCATCTTTGTAGCAGTTGTAGTATGTGCAAACTTCTGTAAATTCATGGAGAAGAAGTTTTTCAAACGGTGTTTCTTCGGGGTCGATTAAAGATTCATACATTGTAACGTGTTCTTCTTCTACGTCGCATATTTCTCCGTAAGTTCTTCTCAAATCGTCATTTGCATACATCATTCCGTGTTCTGCATAAAAATTATGTGTCTGCTGCTCACCCGAAACAAGTGTATATATGTTTACTTTAGTTTGCGGAGATGCTGTAGTTCTGTCGTAGTGTGTTCGAAGTCTTATGCCGTTATCATTGTGGTGGTTTTGTGTGGGCCGGCTGATTACAACGTCTGTCATTCCCTGTAAAATATTATCAGGCAGAATGCCATCCATCATATAAGCCCACTGGCTGTATCTGTAAAGGTGGTCAAAATCTTCAAGAAGCCCGAAATTAAATGTTTCTTTAACGTAATCATCTGGTTCGTTTTGTGCAAGCCAGGCTGTTAAATCAACTGCAACTTGTTCATAGCCTAAAGTTGTTTCAAGAACTGTCTGGCAGGCAGGTGTCATCCAGTTTACGGTAGTCTGCTGCATATCTTCAATTCTGCGCGAAAGTGCAATAAGTTTTTTTACCTCAGGGTCAGCACAATTTCTTGCAAAATTGTGTTTGAAGTTCCATGCTTCAACTTCTATACCGTTCATTAATATCTGACGTGTTCGAGAATAGCAGTCTACACTGTTTTTATCAAACGGTCTTTGTACAATTTTTTGCCAGCTTCTAAGCTGTTTTTCAACAGGAATTCCTTTTTCTTCTAATGGATTAAATGTCATTTTTATTCTCCTTATATACTGGAAGGCCGGAAGTCAGGAGGGCAAGAGGACAGGTTGTTTACGGAAATTATTTTTGTGCGAAGCACCGATAACAGCTTGACTTCCTGCCCTCTGAGCTTCTTGCCTTCATTATTACCTTTCCAACGCCCAGGCAAAAAGTTCGCCTGCGCGCCTGTTATATTCTCTGCCATCATCTTTTGCAAACAGGTTTTCCCAGTGGCTTAAAGCCGTACCGTTTGTTGAGTATGACGGATTTGTCATCATAAGATGGTGTGTGTTTGTATCGTAACGCAGAGGGAACAAATCGTTCATCTGCATAAAACTCGGTAATTTGTCGCTCGCAAGATAATATCCGAAAAGTGCCGAATTTATACGATTAAGCTTTTGTTCGTAAGAGAGCCCGCCCTCATTGTTGTCATTTGTAACTTCAACACCCGGAGCATACACCCTTGAATATTTTAACTTTTCGGACAAATCGCGTACTGCATAAAAATCATCCCCTGTGATAAAATCAGTACCGGCATTAAGCCCCATATTTATATATCTTTCAAAGTCGTCGGAACTTTTTTCGCCGACAAAACTTATATCAGTTTTACCGGAACGTTTTCTGATTTCATACAGAATATACTGCATCTGCGGATATTCAGGCAGAGCGCCGACACCTGTGTAGTTGCCCATATCGTATCCGCCTATATGTTTGGCAGAATCTATAAACATACATTCAAACCCCAAATTCATCAACTTAACGCATTCCTGAATATAAATTTCCTGATGCTCAGGATTTTTCCAGTCAAAAGTTACGTCATCTTTATAAGGCGTCACAACCTTCATCTGATCTGCAGAAATAACATGGCGAAATCCGACTTTTATCCCTCTAAAATGAGCTAAATCAACAAATGCTTTAAGCTGTTCTTCAGGCGTAATTTTATCGACAATTGAATAATCAATTATATTATCGCTGTAGCTTGTGTTCAAACGCAAACCATATATAGAATTTTCTTCTGACGGGCCTTTTTCATAAGCGTCCCCGTAAATATTCTGCCAGATTTGAGATAAAATAATACAGTTTGCAAAACTTTTTGCAGAAGGCGGAATTGCAGGCAACAGTTTTATACAGCTTAAAATCCCTTTACAAGTACAGCCGTTGTCCATATACGCGATGGCTCTGTCATTTATTTCTATATAATTTGCAAGCCTCCCCCAGTTATCGCCGTAATTCGGGGTTTCAATGCCATCCGGAAATTTATCATAAAATATCCCGCCCTCAGATAATGCCGCGATAATTTCTACAACCTCTTTAACATTAAGTTTCAATAGGTCAGCAGGCACAATATTTCCAAGCCAGCGCTTATTATAAGCATTACCTATCCCGTGAAAGGCAATGTAATTTGAATATTCATCCCGTTTAAGCTTTATATTTTCACCAAGTGCCTTTAAAAGTTTATTTACAGCATTATGTTTCATAACATAATTACTTATAATTAATTAACACTATTTTTTCATTGCCTGAAAAGACAATTTAATCATAAAACATTGCGGTTATCATATCAGGCTCATCAAGTTCTTTTAAAAATTGAGCAACCTTTTGTAAACGCTCATCCATATCAAAATATTTGTTTCTGTAATCCCTCAATGTTCTTTCTATTTCTCCGAATTTCTCACTATAACCGCACAATTGCATAGCCATATCTAATTCATTACGGTCATCATAGCCTCTGCCAAAAGGCAGTTCAGCTTTTTCCGATGCCATAATAAGTTTTTTAAATATATTTTTTCTGCCCCCGACTGCCGCAACATCATAAACAGCCGCAGTTTCATCATCAAACGAATTTATAAACACTCTGCAAAGTTTTGCAAGATTGTTATTACCATAGGAACCTGTGTCAATCAGTTCATCCACAATTTTAATTTCATCACCGTCAGCCGTAAAATTATTAGGATTTATAGTATCAAATTCTTTTCCTGCTAAATTTAATGTTTTAAAATCCCCTGCAACTTTATCATAAGCTTCCTGAGGCAGGCTTGAAAAACGTTTTAAATAAACATCCGTATAATACGCCTTCTTTTCAGCATCCGACATTATCCTTCTCGGCAATCCTGCAGGCAGGGCATCTTTTGTCTTGAAAGCATTTCTCATAATCTCCACATCACCGATTTTTGCAAGTACACCGCCGTAATAAGTTTTCAAATTCTCGCCAATTCTGTCTGCTGCTAATTTCAACTTTCCTAACACAGGAACAGAAAATCTTCCGACTTTAAATACATAATCATCATCTATCCCGTAAACAACACCGTGTACCCCTTTGCCTTTTTCATTGCTCTCAATCATATTTTCAACCATAACTTTACTAAAGCTGTCTGTCAGCTCTTGTTCTTTAATCTCATTTTTAATTCCGCTTGAAATATATTGTTCTAATTTTCGGCTGAATTCTGATTTATATCCGCAAAAACTCGGTGAATTGCTGTTTACCTGCATTGTTACTCCTTACATTCTGCACACAATATCTATAAAACATCTGATAACAAAAAAATGCGCAAAAAATGTTTTTAGTGTTAAAATTGTTTAAGAAAGAGAGGTAATATTATGATTAATGAAAAATTAGAAAAAGCTTTTAACATTCAAATAAACAAAGAATTTTATTCAGAATACCTGTATCTTTCAATGCAGGCATACTTTGAAAGACTAAATCTTAAAGGATTTGTAAACTGGATGTCAGTACAGGTTCAAGAAGAACGCGCACATGCTATGGGAATGTTTGATTACTTAAACCAAAGAGGCGGAAACGTTCAGCTTGAAGCAATTGAAAAGCCTGAAACTGACTGGACTTCTCCACTTGATTGCTTTGAACATATTTTAAGACATGAAGAATATGTTACAGCTTCAATCAACGAACTTATGGATGTAGCTGACGAAACAAAAGACCGCGCAGCAATATCTTTCCTGAACTGGTATATTAAAGAACAGGTTGAAGAAGAAGATAATGTAGGACAAGTTCTTGCGACATTAAAACTTATCGGCGATGATAAAAAGGCTTTGTTAATGCTTGACAAAGACCTCGCTACAAGAACTTTCGTTGCTCCGGTAATAGGATAGTTATAATTGATATACTTCTCCCTCGCCCTTTTTAGGGAGAGGGCAGGGGTGAGGGTAACTATGATTAAATTTCAAAAAGTTGAAAACAATCAGATAAAAGAACTGGCAGATTTAGCTTCATCCATTTGGCATGAATACTGGACTTGCCTGCTTTCACCTGAACAAATTGATTATATGGTAGAAAATTTTCAATCCGAAAATGCAATAAAAGAACAGATTGAAAACGAAAACTATACATACTATTTTATTAAATATAACAATTCCCTCTCCAATGGGAGAGGGTTGAATTTCAATGCGAATAATATGAGCATTAGAAATTCGGGAGAGGGTGTTGTTACAGATAATGAAAATGCAGGCTATTTCGGAATTTCTGACAAAGGTGATTATTTGTTTCTTTCAAAACTCTATATAAAAAAAGAATACAGACACAAAGGAATAGGCGGCCAAGCTTTTGAAGAAATAAAAAAACTTGCAAACGGAAAACCTGTCAGGCTCACAGTTAATAAGCACAACACAAATTCAATAAATGCTTATAAAAAATGGGGATTTAAAACAATAGATGCAGTAGTTACCGACATCGGCTCAGGATTTGTTATGGATGATTATATCATGGAAGGCTAAAACTTCATTTTAACAATATAAAAAAGTAAACTCCCGCAATAATGACGGGAGTTTTTGTATAAGAAGGTGTGTAGAAATGTTTAATTCCTGTATCCTGTTCCTGCCCTGTAACCCGATATAAAATACATAAAAGGCAGTGCAGGTTCTATCCATTTAAACCCCGATAAAATTCCTGCAGTTGCAATATCATCGGCATGAAGAGCTATATCTACTGCCTCGGGTTTACGCTCGCTGTAAAGGCCTTTGCCTGAGGATTTTTCCCCGAATAACGGATTAACAACTTTTTTGCTTATATAATTTGCAATATAACTTCCCCCGATAATGCCGGTAGCCGTAATACCCGTAAGTATAACCGCAAGTTTTTTCATCGGTGTTAAAGGTTTAATCATTTTTGCTTTTTCAAATTTTTCGGAAAGAAAAAGGGCAGCACCGGCACCGACATTACATAGGAAAATGTTTGCAAGGTACTGGTACAAACCCTCTTTGACCTTGTTAGCGGTCCCTTTTCTATTATTTGTATGTGTAACTTTGTCAGCGATTATGCCGCCTGCAACTCCGCCGGCAACAGGAATAAATCCAAGCAGGGATAATCTCTTAATCTCAGAAAAAATCTCCTTTGAATTCAAATTCTTCTTTTCAGGTAAAATTACACTGAAAAGTTTTTCTTTCTCAGGAGATGTAGGAAGTTTGCCATTAAGCAATTCAATCTGTTTTATAGAAAGCTCTTTAAATTTTGCAGTCTGTAAGGCTTCTAAAACCCCGCTGTCTTTTACCTGAACTTTTTTAAGAAAATTTTCAACAGCTTGAGTTTGCACTTTTTGAAGCTCTGTAATATGAACTCTTTCCATTAACCCTTTAAAAATCTTTTTACCTCCGATTGTTAATCCTCTTGTGCCCAAAAGAGAAGCAGCAATTGTGGACGATATAACAATCATATTTTTATAAAATTTTTGTTTTTTATCTTTTGTTTTTTTAGAAGATTTCAAAGAATCATAAATCCCGAAACCTCCGCCAACACCGACAAGTAAAGCAGGCATATTTTTATCTAACTTATTCAATATCACCGGTTGGTCAATATACTTGCCAATAGTTGAAATTTTCATGGTTTTTCCTTATTTGTTAGCCTAGACTAACTTTAAACTAAAAAAATATTTTTGTCAAGAAGGATACTCAGACTAGTTAAAGATAATAGGTTACCTTCTTACCCTCCTTGCCTCTTAACTTCCTATATCACCCCACCCCTGCCCTCCCCGTCCAGGGAGGGAGCAAATTTTAATAAATATTTTTTATTTTATCTTCCAAGTTCGACTTTACATATCCAGTTAACTTAACCATATTTTCAAAGATTTTGTCAGGCACTATATGTTCCATTTTGCAAGCCAACTCTACAGCTTCTTGCTTATCAGCTGATAGTACTTCAATAAAAAATTGTGCAATTTTTTCGTGTTTTTCTACAATTTTCTTTGCGATTTTTTCACCTTCTATTGTCAGAGTAATTTGTGAATACGGAGCGTAATTTACGAGTTTTTTTTCAGCAAGAACATTCAGGGCACCTGTGACCGATGCCTTTTTCACATTCAAAGCCGAGGCAATTGCCGTCACTTTTGCCTGACCTGAATTTTTTATTTGATTATAAATCTCTTCAATATAGTCTTCCAGACTGACAGAAAGCTTTTCCATATTATAAACTCCTGACTATTTTAAGTATTTCATCGGGACTATCAACAATAAAATCAGCGCCCTTCAAATAATCCTCTGTTCTAAATCCCCAGGTAACCCCGATACATTTTAAGCCTGCATTTTTGGCTGTTTGAACGTCAACATCGGAATCTCCTGCATAAATAGTTGAATTTTTATCAGAACCTAAAATTTTCATTGCTTTTAAAACGCCATCCGGCGCCGGTTTTTTAGGGACATCATCATTTTGGCCTATCGCAATATCCACCAAATCCCCAAAATATTTTTTACACAACTCTTTCACAGCAGAGTCGAATTTGTTAGACACAACGCCGATTTTCACCTTATCTTTGTGCAATTCTTCCAGTATCTTTAAGATACCATTATAGGCTTGAGTGTGATTGTACATATTTTCAGAATAATTTTTCTTAAAAACTTCAAGACATTCGTCAATATTTTTGCAATCCTCAGGTACTGCCCGCTCGATTAGTTTCCGCACCCCGTTGCCGACAAAACATCTTACCTCTTCAAGCGTACGCTCAGGGTAATTAAACTTACGAAGAGCAAAATTTGTACTCTCTTTCAAATCATCTAAAGTATTCAATAAAGTTCCGTCTAAATCAAAAACAACTGCTTTTATCATAAGTCGATTTTATCACAGAAAAAATCATAAAAATGATAAAATTGAAGCGGGTATTTTTTTGTCAAATCTTCAAGAAATCTGACATACTGTTTTTCAAGCTCCATTAATCTTTCATGACGTTTTCCAGTATATTCAAATTTCTTCAAATGAATTGAATATCTGCCGTCTTTTTCTTTTGCGCAGACAATAAAATACAAAGGAACATCCAGAGCAAGCGAAAATCTGAAAGCACCTTCCGGAAAATTTGCTTTATGGTTTAAGAAATCTGATGTAAAAACAGAATTTGAATTATGAGCAGAAGTTCTGTCCCCTGCAATAAAAATAATCTCACCGTTATCAAGTTTTTCTTTTATTTCCATTGAAGTCGTCAAATCAATACTTTCAACCGGATAAACATTTATAGGGTCATCCGGCGTAATGGAAGCGAGAAAATTTTTGAAAATTTTACACTGGTTAACTTCTAAAAACATATTAACCTTAATCCAGTCAATTTCAGTGCCGGATTTAAAAAACGTTCTCATTGCATTCATATTCCCGAGATGCGAACATAAAAAACAAACCCCTTTCCGCTTATTAAAATCGTCGAAAAGTAGTTGTCTATCTTTTTCATCAGCAAAATAAATATTTTTTACCCCGAAATTATCAGTGTAAATTTCCATTGTATCAATAAGCATGTACGAAAAATTCAAAAAATGCCTGAACGCTTGAATGATACTCCCATTACCGGTTGCTATTTTAAGATAATTTGACGAACATTTTCTTATATTCGGAGCACCGAGAAAAGCAAAAAGAGTCACGAAAAACACAATAAATTGCACAGGTCTTTTACCCGCAATTTTGTAAATATACCACAGGAGCATTAACCTTTTTCGTCCTGCTGCCTGTTCTTTAACTTCATACCATTTTAACATTTATTCAATCTCGTTATTATTCAAAACCGGTTTGTTACTTATGCACTACTTCTAGCAATGTGTAGTCATGAACTCCGACATTTTCGTGCTTTTTACCAAGCTTCAATCCGGCTTTCTCAATCATTTCAAGCATTCGTTTTTCTGTGTACATTCTGCTTTTTCCGTTTGCCATGCAGGTAAAATAAAGCGAAATATGTACAAGAGAATACTGTGCGCCTTCAAAAATCTGCTTATCCGTAAAAGGTTCAAGAATAAAGATTTTTGTATCAGAAGTCATTGAGTTTTTAATATTCGTTAAAATATGAATGACCTGTTCTTCTGAAAAGCAGTCCAGAAACTGGCTCATAAAAACAGCGCCGGAAATTTTCGGCATATCTGATTTCAAAACATCTACCCCGTGAAATTTAAGCCGGTCATTTTTAAGATGTTTTTTGGCTTCCTCTATATTCTCAGGCAAATCAATCATATTAACAATACAGTCTTTATCAAACTCAAGACAGGCACGCTCAAATTTTCCCGTATTGCCGCCAATGTCGAATATTTGTTCCGGTTTATCCTGAAAAATTATTTTCAAAACTTCATCAAAACACCTGTCAGAATAAAAATGGTCAAACTCAAACCAACTCTTTTTCATATCACCCGGCAAAAACTGCAGTGCATTATAAATTGTTTCGTAATTACCGATAAATTTCCGGCATCCGAGAGGTTCTGATGCTTCATATGAATTTGCAAGTTCAGATGCCCCGAGATAGCAGACATCTTTGACAAAATTGAAATTGACTTTAGTCATTTCGTTATTCAAAAATGCCGAAGCAACAAGAGAATTTACAAATTTTTCTTCCGTTTTTACAACAAGCCCGCAACATAGTGCAACTTCTAGCAAAGTTTCAACAGCGTATTTTGAAATGCTGCAGTGTTCAATAATTTCATCAACGGTTGAGGGGTTTTCTTCCAGAAATTCAAGAATGCCGAATTTCAGCATTGCATTCACTGCCTGAAAAGTCATCGGTGCAAATGCAATTTTTTGAGCATCTGCCAGTGCCTTGACCTGTGGTGATATGTGTCTTTTTACTCGTCTGTATCTCATATTTTATCCTCATATTAAAAGCCCGGAAGGCAGGAGGGCAGGAAGGCAAGCTGTTTACTCTAAATTGCCTACTCTCTTATCTTATTACCCTCTTACTTTCTGTATCAATATTACACTAAAAATATACGAACTCAAAAGCCCTATTGCAAGAACTGTGCCCAAAGAACTTACCAGTTTAAATCCTGCACATGCCAGAAGTGCAAACGAAAATACACTGGTCAAACATGACATCAAAACAGCATCTTCAAATTTTTTCGCCCCCGCAAACCTGAATACCGAATAATCAAGCCCAAAACCAATTATCAAAAATATTGCAAGTATGTGGAAAAAGTTAACGGGGCATTTGAACAATCCGAGCAATCCAAAAACAAAGATTACCGCACATATTGAAGGCGAAATTATTTTTAAAGCCGATTTAAAATCATAAATTTTTGAAAGTAAAAGATATAACAGCCCGAAAATCGGAACTAAAAGGCTTAAACAAATCAGCCTGCATTTTCTTATCTGGGACGAGATATCTTTTTGGAAATTAATCGGTTTTATCCCGTTTATTTCTCCGCCTTGATAATTGTATGCAATAACAATAGAAGTATTTTCATCTATTAAAAAATTATTTTTTAAAAAACTGAAATCATCACCCGCTCTCAAAAAACCGTTCCCGAAATCTTGAGAAATAAGTTTATGCCTTTGCGCGTCCGGTAAAAACTGCGCATATTCATCAAGCTTGTCTTTATATAACTGCCTGCGTAAATTCTGGCATTCTCTCTGGCGTTTTTCAGAGGGAACATATTTGCTTAGAGATTGAAAATTTATATCCTGTCCGCTTAATTTATCCTCAATAGCTTCTTCTTGTTGCAGAATATTTTCAAGGTTGTCCCCTTTTACAACAAATATAGAAAAATCTCCGTTTGATTTTACAAGTTCGCCGAACAGTTTTTCGGCATTAACCAGAAATTTTGGCGGGACATACATGTTTTTAATATTATCGTCAAATGTTGTTCTGAAAATGCCGGTTAAAGCGAGAACAAAAACCGTACAAAGTATAACTTTTCCGTATCTGTCAGGAATATTCAAATGTTTGATAGTGCGTTTCTCTGTTTTCAGATTTTTACAGAAAAGCGGGTAAAACAGAACTACAATTCCATAAACTGTTGTCAGACCTGTTATAGTAAACACTGCAATCTGTTTTAGAAGAATAAAATTTGCAAATAACAAAACCACAAACGCGCTAACTGTTGTCAGAAGGCTCACAGTAAGGCTTTTAAAAATTTCTTTTATAGTGTCATTTCCTGCTTCATCAGATACAAAGTAATGAAGAGAATAATCAACGCATATACCGATTAATGTGGTTGAAAATACAAACGTCAAAATATGAATATCTTTAAAAATCAATGCTGTTAGTGCATATCCTGCAAAAATTCCCGTTCCAATACTTATTGCAATCGGAATTAAAGGCTTTAATGACTTGAAATAACCGAACACCAACCCTATTACAAACAATGTTGATAAAATACAAATCAGATTAATTTCAAACATCGAACGGCTGCTTGCATAATACGAATGCACAGGAGCACCTGTAAGATAAATTTTTACACCATCCTGGGAAAGTTCTTCCTGAGTATCCACGAGAACTTTTATCTCATCATTCAAAATTGTAGGCGAAAGCGCAAGATTATTATCAACGGTCAGCATTACAAGACTGTAATACTTCCCGTTGTATTCAAACGGTGTAAAATCTGAAACGCTGCCATTTTCCGATAAATTCATCACAAAATCCGTCAAAAGCAGAAAAGGATCGTTTTCAATTGAACCTATAGGCTGCATTATAGGATTGTATAAAGCTTCCAGAGAATTTTCCTCAACTGTTTCATATTGTTTTGATTTTAAAAGGTTATAAGTTTTTGCGGATAAAAGGTTGTTATGATACTTTTCGTAATCTTCAATAATTTCCAGAACATCCGCATTTGAGGTGTGCATTTTTTCTTTGTCAATTCTATTATAAAAAGTTTTGGATATTTCTTCAGATTTTTCAGGGTTATCGCTCTCAACAATTACATTAATGCGCGCTGAAAATCTTGTGCTCAAATCGACAAGTACATTATCTTTTTGAGAAAAGAGAGCTTTTAAAATATTTGTTTCAGTTCCCGCAGGTCTGAATATGCTAAAAAGTCCTAGAGCAATAAGTACGAGAATAAAAAATATTCTTAAAGTATTAATTAATTTGTTGTGCATTGTTGAAAAGAGATTTCCGTTGTTCCGTTTTTAATTGTTGATATTTTAATAAATTTTATATCAGATTTGCCTTTTATAATTATATCATAAAGCTGTGAAGAGGCAGCCGAGTCCTTTTTAGGTTTCAAACCGACTGTCCACAAGTCATTTTCTTTTGAAAAATAAAGGTTAAAATTTTTGTCAAGGTATGCAAAATTTTTGTTAGATACAGCCTTCATAATTTCATTAATTTGTTTGTTTTTAGCTGATGTATAAGAAACAGTAGATTTTATCGGATACAAAGTTTCGAATACTGCACCTTTATCTTTTAAAAATTTAAAATTCCCGCCTGATTTTAAAACCGCCGACTCAAGATGTTTTTCCTGCGTAAATTTGCATGAAGCGTTTTTAAGTTCCGGCATATTATTTGAGATTTCTTTACTTGCTGCAGGATGATTAAAAATATCACCCGAGGCAAAACAAAAATTCACACTGCAAATAATTATTAAAAGAAAAAAACAAAATCTATTCATATTTCTCCAATTTCTTGACAAATTTGTCAGGGGCTTTGTAAAGACTTTCACCTGTTTTTGCATCAACACATATCTGCATACTCTTTGCCTTGAATATAAGTTCATTTGATTTGTCATCGTAAATTTCGTATTTTATAATCAATGCAGGTTCATACTCCACAAGAGTTGTAATTATTTTCAATTTTTGTAAAAATCTTGCAGATTTAATATACTTCAAGTCCATTGTTGCAACAGGATAAGCAACACCCTCATTCATCATGTCTGTATAAGTGTAGCCGATTTTAGAAAGCATATCGCATCTGGAAACTTCCAGATATTTTAGATAATTTCCGTGCCAGACAACCTTCATGGGATCAAGATCATAAAACGGCACTTCAATATACATTTCTGTTGAAATCTTTTTCATAAAAACATTATAAAACAAAAGTGCCTGAAGAAAAAACTTTATCTTTATCAAAAAATTTAAAATCAACGGAATTTTCTTTTCTGACAAGACTTAAATGCACCAAGGTATCAGGTTTTATTATTGATGAAAATTTAACTTTCTTAACCTTTTCCGGAATAAAATCAAGATTGAATGTATCTTTGACAAATTCTTTTGCAAAAAACAACTGTACAACTCCCGGCAAAATCGGAAAATCTGTAAAATGTCCTTTGAAAAAATTGCTGTTGTGCGCAAATACAAGATTAAACTGCGCACTAAAGCTCTGTATTGAATAATCTAAGACATAAGGATACGTAACATTTGTATTAAAAATTTCTCTTACTCTTGCTCCGTTAATTTTACCGGAATTAGTCAAAGGCAGTTCAAATAAAAATCTCCATCTTTTGCAGTGAATTGAAGAACCTGTCACATCTGCATGAGCATTATTATTCAAAAGTTTTATTACTGCAAATTTACCTTTTTCCAGAAGGAGCTTGCGTCCCTTTTCATTCAATACAACCGCAGCACAGAGTTTGTTATCAATTTTTAGACAGTGCGATTTTTCAACTAACTCGTTAGAGTTCAAATTTTTCTCAACAGAATCAAGCAATATACGTTTTTCATAAATTTTTACAATTCTGTCATTGCGTCCTTTAACAAGAAATCCGTCTTTAAAAAATTCCAGATTATCATTCAAAACAATTTCCGGCTCAGAAAAATAAGGCGATTTTACAACAACTTTACCGTCGCCAATTTCCATTTTTACATTATCAAATACTTTTAAATGATCTTTATGCGACTGTCTGTAGGCTACAGTACCTGTTTCCGTGCTGCCGTAAATATCTGTTACCGGACATATATTTTCAAAATATGCAAAAACTTCATCATCAAGATTTGCACCTGCAGCAATTATCATCTGCGGTTTATATTTAAACTTAAAATCATACTTGGCAAGTTTTGCAAGAAAAGAAGGGCTTGTGACAAAAATATATTTACCGTAATCTTTTAAATCCTCAGGAAAAAATACTCTTTCAGGTTCTAAGCGGCAACCCGTTACCTTAGCTAACATAACAGTAAAAACTGCACCAAACATATGTTCTGGATTGACAGTCGATACAATAACCATATCTTTTGATACTTTAAAAAAATCTGCCATATCCAAAGCTTCGGCCTCAAGATTTGCATAAGTTTTTTTTACAACTTTTGGTTCTCCTGTAGTGCCTGATGTATAAAAAATGTACGGTTTTTCACTGCTTTGCATGTTTTCTGTGCCTTGCTCTCAAAATTACTCTTACAATATATTCTACCCCGAACATTACCCCTAGCGCAATATATGAAATACATGCGTTATATAATGCCCACACTTTATCTGACATAAATACCGTTGCTATTGATATAGAAAGGTTTACAAACAAAAATACACACCAGACATAAGTCAGATTGCGCGTGTAATTTCTTGTGAAATCATCAAGTGTACCGCCTTCCAGTTTTTTAGCAATTTTTTGAATAACAGTTTCTTTGCAAAACAAAGATGCAAAAAAAACACAGAAGATGAATGAATTTACAACAACAGGGTAAAATTTCAAGACATAAATCTTGCTGAAATGGAAAAGCAAGACAATACATAAAGTTCCCGCAAATGGCAGCAAGGATTTTATTTTAACTGCAATATCAGAGTTCTTAACAGCCAAAAAGTTATTCCGTAAAAGGCTTTGCTTCTTAGCATCTTTGCATCTTTTCATCTCTATCATAGCAGTTTTTCAACAGCTGTTACTACATCATCAAGGGTTTTTATCTGTTTAAAATTTTCAGGCGGAATTTTTTTACCTGTAAATTCCTGCAATTTAACAGCTAAATCAACCGCATCAATACTATCAAGCTCCAAATCTTCAAACAGATTTGCCCCGGGCACGAGTTTTTCAGGCTCAACTTCAAAATCGTCAGCCAGAATACTCTTTAATTTGTCAAAAATTTCATCACGGGTATATTTTGCCACTACATAAATCCTTAATTTTCTTTAAAATTGTCACAGCTTCTTATATAATCAGCTATAGTCTTAACAGAGTAAAAATGTTTTTGATTTTCTTCTTTGTTTTCGCTTAAATCAATATGATATTTTTTCTTCAAAGCCATACCGAGTTCAAGTGCGTCAATGCTGTCAAGACCTAAACCGCTTATAAATAAAGGTTCATCGTCTTTGATATCATCGGCTGTTATATCTTCTAATTCAAGCGATTCGATTATTAAAGTTTTAATATCTTTTTCCAAGCTCATCTTAATTCACCTATAATATATTTATAACTTAATGAATGAGTAAAGTCAAATCTTATGTAATATTGACGTAAGAGATGTTATTTGAAGGCGATAAGGCGATAAGTTCTTTACGGTGCGCTAAAGCGCACGAAATATTCCAATAATCTGCACTTAATGAAACAGCAGCAAAGCGGATGCTGTTTGAGCGGTAAAAAGATGCTGCGGAAAACCGGACATTTTGCACAAAATCAATAGATTTTGGCAAAAGCAGTCAAACTAGTTCAGCATGACGAATATATAGCGAGTTCATCCGCTCGGGTTGAATTTAGTGCAGATTAAACGGTCAGCGTGTTTCTTTTTCTTATCCAATATTCTTTTTCTTTTCATCGCAAAAAAGAAAAAGAATATTCGGTGCGGGGTGTGGGGATGCATAATCCCCACATAAAAATAACATATCTTATGTTTAACTCATAAAATCCGATTTGATTTTTTCCGAGATTTCTTTTCGCAGCTTAATTTCGGATTTTTCAGAAAATTGTGAAAGTTTTATAGGTTCTAATTGAGTTATAGTATATGTTATAACACTGTCGCCTGCGTCATAAACAGGTCTGTTTTTCTGTAAAAAAGGATAGTCGCATTCAATTTTTATAGGAATAATATCCGCTCCTGCAGCAATCTGGAGCGCAGCAGCGCCTTTGTGTATCTTTAAATCTTCTCCCTTAACGGTTCTTGTACCTGTCGGAAAAATTACAATATTATAACAATCGTCTAACGCGGCTTTACATATATCCTTAAATTCGTCAAGTTCAACATTATTCGGAATATATACATTTTTAACTATGTTTTTCATAAAAAAATTATTCAAAATCTCTTTTTTTACAAGACACAAAGAATTATCATAAATTCCGATTAAAATTACGATATCTATAAATGAAGGATGAGTTGCAACAATAATTTTACCCTTCATCTGCTCAACGTTATTCTTTTCAATTTTTATAAGCCCGACCGAAATTAAAACACCTGTATACCATGCCCACAATTTATGAATAAAATGTGAAAAATATTCTCTTTTCTTCCTTCCTTTTATAAAAATACCGCCAACCGGTATAAGTATAAAACTTAAAATTAAAGAACCCGCACCGAAAAATGCAAACAGCATTATAACAATAAGCCCGCGTATGAACCTAATCATTAACCCGCTCCAAAATGTAAATAGGACAAATGTAGCGTCCGCCTTTTAAAAATTCATTAAAACTGTTAGAAGGCAGATTTTCACGGTTAGGAACAATCCTGACATGTTCGCCTTCTTCAAAATCAATCAACATCGAAATACTTTCAAATCTGTCAACAGATTCTGCGTAACAAAAAAGTGTTTTTTCCCTGTTCATTACAGCATCCAAAAGACCCGCAGATAAACTGTCCTCGCCTGCAGCAACCGAGTTATAGGCAGAATGCAGGTTATTAATAAGCGAAAATAATCCGATTGTTGAATTGTGAACAGAAAAACTAAAGCCTGTCGGAGAAATCTCATTGTCTTCATGTTCCTGCTTGATAAGTTTTAACACCCTCTCTAATTCCCCGTAGCGGGAGGCATAAACTAATCTTACATCTTCGCCGTCATAACATTGCAAAATTGTACTTAAAGCAATCTTTCCGACAGGCGACAATTTTCTGCGCATCATCATAGGAATTTGCGACAGGTCAATATTTTCTCCGGTAGAATGTGAAATCTTTTTTATATAAAATTCCAACGTATTCATGGTAACATATTATCATGAACGGAATTTTTATTACAGATGCAAGCGGAATTTTTGCAGATCATTTAACTCCTGATGAGTCAATTGTTAAAGGAAAAAAGTTTTATTTTGGCAAAATTGACAGAGATTTTGAGCCCATAGATGAGCCTAATTACGATTTGCGGTGTAACAGAATTTTAAAATACCTTGTTGACAAGCTTGATTTAACGGGCTTTGAAAAAGATGAAATCGGGATTGTTATAGGCACAACTAATTCAGGCATAGGAGAGTTTGAAGAAACCGGTAACAAACATTTTGCAGAACTTGGCAATCCGGCAGAATTTCTAAAATGGTACCTCGGTACAACAAATTACGCAGCAGGGGTGTCTACTGCCTGTACATCAGGCATAAAAGCTTTTGCAACTGCGGTAAAACTTCTTGAAAATAATGTCTGCAAAGCCGTGATTGCAGGCGGAGTTGATGCAATAGCACCTATGCCGTCATACGGGTTTCATGCGTTAGAAGTTTTATCACATGAAAAAACAAATCCGTTTTCTAAAAACCGCTCGGGAATAAGTCTTGGCGAAGGCGGAGCCCTGTTTTTGCTGACAAAACCTGATAAACTTTCCCCTCGCCCCATTGGAGATATAGAAAATATCGAAATTCTCGGTATCGGAGAAACCTCTGATGCATATCATTCGGCAACGCCTGATCCCGAAGGGACACAAGCAGCAATTGCAATT
Organism: Candidatus Gastranaerophilales bacterium; assembly: GCA_944325025.1. Taxonomy (GTDB): domain Bacteria; phylum Cyanobacteriota; class Vampirovibrionia; order Gastranaerophilales; family Gastranaerophilaceae; genus Stercorousia. Next base: position 99,390 of record CALUYN010000002.1, on the reverse strand, counting down.
CAGCAGGCACTTGATAATGCAGGATTAAACGCAGAAGATATTGATTACATAAACCTTCATGGAACAGGCACAGTTTCAAACGATTTAATGGAAGCAAATGCAATTTATAAAATTTTTGGCAGCAAAGTTCCTGCAAGTGCCACAAAACCTTTAACAGGGCATTGCCTTGGAGCTGCAGCAAGTGTAGAATCATATATTTGCTACGAAATTTTGAAAGGTCAAAGGGCTTTGCCAATCCACAAATATGACGGCGAATATGACGAAACCCTGCCGAAAATAAATCTTGTTAACAAAAATACACCGCAAAAAGATATAAAAACCTGTATGTGCACCTCATTCGGTTTTGGCGGAACAAATGCGGCTATAATATTCGGAAAGGTAAGAGGATAGATATGAGGGTAAACGATTTACAGGAAATTGATCTGGAAAAGATATTGCCGCATGACAGGCCGATGATTTTGATTGACAATCTTTTAGAAGTCGATATGGATAAGAAATTCGTCAAGACTTCAGTGACAATTAACGAAAACAAAATATTTTTTAATAAAGAAATCAACGGAATATCTCCGCTTGCCGGAATTGAATTTATGGCACAGACAGTCGGGTGCTATTCTTATTACAAAAATGGAGAAAAAATTCCCGAAATAGGATTTTTACTGGGTTCAAGACTTTATGAAAATACGCTTGAAAAATTTGAAAACGGTAAAACATACATTATTACAGCACAGGAAATTTATACTGATAATGAACTTGTTTCATTTGAATGTTTAATTTATAATGAGAGTAAAGAGGTGGCAAAGGCAGCAGTAAATGTTTTCCAACCAGCTGATGCTAGAGCATATTTAAAGGAATTATGATGGGTGAGAATAGTTTGAAAAAGGTTTTAGTTACGGGGTCAAGCAGGGGCATAGGCAGAGAAATTGCACTGTATCTGGCAAAAAACGGGTTTGATATTGATGTTCATTATGTAGGCAATCAGGCTAAAGCGCAGGAAACTGCCGATGAAATTAAAGCGCTTGGACAAAATGCGGAAATTTTGAAATTTGATATTAAAAACAGAGAAGAATGCGCAAAAGCTCTTGAAGGAAAACTTTATTACGGAATTGTCTTAAATGCAGGAATTGCAAGGGATAATGTTTTTCCTTCCCTTGAAGCTGATGAGTGGGATGAAGTTATCTCGACAAACCTGACAGGGTTTTATAATGTACTCAAACCGCTTGTAATGCCGATGATTTCAAACAGAATTAAGGGGCGAATTATCACAATGTCGTCTATTGCCGCACTTTCAGGCAACCGCGGACAGGTTAACTATTCAGCCTCAAAAGCAGGGATTATAGGTGCTACAAAATCTCTTGCGCTTGAACTTGCAAAAAGAGGAATTACTGTAAACTGTATAGCCCCCGGGGTAATTGATACGGATATGATAAAAGATGTTCCGCTTGACGAGGTTAAAAAATTAATCCCGATGAAAAGATTAGGCCAGGCCAAAGAAGTTGCAAGCCTTGCAAACTATCTTATGAGCGAGGATGCCTCGTATATAACCGGACAGGTAATTTCCGTAAACGGAGGGCTTTATTTATGACAAAACGTGTAGTTGTTACAGGTATGGCGCTTGCAAGCCCTTTAGGAAGCGACATTAATACGGTATTTGAAAACCTTGAAAAATTTGAAAACTGTGTTGAATACAACAAAGACCTTGACCAGTATCAAAGATTGAACACAAGACTGTCAGCAAAAGTGAAAGGGTTTGAAATTCCGCCGACATATAACAGAAAAGTAACCCGCACAATGGGGCCTTTATCAATTATGGCTGTCAGAACGGCAGAACAGGCGCTTGAAGATGCAGGACTTCTTGGCGACGAGATTATAACAAACGGTCAAACCGGTGTAAGCTACGGTTCTTCATCGGGTTCACTGGATGCAATAATTGATTTTTACGGGATGCAGGTTGACAAAGTAGTCAGAGGACTGAATTCCGGCTCATACGTGAAAATGATGCCTCATACTGCCCCTGTTAATATTTCGCTTTACTTAAAGACAACTGGACGTCTTATCACCAGTTCCACAGCCTGTACATCAGGTTCAATGGGTATTGGATACGCCTATGAAACAATCAAAAACGGTTATGAAACAGTAATGATTTCTGGCGGCGGCGAAGAACTCCACGCAACTGAAATTGCTATTTTTGATACGCTTTATGCAACAAGTTTGAAAAATGATACTCCTAAATTAACACCCTCACCGTTTGACAAGAACCGCGACGGACTTGTACTGGGTGAAGGCGCGGGAACTTTAATTTTAGAAGAATACGAACACGCAAAACGCCGCGGCGCAAAAATTTATGCTGAAATCATAGGTTTTGGCACAAACACTGACGGCACACATATTACAAATCCCAACAGGGAAACAATGAAAACAGCGCTTGAGCTTGCGCTTAAAGATGCGAACCTTTCACCTGATCGGATAGGTTACGTAAACGCTCACGGCACCGCAACAATTCAAGGGGATTTAGCAGAAACATGGGCAACAGAACAGGTATTCAAGCGCACTGTTCCGGCAAGTTCGACAAAAAGCTACACAGGCCACACACTTGGCGCCTGCGGCTCAATTGAGGCGATTATATCTATTGAAATGATGAACAGGGGCTGGTTCCATCCAACTTTAAACTTAAATGATATTGACCCTGAATGCGGAAAACTGGATTATATTCAAGGGCAGGGCAGAGAAATAAAAACTGATTACATAATGTCAAACAACTTTGCCTTCGGCGGAATTAATACGTCATTGATATTTAAAAAGATATAACCTTTTGTCTGATGTAATAATTTTTAAACACTTTAAAAATGGTTGTATGAAAATTCAACCGATAAAATATACAAATATTACCCCTAAAACAGTTAAACAGGCCAAAATTCAAGCAACAGGCGAAAGCAAGGTTTCCGAAAGATTGAAAATGGCAGGAGCTTTATCCCTGCCATTCATAATCTGCGAAATCTCATGCAGAATTTCTAAAAAACTTAATTCTAATAAATCATAATTTATTTTTTAAAGGTATTTTTTACATAAATAGTGTATTTGTCCTGACCGAAGTGCGAAAATGTTATCCTGCCTATAGATGACGCTTTAAAAAAACCTGCTACCGGAGAATATTTAACACTTTTGGGTTTGAAAGAATATTTATAAAAATATTCGTCTGTATCATTCAGAAGTAAAAATTTCTTTTTTTCAAATGCCGGCTTTTTAACAGTAAGCTTTTGGTCTGTAAACTGGGAAATCTTAATAATTTCCGCATCAGGAAATATTTCTTTAATCTGCTCCTCTGTCAATTCTTTTTCTTCAAAAAACTTTCCGTTGTAAACTAATTCAAAAATCTTTAAATCTGCGTTGTGGCAGGATATTAAACGGCCGTCATACAAAAATTCGTAATTTGAACCGAGCATAATTTCGTTATCCATATTGTAATATATGGAATAATTGCCTGTGCCGGAAGAAGTTTTTTTAGTTAAAGCAATTCCGTCTTTAAAAACACCGTCCTTATGCCAGGTTTTTGTAGAAGGAGAATAGATAACCTGATTGTCGTTCAGAACCGGTTTCATACTATTTGCAAATACAGGTGTACTCAACAATACCAAACATAACGCCAAAATAATTTTTTTCATATAAACCCTTTCTGTTTTTTTGTATATTAGCATAAATATAATATAAAATACATGATTTATTGTTAATCCCCTCAAGGGTAAAAGAAACCTCACCCTAACCCTCTCCTTGCAAAGGAGAGGAAACGTTGTTACCCACCCCTTTCCCTCCCTAATCAGGGAGGGGAAAACAAAAACTAATACAAAACATATAATGTGGCTACGTGCGTAGCACAAAAAAAAGGAGCCGCAAGGCTCTGGCATTGATATATAAAATATTACGCAAATCGGTGAAAAGGATAAAAAAAAGGAGCCGCAAGGCTCCGTTGGAATTAAGAATAGCTGGAAGTATGAAAAAGATTTAATTATATTTAATACTTTTTTTATTCATAAGGCAATTACCCGATTGATTAGTATTTAGACAAAAACTTTTTAAACTTTTGTCCTAATTTGGCTGAGGCATTGCGCTAACTGGTCAGGGCAGCTTGTTGATTTGTCCCCGCATCTTATACCGGAAAGTTTAGAGATTACATCATCAACTTTCATGCCTGTAACAAGACTTTTTATCCCTTTGAGGTTACCGTTGCAGCCTCCTAAAAATTCAACGTTAACAATTGTGTCGTTATCGTCTATTGTAACCTGCATTAAGCGGCAGCAGGTGCCTGAAGTTTCATACTGGATAGTTTTCATATTGGTTCCCCTTTATAATTCATTTTTTTTCACATTATACAGTAATATTTTAGTACAAAAATTGACAAAAGATTTAAACATCGTTAATAATATAGACATGTTAAAAAATTTAGTTCTCTTTTTAGTGTTATTTATAATCCTTCCTGTAAATGCTCAAACCTTACTTACGGGAAAAGTAACTTACGATGTAAATTCCGCAAGGGAAGAATTGTTAAACACTTCCCCTAAAAAGCTCAATCCCCATATGGTTGCAAAACATCTAACAGACAGCGAAAACAGAGAAAATCTCGGCTATGCTTTGCAGGGGAATGTAGAATTAAAAGACAGAACACTTGCATTCTTCTCGGACGGAACTTATGCAGTTATGTATGACAGGGATAAATATCATGTCTGGTATTACTCGCATGAGGGCAAGTTGATTTACGCTGAAGAAAAAGACGGGATTGAGTATCCTTACAAATCCTACAAATACACAACAATGGGAGAACTTGTGAATATGGGTTTAAGGGTAAGCAAGGAAGAAACTTTTATCTACAGTCCTAACGGCAGACTGATTGCGCACTGGCTGCGGGAAAACGCTTATGATGAGGACGGAAATATCATAATGCAGCGAAAATATGCAAAATAAAAGAAGATAAGCTTTTCATAAACGGCTTATCTTCTTTTATCACATTTGTTTATTTCAAATTCCAGAAATATCTTAACATTTTGTCTTTAAAGCCGAGTTTTTTAAATTCGCCTTTTTTCACGGATGTAATCTCAAAAGGTTCAGGCTGAACTGTTCTTGCATATTTAATATCAGGCTCGCCAAACAGCATAACGTAAGATGCCTTGTAGCCCTTTGGAATTTCAAGGTAATCGGAAAGTTCAGGCATTATCATCAGACAAAATTCCGCAAGCCCGCACCAACAGGTTCCGACATTCATACTCTGTGCATAAAGTTCAAAGTAGCTCAATGCAATCATCGGGTCAACAGAATAGCAAGGTGCATTAACAGGTGTTGAAACAACTACCAAGTGAGGAGCGCCTCTAAAAATAATATCATCGCCGTTTAAGAATGATTTAAGGTATTTGTTGAATTTATTTACAATAGCTTTTACAGGCTTTTTAGTAAGAGCGTCAACGACTTTGCCGTTTACATAGCCTCTGAATTCGTTCATCACCTCTATATCATCAATAAAAGCAAAATGAAGTTTATGGAAATTGCAGCCTGTCGGAACATATTTGAGCATATCTTTCAGTTTGTCCATTTTTGTGCTGTCAAGGTTTTGCTGTTTATAGTGTCTGTAACTTCTTCTGCTTTTTATTAAGTTCAAAATCATTTCAGGGTTTTGAAAATATATTTTGTCTGAATTTTCAGGGGCTTTCCCGCAGACAGAAAGCGCGCCTGTCGGACAGATTGCAAGACAGTGCTGGCATTTAAAACATTTATTTTCATCAATTACCGGGATTTTTTCATCATTAAATTCTAAAGCATTTGCAGAACAGTCTTTGATACACTGGCCGCAATGGATACATTTTTCTCTGTCAATTTCAAACATAATTTCTACCGCCTTCCTAAATAATTTATTTTATTATTATACATAAAAAATGAATTTATATTGTGATATAATTTTATCAGTCAGGAATTCGTATGAAAAAGTTTATTCTAATATTGCTGATACTACTTATTTGCCCCTCGGTTTATGCAGGCGAAATAAAAAAAATTTCGCTTCAGGAAGCTCTTGATATGGCTGTTGAAAACAACATTGACTATCAGGCTTCAAAAATGGATATTGGGATAGCTGAAAATAAAGTAAAAGCTTCCAACCGGCTGCAAAACCCGCAAATTAACACATTTTTTAATATCGGTGATATCGGGCGCGGCAACCCGCAGACAGCAGGTCTGTCAGAAACTGTTGAAATTGCCAAACGCGATGCAAGAAAAAAATTAGCGCTTGCAAATTTGGAACTCACAAAACAAAATCTTGATTACATCAAATTTGACCTCAAAATGGATGTTAGAGAGGCTTATGTAAATCTTGTCCTTGCAAAAGAAATTCTGCTTGTACTGGAATCACGACAGCGGCTTTTGCAAGACCTTCTGGAAATAGCAAAAAAACGTGTAGCAGCAGGAGAAGTTGAAGAAGTCGATGTTATCCAGACCGAAATTGCTCTAAATCAGCTTGTAATTCAGGTAAATACACAAAAAGCCAACGTTAAAAGCGCCATGTTTGATTTTAACAAAGCAATAAACATAAAAAATGAAGGTTCAATAAAATATGACGCACAGGATGATAATTTTTCCGATAAAGATGATTTTATAGCCCTGTTAAGCCCCAAACCGCGCGACAAATTGCCTCCTTTTGAATTAATAATGGAAAATTCCCTGAAAAACAGATATGATATAAAAATTGCTAAACAGGAAATTGATGTTGCAAAGAAAAACCTCGTTTACGTTGCACGCCAGAGAATTCCTGATATAGAACTTCAAGGCGGCTACGGATTTATGACAAAGGGCATGAGTGAATCAGGAGCATATATGAACGGTGCTTATGCAGGGGCAAATATTGTTAACATTCCTTTGTTCTACACGTTCAAACCAGAAATTCAAAACGCAAAAATGCAGGTAAATCAGGCGGAATTGAAATATACCTCTGTTGAAAACAAAGCAGTAAATGATCTCCACAGCGCTTATGAAAAATTTCTGACAGCAAAATTAAATCTGAACTATTATAACGACAACCTGCTTAAAAATTCCAACGAACTTATAAAAGTCGCAAAAAAGAACTACGCGCAGGGCAAATCTTCCCTGACAACGCTTATCGTTATGGAGCAGTCTTACAGGTCTATTGTTGCCGGATATACTTATGCCCTTGCTGATTATTACAACTGTTGGATTGATTTTTTAAGAGAAGTTAATGTTGAAAATTTTGATTTGAAGGAAGAAAGTTTGTAAAAAAAAGAGGTTAAATTATCTTAACCTCTTTTTTATTTATTAATCATCAATTGTTGTTGTTGATATGTTTTGTATTGTCTGGACTATTGGTTCATTCTTTTCAATCAAGCTGAGGTATAACAATTTGTTTGCTGTTGCCTGATCAAGGTCTATGAATTTACCTCCGGCCTTTACATCGCTTGCTGAAACGATTTTTACGTTAGCATCAATTGTAATATCACCGTATTGAATATGTACCGGAACAACATCTCCAACTTTCAGTTTTTTGTTGTGTGTAAGAGATACACCGCCTCTTGATATATCAGTTATTGATACAACTCCTTCAGTAGGTGATTCAAATGTAATTGTGTTCTGGTTGCCTTCTGCGTCAAATCTCATGAATTGACGTTTGTCTATTGAATCAACTTTGTCACTTACGACACGCTGTTTGTATACTTCTTTACCAAAGTCGTAGTTGATATCAGGAGTTGGTTCCGGTTCAGGTTCTGGTTCAGGTTCCGGATCCGGGTCAGTATCCGCATCTGTATCTGTATCGGTATCGTTGTCACTGTCTGTGTCATCGTCATTATCGATATCCGTGTCAGAATCAGAATCCGTATCATCGTCATTGTCGTTATCGATATCACTGTCTGTATCACTGTCATTATCTGTATCTACATCAGTATCGGTATCCGTATCTGTATCGTTATCAGTATCAGTGTCATCATCACTGTCTGTGTCAGTATCGGTATCACTGTCGCCGTCCGAATCCGTATCTGTATCTGTGTCTGTATCAGTGTCCGTGTCAGTATCCGTATCTGTATCTGTATCGGTATCGGCATCAGTATCAGTGTCCGTATCTGTGTCAGAGTCAGTGTCGGTATCATCATCACTGTCAGTGTCAGTATCGGTATCAGAGTCGCCGTCTGAATCAGTATCTGTATCCGTGTCGGTATCTGTATCCGTGTCAGTATCTGTATCGGTATCAGTGTCGAGAGGAACTTCATTTTCTTCCTCTTCAGGAACTACAAGGTTATCGTCATCTTCTTCTGTTCCTTGTTTATCGCCGTCGTTACCGCCATTTACGCCGTCATATCCTTCATCTCCGCCTTGAGAGCTTCCGCCGTAATAGTAGTTACGTCCGTTACCGCCTTCTGAAGTTTGATTTTCAGGGTCGCCGCCGACTGCTTCAACATCTTCAGGTCTAACAGCTTTTGCTCTGATTGAGATTTCAGAATTATTATCGTCTGCTGCATTTGTTAATTTCTCTGTTGTATCATCTTTAACTACTGTAGAAGGATTAAACTTATTTCCATTTTCTCCGCGGTGTTTACCCATATTGAAGTAGTAGCCGCCTGCGTAAGCGTTATCTGCAACAAGAGTTAAGTCTTGTTCGTGAACCCAATTATCATCCTGATCATATCTACCGTTACCGTCATTGCCCTGGCCTCTTAAAGTACCGTTTTTAACAACGATTGTAGAATCAGCTGCGTGTTCATATTCTGGATTTTCATTTTCATCCCAATAGCTGCCCAGGTCAAGTGCAGTAAGTTTTGCTTTTTCAGGATGAATATTTGTATTTTCTCCGTAGTAATCGTTTGCGTATGTCGGGACTTCGCCAAGATGTTCGATATACATATTTTTACCACGTGTAGTTAAATCAATTCTGTTTGCGGCTGTTGTTTCACGAACATAGACATCGCCTGAGAATTCAGCATTGATAGAGCCTTCTCTTGAAATCAATCCGCCGATATTTGTATCGAGTTTGCTGCCGTCATCAGCGTCCATTCCTTTGATATGAATATCTTTTATAGCAAGCATATCAACACCATTGCTGCCTTCATCAACAGTTGTCGGAACGTGAGGGTTTCTTGCATCATCGCCGTAGAAAATGTTTTCAGCACCGTTTTGTCTGAAGGTCAAAGCATTACCGGCTTCTCCGATATTTCCGCTTGCGATAATTGAAATACCTGTACCTTCAACGCTCGGATGTTTTTTGTCAGCTTCACCGCCGTTTACAATATTGAAAGGATTTTTACCTTTTGTTGATGAATCAGCAAGAAGGATTACACGGCCGTCAGCTTTAATCTGATCAACTTTCATATCTTTGTCGATACTTGCAAGGTTAATAAGCGAGCCTGTACCTGTGCTTACGGCTTTAACATCTCCGTCAACAGCGATGTTAACTGATTTTGTTAAGTCGCGGGCATTTGTGCCAACGCCTGTATAAACTCCGTCGTTCGGGCCTACTTCTGAGCCGATTGCACCATTAGTAACATTTATATCTAAATTAGCACCGTTAGTTGTTGCAATCAAGACATTGTTTACGCCGTTATTAAGAAGGTCACCGTTTGTAACCTGTATATTTACATTAGCATTTGAATCAATATTGTTGCTTACTCCGGCACTGCCGATTTTCATATCAGAATTGCTGTTTGTAAACTTAACTGTTGCAGCTGAATTGGTATTTTTAACTTTACCTTGAATATCCATACCGTCTGTGCCGCTGTTATCTACAAGCAATGATGTACCGTTTGAAGTTACTATACCTGTTGTATCTACAAGTAAAGTGCCTGCTTCATTAGTATAACTTGCAGTACCCGCAGTATTTGTCATCTGACCTTTAATAGTCATTCCGTCTGCACCGGTGTTAGTTACATCTAAAGATGTACCGTTAGTATTTACTATACCTGTTGTATCTACAAGTAAAGCGCCGTTTGTATTTTCTAAAACAACTTTTGCTGCATTATTAGTATTTTCAACAGTGCCGGCAATATTCATACCGTTGCTGCCACTATTTGCAATAGTTAAAGATGAACCTGAAGAAGTTATTTTACCGCCATTGCTTACAAGTAAATCTCCGTTATTATTTGTAATAGTCGCAGCACCTTTGTTGTTTACTGTACCGGCAATTGTTAAGCCTGTACCGTTAGTTTCATTAAGAATATTTAATGTTGAACCGTTTGCGTTCAATACACCGCCGGCTTGAATATTTAATCTGCCTGCTCTGTTAGTTAAAGAAGTGGTGCCGCCATTTGTAACATTGCCTGATACAAGCAGACCGCCGTTACCGCTGTTTGTCATTGTCAAGTTTCCGGTATTTGTTACATTACCGCTTATATTCAAAGCACCGTTAGTATTTGTAAAAGTTGCATTGCCGGTGTTGTTTACTGTTCCGCCGACTAATAAACCGCCTGCACCGCTGTTATTAGCCAGTAAAGTTCCGTCATTAGTAATCGAACCTGTAACATTCAACGCACCGCCTGTTGCATTTTTGAATGTGGCATCACCTGTATTTTTAACAGTACCTCTTACTAACAAATCGCCTGCACCTGTGTTATCAACAAGCAGGTCGCCGCCTGAACTTGTTAAAGATTTAGAAATTGTTAAAGAACCAACTTTATTTGTTAAAGTAGTATCTCCTGTGCCGTCATTTGTGACCGTACCGCCGACCAGCAAACCGTTAGCACCTGTTTCGTTTGTAGCAATTAATGTGCCCGTATTAGAAATTGTGCCGTTTAGTCCGATACCTGTACCTGAACCGTTGTTGGTAAATGTCATGGTACCTTTGTTTTTAACAATACCTGTAGTATCAACAAGAAGTTTACCGGCAGAGTTTGTAACGGTTAAATTTCCGTTGGGGTTAGAAACCTCCCCTGCGATATTAACACCGTTTGCACCTGTGTTAGTGATTGTGATATTGCCGGAACCAAAATTCTTAACTTTAGCATCTTTTGCAATCGAAGTACCTTTTGCTGTAGTTATAACAATATTTCCGTTAGAAGTAGCAAACTTATTATTGGCTACTGACATATCCATATTATCAGTATTAACCAAGCTTTCAAATAGAGTATTCGCAGCAGTTTCATCAGTCAAAACAGTTGTGTCTCCGCCTGCACCTGCTATTAATAAACCGCTATTAGGAACAGAACTATCCGGAGTAACATTTAAAGTTCCGGTATTTATGTTAATATCGCCGACAGCTCTAACTCTGCCATTTATAGTAACAGACTGATTTCCGTCAATACTTAACACTGACGGGTCAAAAGTTTTATCTTTGATATAAGTACCAAGAGCAAAGTTCTGATTATTAACTGTTGTAGACGTCGGCAATCCGGATTTCAACGTATCAAATGTTTCTTGCGTCGGTGTATAAACAGACAAAGAACCAACATTCAAAACACCTGAAGCGCCGACAACCATACCATTTGGAGAAACAAATACCATGTTTCCATTATTAATGTTTTTGTCAGTTACTTTACTTATTGCATTAACAATACCGTCAATATTAATCTGATTTTGAACAAGAGCTACAAAAGTATTAATATCCCACCCGCCTGCTTGATGGGTTGTCCCGGTAGAATCAGTCCACTGACCATTAGTCCATGCCTGAAAAATAAAGTTTAATATATCACCCTTTGACAGATTTAAATCTTTAAAACTACTAAACCCTATCCCTTTATCATTAAAAGCATCCGGTCTTATTTCATACGTATTATCACCTAAAGTCGGTTTAATTGGATTACCTGAAGCATCAGTAATAGTTGAAGCCAAAGCTTGATAAGCAAGCGACTGCTGCATAACAAGCAAGAAGCTTAATATAAATGCTATTACTCTTTTTTTATTAATACCTTGTGTTATCATAGGATTTCACCTGTTTCTTTTTCTTATGCACATGAACACTTACATGTATATAAACGGCATTTATCAGTGCATACTTTACTTTTTTTATATAAATTTTTACAAAAATTCATATATTATACTTCTTTTTTCTTTCTTTGCGCTGTTACAGAGCCTGAAGCATTTTCGCCAGGAGTTGAAATTCTCTGTGTATTATTTTTACCTGACAGTCTATAATTACCGCCTAGTTCAATTCTTACATCATCCAATTCCTGCGGATTAGTTTCAGGATCAAATTTTAATTCATAATCAACACTTAATCCGGTTAATGATCCTGGTAAAAGTTCCGGAAGAAAATATGTCATATTATTTACATATTGAGTATCATTATATTGACCTTTTTTCAGACCATTAATATTTTCCATGACATATTCATATACTTTATTAAAATTTGGATCATTTTGAGCAATACCATAATATGTAGAAACCATATCTTTTTTACTATCTGCCATATTATAATTACCGTTTGCAAAATGTCTTGCTTTTAATCTGCATTTTTTGTTTTCTATCTCTTTATCAACAGGTTCTGTCGCTATTTCAACTTGAGCAGTATATCTATAAACATCAGCCTGTTGAGTTCTTTGTTGTGAAATCGTTTGTACTTGCGGCCCTTCATTATAATCCCTGCGAGCATACTGTTGGACTCTAGAATTTTTATCCTCCTTATCATGGATTTTTCTCATATCTATCAAGCCTTTAATCGTTCCGGCAACACCGCCAATACCAACAGCCCAAGGATCAACAGTAAAGTTCCTTATTTTTTCACTTCCGCTATATCCATGTGTATAATCCTGGCTGTAATCTTGACTATAATTTTCCGAACCGCTGCAAGACCAAGGATGTTCTTCTATTACTTCTGTTACTTGAGAGTCAATTAATCTGCCGTTTTCATAAGTTTCAGACACAAATCTGTCAAAGTCTTGAATTGTTCCGCTTTGTGCCCAATTAACAGTCCCTGAAATATTACCCGTAACAGTACCTGCAACCTGACCCGCATAAGGAATTCGAATTTTACTTAAAACAAAGTTTCCTAAAATATCTGCTGCTGCTGCACCTGCCGCACCTTTGCCCATTTCTTTAAATACATGTGCTGTTCTTAAGCCTGCAGTTCTGTTATTTTCAGTAACAACACCTGCTGTTTCTGCCATGTCACGGGCAAGATTTATCAATTTATTCTCTTTTTCACCTTTAAATAATGCTTCTAAACCAATATAAACTTCATCTTGATTTCCTAAAGCATTTCCTCTTAGTACATCTTCAGCTTCACCTAAAGACATAAAATAATCCTGTATACGATTATTATCTACATCAGTATTATTATCCTCACGAGAAGAACTTTTATTCAACCAAAAATCCTTCCATGCTTGAGGGTCAAATTCATTGGTTATATTACCATTTGTATCTCTTTTATAAAACTTATTTTTATTAGCTTCAATAAATTTTGCGGCCTCAGGACAAGCTGCTACAATACTTTCATAAGTCGGATTAGTCTTTTTAAAATTACCTTCAGCAATTTCACTATTTACCTGGCCCCGAGCCATAAGAGCAGCATAATCACCACGATCTTCATTTTCAGTACGGATTTGTTCGTCACTAATTTTTTGCAACTCTTCATTCATTTTCCGGCGTAATTTTTCAACTTTTTTTGTATCACCTTTGGCTTCAGCTTCCTTAATTCGCTGATAATAATCCTGAGCAACATTGTTCATCTCAGTATTAAAACGATTCTTAAATTGAGTTGATGCCATGTTTTTAATTTGGGCATCTGTCAAACCCTCATTATAAGCTTTCGCTTCAGCCAACTGCTGCAACTGAATTTCACTTAACCCATCAATATTATCGTCTAAAACATCACCAAAGAATGTTTTATATTCGTCAATTTGTTCAATATTATTTAATTTCAATAAATCTTCTTTATGCTTATTAACTTTTTGTTGAAATTTTTCTACTTCTTCCGGAGATGCATATTCATATACTACATTACCATTAGTATCTTGTGACTGAGCATAATACGCTCTTGCAAGTGTACCTTTTCTTCTATATGCAACTTCATTTCCATAGTCTTTATTTTTTACATTGGAATTATCATCAGTATTCATTTCTATTAAAGCATTTTCTAATGCTTTATACTGCTTATAATATTTAGTATGCAAAAGAGTATCCATTGCATTATCAGGGTTTGTATCATACAAACTCAAAAATTCTTCCTGCAACCTAGTTTCTCTAGCCTCAATAGCTTCATCGTTGCCAACTAAAGTTGTAGGGTCAAATTCCGTATTTTGAACATCCTCTGTCTGAGGTTTTTGCAACCTCGGATCATTTGTAAAATATCTGCCATCTATAATTGAAACAATACCTGATTTTTCTAATTCTTTTAATTGTGCTTTCCAATGTTCATTCTGAGCCTTCATCTTTTCAATAAAAGCAGGATTCATTTCTTTAAATTTGCTATCAACAGTAGATGTTGTCACATCACTATAGTTAACATCAATCTGACCGTCTTTTTCTTTATTAAATTTATATATCTTACCGTCAACAGTTATGCCATTAGTACATAACTCTGCAAATCCAGTTTTATTTATTATATTACCTTCATCATCAATTATACCCTGTTCTTTCAACTGAGCTTTAATCTTATCCTGAACACTTTGATCGCCGCTAAAAACAACTTCATCCATTTTATCCGGCAAACTATTGTATTCACCAATTGCAGCATTTAATTGAGCTTCTTGCCCTGCTGCTACAGTACATTTTTTAAAATCAGCATCTGCAGTTGTAATAAGCCTTTGATTTTGCAAAATTGCAATAAAATTTCTATCATACCCGCTTAAATCAATCGTTGTGCTTGTACTAGAACTGGTGGTAACATCATCAGCACGTGTATTTCCTGAATGCTCAACATCTAGACCAACAATACGGGTCTGTTCCTTCGGTATAACAAGATACCCGTGATTTCCAAACACTAGAATTTGTACCTTACCATCATTTTCCTGCCTCTTTATCTCTTCAGGCACAGCTCCGGCAAAATACGTCCCATTTAATCCTGTTATTTGATTTGCACCCATACTTCGGTCCTTTCTATTAATTTTCAATTTTTTTGCATGAAAATTAAACTTTTATACTTCTCTATATCCATGTAAAAACATTTTTTTATCGCAAATTGCCTTTTACAAAATATCTTTACATGCTTTTCGCTGAAAAATCTTTGATTTTACTGCGTTTGAGAAGTATTTTCTAACTTCACATTTCTTTACATTTCTGTATTTTTGTACCTACACATGCATCTACGGCTCTTTTAATGACAAACTTTAAAAATTTACAAATATATGTTACATTTATTTACAAATATATGATTTGTCATCCTGATTGCCGGATTGACATCCGTGTTGTACGATCTGATTGAGATGCTGAAACAAGTTCAGCATGACAAAACAAGTAAGCATAGGACGCAGAAAAAATGGACAAAATTTTTCAAAAACTCGCTAAATCAGAATTCAGGAGTAAATTCAAACTTAAACAAAAAGATATTGATTACATAAATGAAAAAGGGTTGGATACAATAAGACGCCATGCCTGTGATTTTATATCCAAACGGCTTGCGCCTGCCATTATCCCAAACGACGGAAAACAAACCCCGATGAAGGGACATCCAGTCTTTATCGCACAACATGCAACAGCTACCTGCTGCAGAGGCTGTCTTTTTAAATGGCATAAAATTCAAAAAGGCATCGAACTTACCCCAACACAGCAGGAATATGTAGTAAATATTATTATGCAGTGGATTGAAATGCAGTTATAATAACTTACCCTCTCCCTTAGTCCCTCCCCAAAGGGAGGGAAAAGTTAAATATCCTCTCTCCCGGGGAGAGAGTTAGAGAGAGGGTATTTAGTACCTCAGAGGTATTTTTGAGCGGTTGACTGTCTTTTTCTCATAGCCGAAATTTGCAAGCATTCTGCATGTGCTTGTGTAAAAAATACTCTCATCAAACGTCGGGCCGATATTTATTGAATTAACAGTCTTTTTAAGAAATTTATATTCAATATATGGAACAAAAAGCCCGTTTTTCTCGCAGATTTTCGTCTGTTTTGCAAAATTCGCACCGAAATTGTTTATAAAAATTATTCTGTATTCTTTTTCGTCTTTAAAATGCGGGTTTTTAAAGAATAAACTTATAATACTCAAAATATCAATAAGCTCTAAAACTGTATCCACACGCTTTTCAGATATATCTTTTTTAGAGCTTTTAAGCAATTTTTCATACTGCCTGTTCCATTTTTCAAAAATAAGTTTTAAAATCGTAATCTGTTTTGCTCTATCGTAGATTATATTGCCATAAACTGAATCAAACCCTATTTTTGCCATATCCGCAAGCAAGTCTTTTTTACAAAAGCCAATGTTGTAACCTGTATATTTCTGGCCTTTTGCGTAATTATTCCAGAGGGTGAGGTTGTCGGCTTCTGTGGAAAAAGAGATTGTATAATACTCGTATTTATAGCCGAAATCGTTGGAACCGTTAATAATATTTGTATATTTTGTAAAAAAATGTTCTTTAATTTTTTTCAAAAGCGACTGGTTTAAATCAGGCATTTCATCAGCCAGAGTGCAGATAAGTTTGTAAGAATAGGTTACTTCCTCTTTGTCATTAAGATAGAGCGCATTGGAAAATCTTATTGTACCTGATTCAAGTATGCTCAAAAGTTTTTCAGGTTTTGTGTAATGGTATAGAATACTGTTTTTGCCGTCATCAAGAATTTTTTTTACGCGCGGAATTTTTTCAAACAAACTATCGTAGTCAATCATTTTTCACCCCGTAAATATTATAACATATTCCGGACAAATTTTCATGCTAAAATCCTTTTATGGACATAAAACAAAGACTTATATCACAATCAGAAAAAGATTTTCAAAAATTTTCTGCATCTTTAATTCCAAATATCAATAATGTTCTCGGTGTAAGAATTCCAACACTCAGGAAAATTGCAAAAGAGATTTACAGGTCAGGCGATTGGGAGAATTTTGTAAACCGTAAAAATTGCGAATACATGGAAGAAGTAATGCTTCAGGGAATGGTAATCGGACTTATTAAACAACCGCCGCAAAAAATTTTACTATATATAAAAAATTTTATACCCAAAATTGATAACTGGGCAGTTTGTGATACTTTTTGCAATAGTATTAAATTTGTATCAGATAACAAAAACCTTGTCTGGGAATTTATTCAGCCGTATTTTAAATCCAAAAACGAATATGATATACGTTTCGCATACGTGATACTTCTTTCATATTATATTGATACTGATTTCATTGACAGAGTCTTAAAACTAATAGATAACTTTAAAGATGAACGATACTACACCAGAATGGCTGCTGCCTGGGCACTTTCCATTTGTTACATAAAATTCCCTGAAAAAACTTTAGACTATCTGAAAAACTCGAACCTTGACGACTGGACTTTTAACAAAAGTATTCAAAAAATTTGTGAGTCCTTAAGGGTTGATAAACAGACGAAAAACATGTTAAAATATCTGAAAAGAAAATAAATAGTATAATGTGATTGCTGCTCAAACCCGCAGTAACGTGAACCGTCATTAACAAGGTATAATGCGCCTAATCACATTATAAAAAAGAGAAAAAATGGACATTACAAAAGAAAAAAAATTTGCGGCAGGACTTTCAATAACCTCAAACGCAGTCATAATTATATTAAAATTCATTGCCGGAATTATTTCAGGCTCTATAAGTATAATTTCAGAGGCAATACACTCTCTGAGCGACTGTCTGGCCTCTGTTTTAACTTTCTTTGCCGTTATGAAATCATCAGAACCCGCAGACAGCGACCACCCTTTCGGGCATGGAAAATACGAAGATATATCAGGATTTATTGAAGGCGGATTAATTATTTTTGCAGGGCTTTTTATAATTTATGAAGCTGTTAAAAAACTGATTTCCCACGGCAGCGCTGAAGTTGATACAACTCTGGGTATTGCTGTTATGTTATTCGCAGTCGTAGCAAACTATATAGTCAGCAGTATTCTTTTTAAAGTCGCTAAAAAATCCAATTCTATTTCCCTTTTTGCGGACGGCGAACATTTAAGAACAGATATTTATTCGTCACTCGGTGTTATGGCAGGTTTGGTGTTGATAAAGCTGACGGGTATTCATATCTTAGACCCGATAATTGCAATAATTGTAGCATTATTTATTTTTAAAGCAGGATTTTCTATTTCCAAAGAAACTTTGAATAATCTTCTTGACGGCTCCCTTCCAAAAAGTGATATTGAAGCCGTTGAAAAAATTATAGAAAACTTTAAAGATAAAGGAGTACACGGCTACAAAACTCTCAGAGGGAGAAACATAGGGCCTGAAAAGCAGATTGATATGATTTTACTTTTCCCGAAGAACATGACCATAGAAGATTGCCATAAAATCTGCGACAACATAGAAACAGAAATCACAAAAACTCTAGGGGACTGCATAATCTCAATCCATGCAGAACCCGAAGGCTGCATGGCACACAGTTGTAAAAGTTAATTAAAAATTGTAACGATACCCTTTTCAAAGAAGTGTTTTTCAAGTATGCTTGGCGTGTGTGGATAAAATTCCGCATCTCAATTAAGGAGAAAAAATTATGCCAAAATTTAATTTGATGTCATACATCATGCCGCCT
This sequence comes from Candidatus Gastranaerophilales bacterium, assembly GCA_944325025.1. GTDB lineage: Bacteria > Cyanobacteriota > Vampirovibrionia > Gastranaerophilales > Gastranaerophilaceae > Stercorousia. The sequence continues at coordinate 80,800 of CALUYN010000002.1, read as the reverse complement.
GAGGACAAGATGTTTTTTACATATTTTCAGGACAGCGCGGAAATCTGTCAGAAAACCGCAAGATTGTATGATGAAATTATGCACAACCACCTGACTGATGAGTATAAAGAAAAAGCTTTAAAATATAAAAAGAAAGGCAAATTATCTTATAAAGCCTGCCTGAAACAGCTTAACAAAAGTTTTATTACCCCGATTGAAAGAGAAGATATTCAAACTATTGCAGTTCAATTGAATAAAATAACAAAAAAAATCGTAAAAGCCTGCTTGAATTTGGAAGTGTACAGATTGAACAACTACACTGACGAGATGAAAGAACAGGCTTTAACTTTAGTTCAGGCAACCGAAAAACTCGGCGAGATTACAAAACAGTTCAAAAAAGTTTCTGATTTGGAAGAAATAACTGAACTTAACATCGAAATGAAAGAAATAGAATCTCATGGAGATGAAATTCACCGCCGTGCAATGGCAAATTTGTTTTCAGGCAAATACGAAGCTCTTGATGTTATAAAATTAAGAGATATGTATAAAGAAATTGAAAACGCATTTGATGCATGTTTCTTTGTATCAGATACAATTTTGAATGTTGTTTTGAAACAAAGTTAAAAATAAACAGTCATTCCGAACTTGTTTCGGAATCTTGTTAAAAAATATCAATCCGGCGTTCAGCCTGACAATCTTCACAAAAAAGGAATTTTCATGTCAATAACAATTTTACTTTTAATAGCTGTAGTGCTTGTAGCTCTTGCATTTGAATTTATAAACGGTTTCCATGACTGCGCAAACGCTATTGCAACAGTAGTTTCAACAAAAGTTTTGTCGCCTAAACAGGCGGTACTATTTGGAGCAAGCCTTGAATTTGTCGGAGCATTAACAGGCACACACGTTGCAAAAACAATAGGTTCGGGTATTGTAAACGCTGATATGATTACTTTAACCGTAATTTTCTGTGCACTTCTGGCTGCGGTTATATGGAACTTATTCACCTGGTGGCTCGGACTTCCGTCAAGTTCTTCACACGCACTTATCGGCGGACTTTTAGGAGCCGCAATTGTAAAAGCGGGAGTAGATGTAGTACACTTTCATACACTTATAGATAAAGTAATAATTCCGATGTTTACATCACCGGTTCTTGGTTTTTGCGTAGGCTTTACCTTAATGCTTTTGATTGCGTGGGTAATTCTTATTTTGCGTGAAAACCCGCAAACTGTTAACAAACAATTCAGAAAACTGCAGTTAATATCATCAGGCTTGATGGCATTAAGCCACGGATCAAACGATGCTCAAAAAACAATGGGTATAATAACACTTGCGCTTTTGGCAGGCGGAGTTTTACATACAGGCCCGTCAGGCGAGTTTGAAATTCCTATTTATGTAATCATTGCCTGCGCACTCACTATGGCTGCCGGAACAATGAACGGCGGATGGAAAATCATAAAAACAATGGGGCATAAAATTATAAAACTTAAGCCTATACACGGATTTGCAGCAGAAACATCAGCAGCCGGATTGATTTTAACCGCATCGCATTTTGGAATTCCATTGAGCACAACCCATGTTATTTCAACAGCAATTATGGGTGTGGGCTCAACTTTCCATGCGCATGCGGTCAAATGGAGAATAGTCGGAAATATCGTAATTGCCTGGGTCTTAACAATCCCTGCCTGCATGATTATTTCTTCGATTATTTATTATTTGATTTATAAAATAATTTAGTATTATTACGAATTAAATAAAGCATATATTTGACAATTTAGCCTCAAATTTATATAATAGCTTTATGACAAAAATGATAAAAGTACTCAAAGGAACAAAAGACATTTTACCTCAGGAAGCCGAAAAATGGCACAGGTTAGAGAAAAACGCGCTTGAGATTTTTTCAAAATACGGCTATAAAGAAATCAGAACCCCGATTTTGGAAGCAACAGAACTTTTTGCACGCGGTGTCGGTGATACAACCGATATCGTGAACAAAGAAATGTACACATTTGAAAAAAGCGACCGCTCAATTACCCTGCGTCCAGAAAACACGGCAGGTGTCGTACGCTCGTTTATAGAAAACGGTATGGCAAGGCTGTCTGCGCCTGTAAAACTCTGGTATAAAGGCCCTATGTTCCGCTACGAGCGCCCGCAGGCAGGCAGACAAAGACAATTCCATCAGGTCGGTGTTGAAATGTTCGGAATTAAAGAGCCTACAGCTGACGCCGAAGTTATTCTTCTTGCGGTTGATTATCTGAAATCTTTAGGGTTAAACGATTTGGAAGTCGAAATAAATTCTCTCGGCTGCCCGAATTGCCGCGAAGAATATAAAAAAAGAATTAAAGAAGTTTTAAAACCTGAATTCAATCACCTTTGCGAGGATTGCCAAAACCGCTATGAAAAAAATCCTTTGAGGCTTCTTGATTGTAAGGTGGACAGCTGCAAAGAAATTTTTGCAAAACCGGAAATTCAAAAAGTTATTCAATCAGATTTTATATGCGAAGAATGCGCAAAACATTACAGCGACTTAAAATCATACCTGACAAAGCTTAATGTTCCTTACGTTGAAAACAAACTTTTAGTCAGAGGTCTGGATTACTATAACAGAACGGTTTTTGAGATAAAATCGAACAATTTAGGCTCACAAAATGCAGTCTGCGGCGGCGGACGATATGACAGTCTTGTCAAAAACCTTGGCGGAGAAGACACGCCTGCTGTGGGTTGGGCAATGGGTATGGAAAGGCTAAATTCTTTACTCCCGGATGTCGAACCTGAAAAACTCGATGCATACATCGTTTGCAATTCTCCTTCAGACGCGTTTGAACTTGCTCAGGAATTAAGAGTTAAAGGAATAAAAGTTGAATTTGACCTTGCGAATAAAAAATTTACCAAACAGCTTGAAAAAGCTTCAAAAGTTGCAAAATATGCACTTATTTTAGGCGAAGACGAAATTAAATCAAATAAAGTTTCAATAAAAAATCTTGAAACATCCGAACAGGTTAGTGTTGACAGAAACGATGTTATAAATAATATAGGATAATTGTTATGGCAAATTCGGTTGATGAAGTAATTGTAAGACTATCTGCAGCTTTTAATCGCATCTTTAATGATTTCAAAGGGATGTATCTTTTCGGGGTTCACACTGACGGACAGATGCATGAGGATGAAGATATAGAACTTGCAGGAATTTTCGATATTGAAGACAAATCCAAACGCGAGCAGATATGGCCGATTATAGGAAAAATCGAAACCGATATGGATGTATGCATAGATTTTTATCCGTATACTGAACAAAGTTTTAAGCAGGATAAAGAAATATATGAAGAAGTTATGCAAAACGGTATATATTTCGATAAAAACGGAAAAAGAATGAAATAAAAAGGAGAAACTGAAAATGGAAAAAGTAACAATCCGTTCAGACAGAAAAGATGATTACAAATTTTATTACAAAGGTGAAGAAGTAATCTTAGGCGCCGGCAAAATTATCGGTATCGCAACAGGATTGAGTGATGTTGTTCTACCGACATGTGCAATGAAAATTATTAACAACCTGATTGTTATTAAAGAAGACGTAAAACACCATAAAGAAGACGAAAAAGAAAACTAAACCACTTATATATAATTGTTCTTGAATTATAATGTATAAATACATTATAACGTTAATTTTTGCGCTTTTCTATAATTAAATTATAACCTAAAATATCACAAATTGCTTTCAAATCTTTGAAAGTTAAATATTCGCGCTTTAATTTTGCCGAAAAATTAGCAGGCTTTGTGTTTTTACCCGAATACTCATTTAATTTTTCAGATAATTCCTTTTGCAGCATGTATTCTTTATTCAAAAGGAATTTTACAAGCTGAAAATCCGTCATATCGTTAATAATCATCTTACAATTATATGTTACCTTGACTAAAGGTGTAAAATAAGTTATATTAATCTATATATAAGTAGTTTGAATTATTTATATATAATCTAATTTATATTTTTGTGGAGATTGTATGATAAATATAATGAATAATCTAACAAATTTAAATCAAAGGCAATTTTGCGAAAAAAAAGCATTTACTCTTGCCGAAGTGCTTATCACACTTGGTATTATTGGAGTTGTTGCCGCAATGACCCTGCCGTCATTAATCCAAAAAAAAGAACAGAAAGATCTGGAAGTAGCATTTAAAAAATCATATTCAAATCTCCATAATGTTTTTAATCTTGTTATAGCAGAAGGATTACCCGTTTTTGATTCCAGCCAGTTGGTTAATTATAATTCAGAATTTGCTCAGGCTGTTTATTCAAAATATAAACATTTGAAATTAATTTCAGACAAAGAAAAATATGATTATATTAATAAAGCAAAAAACTTTAATAAAAATAAGCCAATGAGGGCTCCGCAGTGCTCCCAATATATGGGAGCAAAAAACGCTTTTATAACATCTGATGGCAGTATTTTATCCATAGTACAAAACTGTGGCGGTTTATGGTTCACTATAGATACGAACGGTTTGTACAAAGGACCGAATGCACTCGGGCATGATATATTTATTTTCGTTAGTCGTAGAGATACGACAAAGCTTATTCCGGCAGATTCGGAATCAGAAATGGTATGTGATGAATCCGGATGTCACTATAATGATACGGAGGAAAATGAAGATAAATGCTCTAATACAAGTACGAGTGATATAAACGGAGCGACCTGCGCTCTATATGCACTGCAGAACAGATGCCCGTGGGACAGTACTAAAACTTACTGGGAATGTCTGCCTTAACCCCTGAAACATTAATCCTCGAACTCAAAGATTTTTGAAATGCTTACATCAAGAGCCTTAGAAATTCTATAAATCATATTTAGGCTTATATTTTTGTGTCCGTTTTCAACTAGACTCAAATAGTTAACGGAACAATCTATTTTTTCAGACAATACTTCTTGAGTCAAATCTCTCAAATTTCTATAATATTTAATTTTAAGACCTATACGTTTTTTAAATTGATTAAATTCCATATAGTCAAATTATATTAAGAAAACGGAGAAAAATAAACCTATAACAGTATCTGCGTTCCTAAAATAATTCTGTGGCTGTCCTCGGTATTTTCGTTATCACAAAAAACATAATTCAAAATAAGCCTTAATGCCTGCCCCTTTATAAAATAGTTCAGACCTATTGAGTATTCACGGCGCTTGTTATCAGCAATATCGCGGTTAGGGTCAAACTGGTCATAACGTGCCAGAATATGAAGTTTTTGCGTAATCCTGTATGCAATTGTTGTATAAAAACCTTCTGCTTTATCCGTGCTTCTATATGTTCCGTTGTAGCCGTCTGCTATAGCGTATTCAAAGTTTGCCATAAATTTTTTGTACCTGTAGCTTGCATAAGCACCGCCCACTGTGTAATCAGTATCGTTATGCCCCGCGTTTAAACCGCCGCCCAGAACAAGTATCCCGTATTTGCCGTCAGTTTTGCCGAGCGGTTTAAAGTTTACCCAGCCTGTAAATTCTGCTCCAGGGAAAAATGATTTGAAAAATCTGTCAGAACTGTTCAATGCCAAACTGTAGTCTACCAGATCATAATCACCTACAACCCTTAAACCCAGGGCTCTTGTATTACCAAAGGTTCTTGAAATCTGCGAGCGCATTGCAAAAGGAAGAACGTATGAGCCCATACCGCCTTCAAAACCAACCTGATTTCTGGAATTACCGACAATAATCTTATGATGCGGTATGCGCGTATTCATTATATAAGCATCTGTCACAAGGCCTTGGAGATACGTCCTGTTTTCGCCGGGCTTAAAATTAAACTGCAATTTAAAATCAGTGTTTTTATCTTTAAAATCCCCGACAACACCGGCTTCCATAAACCCGAAACCATAATCAGTATCGTAATCCGCGCCTTCAAAATTAAATCCGAAATTACCCTGATAAGCACCATAAAATTGAACCCTGTCTATAGGCCCTTTTTTGTATTTAAAAGTCAATTCATCCTGCAAAAGATAGGAAGGGATTGAAGTCCGCTCAAGTTTTTTCTTATAAATTCTGCCGAATAACGATTCCTCTTCAAACTTAAACGGATGATCAAAGTCCTTATCAGTATCAAATAAATTATCAAAAATTGAGAACTCAGTATCAACGTTATCGCGTACAACGTCTTTTTGAACCCAGTCATTATTCTTCTTTTGGATATCCTCAACAGATGCTTGTTCTGTTTCATTTTTTGTAACATCAAGATGAATAACTTCTTGAGTTTCAGCAGGTTTAATTTCACTGTGTTTATTTTTTCCAAAAGCAAACACCGGCGGGGCAAAAAGCATTAAAATCAATATTACGGCTATTCTCTTAAAAAAATAGTTCACAAATATTAATGTAACACAAAATATGTGCAAAAAAAAATTTTTTTAGTGTATATTAATTATTATGACAAATGTAACAAAAAAATCTATGAACAAAACTGCAGAAAATAAATATACAAAAATAAAAGTAAAAGCCCCAATTGTAGAAGCCCTCAAAAAAGCTTATGAAACCCCGTCATATCAGTTTCATATCCCCGGCCACACAAGAGGAAACGGTTCGCTGCCTGAGTTTAAAAAACTTATCGGAGCCAAGGCTCTTTCAATTGATACAACAGATGAGTTTGACGGGCTCGGAACACTTCATCCTGCAACAGGCCCGATAAAAGAAGCACAGGAATTAGCAGCGCAGGCTTTCGGCGCTAAAAAAACTTTCTTTTTAATTAACGGTTCAACTGCCGGAAACCTTGCACTTGCAATGGCTTTGACAGGAAAAGGCAAAAAAATTATCACAAACCGCAACTGCCACCGCTCAATTTTAACAGGTATGATAATTTCCGGTGCAGAACCTTTGTGGTTAATCCCGAAAAAGTTTGATGAATGGGGAATATGGGGCAATGTTACACCGGAAAGCGTTGAAGAAATGCTGGGCAAAAACCCCGATGCTTCAATGGTATGGATTACAAACCCGACTTATGAAGGCGTTGTGTCCGACATAAAATCAATTTCAGAAATTTGTAAAAAGCACAATGTACCTCTTATTGTTGACGAGGCGCACGCATGTCTGTGGAATTTCAACAATCATCTTCCGACATCTGCATTGAAATTAGGGGCTGATGCGGTTGTTCATTCGCTTCACAAAACAGGCGGAAGTATGAGCCAGAGTTCTATGCTTCATATTGCCGAAAATTCAATGATAGACGCTGATGCGGTTGAAAAAGCACTTAAATTACTGCATACAACAAGTCCTTCATTAATGCTTCTTGCAAGTTTAGACGCTGCACGCGCCAATTTAGACAGCCAAAGAGGCAGAAAACAGCTTGAACGCGCGGTTCAAAACGCAAAATATTTACGCAGAGAAATCGACAAACTTGAACACATTCATCATTTACAGCCTGATTTTGGCTACAAAACAGATATTACAAAAGTGTTTATACGCGATGACAGACTTTCTGGCAAGCGTCTTGAATCAATTCTGGAAATTGATTTTAACATAGAAGTTGAAAGTGCATCAGATGCAGGGCTTTTAATCCTTTCCAACATCGGTAACACAAGAGCTGATATGCAGTATCTTGTAAAATGCTTGCGCCAAATTGATAAAACAAATTATACAGATATCTGCTACCTTGAAAAGAAAAAACACATGCCGATGCTTGAACCGATTATAAAAATGACTCTCAGAGAAGCTTTTTACTCTCATAAAGAAGTAATTCCTAAAGAACACGCAGTCGGACGTATTGCCGCAGAAGTAATTGCAGAGTGCCCGCCAGGGATTGCAGTGCTGCTTCCGGGGGAATTGATAACAGAAGAACACCTGCCATATCTTGTGGATTATGACACAATAGAGGTTATTAAGTAACTCTACATTATATATATGATTACAAAACCTCCGCATTCGCATAAAATAATGACGGAGGTTATGAATATGATTTTGACAAACATAGAATCTGTTCCTGGAATGGTTATTACTGCACAATACGGGCTTGTGACAGGGAGTACTGTCAGAGCTAAAAATGCGATTAAAGATATTGGAGCCGGCCTAAAAAACATGGTTGGCGGCGAATTAAAAAGCTACACTGAATTATTAACCGAAGCCCGTAAAGAAGCTATATCACGTATGGAGCAGCAAGCGCAGAAAATGGGAGCAAATGCTGTTATTAACGTAAGACTTGCAACATCTTCCGTTACAGTCGGCGCAGCAGAAGTTTACGCTTACGGAACAGCCGTAAAAGTCGAACCGAAAGGATAATTTGCCATGGGTGATATATTATTACTACTGATTATTCTCGGTTTTACTTTTTTTACCGGCTCGATTATTGAAAAACGGCATTTTGAAAATATTAAAAAGCGGGAAATTGCGCTTATTAGAAAACCTATTATTAATTTTGGCGCAAAAACATGGCATACAGACAAAAAAATTAAAAAAATTGAACTTGTAACAGGCGAATGTGTTATAAGCGGAGATTATTTTAAGAATTTTGTTGCAGGCCTGAAAAATTTGTTTGGCGGAAGACTTACAACTTTTGAGTCAGTAATAGACAGAGGCAGACGTGAAGCAATCTTAAGGATGCGTGAAAAAGCACGCGGAGCAAATTTTATAATCAATACCCGCATAGAATCTGTGATGATAAATGATACTTACGGACAAGAAACAGTTCCTCAATGTGCAATAATAGCTTATGGAACAGCAATAACTTATGAATAAGAGTCTTGAAGAAAAATATTTAAACGTCATAGAAGATAATGTTAACGTCGGGAAATCAAATGCCGGCATTGAATTTGTAATTTTACTTGCAGGTATTGCCGCAATCTGTTTTCTAATATATATTTTTGCAGACAGCATTGGAAGTTTCTTTATTGACAGAATGTCAAATGAAACTCAAATAAAGATAGAAAATGCTTTTTCCTTCGGTACTAAGCCTAAAGTTTCATCTAAAAATGAAAATATTATAAAACTTGAAAATATAAGAAATAGAATTATACCGCTTGATAAAAATTTGCAGGGGAAATCCAAATTTCCGATTTATGAAGTTCCTGAAAAACAGATTAATGCATTTATAACACCGAACGGAAATATATTTGTTACGCAGGGACTTTTAAAAGAAATAAAAGATGAAGAAATGCTGGCATTTGTTCTTGCACACGAACTCGGACACTACGCACACAGAGATCATTTAAAAAGTATGAGCAGGCAAATCATTGCTGCAGCCATTACATCAATCTTTGCTTCAGGCAATAATGATATAAATCTTACACTCGGCAGTATTTCCGATTTAAACGGTCTTACATACTCTAGAAAACAGGAGCGTGAAGCAGACCTGTATGCTAATAAAATTGTTTTTAAGTTGTATGGAAACAATGAGGGTGCTGTCAAATTTTTTAAAATGCTTGAGGAGAAAGAAAAATATCCCGAATTTTTACAATATTTTTCTACCCATCCGTCAACAATACAGAGACTTAAGTTAATACAACAGGAAAGGTAATTTTTATGCATATAAACAATGTTTCCGCAAAAACTTCAATAAAATTTATATTATTTTTTGCATTATTTGCAGGGCTGTACACAGCCGGAACAATTCTGGCTTATATATATCTTTCTGCGGATGTACAAAAAACAATTTCCGGATTTTTCTCCTGGGCTTTAGCTTCTTTGAGTTCGCAGGAAAGCATTGCAGATGTATTGCTGCTTATTTCTTTACCGGTAATATTCTACACTGGCCTGATAATTGCAATAGTACAAAGATATTTAGGACTAAAAAAACTTGCTTCATCACTAAATCTCAAATCCGTTGACTTTCTGCCGGACAGAGTAAAATTTAATTTTAACCGCCCTCAATACAATTTTGTATGCGGGTATGGAGAAATAAAGAATTTAGAAATGATTTTGAATACAACGCTAGTATATACAAAGGGAGGCAGAATGATTGTATTAAATGAAATAGAACTGGATTTTACAGTTTTGAATAATAAAAGCTTTTCCCTGAAAAATACTCCTGTAAGACCCATGAATTTTATTTATAAAATAATTGATTACGGCAAAATGGTAAATCATTTTTCATACAAATTTGAAGGTGCAGGAACACAGCCGGATATCAAAGAAAAAATAGAAGATTACCTGCAAACAGGCGTAGAACCTATCTTAACAAGTACTGCAGAAGTCTATGCTAAATGGTTTTCCGTATTATTTTTTATTATCGGACTGGTTTTTCTTATAGCATTTAAAGATGATATAAATTATTTTTTATTCAAAGACTTTACGGGGCTTTTACTTCCCGGGCTGCCTATCGCAGTATTTATGGGAGTTTCATTTATTTTTGACATAATTTTGATTGCTGACAAAATTCAAGAAAAAATTTACAGAGGTTACAATGAAAGATAAAAAATTAGACGAAATTTTAGTATATCTTGACAATATAGTACCAGATATCACAAAAGAGTCAAGCGAAGATGAAAAACAGAAAATTCTGACATACATTAACAATGCCCTTAAATTATATCCGAAAAATATTTATATATTGGGTTGGAAAGCTAGCTATTATCTAGGTATAGAAGATTATGACAATGCAATATTAATGTATAAAGAAATTTTGGAAATTGACCCGAATGACAAAGTTTCAAAAGAATCACTGATATACTGCGCAAAGATGAGATATCCCCAAATAGTTCCTCAAAAAAATTATAACCATAATAAAAATATGCACCACTCTCCTGATTTGCTTGAAAAAGTTCCAGTAGGTCTTCTGATAACAATAAAAATCATTGTACTTGCAATTGTGATTTACTTTTGCTGTCCCTCATTGCTTTTTGCACACAATGATAACAAAATCTTAAACACTAAAGATACATCAGGATTTCAAACAATAAAAGTCAATCCTCTGAGCGAATATGATTATTTAACAAAACAACAAATTTACAACATCAGAAAAAATCATGTAAAAAATTCTCTTTTTGCAAAAGCGAATTACGAACCTGACAACTCTGTTTTTGGCTCTATAGTTGACAACAAACCATGGTGGGGAACAGTTACATGCGGACAACTGAATTACAAAGGCGATAATCACGAAAAAATTGAAGGACCGTCAAAAGTCAGTGCCCAAATTAATAACCCCGATGCACTAGTAGGTCTAAGCCTTCCGTTTCTGCCATGGGAATACAACTATAATCAAGAATTCTGCACAGGAGAGTACGGAAGATTTCTACCATTGTCAATTCAATATGACAAAAAAGATAACTTGATAGTCACCAAGTACAAACTTACAGAAAAATTCTTGAAGTTTCGCGCAAGCGTGAACGGCAAAATGACCCGATATCCTATACAGTTGTCAGGACTGAATGCAAAAGATTTCGGTTATGACTACGTTTATATATTCGATTTAAAAAATGTCAGCATGTTTTCCGAACACAATAACATCACAGAGGATGTAAAGAGGTTCACAGACTACATACACCTTGGCGGAAGCTGCGGGTATAAAGACGGCTGCAACAACATTTCACCGCTGCAAAGTGATAAAATGTTCACCGTTTACAGGCTTCCTGCAGAAATTAATCTGAAACTATGGAAGAAAAAGCCTGCAAACCAATATATGAAAGCCGATATGTATTACAGGATAATATTGGATGAATAAAAAACAGCCCGTCTTTTATAAGACGGGCTGTCAGTTTTTTTGTTGTGATTAGTCAAAAACGTAATCAATAATAGCAGCTTCTCTTGCGCGTTTGATTGCTTTAGCAACCATTCTCTGGTGTTTTGCGCAGTTGCCTGTAATTCTGCGAGGAATAATTTTTCCTGCTTCAGTCAGGTATCTTTTCAACTTTGCAGCATCTTTGTAGTCGATTGCTTCAACTTTATCTCCGCAAAGACCGCAATTTTTACGTTTTTTCTTTTCGTCGTTGTTTTGTCTTGCCATTTTTCTTATTTAGCCTTTCTAGCCGGTTGTTATATTGTACTGTTTTAAAATTTGAGGGTCATAGATTCCGAAACAAGTTCGGAATGACGGTAATCCCAAAGTGCATTGACCTGCAAAAGCAACATTAAAAATATCAATTAAAACGTTTCATGCAAGTCGTAAACCGCATTAAAAAGGAATTTCGTCTTCGTTAATCAGTTCGTTTGCAACATCATCCGATTCAAATTTAACGATTTCTTCAGTTCCGAAATTTGAATTTGAAACAGAGCCTTCACCCATTCTTTCAATAGTGTTTGCGTCTATTTCATAAATTCTTTTTTCAGAACCGTCATCCATTTTTACGGCAGCTGTTTGTAATCTGCCTTCAACAAGAACTCTGTCGCCTTTATTCAAAGCTGACACAATCTCATCAAGTGCATTCCTTTTTGAAAGAACTCTTATAAGAGTTTCTTCTCTTTCGCCTATGTTCATAACAAATGCAGACACCGCAACGTTATTTTGAGTAAAACGTTTTTCCGGTGTTCTGTATACTGTTCCTGTTACTACTGCTTTTGCTAAACTCATTATCGCTTCTTTCTGTTTATACAGAAGCTTTAGAAGCTTCTAAAAACATTGTTCTTAAAATATTGTCGCTTAATCTCAATTGGCGTTTGAATTCTGCAACTTTGTCAGCAGGAAGGCTGATTAATGAAGTTACAAAAAAACCATCTCTGAAATTCTGGATATCATAAGCCAATTTTTTTCTGCCTGATTTGTCAGTAGATTCAACTTTTCCGCCTGCTTCTGTTACGAATGCGTTTAATCTTTCAAGTGCTTTATCTACTTCTTCTGCATCTAAATTAGGTTTAAATACAGTTAATAATTCATAAGTTTTCATTACTATTCTCCTTCGTTTTTAGTGTATGAGATAATAATATCATGGAAATACGATATTTTACAATAGATAGTCCGCAAAAAAGCTGTAATTTGCAGACCCTATCAAAAATATATCCTGATTTGTATCATCCTTAGACCCTTGCCATTCAACAAATACAGGGCCGCCAAGCAAATTAACTTTAACCTTATTTTCTGTTAAGTTATTTAAAACACATGCAACAACACTTGCGCACGCACCTGTTCCGCAGGCCAAAGTAATTCCGCAGCCGCGTTCATATACACGCATATCAATTTCCATATTTGATTTTACTTTTACAAATTCCACGTTTGTTTTTTCCGGGAAATATTCGTGTTTTTCAATTTCAGGGCCGTATTTTAAAGCAAGCTCCATCGGGTCATCTTCGGTTATAATTACACAGTGAGGATTTCCCATTGAAACAGGAAAAATTTCAAATTCTCTGTCAAGCACCTTTATTTTACGCTCGCCCCAAAAAGGAATTTTTTTATCTTCCAGAATAGGCTTGCCCATATTGACCTTTATAAGGCCGTTTTCCAACAACTCCGGTTTAATAATCCCTGCGAGGGTTTGAACACTAAAAGATTTCTTATTGATAAGTTTATTATCATAGGCGTATTTTGCAAAGCATCTCATTCCATTTCCGCACATCTGGGCTGTTGAACCATCAGAATTATAAAAATACCAACTGATATCTGCTGTTTTATCGTGCTGCTCGCAATTCGGAATTATCATCCCATCCGCTCCAACGCCAAAATGCCTGTCACAGACTTTTTTTGCAAGTTCATCCATTTTCATTCCAGCTTTTTCGTATTCATGATAATCAATAATCACGAAGTCATTACCGCAGCCGTGCATTTTCGTTAATTTTATAGTTTTCATATTTTTCCTCTTTAAGAATATTATAACCTAAACATAAATCTATAATTGCAAATCGGCGAAGCCAATTTGGAAGGCAGGGAGATAAGATGGCAGGCCATGTCATCCTGAACTTGTTTCAGGATCCCGTATCTAGATGCAAAGAAGCCAGGAGGGCAGGCTATTTTCATTTATAGCTATTTTAGTAAAATTGCGACAAAATTTATTATTGATAACAGCTTTGCCTCTATGCATCTTTGCATCTTCGCATCTAACTTTAGCTTATCTCCTTGCCCTCCGTCAAATTTAATGAAACAAGTTAAGCATGAAGTAAAATTAATTTTAGTTTAAATCTTGTTGAATACAAGCTGATTGTTTTCAACATCAGCTTTGATTTTGTCGCCTTTTTTGAATTCTCCTTCAAGAATTTTCATTGAAAGCGGAATTTCAACAAGCTGTCTTATCACTCGTTTTAAAGGCCTTGCGCCAAATAGCGGTTCGTAGCCTTCATTTGCAAGGTAATCTTTTGCTGTGTTGGACAATTCCAGCTCGATATTTTGTTCAAGCAGACGTTTTTTGAGTGAATTTGTTTGAATATCAACAATACCTTTCAATTCCTCAAGCGTAAGAGGTTTGAACATTATTATTTCGTCAATGCGATTAAGAAATTCAGGTTTAAACTTTTGTCTTAGAGTTTTATTCAGTTCTTCTTTTTTCTCGCTTTCAGACAAGTTTTCATCAAGGATAATATCGCTTCCGAGATTGCTTGTCATGATTATAACGGTATTTTTAAAGTCAATAAGTCTTCCCTGCCCGTCTGTTAAACGTCCGTCATCAAACATCTGCAGCATAAGGTTGAATATATCAGGATGTGCTTTTTCAACTTCATCAAACAGAACAACCGAATACGGTTTTCTCCTGACAGCTTCTGTGAGCTGCCCGCCTTCTTCATACCCTATATAACCTGCTGTAGCACCGACTAGCCTTGATATGGCAGCTTTTTCCATAAATTCTGACATATCAATACGAACTAGTGCATCTTCGTCGTTAAATAATATGTATGCAAGGGTTTTTCCGAGTTCTGTTTTCCCGACACCTGTTGGCCCTAAGAAGAAAAACGTGCCTATAGGACGTTTTGGATCTCTCAGACCAGAACGTGACAGCCTTATAGCGTTTGCAATTTTTGTAACGGCTTCATCCTGCCCCATAACACGTTTGTGCATAACTTCTTCCATTCCGATTAATTTTTTTGATTCGTCTTCCATAAGGCGATTGACAGGAATGCCTGTCCATTTTGCAACAATTGAGGCAATATCATCCTCATCCACTTCTTCTTTAATCAATCGTTTTTTAGATGACTTGCTTTGTATGGTTTTAAGTTTCTTTTCCATATCAAGCATCTGGCTGTATTTGACTTCAAGAGATGCTGTCATTGTCGGATTTTTCTTGGAGATTTCAATTTGGGATTTTAGTTTTTCTATGTTTCTTTTTACTGCAGCAGTTGAGTCTATTACTTTTTTCTCATTAAGCCACTGTTCTTTTAAGTTATTTATTTTTGTTTCAAGGTCTGTAATTTTTTTAGTTAATTTTTCAGCTTTTTTCAATGCTTCTTCAGAGCCGTCTTTTTCAAGAGCTTTTTTATTTATTTCAAGCTGCATTTTTTCGCGGATAAATACATCAATTTCCTCGGGCATTGTATCAATTTCTATTCTTAAAGCCGACGCTGCTTCATCAAGTAAATCAATAGCTTTATCAGGAAGCTGCCTGTCTGCGATATATCTGTGGGAAAGTTTAACAGCCGCGACAATTGCATTATCCATAATTTTAATCCCGTGATAGCCTTCGTATTTATCTTTTAAGCCCCTTAGAATGCTGATTGTTGTTTCAACAGACGGTTCATCGGCAACTACGGGTTGAAAACGGCGTTCCATAGCTTTGTCTTTTTCAATATACTGCCTGTATTCATCTGTAGTTGTTGCACCTATTACTCTTATTCCTCCTCTGGCAAGCATGGGTTTTAAGAGATTGCCTGCATCTGCGCCTCCCTCTGATGAACCTGCACCCATAATAGTGTGGATTTCATCTATAAAGAGCATTAAATCGTCTGATTTTTCTTCAATAGCTTTAAGTACTGATTTAAGTCTTTCTTCAAATTCGCCCCTGTAGGAAGCTCCTGCAAGCAGTGCGCCTAAATCAAGAGCAAGAATTTTGTCGTTTTTAAGACTTTCCGGAACATCACCTGATACAATACGCTGTGCAAGTCCTTCTATAATTGCCGTTTTGCCGACACCCGGTTCGCCTATAATTACAGGATTGTTCTTGGAACGTCTGTTTAAAATTTGTATTGTACGTCGTATTTCGTCATCTCTGCCTATTACAGGGTCAAGTTTATTTTCTTTTGCACACTGTGTTAAATCTGTTGTGTATTTTTCCAGAGCATCATTTTTTTTGCTGTTTTTT
This sequence comes from Candidatus Gastranaerophilales bacterium, assembly GCA_944325025.1. Classification (GTDB taxonomy): domain Bacteria; phylum Cyanobacteriota; class Vampirovibrionia; order Gastranaerophilales; family Gastranaerophilaceae; genus Stercorousia. The sequence continues at coordinate 64,710 of CALUYN010000002.1, read as the reverse complement.
ATATCTGATGTAACTGTTTGTGTTGATTTTGGTGCTTCCGTGTTATCAGAAGATGTTTTGTCGGCGGCAGTATCAGCACTTTGGGTTTCTTCAATATTTATAATATTGTTGACTTCTTCAGTCATTTTTTCATAGAGTTCAAGTCTGTTTATCCCGCTTTGTTCCCATAAAAAGTTTAAAATTTTATTATCTATTCTGAACAGAGCAAGCAGAAGATGTTCAATGCTTATTTGTTCGTCGTTTCTTTTTTCCGCTTCCTGTCCGGCAACATTCATCATCGCAATAGTTTCAGAGGAAAATCGGACATCTGAAAATCTTCCTCTTGCATAATATGAGCGTTTTGACAGGTAATTATTTAATCTGTCGACTATTTGGGGGTTATCTGCACCGACACGTTCAAGTAAAATTTTTGGCAGGTCATTTTGGTCAAGCATTAAGGCAAGCATTATGTGTTCGGGGGCAAGTTCTGCGAAGTTTCTTGCAACTACTATTGACTTGGCAGATTTTAAGATTGCCTGAACGTGGTCGGTTAAAAGCATTTTTATATCCCTTCTCGTACGTGATTACAAAGTTAATTACAATATTTACAATTATATTATTTAACCAAAATAAAATCAAAATTGTTTCAATAATTTAAAATGAAAAAGTAAACAGTTCTCTGATTTCTACACCGAGAGCATCAGCAATAGCTATTAATTTTTCTAAAGTAGGATTTGCTTCGCCTCTTTCAATTTGTCCCATATAGATTTCACTTATGTCTGTTTTTTCTGCTAACTTTTCCTGAGAATACCGTTTACTTTTTCTTAGATACGCTATTTTCGCACCAAGTTTTTTATAAGCGTTGTTATTCATCATGATTAACTTATTATAAATTCTTGACTAAATAATTACTAAATGGTACTAATATTATTAGATATATCAGCAGTATATTTTTATTAAGTAAAAGGAAACAATTAATGGTCTACAGTACAACTACTAAATTTACTGAAACCGAAAAAAAGGTTATCAACTTATTAAAAGAAGGTTATACAAATCCGGAAATAGGTGAAATGTTACACATAAGCCGCCATACAGTAAAGCATCATGTTTCGTCAGTATTAAGTAAAATAGGCGCTGTTAACAGGATTAATGCAATATTTATGCTTGCATCAGGCGGATATTTTAAAGAGATTGAATAAGATTTTTGGCGATATTAACAGCGTCGTCAAACGCATATTTGTTTCTTAAAAAATCTTCTCTTTCGATATATTGTCTAACGATTTTTCTTGCAAAACTACCAACAGCAATACCGTTGTAATTTATAGAGCACATTTTAGCAAGTTCTGCGGTTTTTGAATTTGTGCCGCCTGAAAGCATTATATAAACAGGTAGCTTCGCGTTCTGCACTATTTCTGCTGTTGCAACAGCCTGCAGAGTTGTTTTGTAGTCATCTTTGCCCCCGCTCATTGGAAATCCGTCCGCCTGAACTATTGTAGAATACGGTTTGCGGTTTTCCGTCATTTTTGTGATAAGTTCAAGCATTTTTTCGTCGCTCAAATTCCCGCGGGCTGTGCAGATACTGAGCATACCATCGTAGATTTCATTTATTGTAGCCCATTTTTCAAGTGCTTCATCAATATTTTCACTCATTGCATGAAGTTCTATGCAGTCAATTCCTTTTTCAATTAAGGGCAAAAGAACTTCTTTAAGGTCTAAATTTTCTTCCCTGAAAGAAATTGCACCGTGTTTGCATACGGAATAACATCTCCCGCAGCCGATGCAGCGGGCTGCGAGCACTTTACAGTGTCTAATAGCTTTTTGCGGGCAAATTTCTTCACACTTGTGGCAGCCGGAGCATTTTTCATAATCTATTTGTGATTTTCTTATGTGCGGGTCGCCTTTAATCCCGACACTTACGCAGAAATAACCTTCCCGTCCTTGGAGCCCCCGTTTTGCAGCGTCAACAATGTCAGGTTTTGCAGACAGGTCAAAAAATTTACACCCTGCGGCTGAGTATAAAGCAACGAGTTTTTCTACCTCGATAGGGTCTTCATTGCCTGCACCGCATACAAGCTTAAAACATTTTCTGTTGTCTAAAAGCTCCTTTAGCATCTTAGTACACCATGTTGTTATAGATTATTTCAGAAGCTTTAACAATAAATTCTTTACCCAGAGGCGAGTTGTGTGGGCGGTTAGCAAAAATTACGACAATATATTTTTTACCGTTCGGGGCGTAAACAATTCCTGCATCTCCGAGCATTTTTCCGATATCGCCTGTTTTATGAAGGAAGTTGGCTCCTGATGGCAAACCTGCTGCAATAAGACGGTTGTTGTGAACATGTCCCATATAGTCAAATATTTTTTCGCGTGAAGTTGTGCTTAAAAAGTTTGGGTTGTCTATATTATAAAGAATTGTAGCCATATCACGCGCTGTTGAATGATTTGTGCCGCCTAAATCGGGAAGCCAGGTTTGAACGTAAGTGTGTTTCAGTCCCCATTCTCGTATACCTGAATTGATATCCGGCATAGCCCCGAGTTTTGACATAATCATATTTGTTGCAGAGTTATCAGATTCCGTAATCATCATACGGGCGAGGGTATCAATTGAATATTTTGAATTTGCAGCCTTGAATTGCAGACTGCCGGAGCCTTCTGTTCTGTAGTATTCAGTCAAAGGCATTTCATCATAAATAGTAAGCTGATTTTTTTCAATTGAACGGAAAAGCTGTACAAGCACCGGCAGTTTTATAATACTTGCGGTGGGGAAAATCTCATCTGCGTTAATATCTGCGTAATTTCCGGTTTCATAATCCCAAACGTATACAGACGGGTGTATTGACGGATACATTGAGGCGAGATTTTTCAGCTGATTTTCAAGCCCTGAAAGCCTTGAATTTTCTGTTAAAGAGGTCATTTGAGGTTTTTTCGCCTCTGCGCCTTCCAAAGATCTTTGTCCTAAAAACCAGTGGTTTGCAAGGTAGTTTGATGTCGGGAAAAGAAGCTGCTGATAATCCGCTTTAACATTTTTATATGGAGTAGGGTTGAGCATAAACTTTGTTACTTTATTAAACCCGTACGGAAGAACTGAAAATCCTAGCATTGCAACAACTGCAACTGAAACAATTCTGTGAATAAAATAGTTGCGCTCAATTTTCTTTTTATCAGCCTGACGTTTAATATAAACAGGACGTTTTTGAGTATTTGTACGCGTAAATGTTGTTTGGCGCGGGTAAGTGTATTGCGAATAGCGATTATTGTATTGTTGTCTTGCTAATTCCGGCATAAATTATCTAATTCCTCCCCAAAGGATTTTCTCCTGTAATATTTATTTTACTTTACATAAAATAAAATGGCAAGTCAGTTTACATTTTTTTAAGATATAATAATGGAAGATAAGAAGGACGATAGGAGGGTAAGCTGTTTATGTCAGAAGATTGCATTTTTTGTAAAATAATAAACGGAGATTTTAATACTGAATTTGTCTACGAAAATGAACATGTCGTAGTTTTTAAAGATATTAACCCGAAAGCTCCGGTGCATTTGCTTGTTGTTCCAAGAGTTCATGTTTCATCGTTAAATGAGCTTGAGGACAAAAATCTTATGGGTGAATTGTTGATGGCTGTAAAAGAAACAACTCAAAAAATAGGTTTAAAGTCATATAAAACCCTTATTAACACTGGTAAAGAAGCAGGACAGGAAGTTTTTCACCTGCACATACATATATTAGGAAATTAAATTTAAGGAGAAAAATAAAAAATGGTTAAAAACGGAATAGAAAACGGATATTATCATGAAATTACACCTGCAGGCTTCGGGATTGCAATAAAAGCAGGTAAAGTTTTGTTTTCAAAGCAGTCAGATTTTCAAAAAGTCGAGGTGTTTGAAACAGAAAGTGCTCTCGGGCGTGTTTTAACACTGGACGATTTGATGATGACAACTGAAGGTGATGAATATCATTACCACGAGATGATTGCACACATTCCGATGATGCACCACAAAAATCCTGAAAGTGTTCTAGTAATCGGCGGCGGCGACGGCGGTACGGTTAGAGAAGTTTTGAAACACAAAACAGTAAAAAAAGTAGTTCTTTGCGAAATTGACGGAATGGTAATTGACGCGTGCAAAGAATTTTTGCCGACAATATCCTGCGGACTTTCAGACCCGAGAGTTGAAATTAAAGTTGAAGACGCTATTGAGTTTATTAAAGACAAAAAGAATGAATACGATATAGTTTTAATCGACTCAACAGATCCGATGGGGCCGGGCGAAGGCTTGTTTACGGAAGAATTTTACACAAATGTAAAAAATTCGCTTAAACAAGGCGGAATCGTCGCAGCCCAATCAGAAAGCCCGTTTGTTAACAAAGAAGAAATCAAAAAAATGTACAATTTGTTGAAAAAAGTATTCCCTGTTTGTTCAACCTATACATCAAATATTCCAACCTATCCTGGCGGCTACTGGGCATGGGCATTTTGTTCAGAGAATGTTGAACCTCTGTCATACTTTGCGGATGACAGATATCAAGGCATTGTAAAAACCTGCAAAATCTATAACAAAGATTATCACAATGCACGGTTTGCCCTGCCAAATTATTTGAAAGAATTGCTGTAGCAGATATAAAGAAGGTTAGAGGCATAGTTTATTGCGCAAAGCGCGCGTAAAAGACTTTGCCTCTTTGATTTTTTAATTCTTATTTTAATACTTCATTTCCCAACTATCCATCAGTATTTTTGAGAAACAGCCTCCGTTGCTTGTGAAACAATCTTTTGAAGTTTGTTCACGTATTACATTTTCGTCTGTTCCCGGTTGGGAATAACGTTTACCTGCTAAAAAACTGGGATCGTCAACTTTCCCGTCTATATCAGATGCAAGTATAAATAGATCGCGTCCAAATGTATTTGGTCCTTTTTGACCGTTTGTATCAATGTAAAATACTGCATACAGCTCAGAGGCGACTTTGCCATTAACAATCATTTTTATAACAGCTCCTGAAGGAAGTATAACTCCTGTTGTTGTATTAGGATCTGGTATTTCTATTGCGGTTCCGTTTATTGTTTTTGCATCATAATCAAAACATGTTGTACATGTGCCGGTAACATTAAAATATTTTTGTAAAAATTTTTCTGAGCAGTTTGCTGTAGTCATATTTCCGGCTTCCATAATATTAATCGCATTATTATCATTTTTGTATCGGCTGAGAGCCTGTGTTAATTCAGTATAAACCTTTTTTAACTGTGTTACATAGACTTTTTTCTGGTGGTTTGATACCAATGTCGGCATAGTCATTGCCGCTACAACTCCTATGATACCTAGTGTGACAAGGACTTCAGCCAATGTGAATGCTAATTTTTTCATATAATCTCCTAAATTTAAAAACTTACTTCTTTTATTATACAATTTTTTTGATATTGTGTATTTTATGTTAAAATAAAGTTACAGTTTGTATATACAATTTTGAGAGGGATGTTTTAATGTCAGTCATCATAATGATTTTGCTTATAGGACTTTTAATTCTTGTCCATGAACTCGGGCATTTACTAACGGCTTTGTTTTTTAAAGTAAAAGTCGATAAGTTTGGCATAGGTCTGCCAATCGGGCCGACACTGTGGCAAAAGAAAGTCGGCAGCATAACTTTAGTTGTCCACGCATTTTTATTCGGCGGTTACGTATCATTCCCTGATGATGACAAAGATTCCGATATCCCTCAGGATTCTCCCGACAGGTTGATGAACAAACCCGCATGGCAGCGTGCAATTATTTTTTCAGCAGGTGTAATTGCAAACGTTATTTGTGCTTATGTTCTGGTGCTTTTGACAGCTTTTATGTGGGGAAATCTGCCGTCAGGAAAGTTTGATACTTATGTAAACGATATTGTTGCCGAAAAAACTCAATCCGTATGGCAGTCAGGCATGCAAAAAGGCGACAAGATTGTTGAAATAAATTCATCTCCGGTCAATTCCAAATATGCTGTTAATCTTTATGCAATGTACAGCGCGGCTGATGACGGAAAAGTTAATGAAATTAATGCGGAACAAAATTACGAAAAACTAAAGGAACTTAATCCTGCGTTTAAGGAAGATGAAGTTATTCCTTCCGGTCTTGTGGTAAAATTGCCGTCTATTCCTTATGAAAACAAAATTATTTTGAGCGAGAATGTTTTGAACGCGGTTGAACTTTTCAGGCCGGTAGAGGTTAAACTTTCTGATGTTCAAACAAAATTGCGTGATGAAATAAAAGGTAAAAAATTTATAGAAACAACAGGCGGCTACACCCTCAAAGACATTGCATACGCTATGACGGATGGCGTTAAACCGCTTGAAATAACTGTTTTAAGAAACGGAAAAGAAGTTAAACTCAAAACGATTTACCCTGATAAAGAAGGACTTATCGGAATTACCCTTGACAGAAAAGAAATTCTTGTGCCTGTTACAGGGATAAAATCGGCTTTCAGCGCAAGTTATAATTATCTTTACAACGAAACAAAGTCAATGCTTATTGTTTTAAAACAGTTATTTATGGGTAAAATTCCGCTCAAGAATATGCATGGTGTTGTTTTGATTACCAAAATGGGCGGAGATATCATAAGCTCCGACGGAATTTTCTACGGGTTATTGCTGACAGCAGTTATATCAATGAACCTTGCAATACTTAACATCCTTCCGATACCGGCACTTGACGGCGGACATCTGGTTTTCCTTTTGATTGAAAAAATTCAGGGAAAACCGGTTGACGAAGAGATAATGAACAAAGTTATGACAGTGTTTTTCTCGCTGTTAATCCTGCTTTTGGTATTTGTTCTTTTTAACGACATATACGTGCTTGTTCAGCCGCTGTTTGCAAAATAGAATTTATATTATTTACAGTTGTTGATAAGGTTTTCAATATCTTTAGCAAATTGTGGTAATTTATCTTTAATTGTTTTCCAGATTATTTCGTAATCTACTCCGAAATAATCATGTATCAATTTATCTCTCATTCCTGCAATTTGTCTGAACGGGATATAGGGGACTTATATCGCAGTTTATACTAGATATTCCTGAAAAACAGTCATAATGTCATTGGGAACTTGTTTGACAAAGCGAACCAAAATTTTTGTCATCCTGAATTTATTTCAGGATCTTAAAAATTTTGAGTGAGCCTGTACTTACGAAGTGCGGAATCTCTTCATTATAAGACCCTGAAACAAGTTCAGGGTGACGATTTTATCTATTTTTAAAATAGGTTAAAATCAATATCATTAGTGTATTTAAAAATTTTTAAAAGTGAATTTTGTATATCCTCTAAAAAGAATAATGGATTTTTCCTTTTCATAACACAATTGCTTCCTTTAAAATTTTATCTTTAATAAATTTTTTTAAACTGTTTGATGTTCCAAGATCAATTTTTTTGTTAAAAAGTTTTGTAAGATAATCCTGTAAATCCATAAATTCGAACATATCAACAGGCTGTTTAAAACTTACGAGTAAATCAATATCACTTTCAGATGTCTGCAGGTTTTTAGCATAAGAACCAAATAGTAAAAATTTATCCACAAAATATTTTTCTTCAAAATAATCTTTGCTGTTTTGAAGAATTTGCCTGATTTCATCTATTGTATAGATTTTTTCATTTTTCATATTTGCATTATACCATATTTAAAAGAAAGTTCCACTTTCGTATCAAAAATTACTCTTCACTTTTTTTAACTTTTTGAACAATTTTTTCAATAACCGAAAGCTTTGCAAAGTCGTCCCTGATTTCCTGCGCTTTTCTCTCTAGCTTGTTATAAACCTGCGAATTTATTTCCCCGCCTATCAAAATTAAAACAGATGTATAATAAAGCCATACCATCAGAACCGCAAAAGCCCCGATTGTTCCGTAAACCATGTTATAGGTTTTCAAATTGTTTACGTAAATCGAAAATCCCCACGAACCGATTAACCAGAAAGTTGTAAAAAACCAGGTGCCCGGTATTGCACTTTTGCGTTTAAATGCTTCATTGCCGCGCAGGTCAGGCAGAATGTAATAGCTCAAAAACGCCATAAAAAATAACGCCGCAAAAGCAACCGGCCAACGAAGCGTTAATAGTGTTATCGCAACATGTTTTGACATGTGAAAATGAGTAACAAGCAGATGAATTATTGCTTTACCAAAAACTATTAAGTTTATGCTCAAAAACATTACCATAGTGTCAACAAATACCATCAGAAGCGACAATGCGCGCGTATATATGAAACTGCGGGTTTCATTAACCTTGTATGCCCTGTTTAATCCTTTAAGCACCACTGCAATTCCGTTTGTTGACAGAAAAAGAGTTACGCAAAAGCCGATTATGGCCATTAGTTTTCCGTGAGAGAAAATCATGGCTTCTGATAGAACAGTTAAAATTAAATCCATTGCCTGTTCAGGCATAAATGTAGCAAGAAAACGCAAAATAGGCGTCATAAGAGCTTTGTTGCCCATCCAGCCAAAAATTGATGTCAGCAAAAGCATAAAAGGAAAAATTCCGATAACCATCATAAAACCCATTTCTGCCGCCATTCCGTAGAAGTCGTTTTTTATGACAGATATGATTAATCTTTTTACACCTCTTACAAATCCCTTAAAATCCACTTTTTTATATCTCTCTTGTTTTAATTTCGGCTAGCAGTTTTTTGACAGCTTCTTCAACAGGGGCTTTTATTGTGCAGCCGGAGGCAAACTTATGTCCGCCGCCGCCAAAGGCTTCACAAATTTGCGCGACATCGGCAAATTTGCTTCTCATAGAAATTTTTGTTGCGCCAGACTTCATTTCTTTTGCTACAAATGCAACCCGTGTTGTTACAATTGCACGGAGCTTTTCTGTTAAACCTTCCATGCACTCGTCGTTTGCCGAAAATTTTTCCATATCTTTTTTATAAACAATTGTATAAGCTATTTTATCGTTGTCAAGAAATTTTGCCTTGCTTATGCAGTATGCCTGAAACATTACAAGGGTTTTTGAATCCGATTCATAAACCTTTTTATAAATCTCAGAAGGATTTACACCTTTTTCAACAAGTTTTGAGGCGCATTCAAAGGTGGCAGGTTTGGTATTATCAAATCTAAATGAGCCTGTATCGGTTAAAATCGCTGTATATAAACAAATTGCTGTATCAAGATTAACGTTCAGCCCTAAATTTTCAAAACATCCGCATAAAACTTCGCCAGTTGAGCTTGCATCAGGGTTTATAAAATTCAAATCCGCATAAGCGTTATTTGTTTTGTGATGGTCAATATTTACAGTTGACTTAGCTTTGTTAAAGAGAATTTGTCCGTCGCAAATTCTTTCAATTGACGCGACATCAACATTTATAACTAAATCATACTCTCTGGATTTATCAACATTATCAATGTGTTTAACTTCATTTATATGCGGCAGAAAAGAGTAAATGTCCGGAATTTTGGAAAGAGATACCATATCACATTTTTTTTTGTAGTTGTCCAAAATAGCAGAATAAAGTCCGCACATAGAGCCTAAAGTATCTCCGTCAGGGTTAATATGGGAAAATATCAGTATATTTTTGGAGGATTTTATGATATCATTTAATTTAGAGTAATTCATTTCTTAATGGTAACACAAAAAAACAGGGTGCAAAAATCTAAAAATGAAAAAAGTTCTCTATACTGATTTTGTGACAACTGAATCTCTTGTTGAAGAATTGCTTGAGAATAAAGAGATAAAAAAAGCAATCACCCGCAGCAACCTGTATAAATTCTGGGAAAAAGCGGCCGGTGCAAAATTCGGCAAAAAATCAAAGCCGTATTCAATGCTTCCGGGCGGCGTTATGGTAATTGCCTGTGAAAATGCAATTGTAGCACAGGAATTAACTTTGAAAAAAACACAGATTTTAGTAAAATTTGAACCGTATTTAAAATCTCTTAAAATGACCGTAAAAGATTTTCGTTTTGACCCCAAAAAGTGGGGAACGTAGCCGTTCCATCCATGACTTAGAGCTTTGTATAACTTACAAGGTCTTAACTAAAGAGGAATTGTAGCCGTTCCATCCGACACATTTCACTTCCTCTACCATGAGAGAGGGAAGTTTGCTATTGATAATCGTCATTGCGGATCGCAAAGCTGATCCGCAATCGCATAATTGCTATAGCTGACGGAGGGCAAGAGGGCAGGAAGGCAGGCTATTTTCATTTATAGCTATTTTAGTAAAATTGTAACAAAATATATTTTTGATAACAGCTTTGCCTCTATGCATCTTCGCATCTTCGCTTCTAACTTTAGCCTGCCTTCTTGCCCTCCGGTCTTCTGTTCTTCTGACCTCACCCCCCCCTTTACTTCCCCTCCCCTCAAGGGAGGGGAAAAAGAATAGTAGGGTGGGATAAGCATAGCGTTCCCACCAATCATTACTACGCTTCCCATTGCAATAACTAAACAAACAAAAAGCCGGTAAAAATACCGGCTTTACAAATCCTAATCAACTTCTATGCTCTGCAATCGCTATTGCGCGATTGCATCTTCTGTTTCTTCAATCTTTTTCATAACTTCATCAATCTGTTCACGGAGATATTCCATGAACATTCCGATTTCTTGCTTAAAACTGTATACTCCGGGCCAAGATATATATCCGTACATAATTGTTCTCCTTTTCGTTTCACATATTATTACTCAAGGCTTGTGTCCTAACCTTTCAACAATTTATGTATCGGACATTTTGCAGAAAAACTTTAGGAATTTAATCAATCATTTAATAATTTGTTACAATATTCCTGCAAGTCATTACACCTGTATTTAGGAATATAGTCAACAGAATAGTTTTCAGCGATTTGTCTTATATTGCTTGTCGCAGAAATAATTATAATTTTAGTATTTTTATATTCGTTAAAGAATTTTATCTGTTTTATAAACCATTCACCTGCATAAAGCGGAAGAAAATCCGGCTCCATTTGCATATCTGTCAAAATAAAATCATAAGGCGCGTCTATCGACGACATTAATTTTTCAACACCTTCTTTAGCGCAAGAGGCTGTTTCAATTTCAACATCATTTTTAAAAACTTCTCTCACAGCATCTTTATGATACAAAACCCATTTTGTGGAATCGTCAACTATTAAAACTCTTTTTTTCATAATTTGATTTTAGCATAAAGAGTATACCCGGTTGAAAAATGTTTTTAATTATGCTTGGCAGGTATTTAACCCTATAGAATATAAGTATTTGCTATTTTATAAAAAAACGTAAATAATAATTAAAAAGGGCACGTTATGAAAGGATTTTTATGATTAAAAAAATTTTTGCGTTGGTAATAACTATAATGGTAATAACAGGAGGTGCAAATATTTGTATGGCAAATGATTGGGACAAAACATTCAAAAAGAGCGACAAAGTAGACGTAAAAAAAGTAAGTTTTAAAAACAGATATGGTATAACACTTGTTGGGGATTTATACACCCCTAAAAATAAATCATCAGAAAAAATGGCAGCTATTGCTGTTGCAGGCCCGTTTGGCGCTGTGAAAGAACAGGCATCAGGCTTGTATGCGCAGACTATGGCAGAAAGAGGGTTTGTAACTTTAGCATTTGACCCTTCCTACACGGGAGAAAGCTCAGGAGAACCGAGAAATGTTTCCTCCCCAGAAATTAATACTGAAGATTTCAGCGCTGCTGTTGATTTTTTAAGCAATCAAAAAGACGTTAATCCGGAAGAAATCGGTATAATTGGAATTTGCGGATTTGGCGGGTTCGGCTTGAATGCTGCTGCTATTGATACAAGGATTAAAGGAACCGTAACGGTTACAATGTATGACATGACAAGAGTTACGGCTAACGGTTACTTCGATTCAATGGATGAAAAAGCACGCTACGAATTAAAAAAATCTTTGAACAAACAAAGGACAGAAGATTTCAAAAACGGCACTTACGCAAAAGCTCCCGGCCTGCCTGAAAAATTAACAGGTGAAGAGCCGCAGTTTGTAAAAGACTATTACGGATACTACAAAACACCGCGGGGTTTCCACAAACGTTCAATAAATTCCAACGGCAACTGGAACACGACAGCTTCTCTGGCTTTGATTAATATGCCGATACTTGCATACAGCGATGAAATCAAAAATGCTGTATTAATGATACACGGAGAAAAAGCCCACAGCAGATATTTTTCTGAAGATGCTTTCAAAAAACTTAAAGGAGATAACAAAGAACTCTTAATTGTTGAAGGGGCAAACCATGTGGATTTGTATGACAATCTTGAAAAAATTCCGTTTGATAAAATTGAACAATTCTTTAGAACTTACTTGAAGGAGAATAAATAATGAAAAAAATATTATACGGTTTTTTATTATTATCAATTTTAACTATAGGAGGAATTTCCGTTATGGCAGAAGAATTAAATCAGCCCTTTGCAAAGGGCGAAATAAATCCTTACAGCAAATTCTTTACAGGCACGACTCATCTTCAAAGGCTTGTTGCAAATGATGATATTTGGAACTCATCTATTGCCAATGTAACTTTTGATAAAGGCGCAAGAACCAACTGGCACAAACATTCAGGCGGTCAAATTCTTCTTGTGACAGCAGGTGAAGGCAGATACCAGGAAAAAGGGAAAGAAATCCAAATTCTTAAAGCAGGCGATGTTGTGAAAATTCCGCCAAATGTTGAACACTGGCACGGTGCAGCACCTGACAGCGAATTTGCTCATATTTCAATAGAACCTAATTTACCTGATAACCAGACAGTATGGCTTGAACCGGTTACGGACAAAGAATATAAATAAAATTTAAATAAAAAAAGCTCTGTAAAATTACAGGGCTTTTTTTATAAGATTTAGAATAAACTCAATTGAGCTGATTTGTCCTCGTCTTTTTGTTCTTTCTCAAATTTTGAATATTGCAGTAAATCCTGCTCGATTTTTGCTAAAAACGGAGATATTTCAAGATTTTCGGATTTCCCGTAGACTGTTCGTTTAACTGCGCGGCTCAAGAACAAGCGTTCTTTTGCTCTTGTCATACCGACATACAAAAGTCTGCGTTCTTCTTCAACTTCTTCTGGTGTTTGCGCGCGATATATAGGCAAAATTCCGTTTTCTAAACCTGCAACAAATACGCAGCTAAATTCCAACCCCTTTGATGAATGAAGAGTCATCAAAGAAATTCTATCAGCGCGTCTGTCAAGGGTGTCTAATTCTTTCAAAAGAGAGGCCTCATGGATAAAATCTTTTTTATCCGGAAATTTTTCTGACAGTTCAAGAAGATATTTTTGAATGTAATCCTCTATTTCATCAGTGAAATTTTCTTTTAACTGTTCGTCAACGGGTCTGCCACCGGTTAGGTTTTTAAGAATTTTTTTTACCGGCGCTCTGTCGCAGAGCAAATCATCGGACAGCTTTACAAAAGGCATTCCAGATCTTTCAAGCGCCTTTAAAATAGGTTTTAACTGTGCAGATGTTCTGTAAAGGATTGCAAAATCAGAAAAGGTATAGTCTTCTTTAACACCGTCTGATCTGTCGGAATCAATTGAGAAAAAGCTGTGTCCGCCGATAAGATTTTCAATAGTGCTTACGATAAATTCTGCTTCTGCGTTATCTGTCGGAGCTGTATGAATTGTTATTTTATCATGGCGCCTGTTATTATGCGAAACTATGTTGTATGTATCAATCATTTGATTTGAAGCATTAACAATATTTTCGGTGGAACGGTAATTATTTTTAAGGTTAATTATTTGAACATTTTTGTAATCTTCTTTAAAGTTGTTGAAGAATTTTGAGTTACCGCCGCGAAATCCGTAAATAGCCTGATTAGGGTCGCCTATTGCGCAAATATTACCATTTTCAGGAACAAGGAGTTTTATGAGTTTATACTGGTTTTCGTCAATGTCTTGATATTCGTCAACTGAAACGTATTTATAGCGTGATTGGTAAATTTCTTTTACATCAGGAAATTCTTCAAAAAGTTTCACGGTAAGCTTTATCAAATCATCAAATTCAACCATGTTTTCAGGAACTTCTTTATACAAAGCTTTTTCCTGCTCGCTGATTACATTAAAATCTTCGCTCAGTCCTGCTTTTTCATAATTTTCTTTTAATATTTCAAGGCAAAGCGCGTGGAATGTTTGAATATGGATTTTTTCAGCATTGCCGCTCAAAAGTTTTGTAAGCCTCTGGCGCATTTCATCAGCCGCACGGCGTGTAAAGGTTATTGCAAGGCACTGTTCGGGTGATGCCCCGTTTTCTATCAGATGTGCGATACGTCTTGTTAAAACGGTTGTTTTACCCGAACCCGGGCCCGCTACGATTAAAAGCTGATTGTTTGTGTTTTCGACAGCCGCCTGCTGAAATTCATCCAGACCGTAATGTTTATCTGTTTCAGCTTCCGTATGAATATCTTTAACCTGCGGGATATTAAATTCCTTATGAGAAACAGTATAATTCTCAACTGTTTTTGGGGAAGCTTTGGGGATATCAATATTAAATTTAAGGTTTACGAAATTTTTTTTTTACAAGTTCGTTTTCCTCAAAAAGTCTTATTACGCCGTATTCTCCGTCATATCCTGCGTGTTTTATAACCTGACCTTTGCGCAGGCGCGAAATTCCTTCTCCGAGGAGCGGAAAATCTCTTGAAATATCTTCTGTCGGAACTTCTCTTAATATAGAAAATTCTGAACCGAATTTTGAAATTAAGCGTTCATATTCTTTTGTAACTGATTTAGCGGCCGGTCCGACGCCTAAGATTTCCGAAATAATTTCAGGCAGAGGAACGAGGCTGTAAACCTCTCCCGCCGTATCAGGTTTGAAAGTATTATTGCAATCTCTGTCAGCGAGTTCGCACACTCTGTTTAAAACCCCTATTGTCATAGGTTTTCCGCAGACAGGACAGATTCCATTTAGTTTTTTAGTTTCTTCAGGCGTCATACAAACATTGCATTTTCTGTGTCCGTCCTCGTGGTATTTACCTTCTTCGGGGAAAAATTCCACTGTGCCGACGTATCCTTTTCCTGTTTTCAAAGCATTCATAATACTGTAATAATCAGGATTTGTGTCAAATACAGTTGCTTCGCGGGCAAGTTTAGAAGGCGAATGCGCATCCGAGTTTGAAACAAGCCTGAATTTGTCGAGTTTTGATACCCGCCAGTTCATTTCAGGGTCGGATGAAAGTCCTGTTTCTACGGCAAAAATATGTTCGGATAAATCCCCGTAACATTCTTCGATTGAATCAAATCCTGATTTTGAGCCTAAAACAGAAAACCACGGAGTCCATATATGTGCGGGGATTATGAATGTTCCTTCGCCTGATTCAAGTGCGGTTTCAAGAAGGTTTCTTGAATCTAAACCTAATATCGGACGTCCGTCAGAATTTATATTGCCTATTGCATCGAGTTTTTGTCTGAAATTTTGTGCGGTTTCAATACTGGGGGCAAAAACTACATGGTGAACTTTTCTTGTCTTATCGCCTTTTTTGTAAATTGTTGATATTTCAACCGAAAGAATAAATCTGACAGGATTACTGTTTATAAATATTTGTTTTTCTATCTCGGGTTTAAGTCTGTATGCCCCGCTGCCGTCAGGAATAAGTTTTTCTTTTATCTCGTTAAACCAAGCAGGATGTGTAAAATCGCCCGTTGCTATCAAGCCCAAACCTTTTTTTTGAGCCCATATTGCAAGATGTTCCAAATCGCAATCCTTGCTTGTTGCACGTGAATATTTTGAATGTATATGTAAATCCGCATAAAAAAACATATTTTATACCCCTAATCAGATGTTATCTGCCATTTTTCAAGCATTTTATCAAGCTTTCCCGTTTTTTGAAGATGATCCATTATATAATTAACCTGCTGCAAAAGTCTTTCCGACTCTTGTTCCTTTCTAAACACAACTGCGTAAGGCTCTTTGGAATATCTTTTTTTCAGAAGTCTTACTGATTTATCATTTATAGTATAGCGCAGAAGGATTGAATCATCGGCAATCATACCGTCTGCCTGTCGTGCTTTTAATGCTCTGTAAGCCTCATCATAACCTTTAAAGCCCAAAACAGATATCCCCGGAACATTTGAACGCAGATTTCTTTCACTCGTAGACCCGAAAACTATAATAAGTTTTTTATTTTCAAAGTCGCGAAGCCCTGTTGCTTTGCTGTCGCTGTTAACCATTATTGCCTGACCTGCAATATAGTAAGGAATTGAAAAATTTAATATCTGTCGCCTGTTATCAGTTATTGACATAGCGGCAACAAGCATATCAACTTCTCCCGAAGCAAGTTTCATTATACGGTTTGAGGCAGTCACAGTAACAAATTCTACCTTTTGTTCGCTGCCAAGAAGCGAGTTTGCAATATATCTTGCAAGGTCAATGTCAAAACCTGTTAGATTTCCTTTTTTATCAATGTACCCGAAAGGCGCTGCATCAGCTCTAACTCCGACAATAATCTTATCTCTTTTATATATGTTTGAAAGCGCATCCGCTTGAGGCTGTTTTTTCCCGCACCCGCAAAGAATAAAACATAAAAACAAAATAACTAAAAAAATCTTCTTCATAATAAGAAATAATAGCGAAACAAATGCCGAAAGTCAATTATAAAAAGCGTTGGCAATATTCAAATAGCCTGCGTGGATAACCGCTTTTGGCAATGTTTCTTCCAATAAATGAAGTACATAATCAAGTATTAGTTTTTTAAAAAAAATTTTTTGGGTTTTTTTGAAAAAAAGCCCGCAACACAAGGAGGTAAAAATGACTATTAAAAAACTTACTGTGGCAGCTGCAATTGCCGTTGGAATAGCAACGTGTTCCTTGAATCAGGCAATGGCGGCTTGCCCTTGCGCAGCTCCGGAAACACCGGCGCCATGCGCAGAACCGTTACCTGTCGTAACAGGCCCGGCTTGTCCATGTGAAACCGCAAAACCAAACACATGTTCAAAATGCAAAAAAGCAATGCCGGATTGCGAATGCCAGAAACCGGATCCGTGCACAGACCCGTGCGATCCGTGTGAAACAGAAAAAAAATCAGACTGCGGATGCCCTGATGAAATCAGCTGTGACGAGCCGGCAGAACCCGCTTGCGCTATCTGTCCGCAGACCGGCAAACCTGCCAAAAAAGATATGAAACAGGTTTACGGTTATCCTAATGCAATTTACGGTACAAACAACTACGTAGGTCAGCCTGCAAACTCTATTTTCTCGACAGATACACCAATTGCAAGTACTCCGAGAGTTCTTTCTTCAAACGTAAACGGTACAACTGTATCTTCGCAAGGACAGGTTACAGGTGCAGCAACAGAAATGCCTTGCCTTAACGAAGCTCCAACCCGTCATAACGGTATTCCGATTGACAGAAACGAACGTTTGATGGACGGCAACAACTGCCCTATAGATTTCCAATCAACAAACTCTATTGATGCAGTTAGAAAATCATTTGTACCATACGAAATTCCTAATCAAATAATGCAGACAACAGGTGCTGCAGCAAACCTCGGCGGATGCCAGTTTCCTGATGTCCCGAACGGTTTTTGGGCAGCATGCGACATTGATAAATTAGCTATTAATGATGTTGTAGTAGGTTACCCTGACGGATATTTCAAACCTAATAGGAATATTTCACGTGCAGAATTTGCGACAATCCTTGTTAAAGGTTTCAACCTTGACAAATGTGATATGCCGAGAGAAGGCTTGTTCAAAGATGTTCCGACAAGCAACTGGGCAAATGCCGCAATTGCAAAAGCTGTTGATGAAGACCTGTTAAAGGGCTACCCCGACGGTAACTTTAAACCAAACCACCCCGTAACAAGGGTTGAAGCATTAACAACTATTGCTAAAGGTATGACCTGCGACATTGACCAGTGCAAAGCAGATGAAATCTTAAGCAAATACGCAGACGGAAACACTATTCCTAACTGGGCAAGAATTCCGGTTGCAAAATCACTTGAAAACGGTGCTTTGAAAGATTCACCTAACCCGAATATGATTATGCCGAACAAAGAAGCTACACGTGCAGAAGTTGCTTCTATGATGCAGACAGTCAGAGTTGCATTAGGCTATGACACTAACCCGAAAACAGCTAACAACATCTGTCCTGCCTGCCCTGTAAACAAAAACGCTTTTGTTGAACAGGAAGAAATAGTTAAAATTCCTACATTAAAAGTAAAAATGATTGACCAGTTAACTGCAAAATCATCTCACGTAGGCCAGTACTTCAGAGCAAACACTCTTGAAGACGTAACAATCAACGGTGTAACTTATCCTTGCGGTTCTACCGTAACAGGTCAGGTTGTTGAAGTTATAAGACCTTCAGGCTGTGACAAAGGCGCTTTGAAACTTTCGTTCACATCAATCAAAAACGGTGATTGCAAAGCTCAATTACCTAAACAAATCTTACAGGCACAGGTTAACAAATCAAAACAGGTTAACCCTGTTGCAAGACTTGTTGAAATGCCGTTCACACTTGCAGGTTCACTGGTTGGTGTAGCAGGCAGAACAGTCGGCGGTGTCGTAACTAACCTCGGTAACGCTGTTGAAAACGTATCAAACGATGCAGGTTACATGTTAGGCCACGTATTCCAGGGACAATTCGGTGCTGCTGCACGTAACTTGGGCGACGGCTTATGGGAAACAGTTAAAGCACCTGTTGACGTTACAAGAACTGCTCTATCAGGTACAATGGGCTTATTCCAGACTACAGGCGACGAATTTGCTTACCTTGTTGACCCGCGCGGATACAAAATCTCCGCTGTAAATCCAAGAGAACACATTACTATTGCTTTTGGCTGTTCAGAATAGCGTAAGCTAGTAAAACAGTCAACTCCATTAAAAACAGTAATTAATTTATTCTAAGCCTGGGGAAACCGATGTCTTATAAGATATCGGTTTCTTTTTGTAAAATTATATCTTTTCCCTCTCTCGGGAGAGGGGTAATTTAGAAGCAAAGAAGCGAAGATGCATAGAGGCAAAGCTGTTATCAATAATAAATATTGTCCCAGTTCTGCCAAAATAACTATAACTGATATCATCCTGCCCTCTGAACTTCTGTTCCTCCGACAGTTACCCACTCCTTCCCTCCCTAATCAGGGAGGGAACATCCCGTCATTGCGGACAGCGCAGCTGATCCGCAATCGCAAGATAACTGCAATATGAATGAGATTACTACGTCGAATGCTTCGCATTCTCCTCGTAATGACAAACTCGCTTCACTCTTCACTAAAAACAGAATAGTAGGGTGGGATAAGCAAAGCGTTCCCACCAATCATTACTTAATAACTAAACTCTGTCAAAATTCAACAGTTTAAATCCGCGTTTTTTCTTTTCAAGTTCGACATCCGGAAGCTCATAACATTTTATGCAGCGCGCTTCATAAGTTTCATCCCCGCCTATCATAATCAGGGGAGAATTTTTGTCGGCCGGTTTGCCGTCAATAAGGCGCTGGGTTCGCGTCGCATTTTCACATCCGCATTTCATACATACAGCATGAAGCTTGTCAACTGTTGTTGCTATACACATCAATTCCGGCATACTCCCGAATGGTTCGCCTTTAAAATCAAGTTCCAGACCGGTGCCGATTACTTTTTTGCCTTCATCCATCAATTTTGAAATAACTTTTACGATGTTGCTGTCAAAAAATTGAAGTTCATCAATTGCTATTACTTCATCTTCGGGTTTTACAACACTCATAATCTGGATTGCATGCTTAACCTTTATTGCATCCAGCCATAAGCCGTTTCTTGATTCTATATAATCGCCTTTTGCTCTTGTATCAATATCAGGCGAAATTACTTTTACTTTTTTCTTTGCAATAATTGAACGTCTTATTCTGCGCAAAAGCTCCTCAGTCTTACCGCAGCTCATAGGACCTGTGATTAATTCAAAACTATACCCGTACATCACTATCTCCTTACAAAAAAATTATACATCTTTCAATAATTATTTGAAAGTAAATTAATGTAAAATTTTATCACGCAGTTTTTTTAAGCCGGCGCCGTAGAAATATCGAAGCTGTTCAGGGAAGTTGTTTTCAATATCAACAAGATACATGCTGAAAACGCTGAAAGCTTTGATAAGAAAAACTATTTCTGTATTTTTTGTCCATGTGACTTTCGGCTGTGTATTTTTCACAGGGTTTGTAACTCCAAAAATACCTTCGCTGTTGTCTGCCGTCAGAAAGATGAATTTGTCGTTTTTGTAATGGTCGAGCATTGAAATTGTTGAATGTTCAAAAACTGTTCCAAAGTTGCAGATAAATTTGTCATACTTAACTATTTTAATATCAAGCCCCCTGTTATATGCATCCAAAAGATGCTGCTCAAGGTATTTAAAATCCTGTGCCCATAGTGCAACAAAAATATTATCGCGTGCGTTTTTGATAATTTCTGTCAACTTGTCGTAAATTTTGATGTTTCCTGTTATTGTCAAAACAGGTTCCGTGTAGCTGTCCTCTTTTAGGTCAGGCAGCTTTTTTTCAAGAAAATTTATTGTGGAGTCTATTTTTCTTTTGTATCGTTTAGTTAATTCTTTCGGTTTTATCGGGGTGTATGTCACTGGTTTTGTGTTAGAAGGAATTACAATATGCATTGTTTCAAGATTTTTCAATGTATCGTAAGTCCTTGACTGGGGAATGTTTGCGAGTTTGCTTACTTCATAACCAGTTGCAGGAAATTTTTTCAAAAGCGCGACATAAACCTTTGACTGGTATTCATTAAGCCCGATTTCTTTAAGCTTTTCAATAATCTCGTCCATAAAAAGAGTTTAGCCCATTTTTCTATTTTGGGCAAGTTTGTTTAATGATATAAAAGTTAAAATGACATATCGGCTTTTTGATTGATTTATAAGTACTTTTTGGATATAAGATTATTTTATGGCAACAAATTTTGATTTTTTGAAAAAAGTTGATAAAGATTTATTTGAAATAATATCGGATGCCGAAAGACTATATAGAGATGAGTATTTTGAACAATGTATGACTCAGACAAGACGGTTTGGCGAACATGTCTGCAAAAAAGTTATCGGTAAAAAATGCAGCATTGAAAACAGCTTTGATGAAATGCTTGCAACATTGAAAGACTGTTCTAAAGGCAGAGCTGAAGAACAGGAATTTATCACTGATTTGTATTTCCTAAAAAAACACGGCAACAGTGCGGTGCATTCCTCTTCCGTAAGAAAAGACGGGATAACCGCGCTTGAATGTCTGAAACGCGCCTTTGAAACTGCAATAAGCTACTGCGTTTACTACAAAGGCAAAAGTCAGGATATTTTAAAACTTCAATACGACACAGAACTTATGCTCACAGGGGAAAAGAACAAATCTCTTGCCGAACGTTATAAAGAAGCAAAAGCAAAATCAACTCCTGATGCCACGCGAAAAGTAAAGGCAAAAACAAACACCTCAAAACCATCTAAAAAACTGAAAAAACAGTCATCCGTTATGGTTTGCAGAACAAATAAGAAAAAGTTTTCGCTTTACTGGATTTTTGTTGGATTGACAGGCGTGATTTCGCTTGGAATTATATTAACCTTTATAGTGATGCTGCATATATAAATAGGTTGATGGGATAAGCAAATGCTATTGTCTTTAGGCGATAAGGCGATAAGACGATAAGTTCGTTTAAGTGAAGTGTAAACAGTGAAGCGTGAAGAGCGTATTTCTTCCTTCTCCTCTGTGCGGGAGAAGGTGGTACGAAGTACCGGATGATGGGGGGGGCAGTGTAGCAGTTTGTAGGTCGGATTTACAAATCTGACAAAAATGCGATTGCGGATCAAGTCCGCAATGACGCTTTCTGCTCTCTCGCCCCTTTGGGGAGAGAGCTAGAGAGAGGGGCTAAAGGGTAGGAAAGCAAGCTATTTACAGTAATTGCCTACATTCATACCTTCTAAATTAACCCTCTCCCTTTATCCCTCTCCCAAGAGAGGGAATTATCAGCTATTGCTCTTTTTAATCTTTTTCATCAACAGTAACAGCGGAATAACAGCAAGGGTAAGCATACCGAATACTCTGAAAGAATCTATAAACGCCCACAAGTTTGACTGCTCAATAAGCTGTCCGTATAAAGAATACTGAGCCATATATTGTGCAACAGTATGCTCGGCATATCCTGCAAGAGCACCTGCAGTTGATTGAACGCGTTCTATAAATGCAGGATTAAGCTCGCTTGTTTTGCCAACCAACATATACTGATGCACCTGAGCAAATCTTGTAAGCATTGTTGCAACTAGAGATGTACCAACAGCACTTCCGATATTTTTCAAGAGGTTTTGAATACCTGTAGCGTTTGTCATCTGCTCGTTTTTCAGAGTATCAACAGACAAATTCATAATCGGAACCATTGCAAGCCCCATGCCCATTCCCATAAAAAAGTTCGGCACTGCAATATTCATATTGGAAATCTGTAAATTTAATGTACCGAAAACAAGGGTTGACCCGCCTATTAAGCCAAGTCCTGCCATTACAAGAAATCTGTTATCTACCCTGTTCGAAAGAGTAGCAGTCATAAGCATAGCAAGCATGCTGCCAAAGCCTCTCGGCATCATCGTTGCGCCGCTTAAAAATGCCGTATAACCCATCATACTCTGCAAAAACTGGGGAAGAATTACAAGAGAAGCATACAAAACCGCCTGAATTACCACCTGAATTATCGTCCCCGCAGAAAAATTTCTGTCCTTGAAAACAGATAAATCAACAAGCGAATGTTTGTTGGTAAGCTGAGAATGGAAAAACAAAATACAGGCAATAACAGAAATACTGAATGTCCATCTAATCCAAACAGCCCCGAACCAGTCGTCATTATTGCCTTTATCTAGAACCGTCTGCAGCGTGACAAGCCAGATTGTAAGATAAATAAAACCTTTTACATCTATTTTTACATTCTTTTGCCGTTTTGCATACGGCGGGTCTTCAATAAGTTTGTGGCATAAAAGAGCAGCAACACATCCGAACGGCACATTTATAAAAAATATCCACGGCCATGTCCAGTTATCAGTAATCCAACCCCCGAGAACAGGCCCGATAATCGGTGCAAGAATTACCCCCATACCAAACACTGACATTGCAAGCCCGCGCTTTTCTTTCGGAAAACTTTCAATCATTATTGCCTGCGAAATCGGCAGAATTCCGCCGCCGCCAAAACCTTGCAAAACACGAGCAAATATCATAAATTCAATATTCTTTGCCATCCCGCAAAGCATTGAAGCTATTGTAAACATCATTATGCTTATTATAAAAAAGTTTTTACGTCCGAAAACTTTGCTGAAAAAATCAACCGCAGGGATTACAATACCGGCTGCAATCAAATAACTTGTCAAAATCCACATGGATTCATCCCTTGTTGCAGAAAAACTTCCTGCCATATAAGGTAATGCAACGTTGCCTATTGTTCCGTCAAGAACATAAATAAATACCGCAAGCATTACAGGTATTACCATAATCCAAGGGTTTACGGACGGCTTCCATTCGGTTGTTTGCTGATTTATTTCGGACATTAATTTTCCTTTTTATAAAGTGAAGAGTCACGGGTAAAAAAGTGAAGCGACTTTCACTTCACTCTTCACGTTTCACTCTTCACTCAGTTCGTTTTAGCTTTTCTCTCACTCTTTAATAAAAACATAAACGGAATTAAAATAAAACATGCTATTGCGAAAACTTTAAAAGTTGTCATATAAGCACACAGCGTCGATTGTTCAATAAGTTGATTATAAAGCATTTTGCCTGCCATATATGTAGCATTCATCATATCGCCTGCCTGATGAATAAAAGATGAAGCATAAGAACTTAATCTATCAGCAAAAATAGTATTTGTACTGTGCATAGATTTAACAAGTCCGTTCTGGTGCACCTGTGATAATCTTGAAATCATAGTTGCAACAAGGGAAGTTCCGATTGCTCCTCCTATTGTTTTAAGCAAATTTTGGAAACCGGAGGCATTTGTCATCTGATCGTTTCTTAAAGTTATACAGGACAAAGTTGTAATAGGCATCATTGTGAATACAAGTCCGAGGCCGAAAACAATGTTAGGAATGACAATATTCATCATGCTGATTTCTAAATTTAAAGAACCGAGTATCCATCCGCCGAGTCCCATACAGAAAAGTCCGATAATACCGTATGTTTTATAACTCAAGCGTCCGCCAAGCCCGCCAAAAATTGCCAACGCTGTAAACGCCCCGACACCTCTTGGCATAATTGCAAGTCCGCTTGTAAATGCATCATATCCCATCATATTCTGTAATAATTGGGGTAATATCGCAAGTGATGCCAACAATACACCGTTTAAAAGAATTAACATTGAAGTTCCGCAAAAGAAATTGGCATCTTTTAAAACATCAAGTTTTATAAGCGGATTTTTTCCTTTGACCTGAGTATAAAAGAAGCAAATACAGCCTGTTACGGCAATTGCAGTAAGCCAGCAAATCCATGGCGCATTAAACCAGTCTGCATCATTACCCTTGTCAAATACAATCTGCAAAGGCACAAGCCAGACACAAAGCCATAAAAATGCAAATTTATCAAGATGAACATTTTTCTGTCTTCTTGCATAAGGAGGGTCTTCAAGAAATTTTTTAGCAAGTGCTATACAGAAAAAACCAAACGGCACGTTAATAAAGAAAATGTACGGCCAAGACCAGTTTTCCGTAATATAACCGCCCATGACAGGCCCCAAAATAGGTGCAACAACAACAACCAGACCAAATACAGCCATAGCCTTGTTTCTTGCTTCACCCTTAAAGCATTCCATTGTAATTGCCTGAGCCATAGGCATCAAGCAGCCGCCGCCAATACCCTGCATAGCACGCGCTATTACAATCATTCCAATAGAAGTTGATACCCCGCACAAGAACGATGCAATAGTAAACACAAATACACCCACCATAAACAAATTTTTTCTTCCGAGTAATTTACAAAAATAATCAATCATCGGAATAACAATACTGCTCGCCATCAAGTAGCTTGTTAAAACCCAAATGGATTCTTGGTTGCTGACAGAATATGAACCTGCAATATGAGGCAGAGCAACGTTTGCAACTGTTTCATCGAGAGCATACATAAACGTTGCGAGCATTACAGGCATAATTATAAGCCACGGATTATTTTTCGGTGTCCATTCTTCTTGCTGTACTGCGGTGTTTGTATTATTTTCTGACATTGTAAATCCTTTTTAAGAGTGAAAAGTGACGGGTGAAAAAGTGAAGCGATTTTCTCTTCACGCTTCACTCTTCACTTTTCACTTATTTTACTCTTACTTTCGGAATAACTGACATGCCGGGCACTACGTTGTATTTATCTGTATCATATTTTTCAGTGAAAACGATTTTTACCGGAATTCTCTGAACTATTTTTACGAATGAACCGACAGCATTTTCAGGCGGGAATAAGCTTGATTTAGCACCCGAAGCTCTCTGAATACTGTCAACTTTTCCTTTAAAAACATGGTCAGGGTAAGTGTCAATTTTAATATCAACCGGCTGACCTGGTTTCATGTGACGTAATTGATTTTCTTTAAAGTTTGCAACAACCCAGACATTTTCAGGAACAATTACAAACAAAGGCGCGCCGACATTCACATACATGCCTTTTTCAACACGTCTTGAAGCCACAGTTCCGTTTTGAGGCGCATAAATATTTGTATAGCTAAGATTTAATTTTGCTTTATCTCTCAAAGCTTTTGCTTCTTTCAAGTCAGCATCAGCAACTTTATTTCCGCCCTGAGATAATAATGATTCTTCTGCCTTTGTTAAGTTTGCCTGAGCAGAATCGTATTTTGCCTGAGCAGCATCAAGAGTCTGCTTTGAAACAGCTCCTTTTTCATAAAGATTTGTATATCTGTCCAAATCTTTTTTGGCAACATCAATATTTGTCTGCATTGCTTTAAAATTAGCCTGAGCATTCTTTTGATCAAGCAAAATTCTTTCATATTTTGCCTCTGCCTGAGCCAGTGCAATCTCGTAATCTGCCGGATCAATTTTTGCAACCAGATCGCCTTCTTTAACCTTCTGGTTATCGGTTACATAAGATTCTATAATCTGTCCGCTTACTCTCGGTGCAACCTGAACTGTTGTTGTTTCCACATAAGCGTCATCCGTTGACTGATACATTAAAAGATCATGTATAAAATATGCACCGCCCACAAGCAGCAGCACTATTGCAGCGGCCGCAATATATCTTTTAAAAGGTTTGTGCTCTTTTGTTTCTTCTTCCTGTTGAACATTTTGTTCTTCGATATTTGTATTTTGTTCTTCCATTTTCTACCTCTTATTAAATTATATATTTATCTGTACTACTTTTTCCAATTCTAACCTGAAAGATTTTAATGTTTCCTGAACTCTTTCAATATCCTCATCAGAAATCGTTTTTGTAACACTCTCAAGATATTGTTTCACTTTTTTATTAATTGTGTCAAGTTCTCTCAAACCCTTTTCGGTTATCCCCATTTTTTTTACTAACCTGTTGTTTTTTGTGTCGATAAATCGTGTAATAAATCCTTTTTGTTCCAGTGAATCCAAAATTCTGCCGGTATTAGCTCTGTCTTTTAATATAAGTTTTGCAAGATCTCTCTGACAAATCCCCGCATTAACGGAAACAGTATCCAATGCAGCATATTCATCAATAGTCAAACCTATCTCCAGTTTTTCAAAAAGCTGGTTTGTTAACTTTTTCATTAACCTCGAAGTCTGTTCAAGTTCATAATGTATACTGTCTGTATAATGTAATTTACAATCCTGTTTAGTTTTCATACTTTAATTATAATCTGTTTTATTATTTATATATTATGTTGTAAAAAAAATATGTTGCATTTACAACAATATTATGCTAACATATCATTATAAAAATTGCAAGTACTAAAAATAAAGGAAATGAAAAAGTGAGAAAATTAGTATCAATAGCATTACTGGCAAGTATTATAAGCATGAACACCATGCCTGTTTTCGCAGTTGAAGAAAATGCAAAAGCATCAACTGCTGCCCCGAAACAATTCAAAAGCATGGTCAGCAAAAATAAAAAACAAAAAACATCTGATGATTATAAATTTGAATATATAAATATGAACTGGTGGGGAAATTTTAATGATGATATTCTTAACAGTTATATACAAAAAGCCGTTATAAATAATTATGATTTAAAAATGGCAACTCTTAATGTTGAAGAATATTATCAAAATGTAAAAGCCCAATTTGCAAATGAACTTCCTTCAGCAGTCGGAGGTTTCGGGCCGGCATGGTATAAAGCTCCAGGAAGCACAAGTACTGATGCGGCATTTGGTGTTCCTATCATTGTTCAATATGAAGCAGATATCTTTTTGAAAAACCATAATAAAACACAGGCCGTAAAAAAACTTTACGAAGGTTCAAAACTTGATGAACGCGCAGCTTATATTTCAATTGCCTCAGCCGTAGGCTCAACATATTTTAACATAATTAATCTCGACAAAATGGTTGAATTGCAGGAACAAATTGTAAAAATAAGACAGGAAATTTATGATTTAATGGTAGCAAGCAATAAAGAAGGCTTAACATCTACTGCTGATACCGTCAGAGCGAATAAATCACTGGTTCAAGGCCAAACCGATTTAATAGAATTAAAGAAACACAGAGAGCAAATGTTACATCAATTGAGCGTACTTATAGGAGAAAGCCCTGAAAATGCTAATGCTCTTGAAAGAAATTCGCTTGACAATATCAATTACAAAATCGCGGTACCTTCACAAATTCCTTCCGAAATCATTACTAACAGACCTGACTACCTTAAGGCTGAATTGATGGTTGAAAAAGCGGGAATTGATGTTAAAGTTGCAAAAAAAGAATTTCTTCCGTCAATCAATATATTAGGCGGCGCAATCTTTAACGCAGGCGATTTGGGAAGCTTATTCACCACAAAAAATATGCTTCTGGGTCTTGCAGGCGGAATTATGACACCGTTATTCCAGGGCGGATCGTTAATTGCAAATTTAAGATTGAAAAAAGCTACTTATGAAAGAGTTTTGCAAAATTACTA
Organism: Candidatus Gastranaerophilales bacterium; assembly: GCA_944325025.1. Taxonomy (GTDB): domain Bacteria; phylum Cyanobacteriota; class Vampirovibrionia; order Gastranaerophilales; family Gastranaerophilaceae; genus Stercorousia. The sequence continues at coordinate 36,826 of CALUYN010000002.1, read as the reverse complement.
CAAAACTAACCTGACAGCTATTCAGGAAGTAAACGATGCTCTTGTTGCCGCAAAACTCGACAAAGACAAAATGCTCCAGACAGAGCACCAATACAATCTGGAAAAAGAAGATTACAAATACAGCGAACACAAATTTGATGAAGGAACAATCTCTAAACTTGATTTAATCCAGTATCAGGAAAACCTTCTGACAATAGAAAAACTTGTAGCACAGCAAAAAGTTGAATGTATGACAGATGCAATCAGCTTGTACAAAGCTACAGGCAGCAAACCTTATGACTACGTAAATTAAAACTTATGTAAACTAAAATCACATATAATCATCACCTCTTTACTTTAAACCCAAATTTAAAGTAATGTGCCGGAAATCCTCACTGTTTCCGGCATTTTCTTGTGCTACGCACGTAGGCAGCGTAGCGCGAGTGAGCAGAGGGCGAAGGAAGCACACGGCGGCGATGAGCCGGCGGAGCATTCCAAAGTCCCGTTTATCGCGATACGAGCAAGAGGCCGCTGCACCCATGACTGCTTACGGGGTTGCATAAGCCGCTTTTTTCGGTGTTCTAGAGTACTTATAGATATTCTTGTTATCGCTTTATTCTGTCAATGCACTCGGGTATTATTGTCATTCCGAACTCGTTTCGGAATCTCCTTATCCCTCGCACCTGTTAATCTCATTCATATTGCAACTATTTTGCGATTGCGGATCAAGCGAAGGTCAATTCGCATGTCCGCAATGACGATTATCAACAGCAAACTTCCCTCTCCTTGTAAAGGAGAGGGTAAGGGTGAGGTGATATCAGATGCAAAGATGCGAAGAGGCATAGAGGCAAAGCTGTTATAAATTAAATTTTGTCGCAATTTTACCAACTCATTTATAAATGATACTAGCCTGCCCTCCTGCCTTCCTGCCCTCCGTCAGCTTTTATGGCCTACCCTCTTATCTTCTAATCGCCTTCTAATCTTGCGCTTATTACTCTATCAATTCCCGCAAGGTCTTTTATTATCTCAATATCAGAAAAGCTGTTTTGCTCCATTAAGGATTTAACATCAGCAGACTGCCCGATACCAAGTTCAAACAGCAGATATCCGCCTTTATTCAATATTCTCGGCGCCTCGCAGGTAATTTTTTCGTAAAACTCCAAACCTTTTTCATCTTTTGTAAACAGAGCTTCCGGCGGATCAAACTTTACTTCCGTCTGGATTTTTTCTTTTTCACAAGGGGGTATATAGGGAGGGTTAGAAACAATTATATCAAAAGTTTCACCTGGTTTTACGTTTGAAAAAATATCCGATTTTCTAAAGATGGCTTTGTTAAAAAGGTTTAATCTTGAGGCGTTGTCAAGTGCAGTATTTAAAGCATCCGTTGAAATATCAAGCCCGATAATCTGGCATTCCGTGTGTTTCGCTATCATACAGGCAATGCAGCCAGAACCTGTGCCAACATCAAGAGCCATTTTAAAATTATTTTTATTGATAATATCAACAGCTTTTCTTACAAGAATTTCCGTTTCATCACGCGGAATTAAAACAGAAGGATTTACAATAAATTTTTCTCCCATAAAGTATGCAAAACCTGTTATGTGCTGTACAGGCTGACGGGTTTTGGCGCGCAGTATAGCCTTTTCTTTGACTAATTCAAGTTTTTCGGGAGTTAATTTATTACCCATGATAATATCTTTTGTGCCGTAGTTTGCAAAATGTTCAAGCAAAAGTTTAACTTCAACATTTGCTTCATTAGGTTCAATACCGTTGTCTGTCAATATTTTCAAAATCTCTTGTAAAGTTGTCATAAGCAATCTCCTTCCTTCTCCCCAACGGCGGGAGAAGGTGCCTGTAAGGCGGATGAGGGGGAATAATTATTTAATATCCTGTCTATCTCATCGCGGGCTTCCAGTTTTGATGTGAGTTCTTTTTTCTCTATATTATATTTTTTGCACAAACGGTCGTAATAATAAAGCTGTTTTTTTGTCGGAGTTTCTTTTGACATTTTAACTTCGCGCAAAAACGCGCGTTTTTTCTTTTCAAATTCTTTTTGCGCTTGAATTATAGGCTCCTGTTTTTTCTTGTAATCGTAGTATTTACGGCATTCTTTCAAATATAACAAAGTTTCATCAAGAAATTTGCCGTCATCTAAATAGTTTTCAAGAAATTCAAAATGCGGGTTATTTATCTCAAAATAATATCTTTCATCTTCAAGAAATTTATCTAAAATATCGTTAACGCTCATATCAGGCGATTTTTTGACAAGCGCGCGCAAAAAATTACACAGAGCAGACTTCTGTGTTTTTGTCATATCCTGATAAATTTGATTTTTTATCTGATACATTCTACTTTTTAAATAAATCTTTCACACTGAATTTAGACATATTTTCTTTATGGAATTCGACAAACTTTTTCGCAATCGGATTTGTCTGGCGGGAAACCGGTTTTTCAGCCTGTTTTTCTTCGACAGCGGTTTTGTTTTCGATTAACGTCAAATCTCTCTTGTCCATAAAATTATTATACCTCTATATTAATAAAAAAGTAAGCCTTTAAAAAATTGACTTACTTTTATATAAAAAGTATATAATTTTACATTTCTTTACGATAGGCTGTTCCAAAGAGTATTCAATGCCTGAAGCTCGTTACGTGATTGAACATCAGTCATAATTTGGCCGATTGCATCTTTATTTACATTTGTCAGTTTGTAAGAAAATGCTGCACTTTCATCACCGCCCGCTTTGTGGGAAAGCTCATGGAGCGCTGTTTCAAGAACATCCGTAAAGCTTGCACTGTCAAGGTAACTTTTTTCTATCCAGAAACCTTCTGATTTACCGTTATCCGTTATTGCTTCTGCCAGTGTATCAGAATACATTCTGCTGTCTTTTGCAGATGTTTTATCAAAAAGATAAATTTTTGTATCAAGTTCATCTGCCGTAAAATGTTTGTCTTTCAAAGACGGCGAAAGTTTTTGAATAGCTTCTTTCAAAATAAGAATTTTTTTCTTTTGAATATCATTCGGCACAACAACTTCATGCGCTCTTGCATTGCCCAACAGTTCTTTTATAGTCTGCATACCAATGTTTGAAAAATCTTCCTTGCACACCCTGTAACCGTTTAATCTTAAATCACATACAACATCATCTGTTGCATCAGAATAAGCAACATATTTTTCAGGGAATTGAATATGAAAATCTTTTACGCCCCACCCATTAGCATAAAATAAAAATCTATCTACAAACTTATCTAAAGGTGTTCTGTAAATGTAATCCTTTTCATCCCAGTAATCTTCAAGAGATTTTAACAATTTGACCTTATCATCATTTGTCATACGGCTGTCATGTGCTACCCATTTCGCAATATTTTCAAGATCTGACGTATTCAGCGTTGTTCTATCCCTCGATGGATCAAGAACCGCTTTAGGAAGCTTTTCTTTAATATTTATTACAATACCATTCAAACCATCATAATCATTATTGAATTCAAAACGCTGTCCTGCCATATAAATTCCGCCTTTTTCTCCTTGAGGCAAAATCTTAATACTCATTATTGCATTTTCAAAATCCGGACATTCAAAGTGCTTGTTATTTGAGTGATAAAAACGATTTACTGTTTTTTTCAAAGTTTGAAGCAAGTCCATATCTGATGTTTCAAATTCTATATAGTTGCCGTTATATTTATCTGTCTTATCCAGTGAATAAGATAAAACTCTTTTATCGGAAAGATTTCCGTCAGCAAGTCTATATGTAAGCTTCCAGTTATCTGACGCAATTTTTACGTCATCTGCACCGCCGTCACGCAATAATTTTAATACAGACATTTTCAAGCCTTCGCCGTAGTTGCCTGCAGCTTTTGCATTATCGCGTTTTGTAGATTCTCCGATGTAAACAGCTTTGTCAGGCGTGTAAGTTGATTTGCCCTCAATTCTGACTTTATAACGTCCGTTTCCTGCCGGCTCAAAGTGCAATATTACACCGTCAAGAGTCTGTCCATGCCCGTCAAAAAAGTTTTGCATCAAATCTCTGGCAATTTTATTGTTGTCCCATCTCACAGAATCCGCATAATTTTCTGAAATATTTGTCATCTGATTTTGTACCGGTCTAAAATTAGCACTTTGCATATGCGTAATCTTCACCTCATCAGATATCGGGAGTTGAAAATCAAATCTTCCGTCCGGGGAAATTTCAGGCATATCAAGCCCTCTCATGCCGGCTCTGTTTGTTGTTCCGACATGGGAAGGCAAAGGCACTGCATCACTGTATACTTTTGTTCCGCCTTTTCCGGTTACTGGCGGTTGTGTAATATCATAACCCAATTCCCCATTATCAATTTTGGCTTTCAAGTCATTCAAAATCTTGTCGCGCACATCTTTCGGAGCCAAATCACCTTCAAAAATATCATTGAATTTATTTTTTGCTTTTTCAATTTCTTCTTTTAATGTTTTATTAATACCTTTAAGTGTTTCATTATCTGTTGTAAGGTCTTTAACTTTTTTCTCAACGGTTTCAAGCGAATTTTTAATTGTTTCACTTTTCTTCACAGTTTCTGAAAGTTGTGCCTCCAGATTATTTATTCTCCAACCGTTGCGCCTGTACATAACTGCGCCGCCCAATACAGCCGCAGATAAGGCCAAAACTGCTGCCGTACCTGAGGAAATCTTTTTTGAGAAAGGTTTATTGTTTTCTTGTTCCTTTTCAAGTTTATTTTTTATTTCATTATCGTCTATAAATCCGGATTTGTGAGGGCTTTTCGCCTGAAAATTAACTAAATTCCTTTTATACAAATTGTTGGGACTAACCGGAGTTACATACATTTTTTATTTTCCTTCCACACTTTTCTGCATTACTTTATTAATTAAAATATTATAAATCTTAAAAAATGCCTTATTATAAAGTTTTATTAAGCAGCAGTATTATTTTTTACCGGCGCTAGCATCATATTATCAAATTCAACGTCTGTTGCTATTGTTGACGGGTTAATGTTATGTTTTACTAGATGTTTTGCTATTTTCTTTTCATCTGTAATTATTCTGAATTTGCCTCTTTCTGTTTGACCGTCAATAATTTTTACAACTTTACCATTTTCTACAATATATGTGTAATTATTTTTTGTGAATTGATGTTTATGGGGGCCGTTTGCAAGGCTTTGCGATAAATTTTCTTGTACTTGTGCCGTTCTTCTTGTTTTGTTTAAAGCTTCTTTTTCACTATCAGAAACTAAATTACCTATAGAATTTTTTTCTGCACGTTCTACTGCGTTATTATGATTAATAGTATTAATCATTCGATTTTTATATGCCTGCGGGTTAAAAGCTTCAAGAAGTTCAAGTTCTTTGTCTGTGTAAGCTTTGCCGGTCAACTCTGCCGGCCTCATCTGAACATTATTTTCATAAATCTTTTGTGCACTGGTTTCAAAAGGTTTGTTTATACTTTCTGCTTGTGAAAGAGCAGCACGTGCCTGCATATCATTTCTTAATTTTACTAGCTCAGGACTGATTTCAGGACGTATTTGAGGATTTGAAGTATATATTAAATTTTCAGAAAAAGCTTTTGCTTTTTGTGATGTTTGTTCTGCAATATACATATATTTATTATTTTCTGCAGCGGCTCTCCAAATTGCTTCCTGTTCTTGAGGTGTCAATTTTTTGGCAACTTTTGGAGCTTCTTGTGCTGCTTCTTGTACGACTTTTTCAACAACCTTTTCAACAGTTTTCGGTTTTCTTGCCACAAGGCCAAGGCCAAAAGCTCCGAGGGCTGCAAGGCTTCCTGTTAATAAACCTGAATAATCCTTATTATCAGTTTCTTCTTTAGCTTGTTGAACAATAACAGGAGCTTCTTCTTCAATACCTTTAAAAGCAGGAGTTTGTACATTAGGAGTAAATGCTATTTTGTCTACCATATTAATTACCTTTCTAGTTTCTACACGTCTTATATCCATGTAAAGTTCAACAGGCGAAAAAAGTTGCCCCGCCCCGCTCCCATCCTATCCTATCCTATCCTATAGGGCAGTATATCAGGGTTTCAGACATTTTGAAATTTAAATTTACATTTCGTAACATGTGATGTACAAGGTTGTAGGTAATAGTTACAAATACATTTTTTAGACGATAAGTCTTTTTGAGTGAAGAGTGAAGTGTGAAGAGTCTGTTTCTTCATTCCCCTCCCCTCAAGGGAGGGGAAAAAGAAACCCCACCTCCCTCCCTGATTAGGGAGGGAAGGGGTGGGTAACTGTCGGAGGAACAGAAGTTCAGAGGGCAGGAGGGCAGGTTAAAGTTAGATGCAAAGATGCGAAGAGGCATAGAGGCGAAGCTAGTATCAACAATAAACTTTCTCACAGTTTTACCTAAATAGCTATAAATGAAACTAGCCTGACCTCTTGACATCCGGACTTCCGCAAAACTGCTTATATCTGCAGTTTTGCTATCCTTACATTAAACACCCCTTCTACATCAACACCGTTTAAAATCTCTGTTATCAAATCATTAGGATTTAAATTTTTATCAAATTCAGGCAAAATCCCGAGAACCTTTGTGTTTGTATATTCCTCAATCAAACGCGGCATAAGTTTTATGTTTACGTCTTCACAGCTTTCAGGATAGTTGCTTAAAACAACTCCGCGCAGGCTTATACCTGTTTCTGAAGCGTGATTTATCGTAAGAAGTATATTATTAATATTCGCAGCCTTGGCAGATACAACCAAAAGCAAAGGCAAATCAAGCATTTTAACCATATCTTCTTCCAAAAAATTCTTGCTCAAAGGGGATGCAAGACCAAAACCCCCGTCTACAACAAGACATTCGTTCACATCCTGAATTTTTTGAAAATCGCTTAGTATAATATTTTTTTCTATAACAGTATGCTCCGCTGCCGCCGCAAGTATCGGAGCAGATTTGTTCTTAAACAGATATGAAAAATAAGTCTTTATATAAGGGTCGACAAACTTCACAAAAGCAAGATCTGGAGATTGAATAAAGCCGTTTTTTTCTATTGCACCGACATCCACAGGCTTGTAAACACCTGCTGAATACCCGAGCGACTGCATTGTAGCCGTAAGCCCCGCAGTTACAAAAATTTTATCGGAATATTCATCAGCCCCTGTTACGAATAAGTCTAGCATAAGCTTATAGTACATGGGAAAACTCGGGTTGTAAAGAGTTTTTGTATATCACCTCCACCTAACCGCTTCCTTCCCTAATTAGGAAACGAATATTTGCATTTACTCCCTCTCCTATGGGAGAGGGGTGGGGTGAGCTTTCTTTTTCCCCTCCCTTGAGGGGAGCGCGAACGAGCTGAGGGCGAAACGGCGGCGCGTAGGCGACGGCGTTGCAGGCCCGTTGTCCGCGAGTGAGCAAGACAGGGGAAGTAAAGGGGTGGGTGAGGTCAGAAGAACAGAAGACCGGAGTATAGGAACGCAGGCTAAATTTAGAAGCGAAGACGCATAGAGGCATAAAGGCAAAGCTGTTATCATTTATTCTGTCATGCTGAATTTATTTCAGCATCTCGTAAAAAATATTAAAGTAGTTAAAAGATTCTGCACTTCGTAAGGACAGGCTCACTCAAAATTTTTAAGATCCTGAAATAAATTCAGGATGACAAAAATTTTGGTTCGCTTTGTCAAACAAGTTCAGAATGACGTAACTAGCCTGCCCTCCTGCCCTCTTGACCTCCGTCAGCTGTAACAATTATGCGATTGCGGATCAAGCGAAGGTCAATTCGCATGTCCGCAATGACGATTATCAACAGCAAACTTCCCCCTCTCGAAAGAGAGAGATAATATAAAAAAAGACCGGTTTGCGGTCTTTTTAAAAAAATGATTTTTTCTAAATGTGTGTGAGTAAATATATATTTAATAAGGTTTGTAAGACGTAATTATGAGAAGAAAATGTTATCAAGTGTACTAAATTCCGGAGAATTAAATAAAGCTTCAACGTGATCTTCGGTTTCAATATCTGTCATAACTTTTGAAACCTGAGCAACATTTGTGCCTATTCTGTCATAAACCGCTTTAGAAGGCATACGGTTTTTTCCTAAGCCTGCCATTGCAAAAAGCTGTTCTAAATCAGCTGCATCTTCTTTTGCAACAATCCCTTGAGATGAAACAAAGTTAATCTTTGCATAAGGCTGTTCAAGTAACTTTTCACCTAACTCTTTTGTTTCTGCCTGTTGAGCATTGGCTTGAACTTCTTCTACCTGCTGTTTTTCGCCTCTTGAAGCACGTAATGCCTCATAATAAGCTTTCAAAGCTGTTAAATCTTGTTGTTTGTTTCCTGTAACTTTTTCTGACATTTCCACTTCTCCATATTTTACTCACATAATACTTATCGGCAGGTGGAATGGAAAACTTTAATATTTTCAGGGCAATTGTTAAGAAAAGTTTACAAAAAAACTACTACGTTCCCCTCTACCCAATGGGGAGAGGGTGTCCGAAGGACAGGAGAGGGGCTAATTAGATGTAAAGATGCGAAGAGGCATAGACGCGAAGCTAGTATCGTAAAACTTTTCCCTCTCTTGGGAGAGGGATTAAGGGAGAGGGTAAATTTAGAAGATAGGCTATTAAAGCTGACGGAGGTCAGGAGGTCAAGCTATTATCAGTAATAAGTCTTTGACCAATTTTACCAACTCATCTATAAATGAAAATAGCCTGCGTTCCTACACTCTGGTCTTCTGTTCTTTCTGACCTCACCCACCCCTTTCCTTCCCCTCCCCTCAAGGGAGGGGACAAAGAACCCACACCTCCCTCCCTGATTAGGGAGGGTTGTGGTGGGTATTGATTGTTACCCATCCTCTTATCCTTCCCTAATTAGGGAAGGAAGGATTTACAAACAAAATGACCGGCTAAATAATTAACCGGTCACCAAACCCTGTGAGTAAAATATTTTTGTTGTTTATGAAATCATTGTATCCATATAAGCCCCAATTCCTGCTTCTGTTTCAGGATTTAATGGATGCTGCATATGTCTATTTAATTTATCATGGTCAACTCCTTGTATATTTGCCATTGCAAAACTTGTAAAATCAGGCTCAATACCCTGTAATTCAGCCAATGTTGTCATAAAAGGATCCGTTTCAAAAGCTAGTTCCATTCTTTTTGCAGTTGCTGCTTCAGATTTATCAACATTTGCTAAGTGAACACCCCAAATTTGTGCAGCTGTTGCATCTAAAGCACTTGTTGTAACTTCAGATTTAGAGGTTACAAGAGGTATATCTGTTGATTGTACTTTTTGAGGGTTCTCAGTATTTTTTGATTTTAATGTCGGGTTGAAGTTTGCATTGCTTGATTTGTAATTCCCATCAATTGGTCCTGTAGTAGTCATTTCCTGTTCTCCGTTATTTTACTCACATTCTCTTAATCTATTTAATTAATTTTAATTGAATAACAATACTCTGTTCTCTTAAAATTCCTTTAAATGATTTCCGTATTTATATAAAGTATTTTTGTATTTAAAAATTGCGTGCATGGTATATATTTTTTACATAATTCTTAACATTTTGTTACATTATACAAATCCCGGCACCACGCAAGGGTTTCAACCGTTATTTAAATGTAGACCTTTGGCTAATAGCTTTATTACAGCGTTTTGCTAAGATTGTAATAAGAATAGTCGGTCAAAACTTAATTAAAGAAGAAAGAGATTTATGAAAAAGAAACAATCCGGATTAACGCCGCGCGAACTTGATGTATTACGTGAAACAGCGCGCGGAAAAAGCAATGAACTTATCGGGGAAGTTCTATGTATTACAAAATATACAGTTAAAGCGCATCTTACGCATATTTATAAAAAATTCGGAGTAAAAAACAGAACAGAAGCCGCTATGAAAGCCCGCGATAAAGGAATTATTCCTCATCAAGACTCAGAACAGCCATAAACGCTTCCTGAGGAACTTCCACTCTTCCTATTGATTTCATACGCTTTTTACCTTTTTTCTGTTTTTCAAGCAGTTTGCGTTTACGTGAAATATCACCGCCGTAACATTTATCAAGAACGTTTTTACGCATAGCTTTTATATTTGTTCTTGCAATTACTCTGCCGCCGATTGCTGCCTGAACAGGAACTTCAAAAAGCTGGCGCGGGATTATATCTTTTAATTTTGCAGTAAGTTTTTGGCCGATATAAAATGCATTATCCTCATGGCAGATTACAGACAGCGCGTCAACAACTTCGCCTGCAAGCATTATATCAAGTTTGACAAGTTTGGAGCGTTTGTAGTCTTTAAACTCGTAATCCATACTTGCATAGCCCTTTGTGCGCGATTTCAACTGGTCATAAAAATCAGTAATAACTTCGCTCAGCGGGATTTCGTATTCAAGCGAGGCACGCACTTTATCAATATACGACATGTTTTTGAAAATTCCGCGTTTTGTCTGCGCCAAGTCCATAAGGGTTCCGACGTAATCATTCGGAGCGATAATCTGAACTTTTACATAAGGTTCTTCAATATATTCTCTGTATTGTGCGGGCGGAAGATTTGCAGGGTTATCTATTTCAACCATTTCGCCGTTTGTTTTATAAACATGATAAACAACAGAAGGAGCTGTTGTTACAAGTGAAAGCCCGTATTCACGCTCCAAACGTTCCTGCGCAATTTCCATATGAAGCATCCCGAGAAATCCGCAGCGAAAACCAAACCCCAGAGCACTTGATGTTTCGGGCTCAAAAGTAATACTGCTGTCGTTAAGTTTCAACTTTTCAAGAGCCTCTTTCAAATCTGCATAATCATCGTTATCAACCGGATAAAGTCCTGAAAATACCATTGGCAGAGCTTCTTTATAGCCGGGTAAAGGTTCTTTGGCAGGATTTTCCACTGTTGTTAAAGTGTCGCCGACAAATCGTGTAAGTTCTTTTATAGAGCCCGCAAAATACCCTACATCCCCGCAGACAAGTTCGTTTACCTGAACCCTTGCAGGTGTCTGGTAGCCGAGTTCCACAACCTCGTATTCTTTGCCTGATGCCATAAATCTTACTTTGTCGCCGAGTTTGATTTTACCGTCCATAATTTTAAAGAAACACAGAGTTCCGAGATACTGGTCATAAGCACTGTCAAAAACAAGCGCTCTCAAAGGTTTGTCGGAATTATCAACAGGCGGCGGAACAAAATCAACAATAGCTTCCAAAACTTCATCAATCCCAATTCCTGCTTTTGCACTCACAGGGATTGCCATAGAAGCGTCAATTCCTAAAACTTCTTCAATCTCTTCTTTCACCCGTTCGACATCGGCAGAAGGCAAATCTATTTTATTAATTACAGGGATAATTTCCAAATTCTGTTCAATTGCAAGATAAACGTTAGCAAGGGTCTGCGCCTCAACACCCTGAGTTGCATCCACAATAAGCAAAGCGCCTTCGCAAGCCGCAAGAGAACGTGAAACCTCATAAGAAAAATCAACGTGCCCCGGGGTGTCAATCAGGTTAAGTTCATAGTCTTTTCCGTCTTTTGCCTTATATTTCATACGGGCAGAATTCAGTTTTATAGTAATCCCGCGTTCACGCTCAATATCCATAGAATCCATTATCTGGTTTTGCATATCGCGCTCGGCAACCGTTCCTGTTTTTTCAAGCAGACGGTCTGCCAGAGTTGATTTTCCATGGTCTATGTGGGCAATGATACAAAAATTTCGAACATTTTCTCTGTACTTCATAATTTATATTATATGAGAAAAACATTGAACATCAAGACATTGAATTAATTGGCAGAGTAAATGTAACTGTAGTCGTTTCATTCGGTGTACTTTCAAAATGAATTGTTCCGCCATGTGCATCTATTATTTGTTTTGAAATATATAACCCCAATCCTGCATTAACACTTTTTTGCTCCTCACAGTATGAAGTAAATTTATCAAAAACATCCCCAATTTTGTTCATATCCAGTCCGAGCCCCCTGTTTGTAACAGAAAAAATCATATTTTCATCGTCATTTGCAACATTTATCGTAAGCTCTTTATCTTTAAAACTGTATTTTATTCCGTTAGTTAAAATATTATGGACAACCCGCTTTATTTCATCATAGTCAAAATATATATTATCTATTCCGGATTTGTAAGAAACATTTATAAGCAGATTTTTTTCGGGGGCAATATACTTAATTTCGTCGCAGCACTCGGACACAAGCCGTTTAAATGAATTTAATGATTTTGAAATAACAACTTTTCCATTATCGCTCTTATATTTCTCGAGAATATTTGCAACCAGGTTTTGAAGGTATTTTGTGGAATTTATAACATCGCCGAGAATTTCCTTTTGATCATCATTAAGATTTTCTCCATACAAACCTGTTACTAAATTTAGTGCACAAAGTTCCGCCTGAACAGGGCCTTTCATATCATGAATAACCATTGCCAGATAAGAATCCTGTATTTTAGTTTGTTTTTCAATATCGCTGTATGATTTTAACAGACTGCAAATCTGAGATTTTACAACCTTAACATCAAACGGCTTTTCAATATAAGCGCAAGAACCAAGATCAAAACTTTTCACCTTATGTTCCCTGTCTGACAGCGCGGAAATAAATATAATAGGAGAATTTGCGTTTAATTTGGTTTTATGTATAATTTCAGCAAGCTCAAAACCTGACATATCCGGCATCATAATATCAAGAAGAAACAGGTCTATTTTTTCTGCGCCGACAATTTTAGCGGCTTCTTTTGGTTTCTGGTAAACTACAAGTTTCAGCCCCAGATCTTTTAAAGTTTCCTCAAGAAGTTCGGTATTTAAAGGGTTATCATCAACAATCATAACCTTTAAGCCTTTTATTGATTTATATTTATTTTTATCAGCCTGATACTGTTTACGGGCAAAATTTTTTTGGGGCTGTTCCCCGAATACTTCCTCTATCAAATCTTCTTTAAGCGGATATTCAACAATATTTTTTATCCCGCACATATTTGCAGCTATAATATTTTCGCGGGAAAGCTCCCTGCAGGCAAGCCAGATTTCAAGATCAGGGTATAACCTGCAAACTTTCTTTATTCTGTTAATATCTTTAAAATCGGTTTTTATAATACAGAGCCTTTTGTTTGAAAGATCTTTTATTCTTTTAAGCTCTCTTACGTTATTTACAAAAACTGCGTCCTTCTTGACCTGTGTGGATAATGTATTCCTCATCACACTATGAATAATAGTTATAAAACAGGTTTTATCAATTACCCTTATAGGTATATTTTTGATAAATATTTTTGTTGATGATAAAATTTTGTTATGGCAAATACTATCGAAGAATTAGTTACCCAGATAAAAGACAGACTCGATATAGTTGACGTTGTATCCAAAGAAGTCATACTGAAAAAAAACGGAAAACACTACTGGGGCTGCTGCCCTTTTCACAAAGAAAAAACCCCTTCCTTTTCCGTTAATCCGGAACTTGGATTTTTCAAATGCTTTGGCTGCGGAGCAGGCGGCGATGCTCTCACTTTCATAATGAAAACCCAGAATAAAGATTTTATGGAAGTTATTAAAGAACTTGCCGAACAGTTCGGGCTTGAAATGCCAAAAAACTTTCAAAAGACTGAGTCTAAAGGACTTAAAGAAGAAATGATAAAAGCCTGCACAAAAGCAGCCGAGTTTTACAATTTAAGACTTTTAAAAGACAAAGAACCTGATACATCAAAAGTTTTGGACTACCTTTCAGGCAGAGGGATTACAAAAGATATTATAGAAAAATACACTCTAGGACTTGCCCCCAAAAGTTATGAAACCTTTTATAAAAAGTTCAAAGACGAATTTTCCGATGAAGTTCTTGAAAAAGCCGGACTTATAATCAAAACCCGCGAAGGTGACTATATGGACAGATTCAGAAACCGCGTAATTATACCAATCAGGAACGAATTTGGCGAATACGTCGCATTTGGAGCACGCGCAATTGAAAAAGACCAGCAGCCAAAATATTTGAATTCATCCGACTCATTAATATATAATAAAAGTAAGCTGCTTTTCGGGCTTTATACTGCAAAAGACGCCATAAAGCGCGATGACAGCGTAATTTTAATGGAAGGTTATTTTGACGTAATTTCCGCACAGGCACACGGGATTGAAAATGCCGTAGCTTCCTGCGGAACTTCATTAACAGCTGACCATGTTAAGCTGCTTTCCAGATACACGCCCTCAAGACGGATATATCTTTCATTCGACACAGACGCTGCAGGGCAAAAAGCCACCAACAGAAACGCTGAACTTATTAAAGAAGCTTTCTCGGGACTCGGAAATATAAAACAGTTTGATGAAAGCTATATTTCAACAACAAATGACAAATATTCCTGCGAAATAAGGGTTATTGCACCGCCGGAAGGAAAAGATCCGGATGAATTTATCCGCTCTGTCGGTGCCGAAAGCTACAGGGAATATATGGCTCATGCACCGCTGCTGCTTGACTTTCAATTAAATAACATAATGAAAGAAAAACCCAAAACTCCAATCGAAAAAACAAAAACAGTTAAAGAAATTATTCCAATTTTAAAAGAAATAAAAAATGAAATCGTTCAATCAGAATACATAAGAATGATTGCAAACACATTAAATATTGATGAAAACGCTCTTATGCGCGAAGTTAAGAAAGCTCAAAGCTTTGAGGGGGAAAAAAATTCCGCTATAGAAAAAATTGTTAAGAAAAATATACCAATTTCTGAAAAAGCGCAAAAAAATTTATTGAGCGTTTTTCTTGTAACCGATAATCATTTTTCATTTGAAGAAATCAAGCAAATGATAGGTGATACCCCGTTTACGGACGAAACGTTAATAAATGTAAAATCTACAATTGACAAATTAACATGTACCGTAAATAATGTGAAAGAATTGATTGAACAGCTGTATACAGCGTTTGTCGAAAACCCGGAAGTACAAAGCATTATCACTGATTTGATTACAACTTCCGAAACTTTCCAAAACCTCGATGATAAGGATTTTATAACGGCAATCAGAGAAAATATAAACAAAATCAATGAATGCCAAAAACAACAAGAACAGGAAAAAATCAGAAATTTATATAAAAGCGCAAATGATAATGACACAGAAGCCCTAAAAATTCAGATGCAGCTTAGAGATAAGATAAATAACATATTAAAATTGGAGAAAATGAATGAGTAAAAAAAGACAATCTAACTCCTCTATTGTCAGCATTATGGACGAAGATAACATTGATTTAAATGATATTGAAGATGATGCAGTCCTTTCTGCAGATGCAGACAGTGTAAATTATATGAATATGGATATCAGCACAGACAATATCGAAGATATTGTTACCGAAAAAATCGGTAAAAAAGTCAACCTTGAAGATATCTATATGACAAATAACCACGAAGAAGAGTCTGATACTGATTTGGAAGTACCCAAAGGAATAGCCGTTGACGATCCTGTCAGACTTTATTTAAGAGAAATCGGAAGAATAAAACTGCTTTCCGCAAATGAAGAAATTGAACTGGCAAGAAAAATTCTTGAAGGCGGCACCCCGGGAGCAATCGCTAAAAGAAAACTTGTTCAGGCAAACTTGCGTCTGGTTGTTTCAATCGCTAAAAAATACGTAGGGCGCGGAATGCTTTTCTTAGACTTAATTCAGGAAGGCAATTTAGGTCTTATCCGTGCAGCTGAAAAATTTGACCACGAAAGAGGTTTCAAGTTCTCAACCTATGCTACATGGTGGATTAGACAGGCAATCACAAGAGCAATCGCCGATCAGGCAAGAACAATCAGAATACCTGTTCACATGGTTGAAACCATTAATAAATTGAAAAAAGTTACAAGACGCCTTGCTCAGGAACTTTCAAGAAAACCGACCGAAGACGAACTTGCAATTGAAATGAATGTTTCTATCCCGAAACTTCGTGAAATCATTAAAATTGCTCAGGAGCCTTTATCTTTGGAAACACCAATCGGAAAAGAAGAAGATTCAAGACTGGGCGACTTTATTGAAGATAAAGAAGCTGATGCTCCTATTAAAACCGTTGCATCTGAACTTTTGAGAGAAGATTTAGCAGAAGTTTTATGCACACTTTCACCTAGAGAACGTGATGTATTGAGATTACGTTTCGGAATGGATGACGGACGCCAGAGAACGTTAGAAGAAGTCGGACAATTGTTCGGCGTAACACGTGAACGTATCAGACAAATTGAAGCAAAAGCTTTAAGAAAACTGCGTCACCCGAACCGCAGCAAACGATTAAGAGAATATGTAGAATCATAAAATAAAAAAACGCTCAAATTATTGAGCGTTTTTATTTGAACTGTAAGTCTTGTAAATATTTAATTATATTTCCATATTTACAAAAAATATACTTTTGTCTATAATTTTAATAACAACAAATGAAAAAAATGAATATTATTTTTATAACAATAACAATATTGCTCTTTTTTATTGCATTATGGGCAGTCTTTATTGAGCCAAACACACTGACAATAAATAGAATTTCTATAAAAGACCCTGCACTCAAAGGGTTAACTATTGTTTTTGCAAGCGATTTTCATATAAAACCATACGAAAAATACAGGCTAAAACGTATAATTAGAGCAATTAACAAGCAAAATTCACATATAATTATTCTCGGCGGTGATTACGTTAACGGCCACAAAAAAGGTTGTACAATGAAAATTGAAGAAATTGCCGCACAATTTTCACAACTTAAATCCAAACTCGGTGTTTTTGCAGTTATCGGCAACCACGACGGATGGCAAGGTAAAGAAGAAATTATAAATGAACTTGAAAAAAACAAAGTACAAGTTCTTTTCAATAGCAGCAAGTGTTTTGAAAAATTTTGCATAGCAGGTGTTGACGACTTGCAAACGGGAACTCCGGACATAAATAAGGCTCTAGCGGGCACAAAACAATCGGTAATCCTTATATCACATACTCCTGATATCATGCCTGATGTTCCATATAATGTTAACCTTACTCTTGCAGGACATCTTCACGGCGGGCAGATAAGGCTTAATCAGGCAATTATTACTCCTTCAGCTTACGGCAAGAAGTATGCAAACGGATACCTGAACGATAACGGCAAAAAAATCTATACCACAAAAGGACTCGGAACAAGTATTCTGCCTATACGTTTTAACTGTCTGCCGGAAATTGCTGTCATAACTTTTTATTAATCAAAATCCAGCAGTTCTTTTAAATTAACCCCGAGAACATCTGCAATAATTTTTAATTTTGAAAGCGTGATATCTGTTTTTGCAGTTTCCACCATTGCTATAGTTGAACGGGAAATCCCTTCAACATCAAGAAAGTCATCCTGTTTAATATTTTTTTCTTTTCTAATCTTTTTCAAATGGCGCGCAAATTTTTTCAGATATTCATTATCCATACAGTTTATTATCAACCATATTGACACCCGTGAAAATCAGCCTTATTGACATTATTTTTAAACCAATTTTAATATTATTTCCATTTTTTGTTGATTTTTAAAAAATTTTTGTTTATAATAGTCATGTAAAAAATAAGGATAAAATTATGGAAAAAAATTTGAAAAAAGAAATGATTACTTCTATTGAAATCACGCGCGAGAGCATTAAAAACGCACTTGAAGTAACACTTGAAAGCTATACTGAAGCTTTTTCAAGACTGGATTTGCTCACATATCTTTTGTTATCGGATGAAAAAAAATAAGTTTTTAGACTTAATGTAGCTTTTTTAAAGAATTATGTTATTATATTATTAAAAAACACTTTTAACCGGAAAATTCGGAAACTTTTTTTGAAAAATAACATCTAATAAAATAAGTTGTGCAACAAAAGGTTAAAGGTATTTGGAGGACATAATTCAAGAATGAGAAACATTATGAAGAAAAGCATTATATTTTTTGGAGCATTTTTGTTCCTTTCGGGCTGGGTCATCAGAGATAACGTGTTTGCATACACTCCGGTTGATCTGTATGACAATGTATGGAGATTGATTAACACAAAATTTGTAGACCAGTCAAACAACTCGCAGGACTGGGCAAAATGGCGCCACAAGTATGACAATCAGATTAAAACAAACGAAGACGCTTATGTCGCAATCAATACAATGGTTGCAAGCTTGAATGACCCGTATACAAAATTTTTAGACCCTAAAGAATTTGCAGAAGAAACAAGTTCTATCAAAGGCTCTTTAAAAGGTATCGGTATTCAAATCGGGGTTAAAGACGGCAAGTTAATGGTAATTGCACCAATTGAGGATACTCCGGCAGAAAAAGCAGGATTGAAAGCTGACGACGAAATTCTTGAAATCGACGGCGTGAGCACAAAAGGAATTACCGTTGACAAAGCTGCAGATAAAATCAGAGGAAAAGAAGGAACACAGGTTACCCTCCTTGTAAAACGCGCAGGAATGGAGCCGAAATCATACACTATTACACGTGCGGAAATTGAAGTGAAATCTATTTCACAAAAACTTCCGACCGAAAATGTAAAAGTTCCAGATGATTTGTGCTATATCAGACTGAGTTCTTTTATCAGCAGAAACGCTACAGGTGAATTCGGAACAATTCTGAACAACAACAGAGATAAAAAAGGGTTTATTATTGACCTTCGCTCAAACCCCGGCGGGCTTTTGACAAACGCTATTTATATCTCGGATATGTTCCTTGACGGCGGAACAATAGTCAGCACTGTTGACAGGGACGGCTATAAAGAAACTCAAAGAGCCACAGCAGGTGTTTACACAAACAAACCAATGGTTGTTTTAATCAACAAAGGTTCAGCATCTGCATCAGAAATCTTCTCAGGCGCAATGAAAGACAACCACAGAGCAATTATTATCGGCGAACAGTCTTTCGGTAAAGGCCTTGTTCAGGAAATCAACAAACTTCCTTATGAATCAGGAATTAACATCACAATCCAAAAATATCTGACTCCGAACGGAACAGATATTAACAAAAAAGGGATTACACCTGACATAGAAGTAAAATTAACTGAAGAAGATGTTAAAAACAAAAACGATGTTCAACTGAAAAAAGCAATTGAAGTTTTGAGCAAAATGACAAACGGGCAGGAAATTGCCGCTCAATAGATAAACAAATTACATAAGAAAAATACCTGTTTAATAAAACAGGTATTTTTTTTATTGTAAAATATTCTTATGAATAAAAACATAATCCTCATCGGCATGATGGGCAGCGGAAAAACAACGGTGAGCAAAGAGCTTTCGAAAGAACTGCCTGAATATACACTTATAGACATAGACAGCGAAATTGAAAAAAGCACCCAGAAAAAAATTTCAGAAATTTTTCTAAAACACGGCGAACCGTTTTTCAGAATGCTCGAAACAGACAAAATAAAAAAATTCTGTACCGGCGAAAACAAAATAATCAGTGCCGGCGGCGGAGCTTTTGAAAACGAAGATAACCGCAAAATCATGCTTGCAAACGGCACTGTAATTTATCTTAAAGCCTCAGCTCAAGAGATTTTCAACAGGATTAAAAACGAAACACACAGACCGCTTTTAAAACGAAATTTTTCGCTCGAAAAAATAGAAACCATAATGAATAAAAGAGAAAAAAATTACCGCAAAGCCAACTACACAATTGACACAACCGGCAAAACTCCATATAATATCGTCAAAGAAATTCTTGAGGTTATAAATGGTTAATCTATCCGTAAATATTAAATCACAGGATAAAAGCTATCCTATTTTTATAGAAAATCAGCCAGTTTCTGCATTAAAAGACAAGATTTTGTCTTTTCTTAACGGCAAAAACTATCTTGTTGTGATATCTGAAAAAGTTGAAAAACTTTACGGAAAAGAACTCGGCTTTGACAAATCTCAAAAATTCGTATTAAAAGACGGCGAAAAAGAAAAGAATTTCAAAAATTATAAAAAAATTCTTGAAAAAGCTTTAAAAATGAAACTCACCCGTAGTGATGCAATAGTTGCAATCGGAGGCGGAGTAGTCGGAGATATTGCAGGTTTTGCGGCTTCGACTTATATGAGAGGAATTAGTTACATTCAGGTGCCGACAACTCTTCTTGCCTGCACTGACAGCTCGGTCGGCGGAAAAACTGCTATTGATACAAAATACGGAAAAAATCTCGTCGGAGCGTTTTATCAGCCGGATGCTGTTTTCATCAACCCTGTTTTTTTGAAAACGCTTGATGACAGACAGTTTAAAAGCGGACTTGGTGAGGTTGTTAAATATTCCTTTATAGAAAAAAGCTGTAAGTGTGATGAAGACTTGAACCTCACAAACTTTTTAAGCGAAAAAACTTCTGACATCCTGAACCGCAATGAAAAAACTCTTTCAAAACTTATAGAAATTTGCATAAAACTTAAAATCTCCGTAGTTGAAAAAGATGAAACAGAAAGCGGATTAAGAAAAATTTTAAACTTCGGGCACACATACGGCCATGCAATTGAAAAAATTACCAACTACAAAAAATACACCCATGGAGAAGCTGTTGTTGAAGGAATAAAATTTGCATTCAATCTTGCGGTTAAAAGAAATTTGATAGATAAAAACTACAAATTTTTTGCGGACGATGTTATAAAAAAATTCAACTTCCGTGAAATCCCGCCATTCAATCAGGAAAAAATGATTGAATTAATGCAAATGGATAAAAAAGCAACATCAAAAAACATTGTCTTTATTCTTCCAACAGACTACTCAACTGTTGAGGAATTTGCGCTTCTGCCAGACGAAATAATCTAATACGATTTTACTTATACATATCATCAATATATACATACTCATTATCACTTGTATTCATACAAGAAGTTATGTTATCGCCTATATAATATCCTCCTTTATCGTTTTTATATATTACAAAACTGAATAAATCTTTTCCCCTGTCATTTGGGCCTTTTTTACCGTTTATATCAACCGCAAAAATAGCTTCTTGTCCCACATCATAAGAAATTAATAATGACCCGTCAGCAAGTACATAGGTAAATGCCCTTTTATTCATAGCCCCTTCATTATAACCATAACAAGCGCCGGTATGATAAGATTTATATTTAGGAATACAGCCTTGTTCATAGGAATTTTTTGGGCAATATTTTACATATTTTATATGCTCTGCCATTTGTTTATAAAACGGCTGACATTGTTTTTGTGTATTTGCACCGTTATAATAGCAGTCGATATACCCGCCGTTTTCCATTGCTACATATTGCATTGCCTGCAAAATTGTTGAATAAGTCTTTTTAAACTGAGCTTTCAACTGGGCTTCCTGATATTTCGCAATAACAGTCGGAATAGTCATCGCCGCAACAACTCCGATTATGCCGAGGGTGATGAGAACTTCCGCTAAAGTGAATGCAGCACGTTTTTTTAGTGAAGGGTGAAGAGTGAAACGTGAAGAGCGTATTTTAACTTCCCTCCCTCGGGGGAGGGATTGAGGGAGAGGGTTCGTGTCATCCTGAACGTCGGATTGACCTCCGTGTTTCAGCATCTCACTATTTTGCGATTGCGACGGCAGCGTAGCCGCTGCACCCGACACTTGGATTTTGTATAGACCTTCTTTATCTTTGTAGAATAGCTCAGTACCCTCGCAATAACAGTATTGCGCAGCTCCCTCTCCTATAGGAGAGGGTTGGGGTGAGCTTTCCTTT
Source organism: Candidatus Gastranaerophilales bacterium (assembly GCA_944325025.1). Taxonomy (GTDB): domain Bacteria; phylum Cyanobacteriota; class Vampirovibrionia; order Gastranaerophilales; family Gastranaerophilaceae; genus Stercorousia. The sequence goes on along the minus strand of CALUYN010000002.1, from coordinate 15,341 downwards.
TCCCCTCCCTTGAGGGGAGGGGAAGTAAAGGGGTGGGTGAGGTCAGAAGAACAGAAGACCGGAGGGCAGGAAGGCAGACTAAATCTAGAAGCCCAGATGCAAAGAGGCATAGAGGCAAAGCTGTTATCAATAATAAATTTTGTCGCAATTTTACTAAAATAGTTATAAATGAAACTAGCCTGACATCCTGCATTCCTGCCCTCCGTCAGCTTTAATGGTCTATCTTCTAAATTTACCCTCTCCCTTAATCCCTCTCCCAAGAGAGGGAAAAATTTTACGATACTAGCTTTGCATCTATGCCTCTTGGCGTCTGTGCATCTAATTAAACCCTCACCCGCAGTTGTAAGTTCACTCTGTTCACACAACTGCTCCCTCTCCCAAAGGGCGAGGGGGAACGTAGCCGTTCCATCCGACACATTAAGATTACATAAAATTCTTAAGATACTTCTTAGTGCTGCCCTAGCACTATAGTATCCTAGTATCTTTAATAAATAGCTTGACCTCCTGCCTTCTTGACCTCCGATTAGCCGAGAACTGCCCCCCCCCCGAGTTTACATTTGTTTACATATTCTCTCATTATCAGCTCCTTTCCTCATTTTTGATTATAACAAAAATTTATCCGTTATTCAAGTTAAGAAAATTACGGCTTTTTCTTAAAAAGTCCTGTGAATTTTTTCCAACCATTTGAAAAAAAGTTTCCAATCTTGGTGAATGAATTTTTTGCAAACGGAATTAGTTTTGATTTAAACTTATATCCTGTAAAAATCAATGCTCCTGCGGTAATCAGACCAAACAGCCATTTTTTCCACGCAGGTGGTTTTGCAATATTATCATTCTTTGACGGTTTAAATTCATCAACTTTTGGCTGTTCAAATCCGATAACTCTCGGCGGATTATCCATAATAGGGGTTACAGGCCCCGGATTTCCGACATATCTCGGCTCCTGTCCGAGAACATACGCAGGTGCATCAAAATCCAACACACCGCTCTGCGCCAGTAAATCCAAATTGTTTGCCCAACCTATACCCATAGTACCACCTTTTTCTTTTACACTTATTTATATAAAAAATATTTTTGCTGAAAAATTGCTTTTTCATGTTTTATTTGTTAAATTTTGTAATATGAAAGGGATTTTGAAAGAAAACAAATACCTTATAATACTTTGGGTATTATGTATTTCAGGGCTGATATTTTTTTGCGGGCATTATTCTGGAATTCTGATAGATTTCGGACGGGAAGTTTACTATCCCGAAAGAATTTTAGAGGGAAAAGTTTTATACAAGGATTTGTTTAATATATACGGGCCGCTTGCGTATCAGATTAATGCAATATTGTATGCAATTTTTGGTGCAAAACTTTCAACCCTATACGGTGCAGGGTATTTTTGTTCAATTCTTGCTGTCAGCGGAATTTACCTTATCACACAAAAGTTTTTGAGCAAATATTTAAGTTTTTGTGTCGGAATTTTTACAATATCAATCTGCGTTATGACAACAAGCATTTTTAATTTTCATTTTCCGTATTCCTGGGCTGTTTTGTATGGATTAATCGCTTTTTTATTTTCGTTGTATTTTCTTTTGAATTTCAACGAAAGCAAAAAGTCATCAGATCTCTGCATTAGTTCGCTTCTTGCAGGAATTTGCATAACCTGCAAATACGACTTTTTACTTTACACTTTAATAATTTTATTTTTCATAATCAAAGAAAAAAATTGGAAAGCTTTTATAAGTTTTCTGGCTGCTCCTTTTTTAAGTTTCGGAATTCTGTTTATACAGGGACTTTCAATAAATGATTTGATAAATTCGCTTTCTATAACCGGTGCTATGGCAAAAAGCAAGACTTTAACATACTTTTACCAGAACAGCGGAATTTATTTCCACCCGAAAGCAATTCCAACAGACTTTGTGCTTTTCTTAAAAACGGCAATTCCTTTCAGCGTAATACTTTTCGGGGCATATTTATTCAAAAAAAATAAATTGGCATCAATATTCTTATCAATAGCCGGATATGCAGGTTATTTATGGTTTTTCAGAGAAAATGTAAGGACATTTTTCGGATTTTTGCCGTTATTGCTATTAATTAGCGCTCTGGCTGCTTTTCGTAAAATAGACTCAAAACTTGCAATATTAATACTTTCAGCTCTTGCTGTAAGCGCTAAAGTGTTCTGGGTAATGCTTCTTAACAGTTACGGAAACTATTACATCCCAATAGTTATAACAGCACTGCTTGCTTTAATGTTTAAATTTGTCCCGCGAAATCTTGAAAAAACAGCGGGGATTTATCTTGCTATTGCATCTATTATGTATATCGGGGTAAATAATTCTATACTTGAGCTTACGGACAGCAAAATTCAAACACCTAAAGGCGCAATTTATACAGCAAAATATATGGGTGAAAGCACTAACCAGCTTATCGAATTCATTCAAAAAAATACAAAACCCGATGATAAAATTGTGATTTTCCCTGAAGGTATGACTGTCAACTTTTTGGCAGACAGAAAATCAGATGACTTTTACAATTCGCTCCTTCCTTTGTATATTGAAACTTTCGGGGAAGAAAAAATCATCAATAATTACAGGGAAAATCCGCCTGAATACATTATTTTCAATAATCTCAATATGAAAGATTATTATTTCAAATACATTTGTCAGGACTATGCGTTAAATTTCTGCGGGTTTGTCAAAGAAAATTATACTCCCCAAAAAATTATTGATACGGGTTTTAGATACTTAATCTTTAAACACAAATAATTTTTTATGCTAGAATTAACTCATATTAAAGAAAAAAGGATAAAAGAAATGGAAAAATACTATATTACAACGGCTATAGATTACGTTAACGGCGCTCCGCACATCGGCCACGCTTATGAAAAAATATTGACAGATATTATTGCAAGACACTATACACAGAGATGTGATGATGTGTATTTTCTGACAGGAACTGACGAACACGGGATTAAAATTCAAAAAACCGCAGCTTCTCAAGGAATTAGCCCGAAAGAACTCTGCGACATGAATTCTCAAAAATTCAAAGACGCATGGAAAGCTTTAGATATTGACTACACAAAATTCATCAGAACAACTGACGAAGACCACGAAAAAATCGTTCAGAAAATTTTTGATAAACTTCTTAAACAGGGCGATATCTACAAACACTCTTATGAAGGTCTATACTGTCAGGGGTGCGAGAGCTTTTTAAACCCGAAAGATTTGACTGAAGACGGCCTTTGCCCTGACCACCTGAAAAAGCCCGAAGTTGTAAAAGAAGAAAACTACTTTTTCAAACTTACAAAATACAAAGACACTTTAATCAAGTACATAAAAGAACACCCCGGATTTATTGTTCCGGAATTTAGAGCAAACGAAGTTTTAAACCAGTTAGAAGAAATTCAGGACATATCTGTTTCCCGCGCAAAATCAAATGTTCAGTGGGGAATTGATGTATTAAGCGACAGCGAGCAGTCAATTTATGTTTGGATTGACGCCCTGTCAAATTATATTACGGCACTCGGGTTTGACACAGAAACCCCGTCTGAAACCTTCAAAAAATACTGGCCGGCTGATGTCCATGTAATCGGAAAAGATATTTTGAAATTCCACAGTATTTACTGGCCCGCATTTTTGATGGCGCTTGATTTACCGCTTCCAAAACACATTTTTGCTCACGGATGGATTACCATTGACGAATCAAAAATGTCAAAATCTTTAGGCAACGTAATTTCGCCGACATCTGTACTCGAAAGCTTTAATCTGGAACACCCAGACGCTTTCAGATACTACATGGCATCATCCGCCCCCTGCGGACGTGACGGAAACTATTCGGATGACGATTTTAAAGAAAAAGTTAACGCACACCTTGCAAACAGCATGGGAAATCTCTTAAACAGAACCCTTTCAATGCTTGTAAAATACTTTGACGGTGAAGTTAAAGCCGAATTTAAAGGCGAAAATCCATTAGATAAAAAAGCACTCGGAACTGTTCAAATTGTTAAAAACCACTTTGACAACTTTGAAATAGCAGAAGCTTCTCTGGAAATTATATCGCTTGTCGATGCCGCAAACAAATACGTTCAGGACAATGCCCCATGGACTCTTGCAAAAGAAGAAAAAATGACAGAATGCGGACAGGTGCTGACAAATGTTCTTGATATTATGTGCATAATATGTGCGCTGATTTATCCTTACTGCCCCAATATTGCGGCTGATATGGCCCGTCAGCTTTCTTTTGATTTAAAGACAAAGCTTGACGATTTAACCGCTGACAATATAAAATGCGGCAAACTAATATCAAAAGAAGATATCAAACCTGTATTTTTGAGGGTTGATTCAGAACTGGCTGACAAGTCGGCAAAAAAATAAAAGATTTACAAATACTTGTTTGGGCGGAACAAAACAAAGTCCCGCCCAAACTTTTATTCTTTTTCCTCAACAAATTCCCAGTGAAAACCGTAAGCAGTGTTTTTTTTCTTATTGCAAACCTCTTTTATTCGAATATACGCGCTATAACTTTTGGCCAATCCTTTTTCAACAAGCACTTCATTTGCATGCATGGCACTATTAAAGATTTCACCTGTTTCAATACATTTGACTTTTTTAGTTTTTGCTCTGAATGTTTGATAAGGCGCTGCATCTTTTTGAACCGAAAGAAACATTTCCTTACTTACTCTATAAGTGCCGATTACTGTTTCGTCTTCTACTAGCCTGATGATGTAAGGCGAGATTTTGGGTGATTGGTTTTTATTTTTATACATAAAAGTCCTTTTATAATTTATAAAAGTATTTATTAAAAATTTTTAGTCTATAAACTGTTTATTTATAACGGTTTATACTATAAAAATATTATCCCATAGTTTTTATCTTGTCAAATAATTGCATAAAATTTTAATTATGGGGAAAAAACAATTCTCTTATGATAAAATTTTATGCAAACATTTTGGCCTCAAAGTAGCTTCATTACGCAAAACTAAAGGTTTACCTCAAGATGAAGTCGCATTTATGGCTCAAATTTCTACAAGCTATTTAAGTTCAATTGAGAGAGGAAAAACAGATGTTACTATATCAACAGTAAAACGTATAGCTAAAGCACTTGAAGTTGATATATATGAATTATTTATTTTTCAAAAAAATAAATAAAGTTGTTACAAAAATTGAAGCTATACAAGAATATTATACTAATTTCAACTATCGGATAATTTAAATTTTTAAAAAATATATTATATCATTGCCGTTAATGGGCAAAAGAGCATTTAAATATGATAAAGTCTTAACACGAAAATTTGGGCAAAAAATAGCTTTTTTGCGCAAAAATCTAAATATTACACAGGATGAACTTGCTTTTAGAGTTAATATATCCCCAAGTTATTTAAGTGCAATCGAAAGAGGCGTAACTGATACAACAATATCAACTGCCAAACGACTTGCAAAGGCTTTCAACATATCGTTGCAGGAATTGTTTAATTTATAATTAATGGCATTACTGGTATCCCAATAAATTATAATTGATATTGTTAAAATACTAGAAGACAAACTCGGAGATGAATTTACTTTAATAGATGAATAAATAAGGCGGTTAAAAAACCGCCTTGCTTTTATTATTACTCATTTTCTTGATGTTTAATCATACTTCCTATAGCGGCGTACATTGCTGCTGATATCTCTGAAGTTGATGTAAACGGCCCGTAATCCTTAATAAATTTTGCAACATCAAATGTGTTCAGATAGTTTTGAAGCGCTGCTGTTGAAGCATCGGTCAGACCGCCTACAAAAAGAAGATTTTTTAAATAGTTTTGAGCTTTTTCTTCTACATCTGCCTCATCATAAGCGGATGAAGAAAATTCTGTTTTATCCTGCTCTTCTTTTTCTTTGACGGAAACCCCGTATTCTTTTGTTTGTTCTTCTTGAGCTTCCTGCAGTTCTTCATCTTCTTCAACTGCTGCAGCTGCGGATGTGTAAGCTTTTGAATTAACTCCTGTAATTTCCATATACCTATCCTTTCTGTAAATTATTTTACAAATCGTATAACGGACACTTAGTGATAAATCTTTAAAATTTTGTAAAGAGATGTTAATAAATGCCAGCTGAATAAAATATCAGTAACGTTCGGTGGGAACGCAAATGCTTATCCCACCCTACTATTCTATCTTTCGATTGCGACGGTCGTTTACACCCTCGCAATGACATCTCCTTAACCCTAAATTATAGTTATATAAATATTTACATAAATTATCGCAGAGGGTGAAAAAGGAGAGGGCAGGGGTGAGGTGAAGTTTCTTTGTCCCCTCCCTTGAGGGGAGGGGAAGTAAAGGGGTGGGTGAGGTCAGAAGAACAGAAGCTCGGAGGGCAGGTTAAATTTAGATGCACAGATGCCAAGAGGCATAGAGGCAAAGTTATTATAAATAATAAATTTTGTTCCTGTTTTACCTCTAAATAGCTATAAATGAAACTAGCTTGCCTTCTTGCCTTCCTGACCTCCGTCAGCTTTAATAACCTGTCTTCACATCTTATCTCATTCATTTGTATGATTTAATTAAAGTTTTTTTATTTATTGCCGTATAAAATCATGCAAATGAGTAACTTTGAGGCATCCTATGTTTAACAATGTTAATAACCCGTTCGGAAACCGAGCAGTATCATCTTCCACTTCTTCAGACAGTCAGGGCAGACGTCAAAAAGAAGATCCAAAAGAAGAATTGAAAAAATATATTGATGAAGACGAGCCGGATGAAGTTTTAATCGGCGGTCAGCCTATTTTAACCGAAGATGAAGTTTTGGCTATGACACAGCAGTACATCGCTAAACTTAAAAACGAACACGAGGGCAATGAAAAAGTTCAAAAAAAACTTGACAAGTACCTTGATAATTTTGATGTCAAAAAGTTTATGAAAAAAAATCCGAATATGACAAGCCCTGATTTTTATATGGTTATGTATAACGAAACTGAAAGCCTTGTTAAATAACTAAAGAGAAGTATAGTAATCTTTTAATAGTTTGCAGTCGTCCTCAATATTCGGGCTTTCGCATACAATTGCACCTTTTACTTTGAACTCATTTAAAGCTTTCAACAAATCTTTATAATTCATATCAGACTCTTCCAGATTTAGGTGTTGGCGTTCGCCTTTTGCGGTGTATTCAATTCCCGCAAGATGTCCGTGAAAATTGTCGAGCGCATACTGACCGATTTCTTTCCCGATTTTTTCAAGCACACGTGAAAATTCATCGTAAGTATTATATTCTCCTGCTGTTCTTGCATGCAAGTGTGAAAAATCTACGCAGGGAAGCACTTTTTCAAATTCTTTTGAAAGGTTAATTATTTCATCCAAATCCCCCCATTGTGTAGCTTTTCCTGTGGTTTCGGGACGAATCCAGACGTTGATTTTTTCACGCTCCAAAACATCAATAATACGCTGGGTTTGAGTTTTAACCTGATTGTAAACAGTTTGTTTGTCGCCTCCCATATAAAAAGCTGCGTGATATGTTATGCTAAAAGCTCCGGCCTGTGAAGCTACAGAGGCTGTGTCTATTATTCTTTGAACACTGGCATCAATTTTTTCTTCTTCTTTGGAGTTTAAATTTATATAAAAAGGCCCGTGTGCCGTGATTACAAAATCTTTAGCACGCTCTTTTACAAAATTTCTTGCATCATCGTTCATTCTGACACCGTGAACAAACTCCAACTCCATTCCGTCAAGGTTCATGTCCTTTAAAACTTCAAAAGCCTGCGGATAACTGCCTTTTCCTGTTCTCAAAGGCATTCCGGCTGTTATAAAGTTTAATTTATCAAAATTTCTCATATTTTTTTCCTTAAAAATTTACACTAAACTATACAAATCATCTTCCATAAGAGTTTTTTGGAAATCTTCGCACTCCGCTATCATGTCAGTCAAAATTGTATATTTGGGCGAGCGAAGAACGCGTGTAACCTCGCCTTCTCCGGTAAAATCAATTACGTAGTAGTCTTTTGTCTTTTCTTTTATTGTAATCAAATTTGTATCTTCTAAAATTGAAAATAGCAAATCAAAAACTTTATACGACTTTCCTAAAAAACTTGCACAGCGGCGAAGTTCTACTTTTCCGCCGTTGTTGTGGCAGGCAAATTTCAACATACCCCAGACAGTTTTTAAAAACTCTTCTTCATCCATATTTTTTATATCATAATTCATAAAGTGAAGAGCGAGCGGGTTGGTATGATTTAATATAGAATCAAAAGTTTCCCTGTCTGCAGGATAGTCAAAAAACATCAAAGAATCACAAGGCCGCAGGTTGTCGCGTGTTATTGTGCGCGCAAAAAGTTCGCCGAACGGTTTTAATTTATCAAGTATTGATTTACTTTCCGCAAAAATTAAGATATTTTGTTTTGAATTTTTTACGTAATCATTCACCTGAGGCAAGATATCTGTTTTTTTGCGGTGGTCATAAAGTTTTTGAGTGACGCTAGTTTCTTCTTCTTTCAAAAACGGTGAATGAATGTCGTCAATGATGAGTTGAATACTTGTAACTCCGTTAAATTCATTCTTTTGCGGATGAAAAGCCAAATCTAAAGTATCGCCTTTTACAAGAGAAATATCTCCGTCTTTCCACCTTATGCAGTTGAATTCAGAAGTTCCGGCCTGACAGGTTAAACGGAGATGGTTTTTGTTTTCTCCCATAAGCCGTTTTTCTTTTATCTGCAAATTTTTCAACGCAAAAACAGGACTTGGATTGCATGCCCCAAAAGGTTCAAGCTGAGAAATCTGCTCAACCAAATCAAGCGTTATATCATCCGGCATAAGCTCTAAATCAATGTTTATAAAAGGTTTTAAATCTTTGCCCTGCGACATTTCTTTAACGGTTTTACAAAGAGCTGATTTTACCGTTTCAAATGACGATTTTTCTTCGCTGAACGCAAGCCCTGCAGCCATAGCATGCCCCCCGAACCCGTCAAAAAGTTCTGCATTAGCAGATATTGCATCATAAAGATTTATGCCTTCGACGCTTCTTGCAGAACATCTGAACTGTTTTGTTTCGTCAGAATATGTCATTAAAAATGTCGGTTTGTAATACTTTTCAACAAGCATTGAAGCTACAATTCCGATAATTCCAATGTGCCATTCTTTGTTAAAGAGGACAATTGCAGGGTTTCTGTTTCCTTCGGCCTTAACCATTTCATCAGCTTCGGCAAAAATGTTCTGGCAGAGTTCCTGACGAATTTTATTAAACTCGTTCAATGTCTGAATAGCCATTTCAATTTCCTGCTTGTTATCGGAAATAAGGACTTTTATTGCCGCATCAACCGTATCAAGCCGCCCTGAAGCGTTAATTCTCGGAGCGATACCAAAAGCTATCTGCTCTGATGTAATCTGCCCTTTATAACCTGCGCTTTCCAATAATCTTGAAAGCCCCCAGTGTTTTCCGTTTGAAATTAATTCCAAACCTTTTGTTACAAAATATCTGTTTTCGCCGATTAGAGGTACAATGTCGGCAACTGTTCCCACTGCAACGTAAGGAAGTATTTCGTAAATAAATTCAAGTTTGTTGTATTTTTCCAAAAGAGCCTGAGCAACTTTGAAAGCGACACCGACGCCGGCAAGCGATGCAAGAGAATTAATTTGTTTTGCAGATAAATTTTCATCTAATGCGTTGGGGGCTTTAGGATTAATAATTCCGTATGCTTTTGGCAAAACTTCAGGCGCTTCGTGGTGGTCTGTAATTATTACATCTATTTTAAAGCTGTTTAAGAAATTAACCGCATCAACGTCAGAAATTCCGCAGTCGCAGGAAATTATGACTTTCGGTTTAACCTTTGTCATTATCTGTACAAGAGCTTTTGTATCAAAGCCGTGTCCTTCTTTTTCTCTGTCGGGGATAAAGTAGTTAACATCAGCACCTAAGTGTTTGAAAGTTCTGTATAAAAGCGATGTGGATGTAACCCCGTCAGCGTCAAAGTCGCCGTGGATAACTATTTTTTCGCCGTTATCAATGGCAGAAGAGAGCCTTTCAACGCATTTTTCCATATCACAGAAGGCTTTCGGGTGAGTAAGTTTCATTTCCAGAGGGTTCAAAAATTCTTTTATATCCTCATCCGATGTAATCCCTCTTGAATGCAAAAGTCTTGTAATCAAGCTCTTTTCGTGTCCATCGTATTTATTAAATATCCACTCTTTCATCGCCATATTTTCATGATAGCACAAAATTTTTTTGCTGTATTTATTATCCCTCCCCCTTTGGGGCGAGAGAACAGAAAGCGTCATTGCGGACAGCGAAGCTGATCCGCAATAGCATAATTGTTAAAGCTAACGGAGGGCAAGAGGACAGGAGGGCAAGCTAGTTTCATTTATAGCTATTTAGGTAAAACAGTGACAAAATTTATTATTGATAATAACTTTGCCTCTATGCCTCTTGGCATCTGTGCATCTAAATTTAACCTGCCCTCCGAGCTTCTGTTCTTCTGACCTCACCCACCCCTTTACTTCCCCTCCCCTCAAGGGAGGGGACAAAGAAACTTCACCTCACCCCTGCCCTCTCCTTTTTCACCCTCTGCGATAATTTATGTAAATATTTATATAACTATAATTTAGGGTTAAGGAGATGTCATTGCGAGGGTGTAAACGACCGTCGCAATCGAAAGATAGAATAGTAGGGTGGGATAAGCATAGCGTTCCCACCAATCATAGCTAATAACTTTAAATATCGTTATCTTATCTGTACCGGCATAATGAGGCAGACATAGTCCTCTTCATTATTAGGCTTAAACATTGTTGCTGATAAAGGTGTATTCAAACCTATTTTAACCTCGTCTGAATCAATGTTTTTCAATGCTTCCAAAACAAATTTATAATTAAATGCAATTGTAAGCTCTTCTCCCGAGTAATCTATATCAATGCTTTCTTCTGATTTACCTGAATCAGGTGTATCTGCCGTTAGTTTTAATGTATTATGACTGAATTCAAGTTTTACAATACTTGTTTTTTCATTAACCATAATTGATACACGTTCAAGAGCTGATATCATTTGTTGAACATTAACAAGAGCTTCTTTAGGGCTTTCTTTCGGAATAAGCTGATTGTATTTCGGGAACTGGCCTTCCAAAAGTCTTGAAATTGTTGTTGTTTTCTCAGATTTTATAATAATTTTTGATTTTTCCGTATAAATTTTAACAGAATCTTCATCAATAAACCCGCTCATTTTTATAAATTCATTCAAAGTCTTTGAAGGAATAATAAGCTGTTTTGAATGATTGTCTTTATTATCAATAGTTTCGCGAACTCTTGCAAGACGGTTTCCGTCAGTGGAGGCAATTTCAAGAATATTTTCAGAAATATCGCACACAATACCTGATAAAAGATTGCTAGATTCATAGCTTGCAGCAGCAAAACCTGCCTGTTTTACAGCTTTTACGAACGGTCTTATTTCTATTTCAAAGCCTTCTGCTTCATTAACCTGAACATTAGCAAATTCCGGCGGAAATTCAGATGCCGAAATTCCGATGATATCAAATTTTGAATTCTGGCAGGTTATATTAACAGTTGTTTGTCCTTCTGCCATTTCAAAAGTAATAAGTTTATCGCCGAGCTTTGAAACTATCTCATTGAGCGTCTTTGAAGGCAGTGTAATTTTTCCGTCTTCTTCAACCTGTGCATCAACAAGCGCTGTTACAGTAAAATCTAAATCGGTTGCAACAAGTTTAATCGTACTTTTATCAATAGTTTCAATCAAAATATTTAAAAGAACCGGCTGCAGAGCCTTCATAGAAGTCGCTCTTTCAACTATTTTAATACCGTTATATAAATCATCTTTTTTTACAACAAATTTCATTATCTTACTCCTTAAATTATCCCTCTCAATAAATAAATTATACTTGAATAAAAAATCAATTAAAAGAAAAATTAAACAAAAGTTAAGCTTGCTTTCTCTTTGTGAGTTTTCGACAAAAGTTTTTCTATTATATATTATATTAATAATTATATATATAAATATAATAGTAATAATAAGCTCTAAATATTTGTAGAAAACCGGCTGAAAGTGTTATTATGATTAGAATTTTGTTGTAGATAATTTTGTAGAAAAAATGTAGGAAATTTTTTATTTTTGTAGAAAACTGTAATTTTCAACCAAAACATGTAGAAAACGCATGAATTTTCTACTATTTTATATCCATTTTTCTACTGGTTTCTACAAAAGAATCGCCGCCGAATTTTAATAAGAATTCATCTATTAACACACAGGCTATTCTGCATTCTGCAATAACTGAACATGCCTCAACTGCGCAGGTATCTGAACGCTCGAAATGTGCTTCGCATTCTTCCATTGTTTTTAAATCTACTGTTTTCAAAGGTTTCGGCATAGTCGGAATAGGTTTCATTGAAGCCGTTATAACCAGAGGCTCTCCATTTGTCATACCGCCTTCTATTCCGCCGGCATTATTAGAATGCCTTACAATTTTTCCGTTTTCAATAAACATTTCATCATGAAACTCGCTTCCGCGCATTTTGTAGCAATGGTGATTGCCGATTGAAACAGTTTTGACAGCAGGGATACTCATTACTGCCTGTGCTATTTTTCCGTCAATCATTCTGTCCCAGTGAACGTAAGAACCAAGCCCGACAGGAAGATTTTCAAAAATAACTTCAAACTTTCCGCCTAAACTGTCGCCTTCTGTTCTTGCTTTATCTATTTCAGAGTGAAAGTTTTCAGGATTTTTTTCCTGACCGATTTGAATAATTTTTGAAGAACATGTTATTCCAAATTGTTTTAACATCTGTTTTGCAACGGAGCCGACTGCAGTTTCTATTGCAGTTTTGCGGGCGCTAGAACGCTCAAGAATATTTCTTAAATCATTATGATTATATTTTATACTTCCCGCATAATCAGCATGCCCCGGACGGCATTGTGTGAAAGATTTTTCTTCAGTAAAATCTTCCGGCAGCACACTCATTATTTTTTGCCAGTTTTCAAAATCTTTATTTTGAATAACAAGAGTAACCGGCGAACCTATGGTTTTTCCAAACCGTACGCCGGATGTAATTTCAACAGTGTCTGTTTCGATTTTCATTCTGCCGCCGCGGCCATAACCCTGTTGACGGCGTTTAAGATCTTCATTTATCAAATTGATATCTATTTCAAACCCTGCCGGTATTCCTTCTATTATTGCGGTTAGGCATTTTCCATGGCTTTCTCCCGCTGTTAAAAATCTGAATTTATCCAACATAATTATTTTTTGTTTGCGTATTTAAGAAATATTTGCTCTTTTGTCTGCATCATTTCTTCTGTAATCTGCCATTTTCCGTTAATCTTTTTAACTACCATGTAAGTTTTCAGTTTATATGTTTCACCTTTAGGCTGTCTTAAAGAGCTTACCTTATATGCACCGTTTCCCATAGGGGATACTGAAATATTTGTATAAGTGTTTTTGTAGCCCCTCATTTTAGCACCGGCCTGACCAATTTTCATTTGTTTTATGTAAGTTGCAGTGTTTGTATCAACGTTAACCAGTCCTCCGTCAGGTTTTACAACCTGTCTTATGATTTTTGCATCAGGTGAATACATTGTAGTAATCACAGGGTTGTATGTGTTTGCAGCTGTAACATAGCTGTTGAAAAATTTTAAAGCTTCCTGCGAATCGTCTGCAAATGCTTTTAATCCCGCTGTCAAAAGCATTGTAAATACAAACATTATAGATAATAATTTTTTCATATTTTAAATCCTTATTTACTACTACACATATATATAACGAAAAACAATTTAGTTTGTTCAAAATTATTATATCATATAAACTTCGGATGTCATTAAACAAAATATTTAGTAAACTTGTAATATGGATTTGCAAATATTATCAGAATATCTGGATTATCTTGAGATAGAAAAAGGGCTTGCTGAAAATACACTTGAGGCATACAGAAGAGATTTGGAAAATTTTTTTGAATTCTGCGGGGATATTGAAATTAAAGATATTCAGCGCAACAGAATAAACTCTTATGTCAGAGATTTGCATGAAAATCATTTTTCTCCGACAAGTGTAATGAGAAAAATAGCTTCAATACGCGGATTTTTTAAATGGGCATGTACAGACGGAGTTTTGAAGATAAACCCTGCTCTTACTCTTGAGCAGCCGAAAGTTCCCCAAAAGCTGCCGAAAGTTATGACTGTTGAGGAAATAAATAATCTTTTAAACCAGAATTTAAATAAACTCCAAAGAGTTATTGTTGAGCTTTTATACGGATGCGGCCTCAGGGTTTCAGAACTCGTTAATCTGAAAACAAATGATTACGATTTAAAAGGAAAGTTTCTTGAATGTACTGGAAAAGGATCAAAAGATAGAATTGTTCCATTAGGTAAAAAAGCAGTTGAGGCAATAAAAAATTATCTGCCTGAAAGGGATTATTTATTGCAAAAATACAATATGAATACAAAACAGCTTTTGATAAACGAAAAAGGTCATAAAGTTAACCGCCAGGAAGTTTATACATATATTCACGAATTGGGAAAAAAGCTTCATAAATCTATTTCTCCGCATACCCTTCGTCATACTTTTGCAACCCATTTACTTGAAAACGGAGCAGATTTGAGGGTTGTGCAGGAATTATTGGGACACAGCAATGTTTCAACCACGCAGCTTTATACACATATAAGCAAAAAACGTTTGAAAGAAGTTTATTTTGCAATAAATAAGTGAAGAGTGAAGAGCGTATTTTAACTTCCCTCCCTCGGGGGAGGGATTGAGGGAGAGGGTTCGCGTCATCCTGAACGTTGGATTGACCTCCGTGTTTTAGCATCTCACTATCTTGCGATTGCGGATCAGCTGCGCTGTCCGCAATGACGTTTTCTGTTCTCTCGCCCCTTTGAGGAGAGAGCTAGAGAGAGGCTATTAGAAGGTAAGATGCTAATAAGATAGGAGGGTAGGCTATTTACTGTAAAAAGCTTATCTTCTTACCCTCCTAACTGCCTATCTTCTAAATTGGCTTTGTTATCTATGCCTCTTGGCATCTGTGCTTCTGATGAAAATTAAGTTGGTATTACTTCATTGTTTTCATGATATAATACCCCTATGAGAAAACCGATTGTTGCAATAGTAGGAAGACCGAATGTCGGAAAATCAACATTTGTAAACCGTCTAATCGGAACAAGAAATTCAATTGTTCATGATTTGCCGGGGGTTACGCGTGACAGAATTTATTTTGATGTTGAATGGCAGAACAAAATTTTTACCGTAATCGATACCGGCGGAATTATTCCGGGTGACGAAGACGAGATTATGCTTTCTATTTTTGACCAGGCAAAAATTGCCTGTGAAGAAGCAGATAAAATAATTTTTATTGTCGACGGAAAAGAAGGGGTTAACCCTGTTGATTACGATATTGCAAATATTTT
>CALUYN010000001.1 GCA_944325025.1 Candidatus Gastranaerophilales bacterium | reverse complement strand
TTAATTTTTTGCCCGGCAAGATTTGCAGTCTTTTTACATATAAAGCATCATCAAGCGCGATTACATAAACGCCATACAAATTGTCGTTTAGGTTATTGGGAATTGAAATATTTAGCTTACAATATTTTGGATATAAGTATTTGTTAAAATGCATTTTTTTTAAAATAAAATTCGGTTATGCAGATAAATTAAAAGCCAAAGATTTGCTACTCAAAACAAAAAGTATTTATAAATTGGAATTTGACGATATATACGCCTTATTCTGTCCAACAGGCGAACTATATATAACTTTAAATCTTCTGCAAAGCAAATGCAATTGTAATGGGCAGGGAGCATACAAATATAGAGTATAGAGATGTTTGCTTTGAGTATGTAAAAAATGTTCCTGTGCTGAAAAACATTAACCTTCGCATAAAACAGGGAGAAACCGTCGCTTTGGTCGGGAATTCCGGCGGCGGCAAAACAACAATAGTAAATCTATTGCCAAGATTTTATGATATAAAATCGGGCTCAATCACAATAGACGGCATTGATATACGGGATTATACTCTGCACTCATTAAGACAAAATATTGCCGTTGTTTTTCAGGATAACTTTTTATTTTCCGGGACAATACGAGATAATATATTGCTGGGTAATGAGAATGCAACGGATGACCAGATTAATCAGGCAGTGAAGATGGCATATTTGGATGAATTTATTGCGACGCTAAAAGACGGTCTTAATACCCAAATTGGAGAAAGAGGGATTTTGTTATCCGGCGGTCAGAAGCAGAGGGTAGCAATTGCCCGTGCATTTTTAAAAGATGCTCCAATAATTATATTGGATGAGGCCACAAGTGCCTTAGATAACAAGGCCGAAGCTATTGTTCAAAAAGCTATAGACAATTTGATGCAGGATAAGACCGTTTTTGTGATTGCGCACCGCTTGTCGACAGTAAAGAATGCAGATAAGATAGCTGTAATCAATGGCGGAGAGCTAGTAGAGCTCGGGACCCATGAAGATCTAATGTCTATAGAAAATGGACACTACAAAACTCTTTATGAAATGCAGTTCAAAAAACAGGAAACTAACGCATAATGTTTTCAAAAAAATGGTTAATTTAAAAGTTTTTTGAATATAATTATTTTGTGGATAATATTTTTACAGAAAGTTCAAGACTTATTTTTAGAAGAATGTCTGAAGCAGATTTTTCAGACCTCGCTGAAATGTTAAAAAATCCAAATGTTATGTATGCTTGGGAATATGTTTTTGATGATGTGGATGTTTTAAGTTGGATAAAGAAGAACAGAGAATATTACAAGAAATACGGCTTAGGTTATTTTTTAGCGGTAGACAAAAGTTCTTTGCAAGTCGTTGGGCAGATTGCTTTAATGCCTGATATAATTGAAGGTATTGAATATTATGAAATAGGATATATTTTAAAAGAGAAGTTTTGGCATAAAGGTTATGCACTTGAAGGTGCAAAGGCAATGATAAACTATGCGTTCAACAATTTAAAGTTAAAAAGTGTAATATTTGAAATTCGACCTGAAAATATTAGGTCAAGAAAAGTTGCCGAAAAATGCGGAGCATTTGTAACAGGTGAATTTGTCAAAAATGTCCGCGGGAAAAATATGAAACATTTGATTTATACTTTAAATAAATCTTACTCAAACCCTTCAGGATGATTTTTGTGCCAATTCCAGGCTGATGATATTATTTCATCTAATGATGCGTGTTCGGGTTTCCAACCTAAGATTTTTTTAGCTTTATCACTTGATGCAATAAGTTGTGCAGGATCTCCTTGTCGTCTTGGAGTAATTTTTGCAGGTATTGTATGTCCTGTAACTTTTCTTGCTGTTTCAATTACTTCGTTTACTGTAAATCCTATGCCGTTTCCCAGATTAAATACGTCGCTTTGTCCGCCGTTTTGAAGGTATTTAACAGCAAGAATATGCGCCTGTGCAAGGTCCGTTACGTGAATGTAATCTCTTACGCAGGTTCCGTCTTTTGTATCGTAATCATTACCATAAACAGATATAAATTCTCTTTTACCGTTTGGAACCTGTAAAATTAACGGAATAAGATGGGATTCAGGGGTATGTGCTTCCCCGATTTCTCCTGAAACGTGGGCACCGCAGGCATTAAAATATCTCAATGAAACATATCTGATGTTGTGGGCTTTGCCAACCCATTTGAACATTTTTTCCATTGAAAGTTTTGTTTCACCGTAGGTGTTTGTGGGCTCTGTCCTGTCTGTTTCTAAGATAGGAACCCGTTCAGGCTCCCCGTAAGTCGCTGCAGTTGAAGAAAATACTATTTTATCAAGCCCGTTTGCAACCATTGCATCGAGAAGAATTTTTGTCCCGCAAAGGTTGTTATCATAGTATTTAAGCGGCTTTTCCATGCTTTCGCCTACAAGCGAGCAGGCTGCAAAATGAATTACAGCATCAATTTTTTCTCTTTTAAATACGTCATCAAGGAACTCTCTGTTTCTTATGTCACCTTTATAAAACTTTGCTTTAGGATGAATTGCTTCTTCGTAACCTGTTTGTAAATTGTCTATAACAACAACATCTTCGCCATTGTCAATTAATTCGTATACTGTATGCGAACCGATATAGCCTGCTCCGCCTAAAACAAGTATTGTCATATTGTTTCTCCTTTTGTTCTATTATATATCAAAATTTTTATGTTATCATTTTGGGTATGGATAAATTGTTTTCAAATGAAATGAATGTATTAAAGGCACTTGCTATTTTGCTTGTTGTGTCGGGGCATTTAGAATTTTCTCTTCTCGGTATTTTCCCGCCTTACTCTTTTCAGCTTGCGTTGTTTTTCTTTATTTCGGGCTGTTTGTTTAAGGACAAGTATTTAACTGATGTTGCAACGTTTGTTGAGCGCAGGATTAAAAGTCTTCTTGTCCCGTATTTCTGGTATAATCTTTTTTATATGGGTGTAACAATTCTAATTGCCAAGCTGACCGGAAAATTCTGGGGAATGCCTTTAAGTTTTAAAAATTTTTTTATTACTCCGTTTTTAAACGGACACCAGTTTGACCTGTCGTGCCCTCTGTGGTTTGTAACCCAGTTGTTTATGACTATGATAACGTTTTTGTTTGTATTCAGGGCATTGAATGCGGTTACAAAAAATAAGTTTGTTCATCTGGGATTTTTCACGGTTCTCGGTTTACTTGCAATTCCGTTTTCTAAATGGTTCGCTGTAACACCTTTAATGCTTATTGTTATAAGAACAATGTTTTCAATGTTTTTTGTATATTTGGGATATTTTTACACACATTTTATAAAAGATAATTACAATATTTTCACTCCAAAGTGGTTCGGGGCAGTGTTTGTTCTACAGTCAATTTTGTGGATGTTTAACAGAGATTACGACCCGGAACACGGGATTGGATTGAGTTACGTGCTTGTCTGGGCAAGATTTGACGACCAGTTAATAGTGCCTGTAATTACTGCCCTCACAGGCATCTGGGCATCATTGTTTACCGTAAAAATTCTTTATCCTTACGTTAAAGATATAAAATTTGTTCAGGATATGGGAAACGTAACCTATCATATAATGGCAAATCATCTGCTTGTAATGTATATAATTACGGCAATATTTATGCATATAAACGGAATTCCGATAACAGAGCGTGCAAACCATGATATTTACTGGATTTATAACCCTGTGCAGACAACTTATTTATATTTTGTTGTGACTATGGTTGTTACAACATACGCCGGTGTTTTGCAGAAAAAGGTGTATAATAAAGCACTTGAAATTTTGAAAAAATAGGTTATAATATAAGAAAAGGGCGGGACAAGTTCTAGCTTGCCCCATTAAAAGCCCCTTTATTTAGTTGATTTGAGAGTTAGTATTATCATTAATAATAATGCTAGCTCTTTTACATTTACTGTAAATATCAACTTTATCACCTCCCTTCTTCTATCGGTTTGACAAATTTACAGTTTGCGCCGTAGAGTTATGAGAAATGATAAAGGAGCTTTAGCCCTTATATATCTATATCTTACAGTAAAATGAAATTTTTAAATCAGTTAAAAGTAGGAAATAAAATTAAATTTAATATATATAAAAGGCCAGATATAAAAATTTGGTGTGCCAATTGGCGGTCGACTATAGTCACATAATCGCATACATTATTTTGTATGTCAAGCAATGTCTTAGAAAAGTTTGCTAAAAAATTAAACTCAATACGCGAAACAAGAGGGTTGTCACAAGAGGAGTTAGCTTTTCTTTGCGGTATTGACAGGACTTATATCGGAAGAATTGAACGTCTTGAACGTAATCCGAGTTTAGTTGTTTTACAGAAAATTGCAGACGGATTAGGTATATCTCTTATCGAATTGTTGACATTTGATTAAATTTTGCTTGGATGGTACAGATAGCCATAGCCTCAAAGATTTATGCTAAACCTGAGTGGTGGGTAGAGCGGCTACGCTCTACATTTTGAGCCAAAGGGCATCGTAAGCGTTTAGTCTTACGGTGAGTTCTTTGTTTTCAACCCGTGCACGAACCATTTTGTCTGTTAAAAGGTTTTTCAGGTATATATCTTTGCCTTTTTTACCGAAGTTGTCGTCTGTGAATATAACTGTTGCTTTAACTTTGTCATCAGAGAGGTTGTTTATCACCACAACTCTGTCTGTTTCAGTTGCTCTGACATAGGCAAAAACTTCCGGTGATTTTGTTTTAAGTTCTACAAACGACCCTCTTGTGATTACCGGGTATTGTTTTCTTACCTTTATAAGCTGTTTTACGCGTTCATAGACTCTGTTGTTGTATGTTCCTTTGTGGTTCACAGCGTCTTCAAAAGTTTTCTGAGTTATCGGCCCTCTGTTTATGTCGCGGCTGTCAAAGTAACTGAGCATTTTTACTTTATTTTTAAGGTTTTTGTTATTTTTTTGTTTTGCTTCGCGGAGTTTTGCACTTTTGTTTGCGTTTGCAAAGTTGTTTTGAATACCTATTTCATCGCCGTAGTAGATAATAGGAATTCCCGGAAGCGACATCAATATTGAAAAAGCCATCCCTATCCTGTCAGGATTTTTATCTAAAAAGTTTGCCATTCTTCCTGAAATTCCAAATCCTTTTCTAAATGATGCTCCTTTAGGTGCTAAATCTTCAAAGAGAATTTCTCTTGTTTTTTCGTTAACCATTTCAAGCGTAAGTTCATCGTGAACTCTCAAAAATATTGCCCACGAAGCGGATGTCGGAATTTGCGGGGTTTGTTTGTAAGCTTTCCAGAAATAGCTGTTATCAGCTGTTACAAGTGATGCCCAGATAGCAGGCATATAGGGAAAGTGATAGGCTATCTGCACTTCATCTGTTCTTGTTAATTCTTTTTCCTGCCCGTTTATATTATCTTTGATTTTACGTTCAGTGCCAAAATAAGGAAGAATTTTATTGGGCATCTGGCAGGCTTCTGCCTGAATAACTGAGCGCGGTGCAACTGCTTGAATAAAGGCACTAAGAATTTTTATAATTCTGTGGGTTTCCTCTAAATTCTCCGCATTAGTACCGTCCTCTTTTATCAGGTATGGAATTGCGTCCATTCTGAAAATATCTACACCCTGATTTGCCCAAAATGCAATAGTTTCAAGGTTATAGTATAAAACCTCAGGATTTTTCCAGTTTATATCAAGTTGGAAGGGGTAAAAAGTGTGGTAAAAATAGTAATCTTTTTTATTTATTGTCACTTTTCTATAATTATTTTCGGTTATTTCGGGGAAAATAATTCTTCTTTTTGAAATTTTTCCGTTTGGTTCTTTGTATTCTGCAACCCAGCCGAGTTTTTCATCTTTGTATTTTGTGTATTCAGGCATTTGTTCTCTGACAACGAAATAGTTAATTTTTGAAGTGTCGCCTTTTAGAGCCTGTTGAAACCATTCGTGCTGATCTGAAAAATGGTTAAGAACTAAATCTGCTTTAATTTTAAAACCTTTTTGTCTTGCGGCTGATATAAATTTTTGGAATTCAAACATTCCGCCAAGATCCTGTCTTATTCCGCGGGGATTACGTATATCAAATCCTGCATCTTCCATCGGAGAATCGACAAACGGAAGAATATAAATTGTTGTAACTCCAAGTGTTTTAAGGTAATCCAACATGTGAATGTCATCTTTAAAAGTATTTGCTTTGTCGGGATTTTTTACTCCGAAATGGTTAGCGTAAAACATATAAATTACTTCATCTTTATACCAGTCAGAAGGCCTTGATAAATCTTCTGCAATAAGGCTAGCAGGTCTTTTTGCTTTTGTTTCCTGTGCAATTTTTAATATATTTGAATAAATCTCATCAACATTTTCAGCACCGTAAACTTTAGCAAGCGAAGTTTTAATCTCTTTTTCCAATTTGGATGGTATGATAGGATTTTCTTCCGTTTTTGTTATTTGAGAAATAACCGGAGCATTAATTGCAAATACTGCCGGGGCACTATTAAACATAAATAGGAGTGTAAGTATACTTGCTAAAAGTTTTTTCATTATGTTACCTCATCTTTGATATAATTGTTAATTGTATCATCGGATTTTTGGGTTGCAATTAACAAATCAGGTAATGTATTATTTATATCCTTTTTGATAATGTAATTATAGTATAAAGTATAATCTCCTGTACGGTAATTTAATTTTATTTATAATTTTGTTACAAAATAGTTATGAGCATTTTGTTGAAGATATATATTCAGCTGTTATTTCTGCTGCATCCCGGATTATGTCCTCACATGGACGGTCTTTGTAATATTGTTCAGTCCTTTTGGAAGGTGTAGGGTTATCTTGTTTTACGTCGAGTCCTAAAAGTTCCCGGCATATAATTGTTCCATGTTTTTCTTTAAACCTGGCGGCAAGTTCTTGAATTCTTGCGTAATGCTCTCCTTTTATCTCATCATTATTCGGTGTTGTATAACCGTACTTTAATCCTGCAATCATAAACATTGCGCTTACGGCTCCGCACACTTCTCTAAGTCTGCCCATCCCTCCGCCAAATGATGATGAAAGTTTTAATGCTGTTTCAAAATCAAATCCGAGCTCATCTGAGAATGCACAAAAGACAGATTGCGCGCAGTTGTAGCCTTCTCTGAATAATTCACCTGCTTTTTTTGAATATTTATTTTCCATAATCATATTGTACTATAAAATTAATCTGTTCGGGAATGTGTTTTTATTTTAATGGAAATAATATTTCTTATATGAACAATTTATTAAAATATTTGATTTTATCAGGGATATTAATTTCAATCGGAGTTTCTTATTATTTTTACAGAACGCGGACTTATGTAACTGCGGAGTTTAAAAATTTGCGTCCGTTCCATGACAGAGCTCCTATTTATTACAACGGATTTAAAATCGGAAAAGTGGTTAGAGTCCGTCCGAATAAAACGTATACTGCAACAATTGTAACGTTGAGGCTTCATCCGATGGATTTGAGGCTGCCTGTGAATATTACCGCAAATTTAAAGCGCGAAAAAAATAAGAAAAATGACAAGTATGATTATATTGATATAATTTATCCCGAGCATCCTTCGCAGTTTTTAATAAAAGACGGCGACCGAATTGCAGGAAAATCCAGTGTAGAGTTAGATACATATCTTTCCAATCAGGATGAGGACTCTCTAGACGATATAAAAGAGGATTTTGCACAGACTATAGAGAATTTAAATATAACTGTTCAGGCTCTTGGCGATTTGTTTGGCACAATTAATTCTATAGCTGAAGGTGTCAAACCTAATGTAGTACAAGCTTCCTATGACTTAAAAGACAGCAGCGGCAACTTTGTAAAAATATCTGAAAACGTAAGTTCAGTTACCGGTAACATAAACGGAACTTTTGACAAAAATGCTATGAATTCGGCTAATGAAGATTTTCAGGCTGTGGGCAATAATGTGAAAGTAATGACGGATGAATTCAGTAAAACAGTCCCTCAAATCGGATGTACGATTAATGAGATAAACAGAGTTTTATGTAATATTGATGAGATGACAGCAGGTTTAAATAGAACCATGAAAAAGCCATTTGGCGGTTTAAGGCTTATTTTCGGCAGCCCGGTCGGCAAGAAAAAATGTAATTGCGAATAATAATTACACAGTTGGGGAATGTATTTTTTTATCTCTTAATTTAGTATTTATTTACTAATTGGGAAATAGAGGAAAGTATGCCGAATTTAGCAAAAAATTATATTTTGTGTGTTGTTTCATCTCTAATTATAAGTACATCATTCTGTTTTGTATTAAATTTTCAATGCTCACTGCGCATTTTAAGTTTTATTCTTTTGTGCTGCTTGGTTAATGTCTATTTTGTTTTATATTTTTTAAAAAAACAGATCTCACGTGAAAATGAAGAAAGAGAAAACAAGTTAATCCGTCAGATAGAATACAGTTCAAATCACCTGACTACAATAATTAATAATCTGCCTCTGGTTGCTTATATTACTGATACAGAATGCAGGTTTATAACCGGGAATTCAGAAGCTATAAAATTTTTTGAGGCCGAAGAAAATATTGAAAAACTAAGAAATCCTGAAACAGTATTTGAAAAGGATACGTTAGAGATGATTCGCGAAGAAAATGAGCTTATAATTCAAACAAAAGAGCCTTTTGTTACTGATAAAATTGTAAAACTTAAATCAGGTAAACAAAACTGGCTAAACATCAGAAAAGTTCCCATACTGAATGATAATGATGATGTGAAAGGTTTTGTAATATTCGGAAGAAACATAGATATAGAAAAAGCCGCTCAAAAGCAAAGAGAAACTTATATATCTACACTCAGCCACGATTTAAAAATTCCTACACTTGCACAAATAAGAGCTTTAGAATTGTTAGTTGACGGCAATCTCGGGAAGGTTAACAAGATGCAAAAAGAAGTGCTCAATTTAACCCTTGATTCCTGCCGCTATATGTATGATATGCTTTCAACCCTTTTATCCACTTATAAATATGAGAATAAAGATATATCGTTAACTTATGAAAAAATACAGGTAATGAAACTCATGGATGAATGTTTTCACAAATACGTGAAATCCATGCATCATAAAAATATTCACATAAAAGTAAAAGCAAAGGAAAAGTTTTTTACTGTATATGCTGATAAGAGCCAGATAAAAAAAGCTTTTGAAAACCTGATAGATCATTGTATATCAAGTGCTTACGAAAATACGGAAATTATTTGTGATATCAAAAAAACAGGCAACGGTAAAAATGTATTTCTATCGCTTGGCTTTGAAAGCCCTTACATATCGTCGGAGAATATCGAGAATTTGTTTAAACGTTATTCAACTGCTGCTGAAAAAATGGGGAAAGTCGGAAGCGGGCTCGGGCTTTATCTTGCAAAACAGATAATAAATGCTCATAACGGGGTAATTTATGCAGAAAGCAAAGAGTCGAATTATAATATTTATAATATAGAACTGCCTTGTATTAACGAATGTAAAATTTCTGCCATTGCCTGCTGAATTGAGTATAATAAATAATTATGAAAAAACTATTATTGCTTATTTTGTTGATATGTTGTACAGGTTCTGTTTTTGCAGCGGACAGAAATGCGCAGAGACAGGCTTATAACTCAATGATTAACAGCCAAAAGTTTCATAACGAGGTTTGTCAGAGAGCAGCTGATAATTTTCGTGTAGACCATAGATTAATAGGCTATATCAGATCAACCTGTCTTATGTTTCAATCAGAAAGGCAGAGATTAATTGACACAGTTTTCCCGAGTGCAAATAATGTTGAGGATGACAGTTATAAAGATCAGTATCCGATTTTAGTCTCAAATTTTATAATTAATATTAATAACAGGGAAATTGAAACTTACAGAACAATAATTAATGAATATTGCAAATACAATACTTATAAGTACGTGAAAAAAGACCCGCAAGTCTGCTCTCCCGCTAGAATTGAAAGAATATTTGCACCTATTCAATAGGATTTATACAATTCCCTGTGCAGCCATTGCGTTTGCAAGCTTTGTAAATGCAGCGATATTTGCACCGGCAACATAGTTATTGTCTAAATTATACTCATTTGATGCAAGTTTGCATGAGTTAAAAATATTTATCATTATTTCGTTGAGCTTTTTATCAACATTTTCAAAAGGCAGATAGTAGCGCATACTGTTCTGGCTCATTTCTACAGCAGAAATCGCTACACCTCCTGCATTTGCAGCTTTAGCCGGTGCGACAAGAATATTATTATTCAGAAAATATTCAGTTGCTTCTTTTACGCAAGGCATATTTGCACCTTCACCTATTGCTATTACGCCGTTTTCTACGAGTTTTTTTGCAGAATTCAGCGTAACTTCGTTTTGAGTGGCGCAAGGAAGTGCAATGTCAGTTTTTATTTCCCAGATTGGAGAATCTGTACCGTTACATTCAATGTATTCTGCCTGCGGATGAACTTTTAAGTATTCGTAAATTCTTCCGCGTTCAACTTCTTTAATTTGTTTTATCAGATTTAAATCAATACCGTTTTTATCATAAATGCAGCCTTTGGAATCACTCATTGCAACAACATTTGCACCGTATTCCAAAGCTTTTTGGCATGCGTAAATTGCAACATTCCCTGCCCCTGATATTGTAACTGTTTTTCCTTCTAGCGAAATATTGTTTTGCCCGAGCATCTCTTTCATGAAATATATAAGCCCGAATCCGGTTGCTTCTTTTCTGACAAGTGAACCTCCGTAGGAAAGACCTTTACCTGTTAAAACTCCGCCTTCATATACATCTTTAATTCTTTTATATTGTCCGAATAAATACCCTATTTCTCTTTCGCCGACACCGATATCACCTGCCGGAACATCAACATCAGCTCCTATATGCCGTTGTAATTCAGTCATAAAACTTTGGCAGAAACGCATAATTTCATCATCAGATTTCCCTTTAGGGTCAAAGTCGCTCCCGCCTTTTGCTCCGCCTATAGGAAGTCCTGTTAGTGCATTTTTAAAAATCTGTTCAAATCCCAAAAACTTAATAATACTTTGATTAACGCTCGGATGAAACCTTAAACCTCCCTTGTAAGGCCCTATAAGACTGCTAAATTGTACTCTGTAGCCTTTATGAACAACTGTTTGTCCTTTGTCATTTACATAAGGGACTCTGAAAGTTATAATTCTTTCTGGTTCAATCATCCTTTCAAGCAGCGCAATCCTTTCATATTCCGGATGATTTTTTACTACAGGTTCAATTGATGTTAATACCTCTTCAACTGCCTGAAGATATTCTGTTTCATATGGATTTTTTTCTTTAACTCCGTTTAATACGTTTTTCAAATATTTATTCATAAACACCTGCTAATTCGTAATAAATTGTAACATATTTTTTTATTACATGCAATTGATTTTTAATAAAAATAGTTTATAATATGACATATAGTTTTTTAAGGAGTGTAATATGTTAGAAAAATTTGAAAAATTACAGTTGGTTTGGTTAGGTTTGATTTTGGCATTGGGACTTGTTTTTGCAGTAAAAATCGGAACAAACAGTGTGTCAAAGGATAGTATTACTGTTACAGGATCTGCCTATCAGGTTGTTAAGTCTGATTCAGGACGTTTGGAAATTGAACTGAATGCGCGCAAACCTGACAAACAAAGCGCTTATAATACTGTAAAAACACAACTGCCGGTTGTGTTGAAATATCTTGAAGATAAAGGAATAACAGATATTGAAGTTAAAACCGTAACCGGATACAATACTTATAAATACACTCCAAACGGCAATATGACAAATGATATTGCATATTTTAACTTATCACAGCTTGTTATTATAAAATCTAATGATGTTGAAAAGATAAAAGAAATCTCGACAGATATACAACAGCTTTTAGACAAAGGGATAGATATTAATGTTCATTCCCCTGAATATTTTTATTCCAAATTGAGTGATTTAAAAGTTAAATTATTGCAAGATGCAACAACAGATGCAAAAGATAGAGCAACTGCAATGTTGAAAGCTACTCATAACAAACCGGGCAAAATCCAATCCGTTCGTATGGGAGTTTTCCAGATTACTCCGGTGGATTCAACTAATGTTTCCGATATGGGAATTAATGATACAACAACTGTTGACAAAAAAGTTACTGCAGTTGCTAATGTCGTGTTCCGTATAAAATAATTAGGAGGTAAAAATATGAAAAAGATTTTATCTATCTTGTTATTGTGTACTATTGCTGTGCCTGTCTGTGCAGTTGCACCGCCTGATGCTGCAATAATTCAGGTTCATGATATGCAGATGATTAATCAGCAGAGATTTCGTCAGGAAGTTCTGAATGATTATAATGATGTTGAAACAGAAAAAGCAAGATTTGAAAAAAAGACAGCTCCAAAAGAATCTTTAATGCAGAAACTTTTTAGTAAGAAAAAATTTGTTGAGGAAAATGGTGAGATAAAAATCCAGAGTGAAGAACCGGTTGACCAATTCTCTGATTAGTTGCTCATTCCGGCTCTGTAACCGCACCAACTGAAAATTACCGGTAAAATTTTGTCAAAATGTAATTTTTCTGCAATAGGTACTTTGGTTAGAACAAGAATACCTAATGCATCATCTATGTTTGCTATAGAATCTTTAATTGTTAACTTTCTGTCAGGTACTTTGTCCAATGGATCATTAATTTTATTTGAAAGAGCTGCTGCAATATGCATTCCTGCAAATAAGCCTACAGCAGTACTGCCGATTTTGAAAATATTGTTATCTAAAGATTTGAATTTTTTGCTGAAACCTAATAAACCCCCGCAAAGAAGTGCGGGAACAGCTGCATTCATAAATTGAAATACACCTTCATTTAGTTTCTGTTTTGCATGCTCTTTTTCTGCCAACATTCCTGCCGCAGTACCACCTGCAATAGCGCAGGTGCTAACTAAAAGTAATTCTTTTAGCCCGTATTTGATATTGTAAAGCTTTGCATTTTGTTTTTTTGCAAGATATATCATAGGTAACACTGTACCAACTACTGAGCCTGCTGTTACCTTAATTTTTAAAGGAGCTTCAGATTTGTCAGAAACAACTGTTCTATGGTTTCTGTATGTTCTTATATCATATTCAATTTTGTTTCCGGAAACCGGTGTGAGCATAATAGCAGTTCCTTCTTATAATTATTCTATCATATTAATGTCCGAGAATTAAAATTGTTGCTGAACCTATAAGAATTATTAAGGAACCTATTAATTTTTTTAATAAATTTTTTTCTTTAAACAGTTTATATCCTAATATTACATTAATAATAATTGAGATTTGAAACAGGGAAAGTGCATAACCTACATTCATATACTTGAATACATATGCTGTACTAAATGTCATAATCCCAAAACATATTGCAGTTAAAACATAGAAAATAGAATGTCTTTTATCGGCTTTTTTCATATTTTCTTTTGTAAATATTTTAAGAGTTATAAATGAAAAAATGCCGCCCAAAACACTTGATACAATAAAAGATGTCATAACAGATGATAGAAGTATAACTTTTTTGATAAACACAGCTTCTATTGCGGAGAAAACAAGCGCATAAATTCTGTATTGGATATCTTTTCTCAAGAAAACTTTAGGGCTTGCGCTGTCAAAGATAAAATATGAACCAAGTATTATTAAGGCTATTCCTAACAATCCGTAGATATTAGGAAATTCATGAAGAATTACTATACCAAAAACCATCCCAATAATTGCTTTGTACGAATTAATCGGGCCGAGAACTGACAATTCTCCTGTTTGCAGGGCAAGAACCATAAAACAGTTGCATATAGTGCCGCAAATTCCGCCTAATATTGCGTATTTCCAGAAGGTTAAATTGAAACATGAATAATCTGTAAAAAACAGCATTGGGATAGATGCTATGCTTAATAAAAGATAGTTTATAAAATTTACATATACAGGGTTTTCTCCCTCTATTGCAAGTTCTTTTTGGAAAACATTGCTGAGAGAATTTGTTATTACTCTTAAAAGAACAGCGCCGGTATTCAGTAAGATTTGCATAGGTTTATTATAGCAAAAAATAAAGTCCGAATTGTTTAAATCCGGACTTTATTTTTATTTATTGAAGT
Source organism: Candidatus Gastranaerophilales bacterium (assembly GCA_944325025.1). Taxonomy (GTDB): domain Bacteria; phylum Cyanobacteriota; class Vampirovibrionia; order Gastranaerophilales; family Gastranaerophilaceae; genus Stercorousia. The sequence continues at coordinate 153,395 of CALUYN010000001.1, read as the reverse complement.
TTATTATTTCATTCCCAAAAGGTTTTTCAATTTTTCAATGAAATTGTACTTGCCTTCCGGTGCGTTAACTGTACCATTTATTTGAGCTTCTTTAGTACCTGTGTTAACAATTTTTACTTCTTCATCGTTAGTGATAGTGCTATCTTTAGTTATATTTAAGCCTTCGCCTTTGTTAGAAATAACAACTGAAGATCCGCTGTTTGTAATATCACCAGAGATGTTCATATCACCTTTGTGGTTAACAAGAGCTGATTGTGTACCGTCTGTGTTTTCAATTACTCCGTTGAAGTCTAAGCCGTCAGAACCTGTAATATTTTTGATTAAGATATTACCTGAACCGTCAACTTTGAAGTTTTCAGAAGCTGTCAAACCTGTACCGTTTTCTCTTGAAGCAGCGTATGTGTAATCACCGCCGTTATTATGGATTTTACCGCCGAGGTAGAGGTGGTTTGAATTGCCTAAGATATTCAATCTGCCTTCGTGAGTAATTTCATTGTTAACTTCCATGTCGCCGGAACCGTAGTTTTTGATATTTGTAGTTCCGATACCAGACTGGTTAATTTTACCGTTGCTTGCGAATGTTGCTTTGCCGCCACCCTGTCTGTTAATTACACCAAGGTTGCCATCTGTAACATTAATGTTGCCTGAAACATACATATCACCGCTGTAGTTATTGATTGCAGTTTCACCGTCAGCGTTTGTAATGTTACCCTGGAGGTTCATTCCGCGTTCGCCTGCAGTTGTAGTGCCTTCATGTTTTATAGCAATGTTACCCATTTCATTTGAAATATTTGTACCTTCTTGAGTTGTAATACCTGTTGAATTTCCTCTTGAGAAGATGTACATATATCCTTCATGGTTTTTCAATGAACCCTGTTTTGTTAAATCTTCATTGTTAGCAACGAGCAATTGGCCATTTTCGTTGTAAACACGCATATTACCGGTGTTTTCAACATCACCAACAACTGTTAAACCGTCAGCACCTGATGAGTTAACAATTTTCAAGTCACCTTCATTAGTGATTTTGCCGTTTTGGGTAATAACAAATCCGGTGCCGTTTTCTTTGTTAATGATACCCATATTCCCGTTATTATTAATAACACCGTTAACCATTAACTCACCGTTAGTATTGTTAATAGCAGTTTCACCGTTATTTGTAAGTGTCCCTTCTAGTGTCATACCGTCTTTACCGCTGTTTTTAATAGAAAGGTCACCGTTTCCGTTGATTTTACCGTTTGAAGCAAGTGTAAGCTTAGTTCCGTTTTCTTCATTCCAAACGTTCATATCGCCGTCAACAACTCCGACAACACCGTCAATTTTCATTTCACCGGCTTTGTTTTTCAAACCAAAGTTTTCTTGAGAAGTCAGTTTTGCATTTTGTTGAATTTCAAGGCCGTCTTCACCTCTGTTTTCAACCTGTAACACTTTGCCTGCGTTAACGTTGCTGCTGCCGGCAAAAGTCATTTTACCGTTGTAGTTGACAATTCTTACGGTATCAACATCTTTGTCGCCTATATTGCCTGCGATTTCCATTCCGCCTGCACCATGGTTTGTAATATTGGTATCACCGACGGATGATGTAGTACCGGCAACTGTTAATTTGCCTGTACCTCTGTTAGAAATAGCTATTTCATTATCTGTAACAAGTTTTGCATCTTTACCGATGTTAACGTTAGCGCCTGTTTCTCTGTTAGTAACAATAAGTGTATTATTTTTACTTGAAACAGTGCCGTCAACGTCTAAATCACCTTTATAGTTATAAAGCTGTGCTTTATCATTTGAAGCAATAACTGCACCTTTTTCAACGGTTAAACCGTTTTCCCCTTCGTTAGTTAAGAAAACGCCGCCTTTGGTAAGGTTTGCGACTTTACCGGAAACGTTGATACCTGCACCGTCTTTGTTATCGGATCTGATAAGAACTAAACTTCCGTTTTCAATAGCATTTGCAGTTAACATGCCGTCTGTATTAACCAGATTATTAAATACAGCATCAGCTTGTGCTTTGTCAGAAAGAACATTGATACCGTTTACGCCGTTAACAACATTACCTGAAATATCAATTGCGGAACCGCGTAAATCAACTCCGTTTCTTGCAATGATGCCGCCCTGAATATCAATCGGAGCGTTACTGTCGTCTTTCATCTCAGAAATTTTGTTTATATTGTCAAATACTTTATGAGCCTGACCATAATCTTTCATTAATACGTTATCATAGTGATCCTGGCTCGGAGTTACAACAGATAAAGAACCTACGTTCAATACACCGGAAGCTCCGACAACCATTCCGTTTGGTGAAATAAATATTGCATGACCGTCATAGAAATTGTTGCCGCGCATAGTGTTTACAATACCGTTAATATCAATTTTTCCGTCAACAAGGTTAACGAAAGTGTCAACGTCTTTTACACCTAACTGATATAGTAGGTTTGCTATATCGCCCTGACCTAACTGGAATTGATCGTAATGTCTGTATCCGACATCACCATTAGTCACTTCAGGATGGATATCAAAAATTTGCCCCCCTCCTGGAGCTCCGGGCTGACCGGTAATACCGGTAATATTGGAATCTGCATACACGCTTGTCACCGACAAGAATGCTGCAATCGCCGCAATCATAAGCTTTTTGTTCATAAAATACTCCTTTATGTTAAGTTTCTATTAAATTTTCACAATCCAAATACAAATATACTTATAAACAAGTATACTTATAAAACGCACAAAAAAATATTAATTTGCGCATTTGTGAATAAATATTAAGATATTTTTTATTAACCCATTTTTATACTCCTTTTCTTCTATTTTCTAAAAAAAACAATAATTCTCAATATTGCACATACATTAATAAAGTATTTTACGGCTTAAAAATTGCTAAACTTTAGAAAATTTTAAGAAATGTAAAGTATAGATTATCCTTTGAACGCACCCCAGGCTTTTATTATGCCCTTTTGATATTTTATTAAATAGTATTCCCCTTTTGGAATATATTCTAACGTAGCTTTCATAAAAATTTTAGGTTCATCAGGCGGCATGCCGACTTTGGCTCGTTTTTTATTGGTATCTTCACGTAATTTTTTTTCTTTTTTTAATTCTTTTTTTACGGTTTTGTTGTTCAGACGTGCTTTTTCGGTCGCATCTTCTTCTATTTTTATAACTGGAATTATTGCTATAGGATTTTTCGACTCCAAAAGTATTAAAAATTCCATGGAATCAGAAAGAGCTATTTCATAATGCCCCGGTTTTATCATTCCGCCGGCGCCGTTATAAATCGGATCAGGTATTGTAAGTGTCGGATACTCTGAGTCCTTTAGCGAATACCTGTAAATTGCCTGACTGCCAATGCTGTAACCTGCTGTTTCCTGCGGCTGCTGCGGGTATGGACGGATATATTTCTGGGTCAGAACTTTTTCAACGTATATTCCTTCAAACATTATTCAAGCCTCTGCAAAAGATTTTTAATTATATTTTGCACTTCGTCAAAACTTTTGCCAAGTGCGTGTTCTCCGCCGACAAATATCAAAGACATATATTTTTGTGAATTATAAAGTTCGCCTGATTTTAAGGCCAGACGGTAGCTTTCGCGCATAAGTCTTTTTAGTCTGTTTCGCTTGACGGCTCTTTTATGCGTTTTTTTACTTACAACAAAACCTGCTTTAGTAAAAGAGTTTTCATCTTTTTTCTGCAAGCCTGCAAATAGGGTTATGCCGCCTTTATGGAATGAATTTTTAACCCTGTAGGTAGCTGAAAATGCTGATTTGTTTTTAAGTCTGAACTGTTTTTTTAACATATTTTTCCAGAACAACACAGCACGCCTGAAATATTCCGACCTGCTGTGTATAATTCAATTCTTTAAATTTGCTGCTATTTATGCACGTTTTTTAGCGGAGATAGCTAATTTATGGCGTCCTTTTGCACGGCGTCTGTTCAATACTTCCTGTCCGCCCGGTGTTGCCATTCTTGCTCTGAAACCGCTGACTTTTTGCCTTTTTACTTTTGTTCCTTCTAGTGTACGTCTCATTTTTTTTATTCCTTTTAATTTATATTTGTCGTATAATTCAAATGTTAAATGAAAAAAAAATATTAGTCAACATAAAAAGAGGGGCAGGTTAAATAATATGAACAAAAAATGTAAAATTGGTTTTATCGGCTGCGGTAAAATGGCTAGTGCAATAATAAAAGGAGCAATTTCTTCAAGATTTGTAACGGAAGAAAATATTAAAGGTTCCGAAGTTAACTGCGATGTGGCAGAAGCTGCTCAAAAGCGGTTGGGAATTGAAGTTTTGACTGACAATAAATTTCTTGTAATGGACAGCGATGTTATTTTTATTGCGACAAAACCAAATTATGTTGCATCTGTGCTTGAAGAAATCAAAGATGAATTAACCCCGGAAAAACTTATTGTTTCTATTGCCGCAGGTGTTTCAACATCAAAAATCGAAAATATAATAGGCAGACAAAGAGTTATCCGTGTTATGCCCAACACTCCGGCACTTGTTCTCGAAGGTATGAGCGGAGTTTGCAAAGGATCTTATGCAGCCGATGAGGATGCTGAATTTGTTATGGAAATGCTCTCAAGTATAGGAAAATGCATTGAAGTTTCGGAAGACCAGATGGATATTGTTACTGCAATTTCAGGCTCTGGCCCTGCATTTTTCTATAAAGTGATAGAAGATATGGCACGTGCCGGTGAAAAATTAGGGCTTGAATATGATAAATCCTTGCTGCTTGCGACTCAAACAGCTCTAGGGTCTGCCAAAATGGTTATGAACAGAGGCGAAACGTCTGTTCAAACTCTTATTGATAACGTTGCAACAAAGGGCGGTTGTACTTTTGTCGGAGTGTCATCAATGAGTGAAGGAAATTCTGAAAAGCTTTTCTATGACGTGATTTCCAAGACTGCTCAAAAGGCACACGAATTAGGTAAATAAATGTTTACAAAACAGCAAAAAATCCGTTTATGAGTTTTAATATTTTATAAACGGATTTTTTATGAATATATTACCCAAAAATCTTGTAAATAAATATTTAATGACATCTGATAAATTAAAAATGCTTCAATGGCGTGAACTTAACGGATGCCCTACAGTTGTAAATGCCGCTTACGACGGATATACCGGTATAAAAATTCATAAATTTCCGACCGCAAATGCTTTTAGTGCTGCAGCTTATCCGGATGTAACAAAAGAGTTTAATCGATTGAAATCCGTTCTGGCAAAAGATGTTATAAAGACAAAATCTGAAATTTTTGGAAGATTTAAGGTATTAAAGATATTTTTGAATAATTTTTCAACCGGTGAAAAATGGGATACAAAATTTCTTCCGGAATTTCCCGGACGTGACAAATCGGGGCGTGTTCAGTTTGCCAAATATAACGGGAAAGTCGTTGCAGGAAATTATTTGTCGAACCATATCTACGGATTTTTGTGTGCAGCTGCCGGCATTCCTGAAAGGATATCAAAATTTATTGCCAGAATATATTCAAAAGGTTTTATTGAACCCTTAATCTCTGGTGAAATTCCGAACAAAACTCTTTTGAAATTTAAAGACCCGATTGCTGATCAACAGGCTATATCGGCAGGTTATCAAGAGTTTAGGGAACTAAAGTGTATTTGATTTATTTAAAAATTCTGTCAAACCGAGAACTTTTGGGCTGTTTTTACGCCCGACAAGTCCTTGTTTCAATCCGATAATACATCCGGGACAGGTTGTTATAACATAATCAACACCGATTTTAAGAATATTTTCAGCTTTTTTATTTGATATGGCTTTTGAAATTTTATGATTTTTTATTGAGAATTCTCCGCCAAACCCGCAGCAGCTGTCATAACCCTCCATTTGAACGTATTGGACATTTTCACAATTATTTAATAAAGGTATTAGAAATTTGTCATTTTCAAGGTGGCAAGGCTTGTGGAATGTCACTTTTACAGATTTTGGAAATGTAAATTTAAGCCCGAGCAGATTTATCAGTTCTCCGATATTTATAAATTTTGCGTTTATGTATTGTTTAAGCGTGCTTTCACAGCTTGCACAATCTGTCAAGATGTAATCAAACTCACAATTTTCAAGCATTTTCAAATTATGTTTTTTTACTTGTTCAAATCTGTCAAGGTTTCCGCTTGAGAGAAACGGCAGACCGCAGCAGTCAAAATCTCTTTCAATAATTTCAACGTCTGAGTTTTTTAAAATTTTATTCAGATAATTGTCATTTTTCGGGCATAAATTATTTACACAGCCTTTGAAATAGAGCAGTTTAAGTGTTTGAGGAGTTTTGCCCTGTGTACTTTTTCTGAAAGGCTTTGTTATATGCTTAAAGAGGTTTATAAAATTGCCAAAAATAAATTTTGACTGAAGAAAGAAAATTATTTTGCCTGTGATAGTATTTTTTGCATATTGATATTTTGCTGTTTCAAAAATTTTACAAACATCTATTCCGCTCGGGCAAAAGTCCGTACATTTACCGCATTTTAAGCATAAATCCAGATATTTATTAATATTTTTGTTAAGCTTTAAATCTCCTTTTAAAACACCGTCGAGCATAACAAATTTTCCGCGCGATACTGCGCAGTCGTTTCCTGTTTCTTTATAAACCGGGCAAACCGACTGGCAAAGTCCGCATTTAGAGCATTTATTAATATCTCCGGCAAAGTCTTTTAATTCATTCATTCTTAAACAATGGCTCCGTGTGAGGCGTCTTGAACGTTTTGTGCATATTTATATAAATAGCCTGATTTAACTTTTGGTTCAAACGGCTTAAGATTTTTTCTTCGTTCTTCAAGTACTTTTTCATCAACAAGCAGGCTGATTGTGTGGTTTGGAATATCAATCTTTATTTTGTCGCCGTTTTCTATTAAGGCAATAGTTCCGCCTGCTGCGGCTTCCGGACAAATATGGCCTACGCAAATCCCTCTGGTTGCACCGGAAAATCTGCCGTCTGTTATAAGCGCACATTTAGTCCCGAGCCCTTTGCCTACAAGCAGCGATGTCGGCGCAAGCATTTCCCGCATACCTGGCCCGCCTTTTGGCCCTTCATAGCGAATTACTATAACATCTCCTTCTTTAATTTCGTCATTTTCAAGAGCATACATAGCATCTTCTTCGCTGTCAAAAGTTTTTGCGCTGCCTTCAAATGTATAACATTCAGGTGCAACTCCGGATGTTTTTATGACACATCCGTCTTTTGCAAGGTTTCCGTATAAGATGCTTAAACCTGGCTGAGTGTACGAAGATTTGTCGTATTCTGGTATAATATTTGTGTCAGCCCAGGCTTTTTCAGATATTTCATTTGTTGTTAATCCGTTTACAGTTTTAGTATCTTTAAGAAACTTTTTCAGCGATTTTATGACAGCAGGAATTCCGCCTGCATTATGAAAGTCTGCCATGGTTAAAGTTGAGGACGGGTTAATCTTCACTATTTGGTGAATATATTCACTTATTTGTTCAAAATCTTTTAAAGTAATATCAATTCCGCCTGCATTTGCTATTGCAAGCAGATGTAAAAATGTATTTGTCGAGCCGCCGAGTGCCAAATCTACTGTGATTGCATTCCTTAAGCTTTCTCGAGTGATAATATCTGAAGGTTTAACATCCTTTTCTACGAGTTCAACTACTTGCATACCGCTTTCAAATGCTATTCTTCGTTTTTTAGCAGAAACTGCAGAAGAAGATGAACAATAAGGCAGGCTCATTCCCATAACCTCGGCAAGGCATGCCATAGTGTTTGCCGTATACATTCCCTGACAGGCTCCTGCAGAAGGGCATGATTCTTCTTCAAAAGCAAGAAGCTCTTCTTCAGAGATTTCTCCTTTTCTGAAACGTCCTACAGCCTCGAAAGACCCTGTTACCATTGTCAGTTTATGCTGTCCGCGGCATTCCCCGTCAAGCATGGGGCCTGCAGTAACAAGAATAGCCGGAATATTTAATCTCAATGCACCAATAAGCATTCCCGGAGTAATTTTGTCGCAGTTCGACAGTAAGACTATTCCGTCAAGCTGATGTGCAGCTGCCACGGTTTCTATGCAATCTGCAATTAAATCTCGAGAAGGCAGAGAGTATCTCATGCCGCTGTGTCCCATAGCAATGCCGTCGCAAATTGCAGGTACGCCGAATACAAATGCCTGACCGCCCGCAGAATGTATTCCTTTTTCAATCTGGCGTTCCAAATCGCGCATCCCGATATGCCCGGGAACGAGGTCTGAAAAAGAACTCGCTATTCCAATGAATGGAGCATTCATGTTTTTCTTGCTAACACCTGTTGCCATTAAAAGTCCGCGGTGCGGAGTTCTGGCTATTCCTTTTTTTATGATGTCACTTTTCATTTACAACCCTTATAATATTCCAGTTTTCATCCCATTCAACAAAACCTTTTAAATCAATATTATGATATTTATATGGATTGTTTATGTATTCTGGATTGAACATATTGATTTCATAAAGATGTTTTATTATATCTGGTAATAAAGTCGTACTGCCGGCAAGAGTTCCTTCTTTTGATGTTGCTTTAAATCCATCATAATACACTGTTTCGTCACAGAAATTTATTTCTTTTAAACTGCTTTTGGTTATTGGCAGGCTGTCGCTTATCAAAATAATTTTGCCTGCCGGTTTAGTTTTAAAAACAAGTTTTAATGCTTCATTTGAAACATGAACCCCGTCTGCAATAATTTCAGTAAAAATAGTGTCACTAATTAGTGAAGAAAGTGCCGTTGACTTCCCTCTGTGCGTAATTCCAGACATTGCATTGAAAAGATGAGTAGCACCTGTACATTTACTCAAATCCCCGCCAATACAGTGGCCTGCCTGAATTTTTATATTTTTATCAGATAAATAATCGAGCAGACCTTCATCAAGCTCGGGGGCAAGTGTGATAATTTTTATGAAATCATCTTCTATCAGCTTATAATTTTCAGGCGTGAGTTTCATAAAATGTGCGGGGTTATGAATTCCTTTTTTTTCGGGATTTATGAAAATACCTTCCAGATGAACCCCTAGAATTTTTGCCATATCGGCAGTTTGTCGGGATGCGGCTTCTTTTATCTCGGCAATTGCTCGTTTGGTATTTTCGACAGTATCTGTAACAAGTGTCGGAAAAATTCCGCCGATACCGTATTTTAAAATCTCTTTGGAAAGATATAAAACGTCATCTGCTGACGCCTTGTTAAAATTAATTCCAAAACATCCGTGGAAATGCTGTTCTATTAATAGTTTGGTTTTCAAAATACCTCCACCGCTAGCCGCTAATATTATATGACGCTTACTTCAAAGACTTTACGGGCTTCTTCTCTGTCATCAAAGTGAATTGTTTTGTCTTTGAGTATTTGATAATCTTCATGACCTTTTCCTGCAATAACCACAACGTCATTATTGTTCGCAATTGTTTTCAAAAGAGCAATTGCAGAGCCTCTATCGGGTTCAACAATAACGTTTTCTGTATTAACAGATTTAAGCCCTGCAATAATGTCGGTTATAATAACCTGCGGGTCTTCAGAGCGCGGATTATCGCTTGTAATAACAATTTTATCTGCAAGCTTTTCGGCTATTGCGCCCATTTTGGGACGTTTTGTAGCATCCCTGTCGCCTCCGCAGCCAAAAAGACATATAAGTTTGCCGTCTTCAGGTGTAATCTCTCTTGCGGATTTTAATACATTTTCTAACCCGTCTGGAGTGTGCGCGTAATCTACAATTACAAGAGGTTTTTTCACAACAACTTCAAACCTGCCGGCAACTCCTTTTACGTTTTGGAGAGCTTTCAGTGCAATTTCAATATCAATACCCATTGCAAGCGCTGTTGTTACTGCCGCAAGAACGTTATAAACACTGAACATTCCGTTCATGTGGAGATTTACTTTGTATTCTTTTGCATTTGCAACCAGAGTAAATTCAGCACCATTTAATGAAAAATTTATATCATGAGCCATAACATCACTTTGCTGTTTTACGCCATATGTATAAACTTTTACCCCTTCAGGCACAACACTTATAAATCTGTCGCCGTACTCATCATCTGCGTTAATTACTGCGAAATTCCCTTCTTTTAGTCTTTCAAAAAGTAAAGCTTTAGCTTTAAAGTAATTATCCATTGTTATATGGTAATCAAGGTGATCCTGAGTTAAGTTTGTTAAAACTGCGCCGTTAAACCTGCAGCCTCCGACTCTGTTCTGGTCAAGTGCGTGTGAACTTACTTCCATTACAACATTATCAATTTTTTCAACATCTTTTATCATTCTAAGAGTCGCCTGAAGTTCAGGAGCCTGCGGAGTTGTATGTTTTGCATCGCGGTATTCACTATTTGATGACAGTTTATAACCAAGCGTTCCGATAAGTGCACATTTTTGTCCGTTTTCTTCAAATATTTTTTGAATTAAGTGTGTTACTGTTGTTTTTCCGTTAGTTCCTGTAATTCCGATTAAATTTATACCTTTTGAAGGGCTTGAATAAAATCGGTCTGCAATATCTGCAATTTTATGACGGGTGGATGACACAACTACTTGCGGAATTTTAGTACCTTCAACTTTTTTTTCAACAAGCAGAGCTGCAGCACCATTTTCAATCGCATTAAGAGCGAATTCATGCCCGTCTGTGTGTTCACCTACCAGACAAACAAAAATGTCCCCTTTTTTTGTAGTTTTAGAATTATATGAAATTCCCGTGATATTTACGTTTTTAAAATTTATTAAATCTTTGTAATCCAAATACTCAATTAATTCATCTAATTTCATTTTTATCTCCTACTAGTCTAATTCTTGTCTGTTGTCGGGGCTTTGTCTGGTTTTAGGTTTAAAATTCGGGCAACCTGAACGGCAACTTCGTGGAAAACCGGCCCTGCAACAGTGTTGCCCCAAATAGCACCGACTTTTGCGCTGTCTACCATTACATAAATCAGTACCTGCGGGTCTGATGCCGGGAAATAACCTATGGTGGAAGTATACATATATGGAGTATAACCTGCTCCGCCTTCTTTGGGTTTTCTGGATGTACCTGTTTTTGCGGCAACATTATATTTTTTCATTTTAATTACTGAGCGGCCGTTATTAACTGACGCTGCAAGCAATTTAGTGATAGTGTGTGCAGTTTCCGGTTTTATTACCTGAGTATGATGTATTTTGTTATCATATTCTTCCTGTGATGTATATTTAATAACATGCGGTGTTACTCTTACGCCGTTATTCGCAAGCGGCTGAACAGCAGAAATCATTTGAATGGCTGTAACGGATGTTCCGTATCCATAAGCCATTGTTGCGTGTATTCCCTGATCCCAGTGAGTCCAATAAGGGAGCAGGCCGACAGATTCTCCCGGTAAATCTATTCCTGTTTTTTCTCCGAAGCCAAAACGTTTTAGCACGCTATAAAATTCAGCGGGTGACATCGTTCTTGCAACATTGATTGAACCAATGTTGCTTGAGTGTTCAAACAGATATTCAAGAGATATTTCTCCTGGATAAGGGTGAACATCGTAATCGTAGTTTTTTATTTCCCATTTGCCGATTGATGTTTTTCCTGTATCAAGAATTTTTGAATTTTCATTAATTTTGCCTAAATCCATAGCGCTTGCAACTGTAACTGTTTTGAAAGTTGAGCCCGGCGGGAAAACATCTGTTAAAGTCCAATTTTTGAGCTGCTGCGGGGTTGCTTTTCTGTAATTGTTCGGGTCAAATGTTGGATAAACTGCGTATGCAAGAATTTCGCCATTTTTGGGGTTCATTACAATTACTGTACCGCGTTCAGCTTCTTTTTCCTTAACCATTTTTTCAATTTCTTTTTCGCAAACGTGTTGGATTGCTGCATCAATGGTAAGAGTTACGTTTTCACCTTTAGGGTTTGTTGTTGTTGCAACGGGATCGGTTGTAAAATCGTAAATTATTTTACCGTCGCGTGTTTTCTGGTATTTTACGGTATTAATAACGTGTTCAAGTCTGTCTTTTGCTGTATATTCAACTCCGTTTGCGATGTCTGCGTCAAAGTTGTAATACCCGAGAACGTGGGCTGCAAGGGTTCCTTGCGGATATTCTCTTGTATTTTTCTTTCCTAAACTGATTTCTCTTAAATGAAGTTTTGAAATTTCTTTTGCAGCGCTTCTATCGATATCTTTTTTTAATGTTATAACCGGCCCCGGTTTTTTGAGTTTTTGCAGTAAAGTATCTTTTGGCATTTTCAAAATAGGTGCGAGCATTTTGGCAAGTTCTTCCGGAGAATGGTCATAATCTGCAGGGTGTGCGTAAACATCTGAATAAACCTTATCTGTTGCGAGTTTAATCCCGTTTCTGTCGAAAATATCTCCGCGCATTGAAAATATTCTGCCGACTCTCTGGCTTCTTGCTCTTGCTCTGTATTTTCTAACATCAATTACCTGTATAAAAAACAGATAAATGACAAGTAGAACCATAAAACATATAAAAAATATGTGTAAAAATCCTACTACCTGATCAAAAGTTTTGCTGCGTTTTTCTATTTCATTTTCCGGCTCGTTGCGCGATCTTCTTCTCAAAACATATCCCTCTCTTTTTTTAATTTTAGCATAACAAGTTATAAAAGAAATAAATATTAAATAATTTTAACTTTGGTGTATAATTAAATTATGAAAAAATTTATTTTATTAATGGGGTTGTTGTTATTTGGTTCACAGGTGTTTGCATTTAATGTCGTTTACCCTTCAAAAAACGATGTAATAATAAATGCAAATTCAACATTTTTTATCGGCTCGTCTGACAAACCGTTAAAAATCAACGCTCAAGATGTTCCATTGCACCCGACAGGTGCTTTTGCCTATGTTGTTAATTTAAATACCGGAGAAAACACTTTTGTTTTGCAATCTGGTGATGAAAAAGAGGTTTTTGTAATTACCCGTCCGGTTATAAAGCCTGTAAATCTAAAACCTGCTGTATTTACCCCTTATAAAGATAAAAAATCTTTTTATGTCACAACTGAAGATGCACCGCTTCGATCTACGCCCGTTGATGCCGGAATAAACAGAATTGCGCATTTGCAGCGAAATATTGAGCTTTTGGCAGACGGAGAACAAAGCGGATTTTACAGAATAGTGCTCGGCAAAGACAAATTCGGTTGGATTTCAAAATCCAATGTAAAAGCTTTTGAAAATTTTTCAGTAACACCGGCTCAATTGTTTGGCTATGAATATGTTGACAGCAAGGACTTTTATACGTTTATTTTTCATTTAGATAAAAAAGTTCCGTTTGAGATGGTTGAAGGGGACACTTTTTTGATGAAATTTTACAACGTGAAAGAGCAGCCTGACGAAACTTATGTTATGAAGATACCTGTCAAAGATGTTTTAAGCGGTCGTCAGTTATTAGGTTACAGCGGAGAATATAAAGACAATGATTTTATATTAAAAATTCGAAAACCTGTAATCACGCACTCTCTTCGCCCGCTGCACAATATAAAAATTGCGGTTGATGCAGGGCATGGCGGTTCTGAAAACGGAGCTACAGGCTGTCTGGGAGATAAGGAAAAAGATATAAATTTATCAATTGCCAAATATCTTGAAACTGAACTAAAAAAACGCGGAGCAAAGGTCATTATGACAAGAAGCAGCGATAATTATGTCGGGTTAAAAGACAGGGTTGAAATCGCTAATTACGGAAATGCCGTTGTATTTTTGAGTATCCACGGAAACGCTCTTCCTGACGGTTCTGATCCGAATAAAAACCGGGGGACAAGTATATATTATTATTACCCGCAGGCAAAACCGCTTGCAGATTTAATTATGAACACTCTGGTATCAGAAATAGGCGTGCCGAATGATAAAGTAAGACAGGGTAGTTTAGCAGTTGTTCGCAACACCAATGCTTTGAGCCTTTTGATAGAAGTTTCGTATTTGATAAACCCTGAAGATAACGCAAATTTGGTTAACCCTGAATTTCAAAAGCAGTACGCAAAAGCTCTTGCTGATAGTTTGGAAAAATATTTTGAAAAATAATTATTCTTCTGCAAACATAAATCCTTTTGGCAGTTCTGCAAATATCATGGAAGTAAACTCTGCAGGGTCAATTTGGTATGCCTCTGCTATTCTGTAAAAAGTTGACATCTGCGGATCTTTTTTGCCATTGTGAATTTTACTTATTATTGCAGGTGAAATATCATATGATGCGGCAATAGTTGAAGCAGATGTTCCTGATGTTATTTTCTTTAAAGCTCTGGATAAGGCTTGTTTAAATATTTCTAGTTTTTCTTTTTGTATCATTTAATTAATTTAATGATAACTTTAATCATATCTCATTCACGAACATAAAAATATTAATAGAATTATAAGTAAAAAATATTTATTTGTTATAATTGCTTTAATCATTTTGGGTACTGCAGGTTTGAGGCTAGCGATTAAGCAAATAAGCCGGGACTTTAGTCCGGCTTATTAAGACTTATTATTATTGTGGAAAAATTTTATGAAGATTATTTTGTATGAAACAGGCTTATCTTCCTAGCATCATATCCTCTTATCTTCTTAATAACTATTTCCCTGTTACGTAATTCAAAAGAGTTCTTACGCCTGCGCCTGTTGCGCCTGCAATAAATTCTTTCTGCGGTTTTTCAAGATATGCAGTGCCTGCAATATCTATGTGGCACCATTTTGTATCTTTTACAAATTCCTGCAGGAATAATCCGGCAGTTGATGCTCCGCCGTAACGTGAACCTGTGTTTTTCATATCGGCAATATCTGATTTAAGGCTGTCCATATATTCTTTGAACATCGGCAGCTGCCAGTAAGTTTCGCCTGAATCTTTTGCAGTTTTAATTAATCTTGCAATCATTTCTTCATCGTTGCCCATAATGCCGGAAGCAACTGTGCCGAGAGCTACCATGCAGGCCCCTGTAAGGGTTGCAATATCAATCACTTCATCAACACCAAGTTCGCAGGCATAACATAGTGCATCAGCAAGTGTTAATCTTCCTTCTGCATCGGTATTATCAACTTCAATTGTTTTTCCATTTTTGGCTGTCAGAATATCACCGGGTTTGTAAGAAGAACCTGACGGCATATTTTCGCAGGCTGCGATAATCCCGTGAACTTCCATATCAGGCTGTAGTTTTGATAATGCTTTCATAACGCCTAAAACACATGCGGCACCTGACATATCATCTTTCATAGTAAGCATTGATGACGGCGGTTTGATATCAAGTCCGCCTGAATCAAAACAGATGCCTTTTCCGATAAGGGCGATTTTTTTCTTAACGTTTTTACCTGTATATTTCATGTGAATGAATTTTGGCGGCTGAACGCTTCCCTGACCTACGGCTAAGTAAGCTCCCATTCCCATCCGCTCAATTTCATCTTTATCAAAGACTTTTGTTTCAATATCTTCCAGACCTTTTGCAAGTTCAGCAAGCTTAGAAGGAGTTGCAATTTGAGCCGGAGTATTTGCAAGATCCCTTGTAAATTTCATTGCTTCTCCAAAAATAATTCCTTCATTAAGGTCGCCTTCAGAAAATCTTGCGAATGTAATTTCATCAAGGTGATGAGCTTTTTCGGATTTGTATTTGTCATAAGCATAATCAGCAATCATTGCCCCGATTGCCGCAGATTTACCGTAATCTGCATTTACATCAAAATCAAAAACAGCTTTTTTTGCTTTAATTTGATGTAATTTTTTTACTGCTTTTGCAACAGCTTCTCTCATTTTATTGTGGTCAAATTCTTCTTTTTTGCCAAACCCGACAACTAAAATTTTATCTGCCGGAATTTTGCCTAAAGTATGCAAAAGATAAGTTTGTCCGAATTTGCCTTCAAAATGATCCTTATCGACTGCATAAGTATTTGCAAGTTCTTGAGAAGTTTTTTCACCTTCAAACTTGTTGATAACCAAAACTTCTGTGGATGTATTTTTTACGTCTTGTGAAACTTTAATTTCCATATCTGTTTCTCTCCTTTTTCAGTCGACAGTATAGCACTTTTACCGTTTTTTGTAAATCATTATGTTATGGTACTTATATCGCAGTTTGTACTAATTACGAGTAAAAACGTCATGCTGAACTTGTTTCAGCATCTCACAGCACTTAAACCCTGAAACGAGTTCATGGTGACAATTTAGTATTGTTTTGTCTAAACTGCGATATAAGTACCTGTGTTATATGTATCAATTTTTAAATTTATACTATACAAAAATGTATAATCATGATATTATATTGACAGATGTAGTAGGTAAATATTTTTTGGAAATATATGCAATAAAATATATTTAAATAATTAAATAGTTTGAAGCTCGATAGGATATATGTATCGGGCATTGCGTGTATTATTAAAAAATAGAAAAGGATAAGGTATAAAACTTTATGGACTTTTTATTAATTATTGCGGTTATTGCGGTAATAGCTTTAGTCGCTGTGCTTTTTGTCCAACAAAGCAAAATGAAATCTGCATTTCTATCCGTTGAAAAAGACAAAAAAGCATTAGAAGAAAAAGAGAAGCTCCTTTTGAAGGAAGCACGAATTAAAGCAATAGAAGAGCTTCAAGAGGACAGAGAAAAACTTAACGAAGAAGAAAGAGAGAGAAGACAGGAGCTTACAAGACAGGAACAAAAACTTGCAAAGCGCGAAGATATGCTTGAAGACAAAATTCAGGAATATACTGATAAAGACCTTCAAGTGCAGAGGAAAATAGATGAGCTCCTTGAAAAAGAAGATTATCTTGCAGAAATTGTTCAAAAGCAGACAACAGAGCTTGAAAGAATTTCCGGCATGTCTGCAGAAGACGCTAAAAATATGCTTCTTGAACAGCTAAAGCATGATTTGGCTCAGGAACAGATGCAGCTTATAAGAGAAAATGAAGCTAAAATAAAAGAAATTTCTCTTGAAAAATCAAAAGAGATTTTATCAACAACAATGCAAAGATGTATGATAGAACAGGTTGTTGAAACAACAGTTTCAGTTGTAGCCCTTCCTAACGACGAGATGAAAGGGCGCATAATTGGACGTGAAGGCAGAAACATCAGAGCATTAGAAACTTTGACAGGTGTTGATCTGATTATTGATGATACGCCCGAAGCTGTTGTATTATCAAGCTTTGACCCTGTCAGACGCGAGATTGCAAAACTTGCTTTAGAAAAACTTATTGTAGACGGCCGTATTCACCCTGTTCGTATTGAGGAAATGGTTGAAAAAGCTCAGGAAGAAATTGACAGAAAAATCTGGGAAGAAGGTGAAAATGCCGCTTTAGAAATGGGTGTTATGGGCTTAAATAAAGAACTCATAAAAACATTAGGCCGTTTATATTACAGGACAAGCTACGGGCAGAATGTTCTGAAACATTCTCTGGAAGTCGGCCATATCGCAGGCATGCTGGCAGCTGAAATCGGGGCAAATGAAAAAATTGCAAAACGTGCAGGGCTTTTGCACGATATTGGAAAAGCAGTTGACCAAACTCAAGAAGGAACACATATTCAGCTCGGTGTTGAACTTGCTGCCCGTTATGGTGAAAGTCCGGAAGTAATCCATGCAATAGAAGCACACCACGATGATGTTGTTGCAAATACAATAGAAGCCGTTCTTGTAAAAGTTGCAGATGCGATTTCTGCAGGAAGACCGGGCGCAAGACGTGACACTCTTGAAATTTATATCAAACGTTTACAAAAAATTGAGGAAATTGTAAACAGTTATGATGGTATAAAACAGTCTTTTGCAGTACAGGCAGGACGCGAAGTTAGAATTATTGTTGAAGCTGAAAAATTTGACGATCTGGCTTCTCAAAAACTCGCAAGAGATGTTGCAAAACGTATAGAAGATGAACTTGATTACCCGGGACAAATTAGAGTCACGGTTGTAAGAGAGTTCAGAACAACGGAAATAGCAAAATAGAAGACAAGAAGTTCAGAAGACAGGAGGGCAAGCTAATTAATGATAATAGCCTGACTTCCTGCCCTCCTGACCTCAGGACATCTGAATTATGTTAACAAGTGATGAGCAAAATATAAAAATACTATTTTTCGGTGATCTGGTGGGTAAGCCTGGCAGGTTTGCCGTGCGTGATTTTTTGAGCGGAAGTTTTAATTGTATTGAAACCCCTTCCAATGTTCAACCATTAAACCCCTCAACTTTTATAATTGCTAATGTTGAAAATGCATCTCACGGGTTTGGTCTTACGGAAAAAAATTATAATGAAATTTCAGAATATGGGGTTGACTGTATGACATCAGGCAACCATATCTGGGATAAAAAAGAAATTTTTAACTACATCGATAAAGCTGACAAATTAGTCAGACCTTTTAATTACCCTGAAAATACTCCGGGTGCAGGCAGTCGTATTTTTGAGATGGAAAGCGGAATAAAAATTGCTGTTATAAATGTTTTGGGCAGAGTATTTATGGCTCCTGTTGAATCTCAATGGACTGTCGTAAGAGATGAAATAATCCGCTTAAAAAATATTACCCCTGTTGTAATAGTTGATTTTCATGCGGAAGCTACTGCTGAAAAAATCTGTTTCGCAAGATTTTGTTCTGAACTCGGCGTCAGTGCATTTTTCGGCACACATACGCATGTGCAGACAGCTGATGAACAAATTATGAATAATATGGGGTATATCACAGATGCAGGTTTTTGCGGGGCTGCAGATAGTGTTATCGGTATGGACTATAAAACTTCTCTTAACCGTTTCACAACAGTTATACCTGAACGTTATGATGTAGCAGACAGTAATGTCGTCCAAATTAATGCTGTTGAGGTTGAAATCAACCGGATAAGCGGGCATACTGTTGCTATAAAAAGAATTTTTTTGTTATCAGATAAAGAAAAGGAAGCGGCCAATGAAAAGTGATTTACACATTCATACCCTTTATTCGGACGGTGTTTTTTCGCCCGAAAAGATTGTAGACACGGCACTTGATGTCGGGCTGCAGGTAATCGCTTTGACAGATCACGACAATGTACTGTCATATCCTGTGGCAAAGGATTATTTAAAAAAGACAAACAGAGAAAACAAACTTGAAATTATTCAGGGGATTGAAGTCAATACTCTTTATAAAAATTATGAAGTCCATATTTTAGGATATTTTATGGATGTTACTGACAGCGATTTTCAAAATATGTTGAAAATTCAACAGCAGGCGCGTGTAAAACAAACAAAAGAAATCATCAATCTTCTTGCTAAAAAAGAAGGTATAAAAATAAAATTTGATGATATCAAAAAACAGGTTGCCGAAGGCGGCAGCATAGGCCGTCCGCATATCGCAAAAGCTATTACAAATGCAGGCGGAACCACAAGTGTTATAGAAGCTTATTCAAAGTATATCCATGATGATTCTCCTGTTTATGTGCAAAGGAAAACAGTTTCACCGCATGATGCTGTTGAAATTATATATGATGCAGGCGGAGTGCCTGTTATAGCCCATCCTCATGATATTGATATTGCGGAAGAACTAATTAAAGAACTCATGCAATACGGCTTACGCGGTATTGAGGCTTACCACAGAAAACATTCACCTGCCTGTGTTGAATATTTTTCTTCTATGGCCGAAGAATTAGGGCTTATAGTAACTGGCGGTTCGGATTTCCATGCCCCCAACATTATGAACGGACAGATAATTCTTGGCAAAAACTTTGTTCCTGAATGGGTTTACGATAAGCTTATAGAAGAAAAGAAACGTATTGATATGGCATAAGTGAGGTTATATGGCGGGTAAAAAGCGATGGAAACTTGAATATTCTATAGCATTATTTGTAATGTTAGGTGTACTTTTGCTTATTATGCCGGTTTCTATCGAAAATACCCGTCAGGCAAACTTTATCTCCAAGTGGAATGAAAAATTCAATCGTGTAGAATATATGTTTTCTGTGATAAATGCTCATATTACGGATGACATGCTAAAAAGCATGAATAAGGCAAAAACTCCGGAAGATAGGGAATCAATACTTCTTGCGATTGTTAAACCTTATTTGCGTATCGGAACTTATAATATTCCTGTAAGGCATTACAGGCCACGTTATATGAATGGTACAAAGGTTTATAAAGGCCAGCGATACTATTTTGATGATTTTTATTTTGCTGAAAATAATACGATTGTCGGGATAAAAGATATTAAAAATGAAAAAACGGATGATGCATTATTTATAATGATGTTTGATATGAATGGTCTTTTGCCGCCTAACAGGTGGGGAAAAGATATTTTCGGCGTTAACATTTATGATGGCGGAAGGATAGAACCATTTGGATTTGACCTCGATATGGATGAATTGAAAAAAGATTGTTCTGAAACAGGAACCGGTGTTAGTTGTTCTTACTATTACAAAATCGGCGGAGGCTTTGATGAGTAATATCAAAAGAGTTTGTGTATTTGCATCTTCCTGTAATTTCCTTGACAGTTCTTATTATGAAGCAGCAGCTGAATTCGG
Organism: Candidatus Gastranaerophilales bacterium; assembly: GCA_944325025.1. Lineage (GTDB taxonomy): Bacteria > Cyanobacteriota > Vampirovibrionia > Gastranaerophilales > Gastranaerophilaceae > Stercorousia. The sequence goes on along the minus strand of CALUYN010000001.1, from coordinate 133,064 downwards.
CGATTTGCTCGGCAAATCCGGTTTTGACATGGTTTATGGCGGAAGTTCACTGGGGCTTATGTGGGCATGCGCGGAAAAAGTTAAAGAAAACGGTTCGCAAATAATAGGTGTAATGCCGGAAAAATTGCATAATATGGGCGTTAACACTGATGAATGTGTGGAACTTTTTGTAACTCCTTGTATGCGGAGCAGAAAAGCAAAAATGGATGAACTTTCAGATGCCGTTGCTGCTTTGCCCGGTGGTTTCGGGACATTAGAAGAGCTTGCCGAGATGATTGTACAAAAACAGCTCGGTTATAATCAAAAACCGATAGTTTTATTAAACACAAACGGTTTTTATAATAAATTAAGAGATTTTTTTGATGAAATTATAGAACAGAATTTTGCCCGTGATGAGGCAGAAAATCTTTATTATATTGCAGATACTCCCTCTGAAGCTGTTGAATATTTAAAAAATTATGTGCCAGAAAATCTCGTGGTGACGAAAGAGCATATTTACAAACGTTAATAAAAAGCAATTTTTCTCCTGAAAATTTTTATATTAATTATAGAGGAATATAGGAGTTAAAATTATGGGTTCAAAAGTTAATCCGCTGCTTATTAGTTCTGTTAACAGATTAGAAGCTGCTATTGACAGATTAAAATCTTTGAAAAATCAAAAAAATTCAATGGAATATAAAAATGCTGAAATTGCATGGCGTAATGCCGAAAAACAATATTGTAATCAGCCAGGTTTAGTTGAGGATAATAGTCCGAATGCATTAACTAAAGACGAAGCGTTGAAAGAAGTTGATAAACTGGTGAACAAAGTTGCCTCCTGATATGTATAAAAAAAAAATCAGGCATTAAGCCTGTTTTTTTTTAATATTTCAGCATTGAAACGGTTCTTGGAGAATCTGTTAATTTTTCTCGACCGTTCAAATCTGTCAGTTCAATTAAAAATGCAATACCCACAAGGTTTGCTCCGGTTTTTTTGACAAGCTTGCAGGCTGCTTCTGCTGTTCCCCCTGTTGCGAGTAAATCGTCTACGATTAAAACATTTGCACCCTGCGGGAAAGCGTCTTTATGCACTTCGATTTTATCTGTGCCGTATTCAAGCGAATATTCCTGTGAATAGGTTTCTGCCGGCAGTTTATTGGGCTTTCTAATAGGTACAAAGCCTGCATTAAGCTTATATGCCATAGGCATTCCAAAGATAAAGCCGCGGCTTTCAATACCCGCAATATAGTCTATTTTCACGTCTTTGAATTGGTCGCAAAGATAATCAATCATTACTCTAAGAGTTTCAGGGTCTTTTAGTGCTGTTGTAATATCTCTGAAAATAATTCCCGGCTTTGGAAAATCTTTTACATCTCTGATTTTATTTTTTACGTTAATAAGTGTTTCTGTTGTCATTTATTTTTTCTCCTTTTTCGGCTTCATTATTATTTTTAGTGTAACCAGCTGCTAGAATTTCAGTCTTTTCTGCGAGTATTTGTTTCAATTTTTCAGTATATTTTTCTGTATATTCTTTTGTATATTGTTTTGTTTTTTCAAGTTCTTTTTTTATAAATGCTTTAATACTTGCTTCTTCTTCCATAACAAGGCCGTGTGCTGTTTTACCCCAATTCATATCTTTTTTCATAAATAGAATTTTAAAACATATATATAATACTAGCGGGAACCAGATTATAAACAGATAAACTGAAGTTTCTAAAGCCTCAAAAGTTGCATCAAGTCTTGGCATGTAATCATATCTTCTAAGCGCATATCTTGCTGCAAAGAAAAATCCAAACCCGATTATGCATCCGATAAATATTGAAGAATAAAGCATATGAGGTGGAGCCTGTTTTGCAAGCACTTTAAAGCCTCTTATGAGTATTTCCATTATAAACCACCCAGGCATAATGAATTGAGTTATATATGCTGTCATATCAAGGCTTGCACGCAGTGACATATCTTTTGAAAATAATACATCACCTGCATATTCAAGATATCTTCTAATCGTTCCTTCAAGCCATCTTCTTCTCTGCCTGTAAAGAGGCCTTATGTACATAATACCTTCTTCATAAACAATGGCATCAGGACAAAATCTTATGTCCCACCCTTTAATATGAAGTCTTGTAGACATATCAAGGTCATCTACAATTGTGTAATTATTCCAACCGCCGATATCATCTAATGCCTGACGTTTGATAAGTTCGCCGTTTCCTCTAAGTTCAACAGCACCTTTTATAGAATCTCTTCCTACCTGAAAATGTGTGTCCATCGTATATTCATTGTTCTGGCATCTGGTTAAAATGTTTGCATTTTTGTTTCTTATAACTTTTCTTGCCTGAACAGCGCCGACATCCTTTGGTTCAAGTTGTGGAATAAGCTTTGATAAGAAATCAGCATCAACTGTTGCATCAGCGTCAAATACAAGAATAGCTTCTCCTCTGGCAATTTTATATGCATCGTTTAAAACTGCGGATTTGCCGGGAAATGCCTCTTTATCTCTTATTAAAGCAGTAACTTTATCATATTTTTTTTCTAAATCTTTTATAACAGCTGCAGTGTTATCAGTGCTTCTGTCGTCAATTACGATTACTTCAAAGTTTTCGTAATCCATATTTAAAATATTTTGCACTGTAGCTGAAATAACTGTTTCTTCATTGTGAGCAGGTATTAATACAGATACAAACGGTTTATAATCCGGATTGATAATCTGCGGGTATTTTTGCAGTTTCCTTTTTTGTAGTTTGTAAGAAAGATTGAGGAAAAGTGCGTAAATAAACATGAATGTGCATAAAAGCGCAAGCCCCCAAACTGTATTAAAATAACTTTGAAAGATGTAAATAAAAATTCCGAGCCCAAAGACTATCGTAAATAATATAACTCTTTCTTTCATCTGTAAAAAACCTTTTTTGTACTCCCGTAATTCCTACAATATTATATCAAAAACTAAATTTAAGTGTTGAATTTTAAGGTTTTTCATTACTTTTTGTAAAATAATTCATCTGTTTATATGTTTTTCGGGGTAAAAATTGTAAAAAAACGTTAAAATGCTTGCGTTATAAAAAAATTAGGCTATAATGATTTATGTACAAAGAAGAAGGAGTTTTATCATGAACAAAGAAGAATTAGTACAAGAAATTGCAAAAAAATCAAGTGTTACACAAAAAGAAGCTTCAGAAGTTTTGAGCGCTTTAATTGAAACTATCCAAAAAACAGTTTCTAAAGGCAAAAAAGTTACTTTAGTAGGCTTTGGTACATTTGAATCAAGAAAAAGAGCTGCAAGAATCGGCAGAAACCCACAAACTGGCAAGGAATTAAAAATCCCTGCAACTACAGTTCCTGCTTTCTCAGCTGGTAAAAAATTCAAAGAAGCTGTTAACAAAAAATAAGCAGTTTTTGAGTTCAAAAATTAAAGGCACTCCATCAGGAGTGCCTTTTTTATATATTATGTTTTCCCTCTCTTGGGACAGGGATTAATGGAGAGGGTGCTGCGCTATTCGTCATTGCGGACGGCGCAGCTGATCCGCAATCGCAAGATAGCTGCAATAATAATGAGATTACTACGTTGAATGCTCCGCATTCTCCTAATATATGTAAAACCCAAGTATTGGATGGAGCGGCTACGCTCTTCTTTAGTTAAGACTAGAAAAACTTATGCAAAACCTTTGTGGTGGATGGAGCGGCTACGCTTTTCTTTAGTTAAGACTAGAAAAATTTATGCAAAATCTGTGTGGCGGATGGAGCGGCTACGCTCTTCTTTAGTTAATACCAGAAAAACTTATGCAAAACCTTTGTGGCGGGTGGAGCGGCTACGCTCCTTAGTCGACTGAGAATATTTCTTTTATATCGTCCATTGTAAGAGATTTAACGATATTTCTGTCAACCGAAATTACACTGTCTACAAGGTTACGTTTAACGGTTTTTAATTTCTGGATTTTTTCTTCAACAGTATTTTTTGTAATAAGTCTATAGACAAAAACTTTTTTAGTCTGTCCGATACGGTAGGCTCTGTCTGTTGCCTGATCTTCAACAGCAGGGTTCCACCACGGATCGTAATGGATTACGTAATCCGCGCCTGTCAGGTTCAACCCTGTTCCGCCGGCTTTCAAACTTATCAGGAAGATAGGAATTGACGGCGTTGAATTAAATCTTTCAACAGCACCCTGCCTGTCTTTTGTTTTCCCTGTCAAATATTCGTAAGGAATTCCTTCTCTTTCAAGCCATGCCTTAATTATATCCAACATATCAACAAACTGACTGAATAAAAGAATTCTGTGCCCTTCATCAATAATTTCTTCAAGCATTGCTTTGAGTTTTTCAAATTTGCCTGATTTCATTATGTTTTTAACATTTTCTTTATCGTAAAGTCGCGGGTGGCAGCAGATTTGACGCAATCTGAGAAGCGCTGAGAATATTGAAAGTCTGCTCTTTTCAAGTCCGTTTTGTTCAATTGATTTAAATAATTCTTCTTTAGTACTGTCAAGAACCTGCAGGTAGAAATCTTTTTGTTCATCTGTAAGTTCGCAGTATGCAATGTTTTCCACTTTATCAGGAAGATCTTTTGCAACATCGCGTTTCATACGGCGGAGAATAAACGGATAAATCTGCAATTTCAAACGTTTTTCAACTGTTTTGTCCTGACGTTCCATAATCGGATTTACATATCTGTAATTAAATTCAGAAACGCTGAACAAAAATCCCGGCATAAGAAAATCAAATACAGACCAAAGTTCTTCAAGTTTGTTTTCAATTGGGGTTCCAGAAAGTGCCAGTTTATGCGCAGCTTGCAGTTTTTTTACAGCTTGAGCTGTTTGCGACATTGCATTTTTAATATTCTGCGACTCATCAAGTATTACGTATCTGAAATTGTATTCTTTTAGCTTTGCTATATCGCGTCTGACAAGCGCATAGCTTGTAATTACAACATCATAATTCGGAATTTCTTTAAATAGTTGTTTTCTGTCAGCTCCAGAGATTTTTAATGTTGTTAAAGTCGGGGCAAATTTTTGAATTTCGGATTCCCAGTTAAATACAACGGTTGTCGGACATATAACAAGTGTAGGCATAGGCCCGTCTTCTTCTTTAGCTTTTTGAATAGCTGCAAGTGCCTGAAGTGTTTTACCAAGCCCCATATCATCAGCAAGAATTCCGTTAAGTCCGTATTTGTACATGAACCAGAGCCAACCAAAACCTTTAATTTGATATTCACGAAATTCTGCGTTGATACCTTGAGGTAGTTCCAGATTTTCAGATGTTGAAAATGTTGACATCTGTTCCCAGAATTTCTGGAATTCGTCACTCAAAACAAGTTCCACATCAAGGTTTTTAAGTTCGTTAATCAAGCCTGCGCGGTATGTTTTTACAATAAATTTGTTATCGTTGTTTCTGTAAACATCAAATGAGTTAAATGCCCTCATCATAGCATAAATATTTTGCGCAGGATATTCTACAAAGCCTAAGCTCCTTATCCTGCTGTATTTTTCGCCGCTTTGAATGGTGTCATAAATCTCATCAAAGTTAATAATTTCATCTCCGACCTGACCGTATAAGAATATTTCAAATGAGTCTTCGGATTCTTCTGAGAAATCAATTTTTGCGCACAATCTGAACGGGTCATCGAGCAGTTTGAAAAAGCTCATGTCGTCTTTTTCTACAAACTTCCAGCCCTCACCGGCCTGTTTGATATAATAGTTATAAAAATCTATTGCATTTTCTTTTTCAAGCGCGAGGTTATTAGTCTGCATAGGGACGAACCGGCAGGCTAAAAGCATTTGGTAAGCTTCCTGTTCATGTTTAAGATTTCGTTTAATCCAGTAAACTAAATCTTCTCCAGGTTTTTTAATTGTGATATAAGGAGCTTTTTCTGCAGTTGTTTTTGAATAAGGAACGACTACTCCGTCATATTCAAATTCCAACGAAGCTTTTAAAGACTGGTCATAATCAATTCCCATTGTAACAATGTTCAGAGGCGGACGTTCTTCCAACATAAGTTTGCTGATATTGTCTGCAATTTCAACGTCCATAATCTCACGTAGTTTGGGCAGTTCTTCATAAATAAATTTGCCGCCGTCTGCATCTTTCAAATCTGTAAATGAAGATTTTAAAATATTTTGCGGCAGAGAATTCATTGCAATATTTGTCGGGAAAATAATATTTTTGTATCTTCCCCATTTCAAATGTCTTGAGAAATACCTGACTTCTTCAAGCGGGTAAACATCATCTTTATCTGGACGTTTCCATTCCAAAGACAAAAGAATTGTTCCCTGAGCACCTGTATTAACTGTCAAAACAAGTTTCCACTCTTCATCAGTGAATTTGAGTCTATCTTTTGTTTTTTCATCAAGAACTTCATCAGCTTTTGAAAGAAGTGTAAACATCGGCCCGAATTTTGTAATTGGAATATCGTACCAACCTGCTTTTTTGTCCTGTCTAGAAATTGTTAAAAGCTGTTGAAATATTGCAACTTCAACTTTTTGTGAATTATTCAGCTCAAAATTTTTATCCTGTTTTTGCGCTTCAATAAGCGCTCTGAGGATAGGTTCAATTTGTCTTACAACTTTTCCTGTTTCTCTAGAACGTACAAGAACAGAGAAAAAGTTTGCTTTTCGTTTGGAATTAAAATGGAATATGTAGTTTCCCTGCGGTTCCTCTGTTAGTGCCGTATTTTCGTCCGGAAAATCAAATTCCATTCCGTATTTTGTTTCAAGCCAATCTTCATAAGCATGCTCATCAATTGCTTTTAGAGCAACCGCAACGGCATGTTTGCACCATTCTTCCTTCAACGGACAGTTGCATCTGGCTTCCACTTTGTTTTTCTTAAAGATTAAATCCGTATTGTAATGATCCTGAAAATTTCCTTTGACCTTTGCCATATAGAAATTTTTTTCAGGGTAATTATCGAATACCATGTCTTTAAGATGATATTCATAGCCTCTGCGCCAACTTCCCGCGCTTGCATTTTCTTTTATATACTTGTAGTTAAATTCCTGCGGTTTAACACTCATTGTGTTTTAGAGTATCTCTTTCTTTCCCTAAGGGTACAAATTACCGGATATAGAATTAAATCTATAAGCCCTTAATAACAACAATAATATTATTACACAAAGAATAAAAAAAGGCAATAGATTTATCCTAATAAAACATGAAAATGGAAGAAATATGCAAATACGATTCCGAAAAGTGCTCCCATAATAACTTCAAACGGAGTATGCCCGAGCAGTTCTTTTAGTTTCCCGCCGATTGCCTGAACATCGTGTTTGTAAAAATCATCCATCATTCTATTTAAGCAGGCTGCAGTTTTTCCTGCTGCACGTCTTACGCCTGCCGCGTCATACATTGTAATCAAAGCATACCCGAAGGCAATCGCAAAAAACATTGAATCAAAGCCTTCTACAATTCCGACAATAGTGGCAAGCCCCATTACTCCTGCAGAGTGTGAACTTGGCATTCCTCCTGTTGTGGTAAAGATTTTGAAATTGACTCTTCTGGTTTTAATCGTAAAAATAATAAATTTTATCAGCTGTGCGATAAAAGCGGCTAGAATACCAGTTGCTAAGGCTTCATAACCTGTATTTAAGATGCTTTCTATCATATATATCCTTAATTTTCCTCTCTCATGTTATTAAAGTATAACATAAGAATGGAATTTTTGTAAAATATATGAATATAACAAATATTATCATAAGTGAATAAGTAAATAGGTTAATAAGCGAATAGGTCTTTACGGTGCGCAAAGCGCACTTAAAATTTCAATAATCTGCACTTAATGAAACAGTAGCAAAGCGGATGCTGTTTGAGCGGTAAAGAGATGCTGCGGAAAACCGGACATTTTGCACAAAATCAATAGATTTTGGCAAAAGCAGTCAAACGAGTTCAGCATGACGAATATATAGCGAGTTCATCCGCTTGGGTTGAATTTAGTGCAGATTAAACGGTCAGCGTGTTTCTTTTTCTTATCCAATATTCTTTTTCTTTTCATCGCAAAAAAGAAAAAGAATATTTGGTGAGGGGTGTGGGGACGCATAGTCCCCGCATAAAAAAATAAACCCTCTCCCTTAATCCCTCTCCCGAGAGAGGAAAAGTAAATTTTTACGTGCGCTTTAGCGCACCGTAAAGAACTTAACGTCCTGTCGTCTTAACGTCTTATCGACTTATTTTAACAAGCTTTGATTTTGTTGAGAATTTGTTCAAAAACTTCTGATTTCAGGTTATTTCTTTCTAATATATTAAAACATCTGTCGATGAGTTTATTTAATTCTTCTTTAGATTTTTCAAGTCCGTAAAGGCTTGTATAAGTTAATTTACCTTCTGCTTTGTCCTTGCCGATTGTTTTGCCCATTTGTTCAAAAGTAGAGGTCTCATCAAGGATATCATCAGCTATTTGAAAAGCTACTCCTAAATTTTGGCCGAATTCTGTTATTTGGTTAAGCTGTTCGTCATTTGCATCTGCGATTATTGCACCTGTTCTTAAAGCAAGTTTAAATAAATCTCCTGTTTTATGGGTGTGTATATATTCAAGAGTTTTTTCAAGTTCACTTTTTTCAATATCAATTTTTCCGGAAAACTCAAAAGACTGCATTAATTTTTCACTTTCAATATCAACGACTTGACCTGCAATAACGCCGTAGGCTCCTGCAGCTTGAAAATATTCTTCCAGAATTTTTATAAGTTTTTCCGCCCCCAGATTTTTTGAATGTTTAAGTATAAGCTGTGGAGCAAATGTTAAGAGAGCGTCACCTGCAAGAACGGCATGTGCTTCTCCGAAAACTTTGTGGTTGGTGAGCTTGCCCCGTCTGTAATCGTCATTATCCATACATGGTAAATCGTCATGAATAAGAGTTTGTGCATGAAGCATTTCTATTGCACAGGCTGTCGGGATTGCATCTTTATAATTCCCGCCGAACATTCTGCATGTTTCAAGACACATAACAGGGCGAAGCCTTTTGCCCGGCAATGTTACAGTATATTTCATTGCTTTGAAAATCCGCTGCGGATATTCTACAGGCATAAATTCGTCAATATTTTTGTCTATAAGTTCTATGTAATCATTCATCTTCATTATTTTCTATGTCCTTATAAATTCTTTGCTTAAGAGTGTTTCTTGCGCTCTGACGTTTCTTTTCGCTTATTTTGGCAATATGTTTGTTATGAACAAGTTTTTTTGAATTTTCTTCTTTTCTTCCTTCATATTTAACTTTTTCTTTGTATATTTCAGCTTCCTTTACAAATTCAAGATAGCTTTCATATCGTGTTTCATCAATTTTATCAATATTTTCAAGCACATTACACCCGTCTTCTCTTATATGCAGGCAGTCTGCGTATTTGCATCCGCTGCGAAATTGTGCTATTTCATCAAATAATAAATCCACATCAGCAGGAAGTATAAAATCAAATTTTACGTTGCTGAAGCCTGGAGTGTCGACAATTCTTGATGTGTCGTTAATTTTTATAATTTCGCAGTGTCTGGTTGTGTGTGTGCCGCGCTGAGTTTTTTCGCTGACTTGTTTTGTTCTGAGGTTTAATTCGGGATTTATTGCGTTAATAAGGCTTGATTTGCCGACACCTGAATTCCCGCACAGAACACTTGTTTTTCCTTCAAGAAGTTTTTCAAAATTTTTAATTCCTTTATGCTCTGTTGCGGAAGTGTAAACAATTTTGTAGTGTAACGGCTCATAAATTTTTTTTATTTTTTCTTTAAGATGTTTGTCCCATTTTAAGTCTTCCTTGTTAAAACAAAGGACAGCAGGTACCTTATAGTATTTTGCAAGTGCAATATAGCGGTTTAACTGGTGAAGTTCCAAATCGGGTTCTTTAAGCGCTGAAACTATTATGATTTGGTCAATGTTTGCAACACTCGGGCGTTTAATAAAATTTTTCCTCTGAATAATATTTTTAATAACACCGTTTTCAAATTCGACAAAATCCCCGACAAGAATTTTTTCTTTCTGTTTTTTTAGAATTTCACGAATTTTGCATTCATGAGTATTTTGTCCATCATCAACATAGTAGAAATCAGAGTGAATTTTATAAATTTGTCCCTTTTCCATACAGGGTTATAATAGCATAAACAAAGTGATATCGCAAATTCTTACCAGGGATAATCATCTTTAATTTTCCAGCCGTCATATTGAATCAATGCACCGCAATAGTAGCCGAGAGAATTTTTCTTACAGCCCCTGTTGCCGTCATTTAACAAGAAATCACGTGAAACATTAGAAAAATTGCCGTCTAATCCCCAAAAATTTTGTTTTGTAATTGTTTTAGAAGTATTGAGATAATATGTAAAAACATCTCTGCCAACTTTATTTGGATTTTTATTGCCATTTATATCAACGTGTATAATAACTGCATGCTTGTTGCTATCAATAGATAAAATCAGAGTAGTTCCATCTTGTAAAAATATTATGTAGTGCTGGGTTGTATTAAAAGGATTATTATTTAAAAAACTATACATTTCTGGAATTCTTTTGCATTGTGTGCCGCAGTTATCAGCAACTTTCAAATAAGGTATCATATATGTGTTAATAAAATCGCTTAATGATGCGTTTGTATCATCTGAACCTGTAAAATCAAAATTCCAACCTGATGGATCACCATTTTCATTTTGCGCCATTTGAAACATTTGGGATATAGTTGTATAACTCTTTTTAAGTTTGTTTACCGTGACGTCTTTTTGATATTTAGTGATAAGCACGGGCATTGTAATTGGCGCAACAACTCCTATTATCCCGAGTGTTATTAATACCTCGGCAAGAGTAAAAGCTCGTTTGGTATATTGGAAAATATTGTAATGTATAATATCACTACTATGACATATGTTTTTTTTAACGTAAAGCCATTTGTTAGAAACGCTTATACTGCCACGTTTTGCGGGGGGGGGCAACTCTAAAAGCTGCTTCTCGATTCATTTTCAGTACCTCTTGTTCCTTAATTAAATTTATTATTTACGATTTTTTGTTATTTGTCAAGCCTGTATTGACGAAGTCTGCCGCCCTATTTTTTGCCTTTTTAAGGCATTTACATTCCGTTGATAGTAGTTAAACCGGCTGTTACAACAATCTTTAAAAATTTTAAAGTTCTGTTTTATAGTCTGATTTGATAAAGCTGATTTTGATATTTTATGCTGTTTTGTTAATATTTTGCTAAATTGTAACAAATATTTGAAGTTTTGAATGTTTGTGGTATTATCAACCTATAGTTAAAATGACAGTATTATAAGGGGAAAAATATGATTTCAGTAAACGATTTAAAAACAGGCTTGACGCTTCAATTGGACAACGGTTTGTGGTCTGTTGTTGAATTTTTACACGTAAAACCCGGTAAAGGTGCAGCGTTTGTAAGATCAAAACTTAAAAACGTTGAAACCGGTCAGGTTGTTGAAAAAACTTTCCGTGCCGGCGAAAAAGTTGCAAAAGCTATGCTTGACAGACGCGAAATGCAATATTTATATAAAGAAGGTAAAGAATACGTTATGATGGATAACGAAACCTACGAACAGCTTCAATTGACTGAAGATCAAATAGGCGACGGCATTAAATACTTAAAAGAAAATATGATTGTTCAGGTTTTAATGCATGACGGTAGAATTATCGGTGTAGATCTTCCTGCTCACGTTATTCTTGAAGTTACCGACACTCCGCCTTCCGAAAAAGGCAACACTGCACAAGGCGGTACAAAACCTGCAACTCTTGAAACAGGTGCGGTTGTTAACGTTCCGTTCTTTATTTCAAATGGTGACAAAATTAGAGTTGATACCAGAACTAACGAATATTTGGATCGTGCATAATTAAAAGTTTTTGAGTGTGAGGGGCACAATCTTTTTAATGCTCCTTTTATTCGCCCCTCACTTTTCTCTGTGTATAAAAGAAAGGCAAAAGAATGAAATTTGATATTGAATATGTTGAAAAATTAGCCAAAGTTTTAGCTGATAATTCTTTGACCGAAATTTCTTTGGAAGACGGCGAACAAGCTATAACTTTGAGAAAAGAAGTTATGGAAGTGGCAGCAGCTTCTGTTGTTACTGCTCCTCAGCCTGCAGCAGCACCTGCTGTACCTGCTCCTGCTGAAGCAAAAGAAGTAAAAAAAGGTAAACCTTTAACTTCTCCAATGGTTGGAACATTTTATTCAGCACCTTCTCCTGATGCTGAACCGTTTGTTAAAGTCGGTCAGACAGTCAAAGAAGGTGACGTTGTTTGTATTGTTGAAGCTATGAAGCTTATGAACGAAATTGAAGCTGAAGTGTCAGGCAAAATTACTGAAATTTGTGTTTCAGACGGACAGCCTGTAGAATTCGGCCAGGTTTTGATGTATATAGAATGAAGTGAGATGTGAAGAGTGAAGAGTGAAGCGAATTTCACTCTTCACTTTTTACTCTTCACCTTTTCGCTAGAAGTATGAATATTTGAAAAGGGTTTAAAATGTTTAGAAAAGTATTAATAGCAAACCGCGGTGAGATTGCGGTAAGAATTATAAGAGCTTGCAGAGAAATCGGTATTCCGACTGTTGCAATTTATTCTCAGGCAGATGCAAATTCTTTGCATGTAAGATTGGCAACCGAGGCTTATTGTATTGGGCCTGCCTCAAGTGCAAAGAGTTATTTAAGTATCCCTGCAATTATCTCAGCTGCAATTGTTTCAGGAGCTGATGCAATTCACCCCGGATACGGTTTTATGTCTGAAAGAGCTGATTTTGCTGAAATTTGTGCGAAACACGGGATTAAATTTATCGGGCCGACAGCAGAAGCTATGAGAAAAATGGGCGATAAAGCAACTGCACGTAAAACAATGATAGAAAATAATGTTCCTGTAACTCCTGGAACCGGTATTTTAAAAACTCCTGAAGAAGTTAAAGAATTTGCTCATAAAGTCGGCTATCCGATTATTTTAAAAGCAACTGCAGGCGGCGGCGGAAAAGGTATGAGAATTTGCCGCTCGGATGATGATGTAGAAACTAATATGAATCTTTGTCAGTCTGAGGCTCAGAGCTTTTTTGGCAATCCTGATGTTTATGCTGAAAAATATCTTGAAAATCCGCGCCATATTGAAGTTCAAATTCTTGCAGACCAGTATGGAAATGTAGTTCACCTCGGTGAAAGAGATTGTTCTATTCAAAGACGCCATCAAAAACTTCTTGAAGAAGCTCCATCACCCGCTATTGATGAAGCAACCCGTAAGGAAATGGGTGCTGCTGCAGTTCGCGCTGCTAAGGCAATAAATTATGAAAGCGCAGGTACTTGTGAATTCTTGCTTGACCATGACGGAAAATGGTATTTTATGGAGATGAATACAAGAATTCAGGTAGAGCACTGCGTAACAGAGATGATTTCAAATGTTGATCTTGTAAGAGAGCAGATTATGATAGCGTCAGGGCAAAAGCTCGATTTTACTCAGGATGAAATTGTTCTTCGCGGGCATGCAATTGAATGCCGCATAAATGCTGAAAATCCTGAAAAAGACTTTATGCCTAATCCTGGAACAATTACAGGTTACGTGACTCCGGGTGGTTTTGGAGTCAGAGTTGATTCTCACGCTTATCAGGATTATAAAATCCCGCCTTATTACGATTCAATGATAGGAAAGCTTATCTGTTGGGGCAGAACAAGAAATGAAGCCCGCCGCAGAATGTATAGAGCTTTGAAAGAATACGTTATAACAGGTGTTGAAACAACTCTTCCGTTCCATCAGGAAATCATAGAAGATCCTGTGTTTATGAGCGGTAATTTCAATACCGGATTTATCGAGGATTTCTATAAACGTACAGGCAAAAAGCAAAGTTGAGGTTATGTATATGTGCAAACTAAGATATGCTAAGACCTTCGGGGGGGGGGCGCTGTAGGCTCCACCGAGGTCCGGAAGGCAGGAGGACAGGCAAGTTTCAATAGCTATTTAGGTAAAACTGTGACAAAAGTTATTATTGATAATAGCTTTGCCTCTATGCCTCTTCGCATCTTTGCATCTAACTTTAGCTTGCCTTCCTGCCCTCCGAGCTTCTGTTCTTCTGACCTCACCCACCCCTTTACTTCCCCTCCCCTCAAGGGAGGGGAAAAAGAGTGCTCACACTACCCATCTCCCATAGGCGAGGGTGCTACGCACGTAGCCAACTCTAACAATATTCGTCGAGCTGCGTTCACTCTTGCAGAGGTCCTCATCACCCTCGGCATAATTGGTGTGGTTGCGGCGATGACAATTCCTAACATCGTATCTAAATATCAAAAAAAGGTGCTTGTAAGCCAGTTTAAAAAATCTTATGCATCTGTTCAAAATGCAATAAATATGACGATAGCTGAAAATGGAACCTCTTATGAGTGTTATAATATGGGATTTGGCGGCTATCATGTTACTGACTGTGCCGTATTTTGGAACGATTTGTTGAAGCAAATGAAAGTAATTAAGACCTGTAATTATGCAGCTGACGATAAAGAATGCGGGCAGGTAAGTTATAAAACAAAAGAACAAGTTTTAGCAGAAGGCGGCAGTATAACAAATTCTTCATGTTCTTTTCTGGATTACGGTGCGCGAAAAGTTAATATTTTATCTGATGGCAGCTACATTATAAATTATGGTGGAAGCGATCTTAGAAGCCATCACAATATCTATTTCGCAATAGATACAAATGGCGCAAAAGGGCCTAATAAATGGGGATACGATTTATTTTATATGGTTCTTAACCGTGAAAGTATGAGCAAAGATGTTGTTGTGATGGATGAAGTTTGTGCAATTAAAGAAAAAGGCGGTTATTACGTATCTGAAATAATGCAAGAATAAATATGTATTCGGGATATATATCCCATGTATTAATACTTGAAAAATATTTATAAATATGCTACAATTATAGCAGGTAGTATATGTGTGTGAGGTTTCGAGTATGGCAGGTATTAATTTATTCTATAATTTTACAAACCCTTTTGAAAAGCAGAAGGAGCAGCGTCAGGCTCAAAAAGATGCATTGATAAAGAAAAATTATGATGAAATATATGCTCATGAACTTGCGCATAAAAGCGCAGGCGGTTCTTTAGCAGGCTCTATTGTGATAGAAAAAAATGCCGACGGAATTCCTGTGGGCGGTCATGTAAATATAAAAATGCCGTCATTAGATCCCAACAATCCTCAAAAAACAATTGATGAGGCAAATACTGTAATTCGTTCAGCTATGGCTCCTGTAGATCCTTCTTCACAAGATTTTAAGGTTAAAGCTCAGGCGGAAAATATAAAGATGCAGGCGCAGGCTGTAAAAAATAAAGGGGTTGGCGAAAAACTTGATTATTCCGCTTAAATTTGTTTGTAGTATAATCAAGATGCATGAGCACACAATTTAAGTATTACGCTAAAGAACTTTTAAACATTGCCCTGCCGATTATTATGGGAAACCTCGGGTTTATCCTGATAGGTGCGGGTGATGTGCTTGTTGCAGGACATCATTCTACAGATACACTTGCGGCAATAAGTATTGCAACAGCCATTACAAATTGTATTCAAACATTCGGCGTGGGGCTGATTTCTAGCGTTTCTCCTCTTTTGTCAAATTTCAGAGGCGAAAGAAAAAGTGCAAAGAAATATTTTTATCCCACAATAAGGTTTGCCATGCTTTTAGCATTTATAATAATGCTTGCTGTGCTGGCATTTATTCCGTTGATTGATTATGTGCATTTTGAACCTAAACTTGTTCCTATGATTAAGGAATACATGTTTATTACGGCTTTTGCGACATTTGGGGCTTATTTGCATTCTGCTTTAAAAGAATTTTTACAGGCGTTTGAAATTGTTGTTGTTCCTAATTTAATCACTGCAATTGCCGTATTTTTAAATATAGCTCTCTGTTTTGCAATGGTATTCGGATTTGGCCCTATACCTTCAATGGGAGTTGTGGGCCTTGCGGTTGCAAGTTTTATTATCCGGTATTTTATGGGATTTGCACTTTTAATTTACTGCTTTACTTTAATGAATTTTAAAGACCATAAGGATTTTGAGTATTATAAAAGTCTTATAAGAATAGGTATCCCTATTTCTTGTGCTGTAATGGTGGAATTTATTGCATTTAACAGTATTGCAATACTTATGGGCAGGGTGGCAGGTGTTTATGCAGCTGCTCAAAATTTGGTTTGTACTTTAACAACAATATCTTTTATGGTTCCGTTTGCTGTATCAAATGCAATTGCTGTCAAGGTGGGATTTGCGAACGGTGCAGGCAATATTAAGGATTTAAAGAGATATTCTTTTGTCGGAATTGTCATGTGTGTCGGATTTATGATGCTCAGCGCACTTGTATTTTCAAGCTTCCCGCAATTTCTTGTCAGGTTGTTTACGCAGGATGCGGCTCTTGTTAAAATATCCGTGCCTATTTTATATATTTTATCAGTATTTCAAATATTCGACGGCTTGCAGGTATCACTTGCCGGAATTTTTAAAGGCATGAAAAGAACCGGAATTGTACTGCTTTCAAATTTTATCGCATACTGGCTGATATCAATTCCTGTCGGCTATACTCTTGCATTTCATTTTCATCTTAATCTAAAAGGCTTTTGGTACGGGCTTGCTTCTGCTGCTGTAATTTTATGTTTAATAATGGTTTGCATGTTAATAAAAAGTATTAAAAATTTGGAAACTGTTAAATAGCTTATCTTTATGATATTATAAACTTGAATGGAGGAAATATGCATACAGAAGAAAGAACATTTGTGGCTATTAAGCCGGACGGAGTTATAAGAGGTTGTGTCGGAGAGATTATCAGCCGTTTTGAAAAAAAAGGCTATAAACTTATCGGCATGAAAATGCTTCAGGTAACAGAAGAAATTGCCGCAAAACATTATGAAGAACATATCAATAAACCGTTTTACCCGAGTCTTGTAAAATATATTACAAGCGGTCCGATTGTTGCAATGGTATTTCAGGGTTATAAAGCAGTTCAGGGCATTCGTCACCTTTTAGGTGCAACTGACCCTTGTGAGGCTGATGTTGGTTCAATAAGAGCTGATTATGCGCAATTGAAAGAATATAATACAATTCATGGTTCTGACAGTATCGAGAGTGCAGAAAGAGAAATTAATATCTATTTCAAGCCGGAAGAACTCTGTACTGATTATAAAAATATGATGGAAATTGTAACAGAGGATATTGATGCGCGCGAGTGAGCTGAGGGCGAGGCTTGTTACCGTTATGCAAAGAGCCATACAAGGTAACAACCGCAGACCCGTTAAACGCGAGCGAGTAAGATGAAAATGATAAAAAACGATTATTTTAGCTATGAATTAGTTCATGAATGTAAACAGACAGGCGCAAGAGCAGGAATTTTGACTACTCCGCACGGAATGATTAAAACTCCGATTTTTATGCCTGTCGGAACTAATTCTGCCGTGAAAACTCTTACATCAGACCAAATTGCTGATACCGGCGCACAAATTATGCTTTCAAATTCTTATCACTTGTATTTGAGAGCAGGAACAAAGCTTATAAAACAGTTTGGCGGAATTCATGACTGGATGAACTGGCATAAACCTGTTTTGACTGACTCTGGCGGATTTCAGGTATTTTCTTTAAGCCACTTAAATAAAATTACCGAGGACGGGGTGGAATTCCGCGATCCGAAAGATGGGAAAAAACATTTTATAAATCCTGAAGTTTCTATGGAAATTCAGCAGGACATAGGTGCTGATATAATTATGGCATTTGACCAGTGTGCACCATATCCTTGTGATTATGAAACGGCAAAGAAGGCTATGGAACGTACGCACAGATGGCTTGAAAGATGTTTTAAAGCAAAAACTAACCCGCGTCAGGCATTGTTTCCTATTGTTCAGGGGGCTTTTTATGATGATTTAAGGAGAGAAAGCGCTCAGGTGATTTCTTCTTATGATGCAGTCGGGTATGCTATCGGCGGTTTGAGTGTTGGGGAAACAAAAGATATAATGAACCATTTTACGGAATTTACGGCTCCTCTGCTTCCTAAATATAAACCCCGTTACCTTATGGGAGTCGGAACGCCTGAAGATTTGCTAGACGGAATTAAACGCGGAATTGATATGTTTGATTGTGTTTTGCCTACGCGTAATGCAAGACATGGTTCTTTCTTCACGCCAAACGGCAAATCTAATATTAAAACAAAACAGTATTATGATGATGAAAGACCTCTCGTTGAAGGCTGCAGCTGCTATGCATGCAAAAATCATTCAAGAGCCTATATAAGACATCTTTGGAGATGCGGAGAAGCTACTGCTTCAACTCTTTTATCTATCCACAATATTCAATTTCTTGTAGAATTTTCTCAAAAATGCCGTGAGGCAATATTACAAGACCGTTTTGGCGATTTTTACAACGAACATTATTCCAAATTAATTTGACTTATTTAAATATTTCATTAATACAAAAATAATCGTTGGTTATAATGAAATATTTTGATTATGAAAGATATATTAAAAGCTTTGCTGAAAATCGTTTCAGCTTTAAATATGCTTGTGGAGCCTGTAATAATGTCAGAAGAGTCTTTCCGTGACAAATTTGAAGTAAAGTATAAAAAAGAAAATTCTGCAAATTCTTACAGTGATGATAAAGGTGCTAGTTAAATAAATTTAATTGCGGCACCTCAACCGACGGAACATCAGATGAGCGTTTGCGTGTTGCAAGATTGTTAGAGTAATCTTTTTGCATCCTTGTCATCAAATCTTCCGAACGTTTTATAACAGCATTGGGAAGTCCTGCCATTTTTGCAACCTGAATACCGTAACTCTTGCTTGCCCCGCCCTGTACAATTTTTCTTAAAAATTCAATCTCACCGTTTTCTTCACTAATTGTTATTCTGTAATTTTTAATCTGGGGATAAGTTTGAGTCATCACGTTTAATTCATGATAATGGGTTGCAAATATGCATCTTGCTTTGATTTTTGTTGCAATGTATTCTGCAACAGCCCAGGCAATTGCAACGCCGTCATAAGTGCTTGTTCCTCTGCCTATTTCATCCAGTAAAATAAAGCTTCTGTCTGTTGCGGAATTTAAAATGCATGCGGTTTCAACCATTTCTACCATAAATGTTGACTGACCGAGTGTTAAATCATCTGATGCTCCCACTCTTGTAAAAATCTTGTCAATAACACCTATTTTTGCAAAATCCGCAGGAACCCATGATCCGATTTGCGCTAAAATTGCTATTAAGGCATTTTGGCGCATATATGTTGATTTACCTGCCATGTTAGGCCCTGTTAAAATCATAAATTGTGTGGTATCAGATGAATTGCATTTTAATTCCAAATCATTGGAAACGTATTCGCCGAGCGGAAGAATTTTTTCCAAAACCGGATGACGTCCGTTTTTTACAATAAAATCATCAGACTCATCAATAATGGGTTTGCAGTAGTTGTTTTCAACTGCAGTTTGAGCAAGACCTGTGTATACATCGCATAAAGCGATACATTCAGCTATTTCCCTGATTTTTGAAACAAATTCTTTAGAATATTCTCTAAAATCACAGAATAATTTGTATTCCAGTTCTGTAGACTTAAATTTTGCCGAAAGAACATCATCTTCGTGTTTTTTTAGTTCCTCTGTTATAAATCTTTCCCCGTTTGTAAGGGTTTGTTTTCTGATATAGCCTTCTGGAATTTGATTAAGGTAGGAATTTGAAATTTCAATAAAATACCCGAATACTTTATTAAATCCGACCTTGAGAGATTTTATGCCTGTTCTTTCTTTTTCTTTTTCTTCAAAATCTTTCAGCCATTTTTCCCCGCCTGTTAAAAGCTCTCTGAAGTAATCAAGTTCTCCAGAAACTCCTTCTTTTAAAATACCTCCGTCTTTGATAAGTGCAGGTGCGTCTTCTGAAATAGTTCTATCTATAAGCGCTGTATATTCAACAATTTCATCTCTATATTTTTCGATTTGCTCAAGCGGATTGTATTCAAGAGTTGATGCGGCTTCCAGTATTTCAGGAAGCAGCGCAAGCGAAACTTTAAGACTTAAAAAGTCTTTAGGGTTTGCCGAACTGTTAGACATTCTTGTCGCAAGCCTTTGAATATCATAAATTTTTTCTAAAATGTTGCTTAAATTAATTCTCTCATCACTTTTTTCAACAAGTTCAGATATGCAATTCTGCCGTTGGATAATATTTTCAGCATTCTTTAAGGGCTGGCAGATCCAGTTTTTTAAAAGTCTTGCCCCCATATTGGTTTTTGTTTTGTCAACTGCCCACAATAATGAACCGAATTTATTTTTATCTCTCAAAGTTTCTGTTAATTCAAGATTTCTCCTTGTACTGCCGTCAAGCAGCATAAATTCGGATAACTCATAAGGTTCAATTCTTTCAAACTTTGGAACATTTTCCATCATGTTTTCCCACACATAAGCAAGCAATGCCCCCGCAGCTCTAAATCCCAGTTTATACTGGTTATAGCCGAAAGAATCAAGGCTTTCTGTTTTAAAAACAGCTTTTAGATTGTTTGCGGAGAAGTTTTCGTCAAACACTGATGTCGGAATTTTTGAGCAGTTGTAAGCTGCTGTAATTTTTTCAGGGAGATTAATTTTTTCATCAGGAACAATTTGGAAAGGCATGATTTTAGCTCTGATAGAAGGGCCTATAACTTCACTCGGAGCAATTCTTGCAAGCTCATCCATTAT
This sequence comes from Candidatus Gastranaerophilales bacterium, assembly GCA_944325025.1. Lineage (GTDB taxonomy): Bacteria > Cyanobacteriota > Vampirovibrionia > Gastranaerophilales > Gastranaerophilaceae > Stercorousia. The sequence continues at coordinate 112,491 of CALUYN010000001.1, read as the reverse complement.
TAAATCTAATGGCGCCTGTGTAACTTTAAATTCCCCTGTAGATATATCAGCGTATGAAAAACCGTATAAATCACTTTTTTCGTCCTTGAAGAGCGCGCAAATGTAGTTATTTGAATTTTGTTTTAAAAAGTTGCTTTCTGTAAGAGTGCCTGAGGTGATAATTCTTGTAACACCGCGTTTTACAATCCCTTTAGCAAATTTTGGATCTTCAAGCTGATCGCATATAATGACTTTATAATTTTTTTGTACAAGTTTTTCAAGGTAATTATCTACAGCTTTAGCCGGAATTCCTGCAAGCGGTATTCTCCCAAACTTCCCCTGTTCTCTTCCTGTAAGTGTTAATTCCAACTCTTTTGACATTGTAACTGCATCTTCAAAAAAAGTTTCATAAAAGTCGCCCAATCTGTATAAAAGAATTTTATCCGGATGTTGGTGTTTAATTTTTAAATATTCCTGCATTGCAGGTGTAAGATCTTCCACTTTTATGTCAGCAGTATTGATATAATTGATTTCCGGTTTTTTCATAGTTATAATAATAGTATAACATGATAAGGATTTCAACATGGGTTGTTTAAAAAATATTTTGAGAGCAATAATTCTTACACTAGCTGTTATAGGTTTTATGTCATTGGGCGGTAAAGAACTTATTGCGGGATTAATTCACAATTATATAAATCCTTCACATGACACACTTATGGAAAGAGCTCAAAAAGTTGGAGATTTTTCACAGATTAATGACGAGTTTGAAATAGAAAAAGCCGCAGGCATAATGGGATATAACGCAGTTGTTGCAGAACACAAAGCATCTGGCCAAAAAATGTTTGTTGTGGAATCTGGCGATAAGGAGATATTGACTGCAGAGGATATAAAATCGGCAGATGTCGAGGAAAAGTTAAGAAAAGCAATAAGCAAGGTAAAATATCAGGCAATATCTGTGGATGACTTGAAGGTAACAAAACACGGTACAATGAGCTCTTACGGAAAAGAAGTTCCATTTGTAAAATTTGAGGCAAAAGTAAAAAAACTACCTATAGGAGAAGTCGGCGGAATAATATCTGTAGCGCAGACAAAAGATGGAGAGCCGCGATTATTGATTTCTGCAAATGAAAAGGATAAATATTCGCAGCTGATTTCTGATGAATTTTTTAGGAAAATAAAATAGGTTCAGCGGACTCAGCCCTGCGATATAAGTCCCAGTTTTCAGATATAGACAGATTGTATTATTTGTGTTATTTTAAGGTTATTGAAAGTTTAATCATGTCGAAGTGGCGGAATTGGTAGACGCGCACGATTCAGGTTCGTGTGGTTAACGCCTTGAGGGTTCGAGTCCCTTCTTCGACATTTTTTCATTTTAAGACAATTCATGGGATATTCTTTACAATTCGTAATATATTCTGCATATTAAATATGTTGTTTTTACCTAGTTGTTTGCTATTTTGTAAAATAAAATTCGTACATAGAAAATTTATAGCCAAAAGCCTAGTATTTTAAATTATATCAGAATTATATGATGTTTCTATGGAAGCAGAAGGGCAAGCATTATTTGTTCTTAATAGAGAAGAAGCTGAAAGTATTTTGACTATACGTGAAAAAGAATATTTAGCCCTTGTTGCAATGGGATTTAAAAATCACGAAATAGCTAAAATATTGTTTGTGAGCAAAAGCACTGTAAAGAAAGAATTAGAGTCAATATTTAAGAAATTGTTTGCAACAAATCGTGCTAATGCTGTTGCAATAGCATTTGTGCACCAAGTTTTAGATACCTGTATTTTAACAAATATTTTTGAACAATATAATCTCAAGGAGCATAAACATTTTAAGAGAAATGGTTTTTAGATAGATACTTAGTGTTGAAACTTTATTTACAATATGATATAATATATATATGAGTGATTACTACAAATTAATGAAGATAGTTGACAAGGAAGTCATAAGTATGAAAGAGTTGAGATTAATTACTAATGACGAACTTGTTTCGGAAGTAAAAGAAACTGCTCCTGATAAAAAACATAAGTTTATGATGAGATATGAAATCAGGTTAACTAATGGTGAGATTTATTATCTGTTCGTTAAAAAGCCATGGTATATGATTCTTTCCGAATTGTCAAATAAAAACAAAAAGAATGCTTAGACATTGCCGGTTGAACTGTTTTTATCATCTTCTAATTGTTTAATATCAATATTTTCGTTTTCGTAGTCATAGCTGTTGATAACAGGTATGTCAATTTCAACGTTAACATCAGCGTCAACCATTTCAATATCATTTTTTAAAAACTCTTTGGTTTTTCCATCTTCCATTTTTACAGCTACTTTACCGTTCAAGAATTGCAGGTAGCATACTTTTCCAAGACCGTCCGGAGTCATTACTGATGAACCTACAGGAGGCATTCCTTTTGCTGCATCAATATAGTGAGAATACTCATAAGTTAAACAGCAAAGCAGCCTTCCGCAGGTGCCTGAAATTTTTCCGGGAGCAATCGGCATACCCTGATCTTTTGCGAGTTTTACGTTGATTGTTGCGAATTTTCTCAAAAAACTTGAACAGCAGAAAGGCCTGCCGCAAATTCCTGTACCTTCAACAATTGAGGTTTCATCTCTAACGCCGATATGACGTAAATCTATTCTTACACGCGTAAATACCTGTGTTAAATCCTTTAACAATGCCCTGAAATCAACTCTTTCAGGAGCTGTGTAATAGAAAGTTATTTTCCTTCTGTCAAATGTAATTCTGCACTGCACAAGGTTCATGTTTAGTTTATGCTGCTGAACAAGCGCCTGACATTTAAAAAAAGATTGTACTTCTTCACGTTTTATATCGTCAAGAGTTTGCAAATCGCGCTGTGAAAGTGTTCTGATAACCTGAAAAGGAGCCGGTTTGTTTTGACTGTGTTCCCAAATTTCGGCAATCTTTGAATTAACAAGGAATGCTTTTAGCGCTTCTTCCCCTTTTTCTGTTCTGACAAGAACCATCTGACCGTCTTCAAGCTTTATTGTATCCGGAACTTCCAGAGGGTAAAAGGTATTTTTTAAATATTTTACGGCAAATTTCATTATACGTATCTTTCTTCTTCTTTCAGCTTTCTATTCATAAGTTTTTCAAGAAGCGCCTGCGGTGTAATATCAGTGTATACAGCTTCGTAAATCGCATTTGAAACAGGAACTTCTATATTCAATTTTTTTGCAAGTTCGCATATCGCTTTTGATGTTTTAACACCTTCGGCTACTGAGCCGAGTTCTCTTAAAATATCGTCAATTTTTTTACCTTTTGCAAGCATAGAGCCTACGGTATAATTCCTAGACATAGGACTTGAGCAGGTTGCTATTAAATCCCCCATACCTGAAAGTCCGTAGAGGGTTGACGGATTAGCTCCAAGGTTAATACTTACTCTAACGATTTCGGCCATTCCTCTGGTTAAAAGAGAGCCGGAACAGTTATCGCCAAGCCCCATTGTATGGGCAAAGCCTGATGCGATAGCAATAACATTTTTCAAAGACCCACCAAGTTCTACACCTACTACATCAGTGTTTGTGTAAAGTCTGAATTTATTTGGCACGTTCAATGCTTTTTGAACAAATTCTGCAGTATTTATATCTTCACAGGCAACTGTTGCTGCTGTTGGGAGTCCTGCTAAAACTTCTTTTGCAAGAGTAGGCCCTGATAAAATTGCCAGTTTTTGTTCGGGCAGGACATCTTTAATAACTTCTGACATCCTCATCAATGAGGGAAGTTCGATACCTTTTGATGCATTAACTAAAATTTGTTCCGGTTTAATTCCTGCTGTTTTAAGGTGTTCACAGACATCGCGCGTGCCGGATGTTGCAACAACAGAAAGAATTATATCAGCCCCTGATATTGCATCTGAAAGATTTGATGTAATCTCAACCTTTTCATTCAACTGAACTTCTAGCGGTTTTGAACAGTGTTTATTTATTTTTAAGTCGTCTGATAAATCCTGTTCTCGTCCCCAGACAGTTATTTTATCAAAGTTATTTGTTAAAAGCCAAGAAAGTGTTAACCCCCAGCATCCTGCTCCAAGTACTGTTAATTTCATGTTTTCTCCTTATACTGCCTGACCTATATTTAATATTTTTCGAAGCACACCGCCATGTTTTTTTAATTCTGTTCTTGCTTTATCAACATCAATTTTCATCATAATAGAAACAATGGAAGTTTTTATTTCCCAACCGGATTTCAACAGGGCAGCTAGAGCTTCGCTGTGTGTAACATTTGCAATTTGAGCGACAATTCTTATTGCTCTGTCTTTTAATTTTTCATTAACAGGCTGAAGGTCAATCATAAAGTTTTCATAGGTTTTTCCTATTTTAATCATTGCACCTGTTGAGAGCATATTTAAAATCATTTTTTGTGCAGTCCCTGCTTTAAGTCTTGATGAACCTGCAATTACTTCAGGCCCTACTTCCGGGCAAATTACAAGTCCTGCTTCTTCTGCAATACGGCCTTTAGGGTTGCATGTAATTCCGATTGTTTTGCAGTTAACTTCTTCTGCTCTTTTTAAAACCCCGAGCAAATATTTCGGATTTCCGCTTGCTGAGATTACAACTGCAACATCGTTATCTGTTAATATTTTTGCATCTTCATAACCTAAATCTGCATTATCTTCAGCACCTTCAATAGAATGTCTGATAGCCTCATCTCCGCCGCAGATAAATCCCTGTACCATATTTCTTGAAACACTGAAAGTCGGAGGGCATTCTGAAGCGTCTAAAATCCCGAGTCTGCCTGATGTTCCTGCGCCAAAGTAGATTAAACGTCCGCCTTTTAAAAATTGTTTTGCAATTAAATCAATTGCGGCTGCAATGTTTTCGCTTTCCTCTTCTACTGCAAGCGCAACGAGTTTATCTTCCTCGTTCATTTTCTTTACGATTTCAATGGTTGGAAGAAGGTCAATATTTTTTGTATTCTCGTTTCTGAATTCCGTGATAATGTCGCTCATTTTTTACCCCTTTTATAATCTAAACACTAAACCAATTTTAAAAGATTAGCCATTTCAATAGCCGATTTTGCAGCGTCTGAACCTTTGTTGCCTGCTTTTGTTCCTGCTCTTTCAATAGCCTGTTCTATATTATCTGTTGTTAACACACCGAATATTACAGGAACGCCTGTTTGCAGGCTGACCTGTGCAATCCCTTTGGAAACTTCCGCGCTTACATAATCAAAATGAGCCGTAGCTCCTCTGATTACAGCTCCAAGTGTGATAATTGCATTATATTTTCCTGTTTGTGCGAATTTTTGTGCGGTAATTGGAATTTCAAAAGCGCCGGGAACTTTTACAATGTCAATATTGTCATCTGATACACCGTGTCGTTTAAGTTCATCAAGTGCGCCTGATAATAATTTCGACCCGATAAAGTCGTTAAACCTTGATATAATTATACAAAATTTTTCATTACCTGCAACTAACTGACCTTCATATGTTTTCATTTTTTATACTCTCCATTATAGATACAATAATTTTAACGCATTTGTATCTATTTTACAATAAGAGGAGCAAAAATCTTATAAAAAATATATATTGAAGCGATTACAAGAAGTCCGCCGCTTATTTTTAAAAGCCAGTCAGATAGTTTGTAGAACCATTTGCTGTTTTTTAAATGGGACGTTATAAACCCTGCAAGTATTAAAATTAATCCCTGTCCAAGAGAAAATAAAAAGAGCATTATAATAGCGTGGGCGATACTGGCAGAGAGTGACGCAAAAGCCATAATCCCTGCCAAAATCGGAGTTGAACATGGAGTTCCGGCAAGCGCAAATACTCCCCCTAAAATTATTGGATAAAGGTATGTATTTGTATGCTCATTTTTGGGCATTTCTTTTACAATAACAGGAAGTTCAAAATCAAGCACACCAAGCAACTTTAAGCCCATAACAAGAATTATTCCCGCTAAGAATATCCCGAAATACCCTCCTGCAAAAGAAATAAAAACTTTTCCTGTAATTGCGCAGATTATTCCGATTATAGAAAATACAATTGCTGTTCCAAATACGAAAAACAGCATTTGAACAAATGTTTTAAAAGGTTTGGCGTCAGAATATCCGCCGACGTATCCTACAATAATCGGAAGCATTGCAAGAGAGCACGGCGATAATGATGCTACAAGACCGCCGAAGAAAGATAGTGCAAATAGTATTGGTAAACTTCCGTGTTGTGTAAAAAGATTGATATATTGTTCCATTATTTAAGACCTTTTAAGCAGTTATCAATTTCTTCTTTTGAAACAGCACCTTCAAATCTTTTAACCTGTTGACCTGCAGAATTTAAAAGAATAATTGTCGGCACAAGGGTTACATTGTATTTTTTTATTTGATCATCATTAAAAGAATTTTTATCCTGAACTTGAATTTCTGTCAGAACGATTTTTCCTTCATATTTTGGGAAGATTTCTTTAAAAATTTTATTCATTGTCTGGCAGTCCAAGCACATTGCGGATGTGAATTTTATAACCTGTGGCTTACCGCTTTGTGTTGTTTGAGCTGTGGTTGAATTTGATGCTGTGAGAAGCATATATGCAAACAAAGGGATTGCAAATATGAGGGTAATAATAATAGCATTTTTTTTCATTAGAAAACTCCTTTCTGTTTTAATTTTAGCATAAACCAAAAAGGAATTTTTCAAAACCACAGTCGGGTAGTTTTGTCGAACTACATAAAGTATGTTATCGGAAGTGAATAAGTAAATAGGTGAATAAGCGAATAAGTCATTACGGTGCGCGAAGCGCACGTAAAATAAAAAAAATAATCCGGCATTTAACGTAGTGAACAATCAATGTTTGCGAAACAACAACAAAACCGGCTATTGTCTGAGCGTAAAATTTAAAGATTCTGAAACAAGTTCAGAATGACCTATGAGCGAGTTTAGCCGGCTTGAGTTGAGCAATTACAATTGATTAGTGAACGAAGTGACTGCCGGGAGCTTCTTTGCGGTACTTTCTTGTCGGCACAAGAAAGTACCAACAAGCTATCTTTAGTAGATTGCTTGACTTCCGATAACATAGTTTATGTGGTTAAATATCCTCAGGAATATAAAAATCAGCTTTAGCTAAAAGTTCTCTTGTATGTTCGTAACAGCAGGATTTATGACAAATCCTCTGGTATTCCCTTACAATGTTTAAAATATCATCAACAGACATTTTGATAATCCTTCTTTCTCCTTCAATAATCCTAGCCATTTTAAACCTCCAAGTTTTATATCGGTTTAGAAACAAAAAAACTTTTGTAAAATCAGATATATGGTTTAAAAATAATCTTTTTAATTTTACTTTTTTCTTGAAAAATTTAAAAAAATACATTAAAATAATAAAAATAATAGTAATCTGATTTTTAATGGAGAATAAATATGGATAAGAAAAATGCATTCACTTTAGCTGAGGTTTTGGTAACATTAGGGATTTTAGGTGTTGTCGCAGCAGTTACAATGCCAACTTTAATTAATAATCATCAAAGAAAGGTACATATTACCCAACTACGTAAATTTTATACAGAGTTATCTCAGGCATCAATAAGATATATGTCTGATCATAATGCACTGTCAATGAAAGAGGCAGGATTAAGATCTCAGCAAGCAGCAGAAGAATTTATAAATCAATATTTTAATGTGGTTCAAACTTGTACTTCTCAAAGTGATTGTATGTCTGCATCTTATAAAAAGATTTCAGGAGCACAATCTTGGAATTCGAGCAGAACAAAGTTTGCAGCTTTGTCAAGTGGTGCATCTTTCGGCTATGGTTATGTAACAAACAATAATTATTATGTTATGTCTTTTGACTTGGACACAAATGGAGCAAAGGGACCTAATGTTGTTGGTCGTGATTTTTTTGTAATTTATTTATATAATGATGGGAAAATTGATGAAGCAGTTTCTCATGCAGCTCCAGCGACAAGAGAAGAACGTGAATCGGTATATAATAGCGGATGTGCCGCAGCTAATTCCAACTGGTCAGGTTGTTTCGGTAAAATTTTAAATGATAATTGGGAAATGAATTACTAAAGCTAATAAAAAAGACCTCTTAAAAAAGAGGTCTTTTTTGTAAGTGTAAAGAAGTATTTTATTCTTCGTCTTCGTTTTCATTGCCTAATTGGAAGTCAGGAGCACCGAACATTCCTTCGATTTCTTCCAAAATCGCAGACGGTTTTCTTGCCTGATTTCTCTGTGCAACTGCACGTTTTCTTTCTTCGCGTTCTTTTTCTTCGTTCGCATTTGAAAGATGGTGGAAGCCTGTACCTGCAGGTATTAAACGACCGATGATAACGTTTTCTTTCAAACCTCTCAGTAAGTCTTTCTTACCTTCTACAGCTGCTTCTGTAAGAATTCTAGTTGTTTCCTGGAATGATGCTGCTGAAATGAAACTTTCAGTGTTCAAAGAAGCTTTGGTGATACCTAACAGCATGTATTCACAAGTTGCAGGAGTACCGCCTTTTTCTTCAACTTCTTTGTTTTCTTTTTCAAATGTCTGCATTTCAATCAATTCGCCAGGCAACAATGTTGTATCACCTGCATCAACAACTTTAACTTTCTTAGTCATTTGTCTTACGATGATTTCAACGTGCTTATCAGCAATTTCAACGCCTTGTGAACGGTATACACGTTGTACTTCGTCTACAAGGTATTGCTGTGCAGCTTCCGGTCCGCAAAGTCTTATAACATCGTGCGGGTTCAAAGGACCGCTTGTTAAAGGCTGACCTTTTGTGATTTTCTGTTTGTTTTGAACGATGATATTTGCATCAATTGCGTATTTAATTTCTGTTCTTCCGTTGTCATTAACTATATAAAGTCTTGGAAGATCTTCATCTGTAACAATTTCAGCAACACCGTCTTCTTCGGCTAAAATAGCGCAGTCTTTAGGTTTGCGGCCTTCAAGAAGTTCTTCAACTCTCGGAAGACCTTGAACGATATCGCCTGTTTTTTGTCTTTCAAATACCAGTGTTGCAATGTTATCACCGCGCAGAACAAGTGCACCTGCTTCAACCTGTAACATTGTACCAGGGCTGATAAGGTAAGGACGGCCGTTTCTTATTGCGATTTCTCCTTTATTAACAGCTGTAACCATACCGGAAACAGTTGATTTTTCGCCGTTATCTGAAATGATTGAATCCAATCTTACAAAGTCGCCTTTTTTGACTGTTGCTTTGCCTTTGACAGAAATTACAGTTTCATAAGTATCACTTGTCAACAACAATCTTCTTGCATCTTCCTTATCAGCTTTAATAGATGCAACACCGTCATTAATAGCCAGTACCTGAGTTTTTGCAACAGGTGTTTTAGGCTCAATGACTTCACCGTCTTTAACAAGTAATTCGGTCTGTAATGAAGACATTGCTTTTGCGTTGCCTTCAAATTCACGGCGTACAATTAAGTTTTCAAGAACAACAATTCTCAAATTAGATTTTTCATCCAATTCAACCATACCTTTTAGATGTGACAGGTAGCCCTGCATTTGAAGTACAAGACTTGTTCTTGTAATTGTTGAACCGTCAAGGTTTCTTACTCTTGCACCGTCTTTGTATTGAAGCTGTGTAACAGGAACAATATCAATTAAATTGTCTGAAGTATTAAACTTAATTGATACATTTTTCTGTTCAACATTCAATACCTGAACAGGTCTGATAAGTATTTGTATAGGCTGATTTGAGATATTATCTTCATCAAGTGATAAAGAGCTGTCAAGTTCTTCATCCAAATCGTCAATATCTAAATCATCCAGTGAAGAATCCATAATTGTAACGATAGAAGTTTCTTTTGCTTTAATACCGTCAGCAATTACAGTACCTTTTTTTACAACTTCGCCTTCGTCAACTTTAAGTTCAGAAACACTTGAAAGCTGATGGATTTCTCCGGGGCGGATTGTAATTTCGTGAATTGTATCGTTGTATTCTTTGAATTCTACAATACCGTCAATGTGGCAGTATACATCTTTTACAACTTCCGTACCTGCTGTAACATGTGTCCCGTTTTCAACCATTTTCAAAGAAGCATCTTTGTTAATCTGGTGGATTTCTTCCGGAATAAATACAACAGAACCCGGTTTTGTAATAATCTGGTTTTCATCAACTTCTACATCAACGTATCTGATTTCGCCTGATGAAGTTACAGCACATTCATCGTCAATAAGTTCTGCGATAATCATGCCGTTTTCAACTGTTGTGTCAACAGGAGCTTTAACGATGTATTTTTCACCGGTTTTATTAACTGTCCAGATTTGTTCTTTTTTAGTTTGTTCAAATGTTGCGTTTTCAGGCATCAATGAAGCGATTACAATTGTCAATTCTTTACCTTGAACGATTTTCTTAATCTTTTTGCCTTCAAATTTAACATCTTCAATAACCAAATCATCTCCAAAGCGAACTTCACCGCCGTGTTCAGAGATTGTTAAAGTTTCAGCGAGTTTTTCACCTTCTTTGATTTTCTGTCCGTCTTTTACAAGAACTTTAGAACCGCCCGGAAGGTTATAAACATCTCCGCCAAGAACCCAGATAATACCTTGTTTATTTGTAGTTCTAGAGATGTTGCCCTGTCTGTCTTTCTTTTCATCGGCAACGAAATCTTCGTATAATACTTCACCTGAAAGATCTGATGTAATATCTTTTGTTGCTTTTTCAGTCAGACGTGAGCCGGAGCCTTGAGCTGCAGGTTCAAACTGTGCAAGTTTAAATCCTTTTTTAACCTGCATTCCGTTTGTAAAGAAGATTGTAGAACCGGCAGGAATATGATATTTTTCAGTTCTTTTTGCACCTTTAAGTTCTATATCTGTTTCATAATTAGAGATATTAACAACATCACCGTGGCGTGTTCTCAATTCTCTTGTTTTTACATTTGAAATGACTTCACCGTCTTGTTTTGCAATAACTTCTTTTATTGCGTCTTTAACGCCGACAGCACCGCCTGTGTGGAAGGTTCTCATTGTAAGCTGTGTACCTGGTTCACCGATTGACTGAGCTGCGATAATACCGATTGCTTCGCCGATATCAACGAGTTTCTGGGTAGTCATTGCCCAGCCGTAGCATTTCTGGCAGATACCGTATTCCAAACCGCAGGTTAAACCTGAACGAACTTTTAATTCCTGAAGATTTAAATGTTTTACTTTTTGAACATCATCACGGTTCATTGTAGTTCCTGCTTTTACAAGAACTGTACCGTCTGTATCAACGATATCTTCTGCAATTGTTCTGCCAAGCAGTCTGTCAATCAAAGGTACAATTACGTTATCGCCATCTGTAATCGGTTTCATATTGATTGATTTTGTCGTATGGCAGTCATCAGCACGGATAATAACATCCTGCGCAACGTCAACCAAACGTCTTGTCAAATAACCGGAGTCAGCTGTTTTCAACGCTGTATCTACAAGCCCTTTTCTTGCACCGTAAGATGAGATGATGTATTCTGTAACGGATAAGCCTTCTTTAAAGTTTGATTTAATCGGCAAGTCGATGATTTGACCTTGTGCGTCTGCCATCAAACCTCTCATTCCGACAAGCTGAGATACCTGTGACAGGTTACCTCTGGCGCCTGAGAATGCCATCATGTATACAGGGTTTAATTTATCAAAGTTTTCAACTACCTGAGATGTTAATTTTGCAGTTGTTTCAGACCAGGTGTCGATAACTTTTGTATATCTTTCAACTTCGGTGATTTCACCTTTAAGATATCTGTTTGTAGATTTTTCGATTTCTTTTTCGGCTTCTTGAAGCAGTTCTTTTTTTACTTCCGGAACCTGCAAGTCTGCAATAGAAATTGTTGTTCCGGATTTTGTAGCATACTTATAGCCGAGGTTTTTCAGGCTGTTAGCCAATTCTGCGGTTTTAGCCCCGCCAAACTCTAGATACATTTGTGAAAGCAAATTGTTCAAACCTTTTTTGTCCATTTGCTTGTTAATGAAATCTACAGTTTTTTTACCATGTGTGTATGTTGTTTCCATTTATATCTATCCTTTTTAGTTTGTATTTTTTACTAAAGTAAATAGGTTAATAAGTCAACAGGTGAATAAGTTCTTTTCGTTTTATAAAAATGCTTACCTTCCTATCTTCTTACTGTCTTACCTTCCTCTTATGCTAAAGCGTTTCTAACAGCTTCGTTGAAGATAATTCTTCCTGCTGTTGTTTCAATTCTTTCGCCGTGTTCATCTCTTACAACGATTTTGTCGTGAAGATCTATTACACCGACTTCAAGAGCTGAAATTGCATCCTGGAAGTTGTAGAAATATCCTTTAGGTTCCATTTCAGGATTTTTCAGGATTGTCAGGTAATACATACCCAATACCATATCCTGTGTAGGAGTGATAATAGGTTTACCTGTTGCAGGAGCTAATATGTTGTTAGTTGCTAACATTAACATTCTTGCTTCTGTCTGAGCCTCAATTGATAAAGGTACGTGAACAGCCATTTGGTCACCGTCGAAGTCAGCGTTGAATGCCGTACATACAAGCGGGTGTAATTGGATTGCACGTCCTTCTACCAGTTTCGGTTCAAATGCCTGAATACCTAATCTGTGAAGGGTTGGAGCACGGTTCAATAAAACAGGGTGTCCGTCGATTACCTCTTCTAAGATATCCCAAACAACTGCCTCTGAACGTTCGATTTTCTTTTTAGCTGATTTAATGTTTTGTACGTATCCTCTTTCAATCAATTTATTAACAACAAACGGTTTAAACAACTCAATTGCCATTTCTTTCGGCAAGCCGCATTGATTTAATTTCAATTGAGGACCTACAACGATTACTGAACGGCCAGAGTAGTCAACACGTTTACCGAGCAGGTTCTGACGGAAACGTCCCTGTTTACCTTCAATAATATTAGATAATGATTTTAATGCTCTGTTATTAGGGCCTACAACTGTTCTTCCGCGTCTGCCGTTGTCAATCAAAGCATCTACTGCTTCTTGTAACATACGTTTTTCGTTTCTTACAATGATTTCAGGAGCCCCCATTTCCAAAAGTCTTTGTAAACGGTTGTTTCTGTTGATTACACGTCTGTACAAATCGTTTAAGTCAGATGTTGCAAAACGTCCGCCGTCTAACTGAACCATCGGCCTTAAATCCGGTGGAGTTACAGGCAATACGTCCATAATCATCCATGTCGGATCTGTTTCAGAAGATATTAAACTATCTAACAATCTTAAACGTTTGATAAGTTTACTTTTCTTCTGTACTGATGTTACAGAACCTGCAAGTTCTGATCTGATTTCTTCAGCAAGTTCTTTAGTATTTATTTCAGAAAGAAGTTCTTTAATAGCTTCTGCACCAATTCCTACTTTAAGTTCGGAATCTTCGTGTTCAGCCATATAGTCTTCGTATTCTTCTTCAGAAAGTAACTGTAATTTTCTGAACTCACTGTCTGCAGGATCTAGAACTACGTAATTGTTGAAATAAATTACCTGTTCAAGATCTTTTAAAGTCATATCAAGAAGTAAGCCTAAATATGACGGTATTCCTTTCAAAAACCAGATGTGAGAAACAGGAGCGGCAAGTTTAATATGCCCCATTCTCTGGCGTCTTACTTTACTGTCTGTAACTTCAACGCCGCAGCGTTCGCAGATAATACCTTTGTGTCTTACTCTTTTATATTTACCGCAATAGCATTCCCAGTCTTTAGAAGGTCCAAAAATTCTTTCGCAGAACAGACCGTCACGTTCCGGTTTTAATGTACGGTAGTTTATTGTTTCCGGTTTAGTAACTTCGCCGTAAGACCATTTAAGTATTCTTTCCGGTGAAGCGATACTAATTCGTATATAGTCAAAATAATCTATGCTTGTTGACATTTATATCTCCTTTTTCATTAGTGAAGTGTGATGAATGAAGTGTGAAGAGACTTTTCGTTTCACTCTTCACGCTTCACTGTTCACTTAATTAAATATCTCCGAATGTAGTCGGTGTTTCAAAGAAATTGATGTTTAACAACTCTGAATCCATATCTGAAAGGACACGTCTTGGAGCTGATTTTCTCAAATCATCCATATCAGTCATTAAATCAACTTCTGTACCGTCTTTTTTCGCTACCGTAATATCCAAACCGATACTTTGTAATTCTCTTACAAGTACTTTGAATGATTCAGGAATACCCGGTCTTGGAATATTGTCGCCTTTTACGATTGCTTCATAAGCTCTGTTACGACCGTTAACATCGTCTGATTTGATTGTTAACATTTCTTGCAGAGTATAAGCCGCACCGTAAGCTTCCAGTGCCCAAACTTCCATCTCACCAAATCTTTGGCCGCCGAATTGAGCTTTACCACCCAATGGCTGCTGCGTTACAAGTGAGTATGGCCCAGTAGAACGTGCGTGAATTTTATCGTCTACAAGGTGGACGAGTTTAAGTATATATGAAAGACCTACTGCAACAGGTTCATCAAACGGTTCGCCTGTTCTTCCGTCTATAAGTCTTACTTTACCGTCTTCGTTAACCCAATCGCAGCCTGATTCTTTAATACCTTTAAGTAATTCAGCTTTAGTTGCGATTTCTGATTGGTTATCACCATATCTTTCATCGAAAGACGGAGTTTCATAGTAGTTTCCTGTCAAGTATGCAGCCAAACCTAATAATAATTCGTAAGTCTGACCAACGTTCATACGAGAAGGTACACCAAGCGGATTTAATACGATATCAACAGGTGTTCCATCAGGCAGGAACGGCATATCTTCTTTAGGTAATATTCTTGATACGATACCTTTGTTACCGTGACGTCCTGAAAGTTTGTCGCCTACAGATACTTTACGTTTTTGAGCAATGTAAACTCTGATAACTGTATTTGCTCCCGGCGGTAATTCGTCGCCTTTTTCTCTGTCAAATACTTTAACGTCGAGTACGCGGCCGCCTTCTCCGTGAGGAACTCTTAATGAGTTATCTTTTACATCTCTTGCTTTTTCAGCAAAGATTGCTCTTAAAAGTTTTTCTTCAGGCGGATGTTCTGATTCGCCCTTCGGTGTAACTTTACCTACCAGTATATCGTCAGCATAAACTCTTGCACCGATACGAACAATACCGCGTTCATCCAAATGTCTTAAAGCATCTTCAGAAACGTTTGGAATTTCACGGGTAATTTCTTCAGGTCCGAGTTTTGTCTGACGTGCGTCTATTTCTAATTTTTCAATGTGAACTGATGTGAAGATGTCATCGTGTACGCATCTTTCAGAAAGCAGGATAGCATCTTCGTAGTTGTAACCTTCCCACGGCATATATGCTACAATTACGTTTTTACCGAGTGAAAGTTCTCCGCAGTTAGTAGAAGCACCGTCTGCGATTACATCACCAACTTGAACCTTATCGCCTTCATGTACTAAAGGTTTTTGGTTAATACAAGTATCCTGGTTGCTTCTTACATATTTCATCAACTGGTAAACGTGAGGTTTGTTTTGAATATCGCGGATTACAATTTCTTCACCCACAACTCTTTCAACAACGCCGTCAACATCAGATACTATAACCATACCTGAATCTCTTGCTGCACGTTTTTCCATGCCTGTTCCGACAACCGGTCTTTGAGTAATCAAAAGAGGTACTGATTGACGCTGCATGTTTGAACCCATCAGGGCACGGTTAGCGTCATCGTGTTCAATGAACGGAATTAAAGATGTCGCAACAGAGATAATCTGAATTGGAGATACACCTACAAAGTCAACTCTTTTAGATTGATCCATTGTAAATTCTGATCTGTAACGAACCGGAACATATTCATCTTTGAATGTTTTATCCGGATTTAACTGAACGTCTGCAGGAGCGCATCTGAATTCTTCATCTTCATCAGCTGTCATATAAACTACTTCATCAGTAACTTTCCCGTCTTTTACAACAAAGAACGGAGCTTCAATAAATCCGTAGTCATTAACTTTAGCGTGAGTAGCCAATGAACCGATAAGACCTGCGTTCGGACCTTCAGGAGTTTCAATAGGACAAATACGTCCGTAGTGTGACGGGTGAATGTCACGAACTGCAAATCCTGCACGTTCTCTCATCAAACCACCTGGGCCTAATGCTGAAATACGTCTTTTGTGAGTCAATTCAGCAAGCGGGTTAATCTGATCCATAAACTGTGATAACTGTGAACTTCCGAAAAATTCTTTTAATGAAGCAACTAAAGGTTTAGTATTCAACAAGTTCAAAGGAGTTAATGTTTCAGAATCTTGAAGAGTCATTCTTTCTTTAACAATTCTTTCAATTCTTGAAAGACCGACTCTAAACTGGTTCTGTAACAATTCGCCAACTGAACGAATTCTTCTGTTTCCTAAGTGGTCGATATCATCAACAGTTCCTTCATCATAAGTTAAGTTAATCAAGTATTCGATTGAAGCTACGATATCCTGAACTGTTAATGTTCTTTGGTTTTTCGGAATGTTCAGATTTAATTTTTTATTTAATTTATAACGGCCTACACGTCCGATATCGTATTTCTTTTCATCGAAGAAACGAGCTTCTAATATAGAACGTCCGCCTGCAGCAGATGCAGGATCGCCGGGTCTTAATTTTTTATAAACTTCAATTAAAGCATCATCAGTTGTTTCTGTTGTATCTTTATCTAATGTTTTCTTTAAGAATTCAAAGTGAGTGAATAAAGATTCCATTTCAGAAACAGTAATACCCATAGCTTTCAACAATGTTGTAGCTAAGATTTTTCTGTTTTTGTCTATTTTTACATAAATAATGTCGTTAGCATCTGTTTCAATCTTCAGCCATGCACCGCGGTTAGGAATCATTGTTGCGTTGTATAAACGTTTACCTGCCGGTGAAACTTCGCGTTTGAAGTAAACACCAGGAGAACGAACAATCTGTGATACGATTACACGTTCAGCACCGTTAACAATGAATGTACCTTTGTCAGTCATTGTCGGAATGTCGCCTATGTAAACTTCCTGTTCCTTAATTTCACCGCTGTCACGGTTAACAAGTCTTACCATAACGCGTAATTGTTTTGCATAAGTTGCGTCATGAATTCTTGCTTCTTCAATTGTATACTTTGCGTTGTCGAAAGTATAGTTAGGTAAAAAATGCAGTTCTAATCTTCCAGTATAGTCTTTAATCGGAGAGAATGAAAGTAATTCTTCCTTTAAGCCTTCTTTTAAAAACCATTCAAAAGATTTTTTCTGCACTTCAATAAGGTCGGGTAAATCATCCAAACGAGTATGCGGTATACCCATTGGAGTTACTCTTTCTGCATATTTTGTGTTAGACATTAATTCACCTCGTCTATGTGTACGTACTATATAAAAAATTGTATTATTTTTTCATTTTGTCACCCTGAATTTATGTCAGGGTCTTATGAAAATTATTTACAATAATAAAAATCTAACTTGAGGCTGTAAACCTTTCATTTTACTGAATTTCAGCTAAATGAACTTTTATGTTCCAACTTAATTTAGGCACAATACACCTAACTTAAATTTTACATGTTCTTAAATCATAATACATCAATTTTCATCGTCAAGAAAAAATTGCTTAATTTAAAAAAATATGTTAATTTTTTGTTACAAACTGTTAAAACCTTAATTTTATCGGGCTGAAAGTTTGAATATGTCTGTTTAACAGTGTCAAGTCTGTACATCAGAACTTTTCATTGTATGATAATAAAAACAGATGGGGGTTATATGAAAAAATTTGCAATTTTGTTACTTATATTAATGTTAGGAAAAGTTTCATTCTGTGCGGATATTCAGCCTATTGAACAAGAAAAAATTATTCAAGAAAATGTGCCGTCAGAAATTGTTTTAACAGGAAATCTTGTGTTTGACTGGCTTGATATTTCTCAGGTTGAAAGAGATGCTGTTATTGAAAAATACAGGGATGAGCTTTTTACTGAAGATACTGTCTTAAAGTACAAAAAGAAGGAATTCAGAAAAGAATACAATGACTATTTAAAGGACAAGGATTACAAGCGTCATTATATGCTTGTAAAAAACGGTGTTAAAGAAACAGATACTGAAAACCTTTGCGGTTTCTATTATAAAGATAATTTGCTAATAAGCTATGCAGTTCAATACAAAAGTGATATGAAAACTGTTTATTACTATGATGCAATGGGAAAACTAAGGTATATTGATAAATTCTCCGATAATTATCCCAATTTCCCTTATATGTCAAAACAATACAGAGCAAACGGAAGTTTAGTCAGTGCAATATATTTTATATCGCATGATATGCAATATATGTATGAATCTGATAAGGATTTTAAAGGTGCATGGTACAAAGATAAAATGTACGATCGTCATGCAAAACAGACTTTGACAAGGACAAACTGGTAAAAAAGTTAATAAGGCGATAAAGCGATAAGACGATAAGTTCATTTAGGCAGCGTTCCGCTGCAAAAAATAAACTTATTGTTTTCCCTTCCTTGAGTGGAGGGATTAAGGGAGAGGGAGATTATATTTTGTGCGCTTTGCGCACCGTAAAGACCTATTTACTTATTCACTTCCTATAATTTATTATGTAAAGTATTGTAACAATTATTGCTAGTGAGTCAATTTTTGATCTTTACGTGTTTTGTAGCTGTTGTGTGTAGTTTATAAAAATGAAAGGATTTAATATGAACGTATCCCCAGTACAAAGCAATAATACTCAATCATTTGGTATGGCATTAAAAGTTACACCGGATGGGGCAGGGCGTATTGCTCAAGCTTTACACGATGTTTCATTGTCAAAATATTCAGAAAGAATGAAAAATTTTACTGAAAGAATTGCAGACCCTATTCATAAATTAAAAACAAAAGTAGTATTTGATGGGGAGTCTGTTGTTATATATCGAAATGCAGAAGGTGTTAATAGCGGATACAGCTTATCAGGTTTAACTAATGTTTCACAGCTTCCTGCTGAGTATTCAATTCGCAGGTCAGAGCATGAATTATCTAGTCTTCAGAACGAATTAGCTTGTCTTTCTCCAATAGAGCGTTCTTTAGTTATAGCAAGGGAAGTTGGGAAAGATTTAGATGCAAAAGCTGATGCTAAGAAATATTTATTAGATAAATATGTTTAAAAAAAAGAGGTGTTATACACCTCTTTTTTTATGGTTTTACTATTGATAAAACATAATTATTATTGAAGTATTTATTTGCGACTTCTATTATATCTGATTCTGTTACACTGTTTATTAGTTTTACGTATTCGTCGTCAAATTGATAACTTCTGCCGGATGTTTCAAACCATCCGATTGTCGTTGCTTTGTCAAGGTTTGTTTCCTGACCTATGATGTAGTGTCCAAGGAGTTTATCTTTAGCCTCTTGCAATTCTTTTGTGCCGACAAATTCCGTTTTGAGCCTGAAAACTTCTTCTTTGAGGCGTTTTGTCGCATAATCAAGGTTTTGCGGATTTGTCCCGATGTAGACTATAAACGAACCTTTCAACACATTCGGCGCATATTGTGAACCTAGCTGATATGCAAGTCCGTCTTTATCTCTGAGGTTTTTAAACAGACGTGAACTCATACCTGAGCCAAGCAATGAATCTATAACTTCAAGGGTTGCATATTCTTTTTTGTTTAACAAACCTGAAGTCTGCCAACCCATAAATATCCAGTCTGTTTTAAGATCCTTTATGGAAGTTGAAATTTTTTTCCCTTCTTTTAGTGAAGGTATTGAATATTTGGAATAGTCAAACTTTTCGCCTTTTTTGTTGTTGAATATTTTTGTAAATTCATCTATTGTTTTGTCTTTGTCTATATTGCCGTTAATAGAAATTACAACATTTTTCGGGTAGAAAGCTTTGCTGTAGTAATTTCTTACATCGTCAAATTGAATTTGCGGTAGTGTTTTTTCAAGTTTTGAATTAGAGATTGAATATGGCGTATTTTCAAAGATATAATTTTTATAATTGTCTATAGCAATATTCAACGGAATATCTTTGCTTTTTTTGATAGCGTTAAGTTTATCTGTTCTTGATTTTTCAATTTCGTAATCATCAAGTGTTGCGTTATTTATAACTTCATTTAAAAGTTCGAGAGTTTTTTCGTACTCGTTTTTGGTGGTTAGAACTGTAATCATAAAGCTATCAGGCTTAACTGAGGGAACAATTTTAATTCCGTTATCTTCAAGAGTTTTTGCAAAATCTATTGAGGAATATTTTTTTGTCCCTTTTGTGAGAACTGATGATGTTAAATCCGCAGTCCCGGGGATTTTTTCTATGAATTCTCCACCCTTTGAAAATATTGAAATTGCAATAATATCATTTACCTGATTAGGGGTAAGCAGCAATGTCGCTCCGTTTGAAAGTTCATATTTTTGAGTATTTTTATTTTCGCTTATTAATTTTGCGGTAGTGTTTTTAACTGCTGTGTTTGAAATTTTGACTTCTTTGCAGGTATTTGGCAGTAAAATTGAAACAGCGCTTTTATCTTTACCGAGATATTTGTTTGCAGCTTTTTTTACATCATCCGCCGTAACATTTTTAATGTTATCAATATAGGTGTCATAGTATTTTATATCATCTGTCGTAACATAGGTGTAGCCGATTTCGCCTGCTATGTTTGAAATAGATTCTCTTGCATAATAAGTATCTCTTTCAATGATATTTTTAGCTAGCCTCAACTGTTCCTGAGTTACTCCGTTTTTTTGAATATTTTTTATTTCATCAAAAATTGTCTGCTCTAATTTTGAACATTTGTCAGGTAAAAATGTTGCGGAAACATAAAAAATTCCGTCGTCTTTAAAACCTGTATTTGATGCGCTTATAGATGTTGCAAGCTGTTTTTGTTCTTTAATTGTTTGGTAAAAAACAGAAGAGCGTCCGTCGCCTAAAATTGTTGCAAGAACGTCAAGTGCATAGGAATCTTTATCATCAACATCAGTTCCGCGGAAACCTATGAGCATATAACCTGTTTGAGTGTCTGAGTAGGCAATGTTTTTTGCCTGTGAAGTAAGTATTTTTTCTTTCGGGAAAGAATTTTTTACAGGTTTTTTGTATTCCGAATTGAAATCCTGCTTTACTTTTTCGAGAGCTTTTGCGGAATCTACATCTCCGACTATAACTGTAACCATATTTGAAGGGGCATAGAATTTATTGTAATAGTCAAGTATTTGATCTCTATGTATTGTGCTTATTATATCGGCTTTCCCTATTACTTTTCTTTTATAAGGATGCTGTGTATAAAGCATATTTACAAGGTTGTCGTACACAAGAGTGTTCGGCGAATTTGCATCCTTCATAATTTCTTCTATAACGACTTTTCTTTCTTTTTCAAGTTCTTTTCTCGGGATAAGGGGATGAAGAAGCATATCCGAATGCATTTCCATAGCTAGGTCAAAATCTTTTGAAGGAATTGTTATGTAATAATGAGTAAAATCTTTACTTGTTGCAGCATTTGTAACTGCGCCTTTTGTTTCAAGAATTTTATCGAATTCTCCCGGGGCGTGGTTTGTTGTCCCTTTAAAGAATAGATGCTCCAAAAAATGGGAAACTCCGTTATTTTGGTCATTTTCGTTTATTGAACCTGTTTTTATCCAGGTGTCTATTGTGACAATCGGATTTGTTTTAACCTCTTTTATAACAACAGTCTGACCGTTATCGAGTTTGTAAACATTGAAATCGCCGGCAAAAGCACAATTAGCAATAAAAAATACAGCTAATGAAATTATAAATTTCTTCATAATATCCCCTTCTTATTAAATATATTAATTATAAAAACATATTACTATAAATTTTTAAATTAGAAAACAGATTATCTTTTTATTAATTTTTTCAGCATAGGAAAACATATTGCAAGAGTTCCTAACCCAAGTGCAACAAAAACGGATTTTGGAGTTTTCTTCTTAGTTATGCTTTCGCTGTTTTGTATTGAAACATAAACGTCTTTATTAATCGCTCCGAGTTCTCTTTCTGCTTGCACAGGCGAATAGAGCACCGGTTTGTAGTATTTGTCCGGCGGGTTTATTACTCCGACGTTAAGCGGAGGATTTTTCATATTTTGATTTACACTAACACTTCCCGTCATAATTCTATAAAAACAAATTATCTTACAAAATTGCTCTATATGTATATTAATATTAAGCGAAAATATTGACAAAATATAAAACATTTAATAAAATGAGAATTATTATTACTTTTTTAGGTGCATATGAATTATTCAAGACAAAGAGAAGTTATATTAGAAACATTAAAAGAAAATGTTGTCCACCCGACAGCTGAGTACCTTTATTCGATTTTAAAGGAAAAAGAACCAAATATTAGTCTTGCGACTTTATACAGAAACTTGAATCAATTAGCAGAAAATGATATAATAAAAAAAATAGATGGTCTGGAATCATCTTCGCATTATGATCATAATACGCATGAGCATTACCATTTTATTTGCGACAAATGCAAAAGGGTTTATGATATAAGTGCAGATGTTGCACCGGATATTGTTCAAAAAACAGAACAACAGACAGGTTTTCTGATAAAAAAACATGATATTGTGTTTAACGGTTTATGCAGAGAATGTTTGGAACAAATAAAAGAGAGTAATTAGAAAGAAAAAGTCGTATTAATGTAACATAGATTCTGAAACAAGTTCAGAATGACAGAGTTAAGGCTTATGGAGCCGTAAGTGAAAAAAGTAAAGGAGAAATTTAAATGGAAAAGTATGTATGCACAGTATGCGGTTATGTTTATGACCCGGAAGAAAATGACGGCGTAAAATTTGAAGATTTGGCTGATGATTACGTATGCCCATTGTGCGGTGTAGGTAAGGATATGTTTGAAAAACAATAGTAAGTTAATTTAAGAAAGGAAGTTTTATGCCTGAATTAAAAGGAACAAAAACGGAAAAGAATTTATGGGCTGCTTTTGCCGGTGAATCACAGGCAAGAAATAAGTATACTTATTACGCATCTCAAGCAAAAAAAGAAGGTTTTGTCCAGATAAGCAAAATATTTGAGGAAACTGCAAATAATGAAAAAGAGCATGCCAAAATATGGTTTAAAGCTTTGCATGGAGATAAAATTCCTGAAACTTTGAAAAATCTTGAAGATGCAGCTGCTGGCGAGCGTTATGAGTGGACAGATATGTACGCACAATTCGCAAAAGAAGCTAAAGAAGAAGGATTTGACACACTTTCAGCATTGTTTGAGCTTGTCGGCAAAATTGAAAAAGAGCATGAAGAAAGATACAGAGCTCTTTTAGAAGCAGTTAAAAACAGTACTGTTTTTGCGAAAAATGAAGTTGTTGTTTGGGAATGCGCAAACTGCGGGCATATCCACACCGGAGAAAAAGCACCTGAAATTTGTCCGGTTTGCAAGCACCCTCAGGCTTATTTCTTTATGAAAGCAAAGAATTACTAAAATTAGAGGCTTTGCTATAAGCAAAGCCTTTTTATTTTGTGCTAAAATATTTTTGTAAGGGAGAAGTGTATTGGATTTAAAAGGAACAGAAACTGAAAAGAATTTGCAAAAGGCGTTTGAAATAAATGCAAAACGTCGTATGGAGTATGATATATATGCTTTGATTGCGGAAAAGCAGGGCTTTACTGATTTGTCACGTCTTATGAGCCGCTATGCTAACCATGAAAAAGAGCATTCAAAACTCTGGTACAAATGGTTAAAGTGTAACAGCGGGTGTTTCCCGGATCTGCTAGAATGTGCCAAAGACGCATTGAAATGTGAAAAAGAAGAAATTGAAGGAGTTTATGAACAATTTGCTATAAAAGCAAAAGAAGAAGGTTTAGATCATATTGCAGGTCTTTTAGAAAATATTGAAAATATTGAAAAAATTCACTATGACAGAATGCACAAATTAATATTGAAACTTGAAGATAAGGCGACCCCAAATCCTGACGGGACGTATAATTGGGTTTGTTCAACATGTGGTGCTATTTTTGTTCAAAAAGAAGAACCTCAATATTGCCCCTTGTGTTTGAAAGAAGAAGTATTTTTTTATAAAAAGCCAAATTAAATAGTAAAGGAGAAATGAGATGAAATTTCAGGAAATTAAAAACAATATTTATTATTGCGGTCTTAATGACTGTGACAGAAGAATTTTTGATGAACTAATTCCATTGGAGCATGGTACAAGTTATAATTCTTACCTTGTAAAAGGCTCTGAAAAAACTGCAATTATTGACACGATGTACCCGCCCAAAACTAAAGAATATTTAAAAAGACTTGCTGATAATCAGATTGGAAAAGTTGACTATATTATAGCAAACCACGGCGAACAGGATCATTCGGGCTCTATTCCTGCATTATTGGAAAAATATCCTAATGCTGTTGTTCTGACAAATCCTAAATGCGCTGAAAATATTAAATCAATGCTTCATGTCCCTGATGAAAAAATCAGAGTAATTGCTGATGGGGAAGAAGTTTCACTGGGTGATAAAACCTTGAAATTTATCTTTGCTCCTGGTGTTCACTGGCCTGACACAATGTTTACATATATTAAAGAGGACAATGTTATTTGCACTTGCGACTTTTTGGGTGCTCATTATACATTCTCGGATGTTTTTGCGCAGGAAAGTGTTGAACTTGAAAAGAGTGCAAAACGTTATTATGCAGAAATTATGATGCCTTTTAGAACTATGTGTAAAAAATATACTCAAATGATAAAGGATATGAAGGTTGATATGGTGCTGCCAAGCCATGGCCCTGTTTATACACGACCTGACTTTATTCTTGATTTATATACTGATTGGACATCAGACACTCCGAAAAATCTTGTGGTTCTTCCTTATGTTTCAATGTATGAAAGCACAAAGGATATGATTGATTATTTAAGTGAAAAATTGGAAGCTAAAGGTGTCAAAACTTATAAGTTTGATATTGTTGATGATGATTTAGGTGACTTGGCAATGGCTTTAGTTGATGCTGCAACAATAGTTATGGGAACATCAATGGTTCTGGCAGGACCTCATCCGATGGCAGTTAATGTTGCTTATCTTGCAGCAGTATTAAGACCGAAAGCTAAATTTGCGTCACTTGTTGGTTCCTATGGATGGGGCGGCAAATTGTTTGATTTGATTGCTCAAATACTTGCACCTTTGAAGTTAGACCTTGTTGAACCATTGCAGGTAAAAGGTAAACCAACAGACGAAGATTTGAAAAAACTTGACGTTATGGCTGAGAGTATTTATGAAAAACATAAATCAATAGGTTTGGTATAAAAAAGTTAAGGTCGGTTTTAAAACCGACCTTTTTTAATATCTTTGAACCATTCAGAATATTTGTGAAGTTTCCAATTTGCTTTAGCTCTCAAATGATAGTAAGTTTTTTCTCCGTTGCGGGATGGTAGACATTTTCCTGTAATTTTTTTGCACAATTTTGGATTATATTCAATAAATAAGTCAAGATTTTCAATAACTTTTTTATAATTTTTTAATTCATAATAACATAAGGCTTTGCCATAATAATGAACGTAGCCAAAGTCATCTCCCTGAGGGTATTTATCATAAGTTTTGAGGGCTTTTTCGTATTGTCCGTCACTAAAATAAGCTCCTGCTAGTTTTAGTCCTATTTGTGTAGACGTACCATTTAATTCAATTGCTTTTTCATAATCAGAAATCATTTGATGAAATTTTTCTTTAAGTAATTTGTCAAATTTATCTTTTTCGGATGTATTATAACTGATGCCATTTATACTCATGCCTATAGCATCTGCTCTTTTTTCGTAAGCCTCTTTCAAGTCTGGCTTGAGTTCTATTACTTTTGAATAATCCTTTACGGCTGATTTAAAATCAGAACAAAAAGATTGTTCATCATTTTCAAACATTGAAACAGTTGGCTTGTTTTTGAGATTTGCACGTTCATAATAAAGTTTGTAATTATTAGGATTTTGTTTGATTTTTTCATTCAAATCATTCAGTCTGGTAAGACAATCAACAGCTTCATCCTTATCTTTTAAATACGGTTCATTTTTAGAATGAATAAGTTTTCTTATACTTTCACGTGTTTTCATATCTTCAAGAGAATTTTTAACATCACCGTTTTTAAATCTGCTAACAGCTCTTATGTATAAAACTCTGTCAAGTTCGGTGTAAGCATTTGCAAGCTGTTGTGAATCAGGAAGATTTTCTTTTTTTAGATTGTTAAAAACAATAAAAGAAATGAAAATAATAAAGACTGTAATAGCACCTGCAAGAAACCAGAATATATTTTTTTTCATTATTGCACCTCATATTGAAAAGAGGACGGCAATTTAATTGCCATCCTTTAAAAATAAATTTATACTTTTACTAGCTCCTTTGCAAATGACTCGGAACTTCTGGAATGAATTTCGTTTTCAATTTTAGAAATAAATTCGTCAATTTCCATTGTTCCTACCTGTCCTATTCCTCTTGCACGGACGGCAACGGAATTTGTTTCTATTTCTTTATCGCCGATTACGCATACATAAGGAATTTTCTTATCCTGTAAACTTTCTCTGATTTTGTAATTCATACTTTCAGAGCGGTCGTCGAGTTTTACTCTAATACCTGCAGCGCGCATTTTTTTGTATACTTTTTCTGCAAAATCAACGTGTTTTTCATTTGAAATAGGAACGATTGCAACCTGTGTCGGCGCTAACCAGGTTGGGAATGCACCTGCATAGTGTTCTATTAAAATTCCGTGGAAGCGTTCCATAGACCCGAAAATTACACGGTGAAGCATAACAGGAGTTTTCATAGATCCGTCTTTGTCCTGATATTTGATATCAAATCTTTCCGGCAGGTTAAAGTCAAGCTGAATTGTTGCACATTGCCATGTTCTGCCGAGTGCATCTTTTACTTTGAAGTCGATTTTAGGACCGTAGAAAGCTCCATCGCCTTCGTTTATTTCATATTTCATTCCGCGTCTGTCCATAGCTTCTTTTAAGCCGGCTTCAGCTCTGTTCCAATTTTCAATCTCTCCGACATAGCTTTCAGGACGGGTAGAAAGTTCTACTTCAAATGACATATTAAATATTTTCATTGTATCTGCAACAAAATCAATAATTTCGTTGATTTCGTCAACCAATTGTTCAGGTGTACAGAAGATATGCGCATCATCCTGCGTGAAACCTTGAACACGGGTTAGACCTGACAGCGCACCTGATTTTTCCTTTCTGTAAACAGTACCGAGTTCAGCCATTCTTAATGGCAGAGAACGGTAAGAATATCTGTTTGCCTGATAAATCAGGATATGGAACGGACAGTTCATCGGTTTTAAGATAAATTGATCGTCGCTATCATCATCTTTTTGTATAAAGAACATATTTTCGCGGTAATGGTCTGCGTGTCCTGAAATTTCCCAGAGTTTCGACTTTGCGATATGGGGTGTGTTAACGATTACATATCCGCGTTTTCTGTGTTCAGTTCTCCAGTAATTTTCTATTTCTTCTCTTACAACTGCAAGATTTGGGTGCCACAAAACAAGACCGCCGCCGAGTTCTTCTCTAGTTGAGAACAAATCAAGTTTTGCACCGAGTTTTCTGTGGTCGCGTTTTTCTGCTTCTTCAAGAAAATGCAGGTAATCCGCTAAATCTTCTTTTGTCCAGAAGGCAGTTGCATAAATTCTCTGGAGCATTTTATTTTTTTCGTTTCCTCTCCAGTATGCACCTGCAACTTTCAGTAGCTTAAAAGCATTAGCTTTAATATATGAAGTATTTGGAAGGTGAGGGCCTGCACAAAGGTCGTTAAACAAAACATTTCCATCTTTATCTTTGGTTAAATACAATGTCGGGTTGTCATTCCTATGTTCTTCCAATAACTCTGCTTTGTAAATCTCGCCTTCAGCTTTAAATTCTGCAATTTGTTTTTCAACATCAGGAATAACATATTTTTCAAATGTAAGATTTTGTTTAACAATATTTTTCATTTCTTCTTCAATTTTGGTCAAATCTTCTTGAGTGAAGGCATGACCGTCTGTTAAATCAAAATCGTAATAGAAACCGTTTTCAACAGCCGGTCCGATTGCCAACTTTGCTGACGGAAACAGCTTTTGAACGGCTTGAGCCATAATGTGTGATGTTGAGTGTCTTAAAACACTTAAAGTTTCGTTGTTCTTTTCCATTTTTATCCTTTCTTAATAAAATCCCTCCACCGCTTTTGCGGTTCCTCTCCCTTTACAAGGGAGGCTGAGAAATTTTTGGGGTGGATCCCCCTAACTAACTACAATTAAGGTTATACTACCAAAAGATTTTAATTACAAGTTCATAATTTTACTGAGTAATCATCATAAAAACTGCATTATTTATTAATAATGCAGTTTTTATTGTTTGAGTAATAATTTTTATTAGACTAAAGCAAGTTCTTTTGCTTCCATAAATTCTACGCTATTGCCGTCATTAAAGTGGTCAACATCCGGCAGAATAGTGTCTTTAATATTTTTTAAATCAACTTGCATTAATCTTCTTGGAGAACCTTCTTCCATTGAGCGGTTTCTCAAAAGATATGACGGGTGGAATATTGTTATAGCTTTGTAGTCTTTTCCGTCAACATTAATTGTCATCCACTGGCCTCTGACTTTTGAGATTGTCTGTTTTTTATCAAGGTTAACAAAAGATTTTAATGCTGTAGCTCCGCATAAAACAATTGCACGCGGATTGATAATATCAATTTGAGCGTTTAAAAATTTTCTGCAAGCTGCTTTTTCATCATCTGTAGGAACTCTGTTTTCAGGAGGTCTGCATTTTACAGTGTTAATCATATAAATATCTTCTTCTCTTGAAATCCCTGCTTCTGCAAGAAATTCATTCAAAAGTTGTCCGGCACGCCCTACAAATGGTCTGCCTAATTCATCTTCCATCTCTCCAGGTGCCTCTCCTATGAATACAACTTTGGCAGTTGAAGGGTTCCCGTCAGAAAATACTACATTTTTGCGAGTTTTGCCAAGTGCGCACCCCATACAGTTTTTACACTTTGAGCTTACTATCTCCAGACAATCTTTCTTCATTTTCATCTCTCTCCTCTTTAAATAATCCTACATTATATTTTTTACAATATCTTTTTAATTCCTTCATGATTACATCAGATAACATGAATACTGCTATTAAGTTTGGCACAGCCAAGAATAAAGTAAATGCATCAGATAGATTAATTATACTTTTAAAGTTCATGGCAGAACCTATAATAATGAATAAACAATATATAACCTGAAAAGTCCGTGTTGTCAATTTTGTATCGCCAAATAAATAATTCCACGCCTTAATTCCGTAATATGAGCCGCAAAGCATTGTCGACAGCACAAAACAGCTTGCCATAAATGTTAACAAAATCGGGAAAAACGGACAAACTGTGCCAAAAGCTTTTGAGGTTAATTCAATGCCTGCAATCCCTGTTGTGTGAAGATATTCCCCTGATACAACAATAACAAAAGCTGTCGCAGAACCTACAATTACCGTATCTACAAACGGCTGAAGCATGGCAATAAAGGCTTGAGCTACCGGATTGTTTGTTTTAACCGCAGAAAACGCGATAGGTGCCGTGCCAAGCCCTGCTTCGTTTGCGAACATCGCACGACGAAATCCCCAGAGCATGCACATTATCCATCCGCCTGCTAATGCTTTTGGATGAAACGCTTCTTTTAAAATTACGCTAAATGTATGAGGAACATGTCCGATGTTATAAATACAAACTGCAAATGCTGTTAGAACATATAGTGTACACATAACCGGCGTAACTTTTGACGTAAATTTCCCGATAGCTTTTATCCCGCCGATTATTGTAAAATAAGTTATAATTGCAACTATTAAACCTAAAAGCCAGCTTTGGTGTGCAAAAAAACTGTTTTCGCCTCCTGTAACTTCGGTAATTTGAGTTGTCATTGCATTTATCTGAAATAAATTCCATCCGCCTATCATCGCAAAAATGCAGCATACAGCGTAAATTTTAGAAAGGTGCGGTGCAAATTTGCCTACATACTTGTTATTTTTGAGTGCTCCTTCTATATAATACATAGGCCCGCCGGCTATTGTTCCGTCAGGATTAACTTTTCTGAATTTTAGGCCTAGTAAAACTTCTGCAAATTTTAATGCCATAGAGAAAAATCCTGCCATAATCATCCAAAAAATTACCCCGGGGCCTCCGATAGATACAGCTGCCGCAGAACCTGCAACATTGCCTATTCCTGCAGATGCTGAAATTGTTGCAGTAAGTGCCTGAAAAGATGAAACTTCTCCTTTTTTCTTTTTTACACGTATTTCTTTGTGTTCGTAGTTTTTGGTAATAAGTTTTAAAGCGTGTTTAAATCCCCAGATACCGATAAAACGTGTTCTAATCGTAAAATAAAACGCCGCAATCATTAAAAGGGCAACCAAAAATTCAATTCTGACCCCGTGAATAGTGACTGAACTGAATATAATCCCTGAAATTTTATCGGCTATTGGTGATAAAAATGTATCTATGGCTGTGTCTAAATTCATCAATTTAATTATACAACAAACAAATTAATATTGAAGTGAATAAGTAAATAGGAGAATAAGTGAGTAAGTCTTTACGGGTGCGCTAAAGCGCATATTAAATTTTTAGATTCTGAAACAAGTTCAGAATGACGGAATTTCCTCTCCCTGATTAGGGAGGGTTGGGGTTGGTAACAGTCGGAGGAACAGATGCCCAGAGGTCAGGAGGGCAGGCTATTTTCATTTATAGATATTTTGGTGAAATTGTAACAAAATTCATTATTGATACTAGCTTTGCCTCTTAGCATCTATGCCTCTTCGCCTCTAATCACCACCCATCCTAACCTTCACAAGCTAGGGAAGGAAATTTTTTACGTGCGCTTTAGCGCACTGTAATGAACTTAATGCCTTATCGTCCTAACGTCTTATAGACTTCAATAACATCTCTTATGACACCTTTGAAAGTTGGCTGCTGTTAACATGATTTACAAGTGCTTTGAAAATAAAAGGATGAAGTTTCCCTTCTTTTACATCCTGATAAATTATAGTAAGTGCCTGTTTTGGAGTAAGTGCTTCTTTGTATACACGATTTTCTGTTAATGCTGAATATTTGTCAGACGCAGAAAGAATTTGAAGGTTTAAATCTGCGTTAAAATCATTGCCTACCCAGGGATATCCTGTTTTTTTAGCATTTTGATGATGGTTACGGACAAGATTTAATGTAATTGGAGAAATATCTGTTGTTTTTAGCATTTCATATCCTAGTTGAGAATGTGTATGCATAATTTTTATTTCATTATCATCCAACTTGCCTGCTTTGTTTAGTATGTTTTCTGGAATTAAGACTTTGCCTATATCGTGAAGATATGCAGCATCGTCTATTGCCTTTAAATCTACTTTATTTCTGAGTGAAAACGGTAAATTCTCAGCTATTCCTTTGGCAATTTTTTGTGTATCTGAAGCATGATTATTTAAAAGTTCTTTAAGCTCTGTCAGGTTTAATTGCATTTGGGGGTTAAAATTTTTGGCAATTTTTTGTATTTGGGGATTTGAGTTTATCATCCGTTTAATTGCAGTTTCTGATGTGTAGCGTTCAATAGACTGACGTTCAAATGTGTCAGCATTAAGACTTTGCCCGAAACCAGTTCTATAGTTACGGTTTATGTAAATATTAGGATTTATTCCGCCTACACTTATTGGCCTTGATATTTCCAGTCCCATTAAAAATTCACACTACAAATTTTCTACACTACTATATATTTATAAAGTATTTTTGAATGTATAAAATTGCATAAAAACTAGTTCATGTGTACAATTTTTAACAAAACGGATTTTATAATTTTTTTGATGTGCTAAGATTTTTATATGAATATAATAAAAAACGTTTTAATATGCGGAATAGGGGCAATAGGCAGCATTTATGCCGACAAAATTCAAAGATATGACAGTCAATCATTAAGAATTCTTGTAGACAAAGAAAGATTAAACAGATATCTTGCAAATCCAACGATATTCAATGGCAGGGAACTGAATTTTAATTATATTTTGCCGGATAACAGTGATTTTAAGGCTGATTTAATTATAATCGCTACAAAATTCGAGGGGTTGAAAGATGCACTAAATAATATAAAAAATTTTGTAAAAGAAGATACAATAATTTTGTCACTTTTAAATGGTGTTACAAGCGAGTGGCTTATTGCGGAAAAATACGGAAGAGAAAAACTTCTTTATTCCTATTTTATAGGTCATAGTGCAGTTCGAGAAGGAAGAAAAATTATTCATGACGATGTAAATACAATTGTTTACGGATCTGAAAATTCTGATGACATTGAAAATGTTGAGCGTGTAAAGGAATATTTTGAGCGTGCTAGGATAAATTATTCAATCCCTGATGATATACTGCATTCACTGTGGCTAAAATTCATGCTTAATGTTGCGGCAAACCAGACAACTGCAATCCTTGGCCTGACTTTTGGCGAGCTTCTTGAAAATACAAGAGCCATGGCTTTTGTGAGAAATGTTTTGAAAGAAGTTCAAGCTATTGCAAAAGCAGAGGGGGTTAAAAATCCTGAAACAATGATAGATGAAACTGTAGAACATTTACATACAATGATTCCTGAGGGTAAAACTTCTATGCTGCAGGATGTCGAGGCAGGAAGAAAGACTGAAGTTGATATGTTTGCAGGGACTGTTATTGAATTAGGTTTAAAACATCATATAGAAACACCTTATAATACAGTATTGAAAGAATTAGTTGACATAATTTACGAAAAACAGCAGTTAGAGAAGAATAAACTACTTTTAGTATAAATTATTTTGTTACAAAAAGTAATGAAAATTTTGTTAAGCGAGAGTTTTTTGTTGTAAAATATCAGTATTATTTTATTTAGAAAGAGGTATTGAATATGAATACAGCAGTTTTGGTAGGCAGAGTAGGCAGAGATGCTGAAATTAGATATTTTGAATCCGGTAAGGTTAAAGCAAATTTTTCAATTGCTGTTAACCGTTGGGATCCTAAAACAAAATCAGAAGTCGCTGACTGGTTTAATATTGATGTGTGGGATAAATTAGCAGAATTTGCCGGGGAATATATAAAAAAAGGTGTTCAGGTTGTTGTTGACGGAAGAATAGGTCAGAATAAATGGACAGATAAAATGACTGGCAATGAAAGAGAAAATTTTTTAATTATTGCTAACAATATAAGATTATTAGGGTCTAAAAGAGATATTCAAGAATTATGATAATCAATTCTAATATAGTCGGTATAATTGCAGATGATTTGACCGGTGCAAATCATACAGCTTTGCAGTTTCATTTGAAAGGTGCGAATACACAGATTTTACTTTCGGATAAAATTGAGCCTTTGAATATTAAAGGAACCCAAACCTGGGCAATTTCAACGGAATCTAGAAATGTAGAACCGCAAATTGCATATGAAAGAGTTGTTGGGGCTGCAAATATGCTTAAAGAAAAGATTAATCCCGATTATGTTTATAAAAAAATTGATTCAACAGTCAGGGGAAATATTGCTGTTGAGGTTTTAGGATTGATGCATGCTCTTGATTATGATGCTGCTATTGTGCTGCCGGCTTTTCCTGCTGAAGTGAGGACAACTGTAGGAGGCTATCATCTTTTACGCGGAGTGCCGATTGAAAGAACTGAAATGGCTAGAGATCCACATTCTCCTATTTTTGAATCTCATTTGCCAACTCTTTTAAAATCTCAGATTTTACCTGAATATCAGGATTTGGTAAGCCTGATAGAACTTAAAACTGTTATGAAGGGAGCAGGGCCGATTTTACAGAAGATAAATGAACTTGTAAAGTCAGGTAAAAAGTTGATAGTTGCCGATGCTGTTTCTACTGTCGATATTGAGCAGGTCGCTCTGGCAATTAAAAAGTGCGAATATAAAATTTTACCTGCAGGAACATCTGCTTTTGCACAGGCATTGAGCGAATTTTGGCTCGCTGATTTGGATAGTCAGCATATAATAAAAACTTTCCCAAGGTTGCCGAAATTTATTGTTTCCGGCAGTGCAACACAGATTACTGCAAACCAAATTGACAAACTTGAAAAAAGCGATGAATTTGATGATGTGCTTTCTATAAGTCTGGACTTAAAAACCGTTTTAAACGGTGTTACAGATGAACTTGTTAACAGAGTTGTTTCAAATTTGCGTTTTGATAATACTGTTATAGTGCATACTTCCAATTTAATTAAAGAATTTGACGGGTTTTCAGAGGATTCATTGAATGCGGAATTGACAAAGGCTAATTTAGCGTCTGTAATCACGGATTTTCTTGCGGAACTGACAAGACGTGTTACTGGTCAAAAAGAAGCTATTTTGATAACTTTAGGCGGTGAAACTTCTTACAAATGCTGCAATGCAATAGGTGCATGCCAACTGCAGCTTGTAGATGAAGTTGCGCCGGCAATTGCTCTGTGCCTGGATCATAATGCACAATGGATTGTGACAAAATCCGGCAATTTGGGCAATGCAAACACCTTAATTGATATTTTAAGGTATTTTGATACTCACGGCGGATTGCAGGATGTCTAAAATCGTAATCACAACAGGAGATCCAAATGGTATAGGGGCGGAAATTACGATAAAAGCATTAACAAAGCTTAATCTGCCGTCTGATAGTGTTGTTTTAATTTCTAATAAAAAAGTTCTGGATTTTTATGATAAAAAAAGTCATTCCGGACTTGTTTCGAAATCTCTTTTAATAAGTAAGAAATATGAAATTATTGAAATTCCTTATGATGCGGATATTGAACCCGGAATGGTTACTAAAGAAGCAGGAGAATTTTCGTTTCAATCAGTAAAAAAAGCCTGTGAAATTGGCGCCAGAGCTATTGTAACAGCTCCTGTAGCAAAAAATGCTTTATATCTTGCAGGACATAAATTTAGCGGGCAGACAGAAATTTTACAAAAATATCTGGCTCATGGAAATCAGCATGCAGAAATGCTTTTTGTTGCAGGCAATTTTAGGGTTCTTCTTTTAACCCGTCATGTCGCACTAAAAGATATTGTCCTTACTAAAGATCTGGTTATTGAAAAAATATTGAATTTGAAAGAATTTTTTGTAAAACATTTAAGGATTGTCGAACCGAAATTTGCTCTGTGCGGTTTTAATCCTCATGCCGGAGAGGATGGGATTTTAGGACGCGAGGAAATTGATATTTTAATCCCCGCGGCAGAAGAACTGCGAGCAAAAGGTGTGAATATTACCAATCCGCTGCCTGCAGATACGTTGTTTGTTAAGGCTTTGAATTACGATTGCTGTATTGCAAATTATCACGATCAAGGTTTAATTCCGATAAAAACTGTTGCGGGTGATAAGACTGTTAATATGACAATTGGTCTTGATATTATAAGAACTTCACCCGGGCATGGAACAGCTTTTGATATTGCAGGCAAAAATATTGCAGATGAAACCGGTATGATTGAAGCAATAAAAACTGTTTTATAATATAAGAAAACCTCTTTGAATAAAGAGGTCTTCTTTTTAATTCTTATAATTATTAATTTAAGAGCTTATTTAGCAGGGGAAACGGTACGCTTATCGTTCCAGAAATCAACAAGCATTGAACAGAAGAATATACTTGAATATGTTCCGATAGCAATACCGAGTATCATACAAAGAACGAAATCTTTTGTTGTTACACCGCCCCAGAAATAAAGAGCAAGAAGGGTGATTAATGTTGTTAACGATGTGTTGATACTTCTTGTCAATGTCTGATTTACTGATGCGTCTACTATTTCGCCGAATGACATTTTCTTTGAGTAATAACGAAGATTTTCTCTTATTCTGTCAAATACAACGATTGTATCGTGAACAGAGAAACCGATAACCGTCAAAATTGCAGTAATGAATAATCCGTCAATCTGTACGTTATAGACAAGCCCGAGTATTGAGAATATTCCGCAGACAAACAATACATCGTGCAGTACACCTAAAATCGCTGCAAGCGCATAATCAAATCTAAATCTGAATGACAGATAAGCTACAATCCCTAAAAATGCAAGAGTTACGGCAAGCAAAGAATTTTTAAATAATTCTTTACCCATTGTCGGGCCCACAGAACTTACTGAAATCAATTCAGGATTTGTATAATCTTTTTGCAGCTGCTCTGTTATAACTTCAGTTGTGTTTGAGTTTTTGTCAATAAATTTTGTTCTGATTGAGATAATAGAACTGATATTTGATTTAGTATTTTTTTGTTGGTCGCTGTTTACATTCAAAATTTGGATGTAAGGATTTTCAATTCCTGCTTTTTCAAGATTTTCTCTTGTTTTTGCAATGTCGCTGTTAGAAAGCTTTTGTTCTAATCCGTATTGCAAAATTGTTCCGCCTGTGTAATCGATCCCGACTTTCATCGGTGCATGGTTCGGGTAAGTCACTGATGAATATATCATTGCGATAATCCCCGGAACAAGAAGAAGGCATGTTAGTGCCATCCACCACCATCTGAATTTAACTATATGAACTAAATGTTTTCTACCTGTATTTATCATTTTTTTATCCTCTTTATCATTTTGTCAGTCGCTTCGCTTTTCGTGAAATTTTTATAATATATAAACTTAATCAAGAATACCGAAACGGGCTTTTTCGCGTTTTGTTTCAGTCGCTTCATAGCTCTGTCCGATTTCATCTTTTCTTAATCCAAACAGTGCCGGGTGTTTGAGTTCACCTGTACCGAAGATTAAGTGCATGAAGTTTTTAGTAACAGTGATTGCACTGAACATTGAAACAAGAACACCGATTGCAAGTGTAAGAGCAAAACCTTTAACAACGCTTGTTCCTAAAAGATAAAGTATTGTACAGGTAATGATTGTTGTCATATTTGAATCGAAAATACTTGTAAATGCTCTGTCAAACCCTGAATTAATAGCTGTAAAAAGGTTCCTTCCTGCTCTTAATTCTTCTTTGGTTCTTTCAAAGATAAGGATGTTTGCATCAACCGCCATACCTATTGAAAGAATGAAACCTGCAATACCTGCAAGGGTTAAGGTTACTGGAATAGTTTTAAATAGTGCAAATAAAATTATACTATAAATTATTAAAGCAATATCAGCAATCAAACCTGGTACGTGATAAAAGACTATCATAAATATCATTACGGCTGATAAACCGATTATACCTGCTTTTTTAGATTTCGCGATACTGTCTGCACCGAGTGTAGGGCCTACAGTGTTTTCTTCAACGATTTTAGCAGGAACTGGCAGAGCACCTGCATTTAATAGATTTACCATACGTTCTGCTTCATCATAAGCAAAACCGCTTTCCCCGCCTGAAATTTGAGCTTTACCGCCGTATATTGCCTCATTTACTCTCGGAGCAGATTGAAGTTCTCCGTCAAAGAAAATAGCCATTTGCTGTCCGACTAAAGCTTTAGTCAAGTCAGCGAATTTTTTAGCACCTTCTCCGTTAAATTCAAGAGATACAACCCACTGACCTGTTGCATCTGTACTTAGTGTTGACTTTGCAAGGTCACGGCCTGTTAATCCGGTTGATACCCAGATTGGAGTTCCGTCAGGAGCTTTTCCTTCTTTTTTAAATTCCAATTGAGCGGTTTCGCCGATAAAAGCTTTTGCTTCTTTTAAATCGGTTACGTTTGGAATTTCTACCATCAATCTCTTGTCGCCGACCTGCTGAACAACAGTTTCTGCAACGCCTAGTTTGTTAACACGCTGTTCGATTGCAAACTGCAATCTGCTCATTACATCAGGTGTAATTTTTGCAATGCTGTCGGTTGTTTCGGCCTCAAGAACAAGCCTTGACCCGCCGACAAGATCAAGTCCTAATTTTGTCGGTTTAACGAAGATGAGTACAGTTGAAACAATTACTACTGCTACGATAAACCAGAACATTAAAATTTTGTTTTTCATTTTTTTTATCCTTATATACTGCTTATATTATTATTTTAAAAGAAATTAGAATTTTGTTATAACCCTTTCAGGCTAATCTTCATTAATTTCATCCAGAACCATAAAAAGTTCTTTTTTCTCAATTGAAGAAAGTTCAACAAGCGGACGTCTGACCGTATCTTCAATTAATCCTTTATGCGCCAATGCTGCTTTAACAGGAACAGGATTAGGCGCCATAAATAGTTTTCTGAATGCAGGATAGAGTTTTTTATGCATATTTACAGCAGCTAAAAACTCGCCTGTTTTATAGTTTCTAATCATTGATTTGATTTCAGAGCCGAATAGATGAGATGCAACAGAAACAACACCTCTTGCGCCGAGCGACATCATTGGAAGTGTTAAACTGTCATCTCCAGAATAAATAGAAAAGTCCGGCGGACAGCAAATTTTCATTTCAGTAACGGTATCCATATCTCCGCAACTTTGTTTAATAGCTACGATATTTGAATATTTTTCAGCTAGTGCAGCAACAGTTTCCGGAAGCATGTTAACACCTGTTCTTCCCGGAATGTTATAAATAATTACAGGCAAATCAACACTTTCTGCTACTGCTGAAAAGTGTTCTATCATCCCCTGTTGAGAAGGTTTGTTGTAGTAAGGCACAACAGATAGAATTGCGTCAACATTTTCTTTTTGTGCCCATTTTGCAGCCATTACAGCAGTTTCTGTGCAGTTTGAACCTGCATTCATTATAACTTTTGCTTTGTTCACAGCAGCTCTTTTGACAGTGCTTAAAAGTTCAAATTCTTCTTCATGAGTTAAAGTCGGTCCTTCGCCTGTGGTTCCGGCAACCAGTACAGCGTCGCTTCCGTGGGTAATAAGATGTTTGGTCAGCTGTTCGGCTTTGTCATAATCAATTTCTCTTTTGTTGTTAAACGGTGTAACCATTGCGGTTATAACTTCGCCTGCATCATATCGTAATGCCATAAAAACCTCTTTCCCTTATCTGTCTATCCCTATCGGAAAAATTATAAAACAAACCAAATAAAAAAGCATAAAATATTAAGTTATTTATTGTACAAATTTTTTGAATTAGATAATTCGCGATAAAAGAGGGCATTTATTGAAATAATTTTTTCTAACTCGTTGTATATTATTTCTCTTTCTGATACAATAATTAGTATAAGAGGGAGAGGTAAAAATGGCTGTAGAAAGACAACATGTAAAAGAACAGGATAAAATTGAAAGACGTCATAATTTTGAACCCGTTGAAAGCAATTTGACAGAGGAACAGGTAAAGCTTGAAGCTTCAAGGTGTTTGCACTGCAAAAATCCAAGATGTGTTGCAGGCTGCCCTGTTAACATTCAGATACCTGATTTTATAAAAGCAATAAAAGATGGGGATTTGAATAAAGCAGGAGAAATTATTCGTCAGACAAGTATGCTCCCGTCTGTCTGCGGTCGTGTATGCCCGCAGGAAAGACAATGTGAAGGACAGTGCATTCTCGGTATTAAAGGCGAGCCTGTTGCAATCGGAGCGTTAGAACGTTATGTCGGAGATAATACAAAAGCTGAAATGCCTGAAATTAAACCATCAGGTAAAAAAGTCGCTGTTGTCGGATCAGGCTGTGCAGGGATGACTGCGGCATGTGATTTGAGAAAAGCAGGGCACGATGTTGAAGTTTTTGAGGCTCTTCACGAGCTCGGCGGAGTTTTGAGATACGGTATTCCGCCTTTCAGGCTGCCGCGTGTTGTGCTTGACAGAGAAATTGAAAATCTTAAAGCAATGGGAGTAAAATTCCATACAAATGTTGTTGTCGGGAAATCTATTACCCTGAAACAGTTAAAAGAAGACGGATTTGATGCAATATTTATCTGCTCGGGTGCAGGATTGCCCAAAATGCTTCACGTCCCCGGAGAAAATTTAAACGGAGTATTTTCCGCAAATGAATTTTTAACCAGAGTAAACCTTATGCATGCAGGTCAGCCTGACAGTCCGACTCCTTTAAGGGTTGGCAAAAAGGCTGCAATATTCGGCGGCGGAAACGTTGCGATGGATGCTGCAAGGACTGCCGTTCGTGTAGGTTTTGAAGAAGTTTATATTATATACAGACGTACAGAAAAAGAACTTCCTGCACGTCTTGAAGAAATCAGGCATGCAAAAGAAGAAGGCATTGTGTTTAAATTCCTGTATGCTCCCAAAGAAATAATTGGTGAAAACGGTTATGTTAAAGCTGTGGAGCTTGAAGTTATGGAACTCGGTGAACCTGATGAATCAGGCAGATGCAGACCTGTGCCTACGGGTAAAACGGAAACAGTTGAACTTGACACTGTAATTGTAGCACTTGGTACCGGCCCAAATCCTATTATTCAAAAGTCTGCCGAAGCTGACGGCATTGAAATAATTACCGATAAGAAAGGCTATATAACAGTTGACTCTGAAACCCGTGCAACAAATATCCCGACAGTTTATGCCGGCGGTGATGTTGCGCCTGTTGGAGAATCTAACGCTATCAATGCTATGGGAGCAGGTAAAAAAGCCGCTAAAGCTATTAATGAAATGTTAAAAAAGTGAAGAGTGAGGTGTGAAGAGTGAAGAGAAGATTAATCAAAAAGTATTTTTGTTTAATCACAGTATTACTTTTGCTTTTATCTCCAGTGTCTGCTCTTGAGCTTGATACTTCTGTTGACGATGAAATCAGAAGGACTTACGACCCGTCAAAGTTAGAGCAGACGCTTCCTGAATTGCCAAAAACAGCGCCTTCTCAAACAACGGCTCCGGCAAAAAGTCAGGTACCGCAAACACCTCCTAAAACTCTTCCTGTTACACCGGATGCAAAGCCGCAAATAGGTGTGAAAAAATTTCAAAATGACTATAAATATGACAAATCTACGGCAATCAGAATTAAAAAAGGTACAAAATTTAGAGTTAAATCAAATTCTGTAATTTCTGATTATTTGAGAGAAGGGGCAAAAGTTTCTTTCACATCAATAAAACCTGTAACACAAAGATATATAACCGTTCCTGCCGGGACAAAATTTACAGCTGTTGTTGAAGATTCCCACCAGCCACAGATGAGCGGAAACGGCGGGCTTGTTGTTTTGATGGTTGACAGCATAACTGTTAACGGACAGACAAGAAGCGTTCACGGGAAAATTACAAAAGCTAATATGAAAAAAATATTCTTTAACAATATGAAAGGCAAACGCAGCTACTGGAAAGGGGTGTCAAATCAGATTGATAAAGGCGAAAACTTCTATAAAAAAACAAGAAGAACATCATCAAAACTCGCTGACAATCCTGTAGGTATTTTAATTTCACCAATCCCTGTGTTGACCGGCATGGTTGTATATGCTGTGAATTTTGTCGGTTCGCCTTTATTTGCTCTCTGGTCTAAAGGCGGCAGAATTTCTATCCCTGCGGGAAGTGAGTTTGAAATAAAATTGCTAGAAGATGTGTATCTTTATTAAGTTAATATGTTAATAGGTAAATAAGTGAATAAGTTATAACAGTGCGACAAGCGTACATTAAATAAACAGTGTTCTTCCCGTTGAACATAGCCTCCCCGAAATGACCTATTTACTTATAAACTTATTAACTTTTTTAACATTATTGTAAAAATTTTAGTTTGTTTTATAATATTTTTATTAAGTGTATTAGTTTGAGGTAGGACAACTTATTTTAGTGAAGGAGAGATTATGATTAAAAAGTTGACTTCTCCAAAAGCATTGATGGCTCTTTTCGCTACTTTGCTTATGGGTGTTTCGCCTGTACTTGCAAGCGAAGCAGATTTAGTTGTTCCGAGTATCAAAAATGCAAGTCCCGAAAGCTTTAACTTACTGCTTATCGGTATTGCAATCTCTGTTGTAGGTTTGATATTCGGATTTATTGAATTTTTACGAATTAAGAAATTAGATGTCCACAAAGCAATGGCTGATGTTGGAAATACTATTTTCGAAACTTGTAAAACTTACTTAATCCAGCAGGGTAAATTCCTTCTGGTTCTTGAAGTATTAATCGGTCTATGTATCGCATTTTACTTCGGATACCTTCAGAAAATGCCTTTGACCAATGTGTTGATAATTCTTGCATGGTCTGTAATCGGTATTTTAGGTTCTTACGGTGTTGCATGGTTCGGTATCAGAATGAACACTCTTGCAAACTCAAGAACTGCATTTGCATCATTGAAAGGCAACCCGTTAAATGTTATGAACATTCCTTTAAAAGCAGGTATGTCAATCGGTGTTTGCCTTGTATCAGTTGAACTTATTATGATGTTAATCATCTTACTTTTTGTTCCTGGTGAAATCGCAGGCGCATGCTTTATCGGTTTTGCAATCGGTGAATCTTTAGGTGCTTCTGCTCTTCGTGTAGCCGGCGGTATCTTTACAAAAATTGCTGATATCGGCTCTGACTTGATGAAAATTCAGTTTGGTATTAAGGAAGATGACCCGAGAAACCCTGGTGTTATCGCAGACTGTACAGGTGACAACGCAGGAGACTCTATCGGACCTACAGCTGATGGTTTTGAAACTTACGGTGTAACTGGTGTTGCTCTTGTTTCATTTATCTTGCTTGCTGTAGCAGGTGAAGCTAATCAGGTTCAATTGTTGACCTGGATTTTCGTAATGAGATTCTTAATGATTGTTACTTCAGTTGTTTCTTACTGGATTAACAATATTGCTGATAAATTCTATGCAGCAAAAACTGAAAAATTCGATTTTGAAAAACCGTTAACTAACCTTGTTTGGTTAACATCTATTTTATCAATCGCTATGACTTTCGGCGTAAGCCACTGGTTATTGGCTGATTTAGGCGGAAATTTATGGCTTGTACTTTCTGCAATCATTTCTTGCGGAACTTTAGGTGCAGCTTTAATTCCGGAATTTACAAAAATCTTTACTTCTCCGAAAGCAAAACATACTGAAGAAGTTGTAACAGCATCAAGAGAAGGCGGAGCTTCATTGACAATCCTTTCCGGTATTGTTTCTGGTAACTTCTCAGGTTTCTGGATCGGTATGGTAATCGTATTGTTAATGGGCTTGGCTTATGTAGCATCAACTTATATTCCTGAAACATTGATGATTTATCCTTCAGTATTCGCATTCGGTCTGGTAGCATTCGGTTTCTTAGGAATGGGGCCTGTTACAATTGCTGTAGACTCCTACGGCCCTGTAACTGATAACGCTCAATCAGTATACGAATTATCTTTAATAGAAGATATTCCAAACGTTGGCGAAGAAATCGAAAAAGAATATTCTTTCAAACCTGATTTTGACAATGCTAAGAAATACTTAGAAGAAAATGACGGTGCAGGAAACACATTCAAAGCAACTTCAAAACCTGTACTTATTGGTACAGCTGTTGTTGGTGCTACAACAATGATTTTCTCACTGATTCTTGTAATCAAATCAACTTTAGGTATTGAACCTGAAATGATTTTGAATATGTTAAATCCTTATACATTGCTTGGTTTGTTATCAGGCGGTGCAGTAATTTACTGGTTCTCAGGCGCATCTATGCAGGCTGTAACAACAGGTGCATACTCTGCAACTGAATACATTAAGGATAACATCAAACTCGGCGAAGCTGATTCAAAATCTGCAAACGTCGCAAACTCAAAAGAAGTTGTAAAAATTTGTACACAATACGCTCAAAAAGGTATGGTAAATATCTTTATCGCATTGTTTGCATTTGCACTTGCTTTTGCATGTTTGTCTGCACCAAGCGGTTTAACATCAGCTCCTGTAGCATTCTTTGTAAGCTACTTGATTGCAATTGCTGTATTCGGTCTGTTCCAGGCTGTATTTATGGCAAACGCAGGCGGATGTTGGGACAATGCTAAGAAAATCGTTGAAGTTGACTTAGCAGAAAAAGGTACTCCGCTTCATGAAGCAACTGTTGTCGGCGATACAGTCGGCGATCCTTTCAAAGATACATCATCTGTTGCTATGAACCCGATTATTAAATTCACAACATTATTCGGCCTTCTAGCAATGGAAATTGCAATCTCAGAAAGCTTTAGAAATGTTGCTCCGATTGCAGGCTGGATATTCTTAGTAATTGCATTAGTGTTCGTTGTTCGTTCATTCTATGCAATGAGAATTCCGACAAAATCAAAATAAAAATAAGAAATATTTAGTTTTTATTTGCAAAGAGTCTGACTTGAAAAAGTCGGACTCTTTTGTTATAATAGACTTGTTGAGCATAAGAAGGAGTTGGTTATGAAAAAATTTATCAAGCATGAAAATTTCGGGGGGGGGGGCACTCTAGGCTCCGCCGGAGGCAAAGAAGCTAGGCTGTTAGATAGAAGTCAAGAGGGCAAGAGGTCAAGCTATTTAAAGATAGTAAGATGCTATTGCGCTAAGGCACTAAGAAGTATTTTGAGCATTATAGTTAATCTTAATGTGTCGGATGGAACGGCTACGTTCCCCCTCGCCCTTTGGGAGAGGGAGCAGTTGTGTGAACAAAGTGAACTTACAACTGCGGGCGAGGGTTTAATTGGATGCAAAGATGCCAAGAGGCATAGATGCGAAGTCAATTTAGAAGGTAGGAAGCTAAGAAGATATGAAGATAGCCTATTAACAGAAAATAGCTTCTTCCTTCCCTTTTTAGGGAAGGATAAGAGGATGGGTAACAATCAATACCCACCCCAACCCTCCCTAATCAGGGAGGGAGTAACATGTCATTGCGAGGGTGCTACGCACGTAGCCATGTTAGACAATT
The DNA here is from genome assembly GCA_944325025.1 of Candidatus Gastranaerophilales bacterium. Lineage (GTDB taxonomy): Bacteria > Cyanobacteriota > Vampirovibrionia > Gastranaerophilales > Gastranaerophilaceae > Stercorousia. Next base: position 68,142 of record CALUYN010000001.1, on the reverse strand, counting down.
CATGTCAATTTTCCCCCTGTCATTGCGAGGGAGTGAAACGACCGTGGCAATCGCATAATCGTGGAGATAATGCGATTCTTCGCTTCGCTCAGAATGACCTAGCATCTGTTTCCGTCATTGCGGACAGCGCAGCTGATCCGCAATCGCAAGATAGCTGCAATATGAATGAGATTACTACGTCGAATGCTCCGCATTCTCCTCGTAATGACAAAGAAAGTTTATACAAAATCCAAGTGTCGGGTGCAGCGGCTACGCTGCCTCGTAATAACAAATTCTCTTCACGCTTCACCCTTCACTCTTCACTTAAAAAACGAGCCGCATTCACCCTCGCCGAAGGTGCTACGCACGTAGCCCACTCTCACAATATTCGTCGAGCGGCGTTTACTTTGGCAGAAGTTCTTATCACCCTCGGTATAATCGGTGTGGTTGCAGCGATTACTATACCCGCTTTAATGTCGCAGTACAAAGATATGGTTGCAAAACAGCAGTTTAAAAGGGCATATTCTGTTATTCAACAGGCGTTTCAGGCTGTATATGCAGATGAAGAATACAATTATAGCTGTTATTACTGGGATAAAAATCCTTATCCTTCAAGTGTGTGCGTCGAACGAAATGATGCAGGTATTTGTATTAAGTCTGAATTGCCTGACGGATCTCCTTTACCTTCGGACTATATGGGTGGAACTACAGAGTGTAAAAATTTCACAGCTGCTATTGAAAAACATCTAAATATTATAAAAAAATGTGACGGTAATGCATTAAATGATGCTTGTATCCCTAAATATACAGGTAATGATACTTATCATAAACAGCAGGATGATACTTTGACTGATGATATGGCTGAACAAAAGGCTCACGGATGTGATAAATGGACGCAAAGCAATATGGAAAATAATTGCACAGCCTATGTCCTTTCTGATGGTACAATTATTTTGTTGTATGGAACTTCTTTCAGACTTTTTGCAATTGATATAAATGGAATGAAAGGGCCGAACAAATGGGGACATGATTTATTTTCCTTTGGTTCGCGCGGAAATTTAAATAAACCGCCTTATGTTGCAACTGACCTTTCGTGCAACCCTACTGAAAAAGGCGGACGGTCAACTTCTGTAATGCTAAAACATGCTTATAAATAAATGTGAAAGACTCATTCAATTTGAATGAGTCTTTTTATTTTTGTTTGTGATACTATTTACTTATAGAATATTTAAAGAAGGAAGTATTATGAGTTTAACAGTATATTTAGGGATAGATGTAGGATCGGTAACGACAAAACTTGCTCTTGTTGATGAAAAGGGTAAATATGTGGACAGCTATATGCTTAGAACGGCAGGAAAACCTGTTATGGCTGTTCAAAAAGGTCTTAATGAGCTTTATTCAAAAAAATTAACCGATTATGAAGTTATGGGAGTCGGAACAACAGGTTCGGGCAGAAATCTTGCAGGTGCACTGGTTGGAGCAGATGTTATAAAAAATGAAATTACAGCTCATGCTGTTGCTGCAAGTATTAATGTCCCGGGAGTTCAAACTATTCTTGAAATCGGCGGGCAGGACAGTAAAATTATTATTCTTCGTGACGGTATTGTAACAGATTTTGCCATGAACACTGTTTGTGCGGCAGGTACAGGGAGTTTTCTTGATCAGCAGGCTAACAGATTAAATGTGCCTATTCAGGATTTTGGCTCAACTGCTTTAAAATCTACAAACCCTGCAAGAATTGCCGGAAGATGCGGCGTTTTTGCAGAAAGTGATTTAATCCATAAACAGCAATTAGGTTATCCTGTAGAAGATTTGTTATACGGTCTATGTCAGGCGCTTGTGAGAAACTATCTTTCAAATCTTGCTTTAGGTAAAGAACTTCTGCCAGTATTTTCATTTCAGGGCGGTGTTGCAACAAATTCAGGTATGGTAAAAGCTTTTGAAGAAGCTCTGGGACATAAAGTAGTAGTTCCTGAAAATCACCAAACAATGGGTGCGATAGGTGCGGCGCTGCTTGCAATGGAAAATCATCAATACACTGAAGCTCCGACAAAGTTTAAAGGTTGGCAGGTAGGTGAAATGCATTTCCATTCAATAACCTGCGACTGCACAGGCTGTTCAAACAACTGTGAGGTTATCACAATTGTTGAAGGCGGTGAAGAAGTTCAACATGTCGAAAAGATAAAAGATATTAAAGGAAATATTATTGCCCGTTGGGGTGGCACATGCGGAAGATGGGATATTTCGTAATCCCATTTTCTTAATATTCTTTTACAAACATTAGAGATTTGTAAATTTCCTCTTAAAGAATTTTTTTATAGAAATATAGGGAAATATTAAGAGGATTTTTTATGGGGATTAATTCAGTTCAATACGGAAATGTTTCAGCAGAACGAGGAGCGCAGTTTGTAAGATTTACAGAAAAAATTGCCGCTGATGAAAATGCTATTATCGGTAAAATTTTAAACGGTACAATAACGACAGAAGAACAACGTGCGGCAGAGTATTTTAAAGTTACAAACCAGACTTTTGAAGTTCTTCCTGATGAATACCGTCAATTGGCTAATAAAAAGAACAAAACTCCTGCAGAAATTCAAAAAATGAAAGATATGTACAAAAACGGATTTTTGAATTTTGGTGCATCTTATATAGAACACATCGACAATGAATACGGCAATAATGACGACAAATTAACAGCTGATGAATTTGTAAAATCTCAGCTTGATACATCTATGGAGGATGAGTTAAGTTTGTCTGAGCAGCAGGCAATGGCACGCAATATATTTTCTCATATTGATATAAATAAAGACGGAGTTGCCGACAAAAAAGAAGTTGCAGCTATGATGTCAATGTTTGATATGTCTATCGGTCATAATGGAGATAAAGCAGGTGGTATTGATGGAAAAATTAAGGCAGTTGATTATAACGGCAAAGCCCTTAATCTTGTAAAACCGTCAAGTGAAGAGGGCGGAGCAGCTATGGACAGCCAGATGGAAATAATGTATAATTTTTTGTTTGGAAATAACTAAAATGTTTATGTTAAACTTTAGTTATGGAAGACTTATCAAAATCAATTTCCAATATGCGTAAAAAATATCGCGAAATTTTTCTAACAACTGTTGATGCGATAAAGCAGAGGGTTGACGAAATTAAACCAAAAACTTTAGACGGCGATATTTTCGACACTTTTGAAAAAAACAGTGACGGAGAAAAATGGCAGATAGCTGTTTTAGATATGTTTGAAAATGATATTTCGCATGAAATTGTAAGGAAATGGAAAGAAATTCTTGCTTACAGAGAAAATTTTTCCTGCAAAGGGTGTGCAACCTGCTGCAATCTTGCGTGTTCTGAATTTTCTCCTGAACAGCTAAAAGAAAAAGCTCAAAACGGCGACAAATTTGCCTCTCAATTTATAAGTATATTTATTCCTTATGAAACAAAAGAAGAAGCAAGAAAAATTTATCCAGAATATATAAAACTTGTTGAAGATACACTGGAAGATGAGAAGGTTTATTTTTACCATTGCCCTAAGCTGACGGATTGTAAGCGCTGTTCAGATTATGAAAACCGTCCTGAAATCTGCAGGGTTTTCCCTGATAACCCTTTAAGCATTTTACCGGAGTCCTGCGGGTTTTATGAATGGCGCCTTCAGGTCGAACCTGTTGCTTTGATGCTTCATTCAATGGTAGAAATTATTGATTATTACAAACAGAAAATACCCGTTCCTGAAGACACGATGTCAAGAGGACAGGAAGGCAGGCCATAATCCTATGATAGTGCTCTCAGGTTTAGACTTACACGAAATAGAAAAAATAACTGATGAATTGAAAGCGTCAAAATTCAGGGCACGCCAAATTCATAATTGGATTTATTTAAAATCGGTTAAAAGTATTGATGAAATGACGGATTTGTCTGTAAAATTCAGAGAACAGCTTAAAGAAGTTGCAACAGTTACAGATACAAAAATCAAAGTTAAACAGGAAAGTTCTGACGGTACTTTGAAATATTTGCTTGAATATCCTGACGGTGAATGTGTTGAAACCGTTTTGATGCGATTTGACAATCGTGCAAATTTGACCGCATGCGTAAGCTCTCAAGTCGGATGTGCTGTGAATTGTTCTTTTTGTGCAACAGGAAAACGCGGTTTTATAAGAAATTTAACTTATAAAGAAATTATTGAGCAGGTTTTGACAATTCAAAGAGATACAGGATTAAAAGTCACAAATGTTGTTTTTATGGGACAGGGAGAACCGCTTTTAAATCTGGATAACGTTTTGAAAGCAATGGAAATTTTTAATGAAAATTTTCAAATAGGAGCAAGACGCCTGACTGTTTCAACTTCCGGAATAATTCCCGGAATAAATAAACTTGCAGAACTTGATATGCAGTCAACACTTGCCATATCATTACACGCCCCAAATCATGATATCAGGCGAAAACTTATGAAAATTGAAGATAAATATCCTATGCCGGAGTTGAAAAAAGCATTAAAGAATTATATTGAAAAAACAGGCAGGAGAATAACTATTGAATATCTTCTTATAAAGGATTTAAACGATACTCTTGAAAGCGTAAAAGAGCTAGTGAATTATTTGCACGATTTAAAATGTAATGTGAATTTAATCCCCTATAATCCGACAGAAAAGAATGATTATCAAAAGCCGTCAAACAATTCAATAATGCGTTTTAAATCTTTGCTTGAACAATCCGGCAAAAAAGTAACTGTCCGTTTGGAGCGTGGAGCAGATATTGATGCAGCCTGCGGACAACTGAGCGGAAAGGTTAAAAACTGATGAAAGCCTTAATTCAACGCGTAAAATGTGCATCTGTGACAATTAATAACGAACTTTATTCCTCTATAAATAAAGGGATTTTGGTGCTTCTTGGCGTAGAAAAAAACGATGAAAAAGAAAATACCGAAAAATTAGCTCAAAAAATTTCAGTTTTGAGAATTTTTGAAGATGAAAACGATAAAATGAATTTATCTATAAAAGATGTTCAGGGTGAAATTCTTGTAGTATCGCAATTTACCCTGTGCGGCGACTGTAAAAAAGGCACCCGTCCGTCGTTTGACAAGGCAGCTGCTCCTGATAAAGCAGTAGAATTATACGAATATTTTGTAAAATGTATTAATGATTACAACATCCCTGTAAAAACCGGAAAATTCCGCGCAATGATGGATGTAGAGTTGATAAATGACGGCCCTGTAACATTTATGCTTGAAAAATAAACATGGCACTTGCAAATATTTTTCAGGCATGGTATAATATAAACATTGATATAGAGTTAGAAATCGATTTTTTATACTGAGGAGAAATTCTTATCTTTTATTAACCCGGAATTACGTTATTATTTTTTTAATTAAGAGGCTTTCATTATGTATGTAAACAAGTGTATCAAATGTGGTCGTGAGTTTGAAACAAAAAACCCCAAAAGAGTTATTTGTCCGGATTGTTTGTATCCTGACAAAAGTATGATGATTAATCCGTCAGCTCCATCTGCGGATGAAACAAAAGCTCAAGCACCTGTTCCTCAGGAACCGTTGAATGGTTATAGTGCAGGCGGAGTTGAAGAACCGCCAAGATACTACAGCGCAGGCGGCAGCCCGGAACCTCAGCAAAGATATCAAAGACCCCAGAGAAATTATCAAAACAACAATTATGGAAACCGCGGCGGATATAGTCAAGGCGGCTATAACAGAAATAATAACAACAGAAACCGTGATAACAGAGGCGGTTACAATAGGCCTCAGGGCGGGTACCGTTCACAGCAGGGCGGTTATAACAGAAATAACAATTTCCAAAACAGACGCCCCGGCGGCAGACCTAATTTTCAAAATAAACGTCCGAAAAATAAAGGACCAAAACAGTTACTTGTCAGCAAGGAGCAGTTAGAACAAATTGAAAAGCTTTATAAGGCTATGCTGCCTTTGCCTAACCCTGACTGCCATGAAGTAATTGGTGAAAAAATCGGGCTAGAACCGAGAAAAGTTTTCTTCGGGATTAATCTTGTCAGACAAAAGATGATGCTTCCGAAATTGCCGTTCCCGAAAAGAAAACTCGCAATTTCTCCGGATCAATTGTTTGCTATTAAAAATCTTTATGAACCATTGCTTCCGCTCCCTCCGATTGGCTGCCATAAAATTATTGCGGCTCAATTAAAAATGGATGAGTGGAGAGTTCACGTTGGTATCGGGCTTATTCGTTCTCAAATGGGACTTAATCGTTGGAACCAGGATAGACCTGATTTGCCGGAAGAATTCAAAAAGAAAAATGAAGAAGCTAAAGCTGAAGTAAAAGAAGAAGCAGCTGAAAAACCGGCAGAAGAAGTGAAACCTAAAAGAGGCAGAAAACCTAAAAAAACTGAAGAAACTCCGGAAGCTTAAAGTATGACAAAATACATTTCTGTCGGCAAAATTCTTAACTTCCATGGTATTAAAGGCGAAGCAAAAGTTGGTTTTACTAAAAATCAGCAGGATTTTTTCTGTTCTTTAAATAAAGTTTTTGTGAAAATTGATCATGATTATAAACCCCTCAATATAGAAACTATCCGTTTGCATAAAAATTATGCACTTGTAAAATTTGAGGGCATAAATTCAATCAACGATTTAATGGAATTTAAAGGCGCTTTCCTTTATGTTGAAGAAGAAACAATAAGAGAAAATCTTGAGGAAGACGAGTTTTTAATTGATGAGCTTGTAAGTCTTGAAGTATTTGACCAGAACAATAAGAAGGTCGGATTTGTTGTTGGTGTTTCAAATAATGGAGCAAGCGATTTGCTTTCAGTCAAAACTAATTCGAAAAAGATTGTTCTTATACCGTTTGTAAAAGCTATTGTAACAGATGTAAGCATTAAAGATAAAAAAATTATAATAAATAATATTGAGGGATTGATAGAATGATTTTTGATGTTCTCACCCTGTTTCCTGAGATGATTGAAAGCTATTGCGGATTTAGTATAATGAAACGCGCAATAGATGCGGGAATTGTTACTATAAATGCTATTAATCCGCGTGATTTTACTCTGAATAAGCATAAAAAAGTTGATGACACACCATATGGCGGCGGAGCAGGAATGGTTTTGATGCCTCAGCCGTATGTTGACGCTTATGAAAGTATTAAACAGTACGATAATACCGTTACGGTAATGCTTTCCCCTCAGGGAGAACCATTAAATGACCATATAGTAAATGATTTAGCTAAATATAATCAGATGATTTTACTTTGCGGTCATTATGAAGGTTTTGATGAGCGTATAAGAGAGATTATAAAACCGCGTGAGATTTCGTTGGGTGATTTTGTTTTAACGGGCGGGGAACTTCCTGCTTTGTGCTTAATAGATGCTGTGAGCAGAAAACTCGAGGGGACTCTTGGAAAAATTGAATCAGCTGATGAGGATAGTTTTTCAAACGGGCTTTTGGAGTATCCGCATTATACAAAGCCGCGGGAATACAGAGGCTTAAAAGTTCCTGAAGTTTTGTTGAACGGAAATCATAAAGATATTAACGCATTTCGTCTTGAAAAAAGTTTAGAGCGGACAAAAGCAAAACGTCCGGATCTTTATAACAAGTGGCTTGAAAACAGATAAATAATACGCTATAATAAACATGTTGCAGAAAAGCGAGGATTTAATTATGGAAAAGTTTGTAAAGAATTGTAACTTCGGGGGGGGGGCACTGTAGGCTCCGCCGGAGGCGAAGAAGCCAAGAAGCATAGATGCAAAGCTATTATCATTTATTCTGTCATCCTCAATTTATTTCAGAAGCTCGTAAAAAATCATCCCCTCGCCCTCTGGGAGAGGGAGCAGTTGTGTGAACAAAGAGAACTTACAACTGCGGGTGAGGGTTTTATTGGAAGCTCAGAGGTCAAGAGGTCAAGAGGTCAAGCTATTTACGTCATTCTGAATTTATTTCAGAATCTCGTGTTTAGATGCAAAGATGCTAAGAGGCGGAGACGCAAAGCTAGTATCGAAAAACTTTTCCCTCCCATAGGAGAGGGAGCTGCGCAATTCTGTCATTGCGAGGGTGCTACGCACGTAGACATGTTAGACAATTCATGTCAATTTCCCCACTGTCATTGCGAGGGAGTGAAACGACCGTCGCAATCGCAAGATAGCTGCAATAATGATGAGATTACTACGTCGAATGCTTCGCATTCTACTAGTAATAATACACGTCAATCTTATATTTATAAGATCCTGAAACAAGTTCAGGATGACATTTATTCTCTGAAACGCACTTATCGTCCTAACGTCTTATCGTCTTATCGCCTTAAAAATAAATTCTCTTTACGCTTCACCCTTCACTCTTCACCTAAAAAACGAGCCGCATTCACTCTGGCAGAGGTTCTCATCACCCTTGGCATAATCGGTGTGGTTGCTGCGATGACTATACCAGGTATGATTGTAAAACACCAAAAACAGGTTACGGCAAAACGGTTAGAGCAGACATATAGTATTCTTTATCAGGCTGTAAATCATGCTCAGGCTGATTACGGCGATATTTCAAGCTGGGGTATGGTTGGTTCAACTTCTATGGATCAGGACAATCCAACACAGGTTCAAGATTTAATTACTTCATTTGCGGATAAATATCTTGTGCCATATTTAAAATTAACTTCCTCTCCTCTATATTCAAATAATATAGCTCGTCAAGGATATGTTTATCCCAAAACAAAGGATGGACGTTCATACAATTTTAACAATGCTTATATACTGGAATTACCAAACAGTTCAACCTTATTTGTTTCATATAATAGATCAAGTTCTCAGAATATATATTCTTTGCCTATAATATTTGTAGATATAAACGGAAAGCAAGGGCCTAATATCGTAGGCAGAGATTTTTTTATGTTTACGTTTGACGGAGCAGACACGATGAAACTGCTTCCGTCAGGTATCAGTTTGGACAGAACTACTCTTAAAAATAAATGTTCTAAACATACAAGCGGGAGAGAATATGAAAATTTATATTGTACGGCGCTTATAATGATTGACGGTTGGGAAATAAGAGATGATTACCCGTGGTAAATTAGAACTTTCTGTTCAAATCGTTGTACTGCCCGAAGCCGAGGACGTCTTTAAACAATTTTACAACTGCATATATTCCAAGTCCGATTGCTGAACCTTTGGACCATTTGCCTTTCCCGAATAATGCTCCAAGTCCGAGACCAAGCGGTACAACACTATCCACAAGCATTGAGCCGAAGCCTTTGAAATATCCTATTGCGGAATTTACAAAGGTGCGTAAATTGTTATCTACTTCCCATCTAAATACGCCTTTTTTTAGATTTGATGTTGTAACACTAGGGCTTGTAAGATACTGTGTATTGTCAAAAGCTCGTATGCCTGCGTTAGCATCTCTTGATTTTGAATAAACGTCAGATTGAAGTTTCCCGACAATATGAGCATCATATGCAATAATGCCGAGTGCAGCAACGCCTGCACCTTTGGCAAGATATTTTGTAAAATTACTTTTTACTGATGTTAATGCTGTTTTGATACTCATTTTTTACCTATTTTGTTTCAGTTTTTTGTGTACTTTTTTTATTGTCTTTTACTTCAAATTCTTTTTCAACTTTTTGTCCGGACATTTTCAAGAGGATATTTGATGCCTGAAGTGCATCTTGTCCGTAACCTGTTTGAGAATTTTGCATTTGAGTTAAAAGTCCGACTGTAAAAGCGTCGCCTGTTGCTATTCTTGAATCAAGTGCGCCCATTGCAAGAACTTTTACCGGAGTATAAGGATCTTGAAGCATTTTGTTGATTAATGCGTTTAATGCTTTGTCATCTTTTCTTGAATGATCTTCTTCAAGTCTTGCAACTACTTCTTTTGCGCCCATAAGTCTTACTTCTTTATTCTGGCTGTTTAAATAGTTTTCAAGATTTCTTATATAATCATCCGTTAATTGAACAATTTCACGTTTTTCTGTTTTCTTTTCGTTTTTGGTTGTTGTTTCTGTTGTTGTATTTGTTGTGTTGGTTGTATTGTTGTTATTATTGTTTGCGGGATTTCCCCAGTTGTTAGTATAGTATCCTGAAGGATAGCAGCCGCTGACAGGATTTGTTCCGTAATTTGGGGCATTTACGTTATAAACGGGAGCTGTTGCACCTGGTGTCGCAACTGATGGATTGAATATCTGAATATTTACCCCTGAATAATTTGGAACCTGAACGTTTTGTCCCTGCGTCTGGTATTGAGGAGTGCATACTGCAGGCTGCGCTTGGACAGCTTGGGGCTGCACAGGTGCTGTTTGATACTGCGTATTTTGCGGTATAACATTTTGCTGTATGTTTTGTTGACCTACGGAACTTTGCATATAAAACTACCTTTTACTACTACCTTATATAAATAAAGTAATTCTATTAAAATTTATTGCTCTTTTTTTAAGAAATATTACATAATTTTTTATAATTTCCCATGATAGTTATAATTAAATTATGGGCTCTTACGAAGAAAATTATTTATCACAACGTCCTCAACATCTTTGCAAAATGTGCGGCAAATGCTGCCGTGTAGTTACAGCTCCCATGCCTTATGAGAAATTAAAACAGATGGCAGATGAAGGCGATCAGGGCGCAATTGATTTTTTGTCAATATTTGTTCCATACAAATCAATCTATGAAGCAAGAAAAGTTGATGCAGGAATTGTAGATAACATTATAAACAGGTTGAAAGATGACGGTAACTATGTGGAAAAGGATATGACTTTTTACCGCTGTAAATATTTACAGGTAGATAATTTATGTGGGAATTATGAAAATCGTCCGACACTTTGCCGTTATTTCCCGTCTTCTCCGTGGGCTATTGTGCCTCCCGGGTGCGGGTTTGAAGGCTGGCTTTTCTGGAAACGCGAAGAGGATAAGCAAAAAATAAGACGTGCAAAAGAAGAATTGCTAGAACTGGAACTTCTTGCAAAGCGTACCCAAGAGCCGGAAACTTTAAAAAAAATTGCGGCTGTTCAGCATAAAATTCACAAAAATATTGAGCTGTATAAAAAATACGGTTCTGAAAACTGGTAATTTTATTGCAGCAATAACTTATCCAGTTTTTTCTGGTAAAATTCTGTGTTAATATTCAATTTTGCCCCAATATCAAGAAGCATTTCAACAAATCTTCTATTTGCAGAATTTTTGCTGCCGAAATCAGCTTCCAATATATCGCCTATTCTGTGATAAATTTTGGCAAAATAAGTGTTCTGGGCTTCTGCAATGTCAACCTGCAGTTCAAGTTTTTCAACAGTGTCAAATATCTCAAGAAGTACCTCAGCCTGTTGGATTTCAAAACTGTGAACAAGTCTGTTGACGTTTTGCAGAATTTTTTTGCTGAATATAACATTGGAACTCTTTTTATCTAAAGTAATATCAATTCTTTTTGCCTCGAAATTAATATCTACAGCCTGTTGTATCATATCATCATCAAGAAATCCGCCGGAATGTATTACAATATCATTAAATTTATGGCTTAATGCATAAGCGGCTGAGATTTTAAATTCATCAGGGATATTAAGCCCCAAACCTTGCAGGTTGTATATTGCACCCTTTCCGTCATCATACATCTGCTGATAAATTTGCGAGAATTTAGCGAGTTTTCCTTTTAGCATAATTTGAAGAATTTTTCTTCTTTCTTCAATAAATATATCTTTAAGAGTGAAGTATTCTTTGCCGAAATATTCGTCCATTGCCCTGATAATTTCGGTTATTGTATTCATAAGATACACTTTTATAAGATCATTTTTTAATTTGTTATATTCGACATCATCTGAATACTCTTTGATTGCGCAGTGGAAATCACCGCCTGCATACTGCATAAGAGCAAAGACAAGATTTGATTTTTGATGTGTTATTTTTGACTGAACCTCAATATGGCCTGTGACAAATGTTGAAGTGCCTTTATGAACGCGTTTATAATCTTTTTTTGTTATTGTGTAACAGTAAACCTGTTCTTCGTCTTCAAAATCTTCATACAAAGACGAAAGCGCCCAAAGACTTGCAATCTGTTTTGTTGTGACAATTGACGGTTTAACAAATCTTTCAAAAATATCTTTTCCTGTTCCGTGTTCAGGAATATTGCTTTTTGCCTGTGAAAGTATGTTCAAGAAATTTTCTTCAAGATTTTTGGAAGTAAACCTTGAAGCTAACTGCATTGCTCGTGCAGCATATTTCATTATCTGGACTGTTTCAATCCCTGATATTTCAGAGAAAAACCACCCGCAGCTTGTGTACATAAGCATAGTTTGGCGTTGAATTTCCAAAAGCTCCATTGCATGCACTCTGTCTTCATCTGATAAATCTGGCAGGAAGTTTTCCTGTTGGAAATTCTTGACATTCATATCTCCGCGGTCAAGTATGACATCAATGTATTTATTTCTTACATCCCATACATCATTAAAATATTTTTTACCGCATTGTTCAAATACTGTAACAAGTTCATCTCTCAAATAATCAAGGGCTTCTCTCAAAGGTTTTCTCCACTGTTGGTTCCAACCTGGATGACCGCCTGTTGAACATCCGCAATCTTCTTTCCATCTGCCAACGCCGTGGAAGCAGCTCCAACTTGATGCTTGTTTTATTTCGACTTCACAGTCGCTTCTGTATTTTTCAAGATATTCAGCATAGTTTGTTATTGTGAAACCTTCGTCTTTTGCTTTAATTTTTAAGACATAAGCTAATGCCATATCACCAAATTTTGTGTGGTGTCCGTAGCTTTCGCCGTCTGTTGCGATATGCACAAGCTGTGGATAATCGCGGCATTCTGATACACCTTCTTTTAACCTTTTACTGAATTTATTGCCGTCTTTTAAAAGTTCATCAAAAGCAACAGAACGCGATATTGCTCCATCATAGAAAAATAAGTCAATAGATTTGCCGGGAGCTGATTTAATGTTATATTTATAAGACCTTGCAGGGTCAATATTTCCCCAACTTACATCTGTCCATTCTTTATCACCGGCTTTTTTAAATTTTTCTGCCTGATAGGGAGAAAGTATCGTGAATTTAATGCCGTTTGCTTCCAAAAGCCGTAATGTGTCGTCATCTACAGCAGTTTCAGCTAACCACATCCCTTCAGGTTTTCGCCCAAATCTGTATTCAAAGTCGCGAATACCCCATTTAATTTGTGTTTCTTTGTCATGCTCATTGGCAAGCGGCATAATTATATGGTTGTATACCTGTGCAATAGCGTTTCCGTGCCCGTTGTGTTCGGCTATACTTTCAATATCTGCTTTAATAATTCTTTCATAAGTTAAAGGAGCATAGTGTTCCATCCAGGAAAGAAGCGTGGGACCGAAGTTATAACTTATATATTCATAGTTATTTACTACATCAAGAATTCGATTTCTGCTGTCAACAATTTTTGACACAGAATTAGGGTTGTAACATTCCTGATTAATTCTTTCATTCCAGTCATGAAAAGGCGCAGCGCTATCTTGCAGTTCAATTGCTTCAAGCCAGGGATTTTCTCTTGGCGGTTGATAAAAGTGGCCATGGATTGTCAAAAATATATCGTTTTTCTTATTGCTCATATCTTAACTCCGTTAATAAACTTTTTTATTTTGCTTCAGTTTCTGTTTTAGGTTTTGTGCTGATTACCGTAAACTTATCAGCATCCATCCAGGCATCTCCAAGTGCGTTTGAAAAAACTTTTCCTGAAAATTCTACAATGTCGCCTGAATTGAGGTCGATATGTTTTTCTGCTTCATCTCTGTTTAAGAATATTTTTAACTCAGAAAGCGGTATATTGTGATCTGTAATATCCGGACGCTGAATTAAAAAAGAAATATATTTTTCGGAACTTCTCATTGCCGGTTTGTAGTCAAGACCAAGTGTTGAAAACTTATCAAATTTCGCTTTAATTTTAATATTTTTATTCATATAAAAATTCGGTCTTGCAACGACATCAAGCGGATTAACAACCTGATATGAAACAGTAGTTTTAGCGTTTACAGGTACATTGGTATTTACAAGCAAAGTCCCTGATGTTTGCGCATATCCGCAAAGACCTGCTGCAACTGCTAATATTAAAACCAATCCTTTAAATTTATTCATTATATATTCCCTTCTTATTTTGTTAATTTGACAATAATATTTTAGCACAATATTTAATATTTGTAACTACCTGCTATAGTAATTAAATATTAGATTTATTAATTTGTTTTTACTTGAACTAGTAGGAATTCTATGTTATTATAAGCAAAAAAAGGACGGTTTAATGAATAGAAAATCAGGTCTTTCTACAATGGGTTATGCAATAGTGCTTGTAATAATACTTGCAATAGTTATGATTGTGAGTGCTCCTATGTTGGTTAATAAATATGAAAGTGATAATAAAACCCAGAATAAAGAAGATATAAATGAAGAAGAAACAAATTCTTCAGAAAATGATTATAACAGATATATAGATGAAAACTTAATAAATATAACTGATGAAATGCACAATATTGAAAGCCGCCTCTCATCACGTATAGATGGATTGGAAATGCAGTTAAATAATCCAAATTCTTCTTCATCCGGCTATTATAATAACAGTACGCCTGAACCTCCAATTTCAGATAGATACATCTGCGAGATTGAAGGGGTAAAAAATGAGTACGGAAATACTGTCCCTCTGACAAATGAAACAGATATTACTACTCAAAAAATAGTTTTTGTTTGTGAATACAGAAGATAAAAAATAACCGGTTAAATTTTTAACCGGTTATTTTTTAGTTTTTTATACGTAATGATTATTCAACTTCAATTGCGCTAACAGGGCAAGCGTCTGCAGCTTCTTTAACGCAATCCATGTTATCAGCAACTGCTGCTTCATCAACTTTAGCAACACCATCTACTGAAAATACAGCGTCACAAATAGATTCGCAAGCGCCGCATCCGATACAAGAATCATTTACTTTTACTGTCATTTCTACATTCTCCTTATTTTTAATACAATTGTGAATTCCTTCACTCCTTTATTTTAATACAAAAAATTTAAAAATTCAATCAAAAAATATGTTCTTTTATAATTTTTGCAACATAATCAAATCCGTTAATAACTCCAAGGTTTTTGGGTTTTATATTTTTTGAGTAAACAAGAACCGGAACTTTTTCTCTTGTGTGATCGGTTCCTTCAACTGTAGGGTCACAGCCGTGATCCGCTGTGATTATTAACAAATCTTCATTTGTCATATTTTCAATAATATCATCTACATATGTGTCTATTTCTTCTATTGCCTTGCCGTAACCTTTTGGGTCATTTCTGTGACCGTATAGCATGTCTGTATCAACAAGATTTGTAAAAATTAAATTTCCGGTTGTTGTTTTAGCTTCTTTATAATCAGGGTAGGCAATGCTTTCAAGATCGAGTTCATTTTTGACAGCTTTCAGAGTCAATTCAAGTCCTTCTCTGTTTGAACCTGTATGGATGGCATGTGTTATTCCTGATTTTGAAAATATATCTTCAATTTTGCCGATAGCTATAACTTTTCCGCCCGAATTTTTAATATCATTCAAAATTGTATGTGAAGGCACCATTGAATAATCCCTTCTGTCTTTCGAAATTCTTGTGGGCTTGCCGTCTATGATTTTGTAAGGCCGTGCAATTACTCTAGACACATTCCAATCTCCCTTATCAAGAATTTCTCTTGCAATTTCGCACCAGTTGTATAAAGTTTGCAGCGGAATTAAATCTGTGTCAACTGCGATTTGAAAAACGCTGTCAGCACTTGTATATACAATAGGGTATTTTGTTCTGTGGTGTTCCTCATTTAGTTCTGCAATAATCGCAGTGCCGCTTGCGGGTCGGTTTGCAAGCACGCTGCCGCAGTTGGTTTCTTTTACAAATTCATCAATAAGTTCCGGCGGAAAACCATGCGGGTAAGTTGAAAAAGGTTTTGGAGAAATAAGTCCTGCCATTTCCCAGTGGCCGGTTGTTGTATCTTTGCCTTTTGATTTTTCAAGCATTGTCCCGTATTGTCCGATAGGAGCAGGCTCTTTTTCTATACCTTTAAAATCCTGAATGTTACCTAACCCGATTTTTTGCATATTAGGGACATTTAGCCCGTTATTAAATTCGCATACATGTTTTAAAGTATTACATTCTGGTATATCATTGAACTCTTGGCAATCAGACATTGCGCCGATACCCATTGAATCAATAACCATTACAATTGCTCTTTTCATATTTCCCCCTGTTTGTGCACTTATTTTATCAACACTAATCCGCGATGTCAATTACTGAGTATGCATTAAAATTAACATTGCCCAAAACTATTTGTACATGTGCCTGTCCATGAGGAATTAATTTAACGAAATTTATTGTCTTTTCCCCAAAATCGTCATTTGTTTCTGTCGCAGGAAGCTTTGCAATTACATAGTGCGCCTGATAAAGCTTTAGATAAGTTTTTCCGTTTTCTTTAACGCCCTCAACCTGATAGTGACCCGTTGGAATTAATGAACCGTCTTGAAGTTTCAGATCTAAAGGAATTAAAAGAATTGGCAGTTCCTTAGAAACATTTAAAATAGAATCTGTTTCATTGCTCTGCTGAATGCTTTCTCCTTTTGGAATATTTTTATCGCGTTTCTTTTTTCCTTTTTTGCTTTCAAGCGCCTGTTCAAATTCTTGGTCACTGACCGGCTTTTGTCCGTAAATATTCTGGTCGCCGTAGCTATCCCACAAGTCACCGTCTGCAAACGCAATATTGCCTGCCGATATTATTATTGTAAAAAAAAGTATTAGAAATTTTTTCATACTTTAATTTTAATGTTTCTTTTGAGAAAGTAAACCTCTTTTTATATGAAAACCGCCGTTTATAAAACGGCGGTTAAAAACTTTTTTCAATCAAATAAACACAAAAATATACCTTCTTTAGTCAACGTAAGCTGATAAAACTTCCTGACCTAACACGGAGAATCTCATTTTTTTCAATGCTCTCAATTCTGTCTGGCGGATGCATTCTTTTGTAACGCCATAAATATTGCCGATTTCTTCAAGAGTTTTTCTTGCATTGTCTTCAAGTCCGTAGCGCATTTTTACAACTTCCTGCTCTCTTTCTTTAAGAGTTGAAATTACATTCAAAATATCAGTTTTCAAATTTTCATATTCAACTTCTTTTGTTGCTGACGCTTTTTCATCCTGAATAATATCTGCAATATTCATTTCTTTGCCGTCGCTGTTCTCAAGTCCGCTTTCAATAGAGATTGTTTTGGAATAGGCTGATAAAAATGTTTCAATTTTATCAGGTTCTATGTTCATTTTTTTTGCAACTTCTTCTGTTTTGACCTGACAGTTATTTTCGTGTTCCATCTCTCTTTTTAGTTTGGAAAATCTGGAGAGGGTTTCCTGAATGTAAACAGGTATTTTCATACAGTGTGATTGCTCGGAAATTGCTTTAAACATTGCCTGTTTAATCCACCAACTTGCATAAGTGGCAAATTTGTAGCCGAGCTTGTAATTAAATTTTTCAGCAGCTGCCATAAGTCCTAAGTTGCCTTCCTGAATTAAATCTATCATTGGAAGGTTTGACATGTGAATTGCTTTTTTTGCAATTGTTACTACAAGCTTTAAATTGGCTTTGATAAGCTTTTGTTTTGCTTCGACATCTCCTTCTTTAGCTTTTTTAGCTATTTCTTTTTCTTCGGCAGGTGTAAGCGATTTGTAATCAGAAATTTCTTTAATGTAATCGCTTAAAATACTGTCACCTTCTAAAATTTCATTTTTTGCCGGATTTGAAAGCTTTGATGTCGTTTTCATTTTAATTGGCAAATTTTTTTTCATACCTCATTAAACTCCTTCTTTTTTGGTGACACAAGGTGAACGAGAATAAACTTCACTTAGTATATACTTAGTATATACTATAGTATATAAAATTTCAAGTCTTATATTAAGAATTATTAAAAATATAAACTTGTATGAATAAATTTTTTCGAGTATAATTTAGGCATTGGAGGATATTATGAAAAAGAAATTGTTAATAAGTTTGGGTATAATTTTTGTTTTAGTACTTACATCTGCGGTTACATTTGCTGTTTCTATGATGAACGCGCCAAAGCATCCGTCTGATTATCATATAGGAATTACCTATCAGGAAGCTGTTGAAGCTTCTGAAAGACCAATGCTTGCACTTTTTTATGTTGACTGGTGTGGTTATTGCATGAAATTCATGCCCAAATATAAAATTTTAAGCAAATTATATAAAAATAAGTATAATTTTGTAATGGTAAATGTTGAAGACAAGAATAATGAAAAATTGGTAAATGATGTTGGTATCAGCGGTTTCCCGACAGTTTATATTCTGGATCCTAAGTATGACAACAGAGTATTAATGCCTAATATGATTTACCAGGATCTTGGCAAATTCAGAGTAGAACTTGACAGATACCTCAGAATAAGAGGTCTTTTAGACAAAGCCTCCGAAAAATAGCAAAAAAAAAGACCTTGATATTCAAGGCCTATCCGTTTAAATAAGAAGAGAGAGCTTTATATTTATATAAAGTACAGAAGTGTAAAAAAGTTGCTATTTTAGTGCTTATATATTAAGAAATATTACAATGAAAGACGTACAGAATTTAAAAGATAATAGAAATGTCGACATCCAGAAAGTCGGAATCAAGCATCTTGAGCTTCCGTTGATTATTCAGCGGAAGAATAATTCAAATCAGGTGGTTTGTGCAAGAGCGCGTGTGAATGTTTCCTTGCCAAAGGATTATAAAGGCACCCATATGTCCAGATTTGTTGAAGTGTTGGCAGAGTGGAAGAATAAAAATCTTCTCGGAGTCGACATAAAAGGCTGTCTTGAAAAAATTATAGCGAATTTGGAAGCGCAAAGCGGGGAGTTGGAATTTAAGTTTACGTATTTTATTGATAAAAAATCTCCTGTTACCTGTATGTCAGCGCCAATGAGCTACGATTGTTCTTTTGAAGGAAGAATTGAAAATGGCAATTACAAATTTATTCTCGGTGTTGTTGTTCCTGTGACAACACTTTGTCCTTGTTCAAAGGAAATTTCTGATAACGGGGCGCACAATCAAAGAGCGTTTATAAAAGTTAAGGTTTCTTACGACGAGAGTGAACAGGTTTGGCTTGAGGATTTGATAGAGCTTATTGAAACATGTGCTTCTTGTCCGGTTTATCCTCTATTAAAAAGAGAAGATGAAAAATTTGTAACGGAAAAGGCCTGGGAAAACCCGAAATTTGTGGAAGATGTATTGCGTGATGTGGTTGTTAAGCTGCGTAATCATAATATAATCAGAGAATTTGATGTTGAATGCGAAGCTTTTGAAAGTATCCATAACCACTCTGCCTGGGCTTTTCAGCATGAAATCAAAGCTTGAAAAATATTTAAAATATTGTTAAAATAAGAATATTAAATATCAATCTGGAGTAAATATTATGAGAGAGAATATGCCTAAAATAATGATACAGAGCCAGTTGTGGGACTTCGGGGGGGGGGCACTGTAGGCTCCGCCGGAGGCAAAGAAGCAGCTAGATGCAAAGACGCCAAGAGGCATAGATGTGAAGCTAGTATCGTAAAATTTTTCCCTCTCTTGGGAGAGGGATTAAGGGAGAGGGTCTTATTAGAAGATAGGAAGTTAGGAAGGTATGAAGCTAGGCTATTAACAGTAACTAACCCTTTCATTCCCTTATTAGGGAAGTATAAGATGATGGGTAACAATCAATACCCACCCCAACCATCCCTAATCAGGGAGGGTGCATCATGGCATTGCGAGGGTGCTACGAGATTTGTCATTGCGGACAGTGAAGCTGATCCGCAATCGCAAGATATATCAAAAACAAATCAGCCCTCACCCCTGCCCTCTCCCATAGGAGAGGGAGCAGCATGTCATTGCGAGCGACAGAATGGAGCGTCGCAATCGCAATATAGCTGCAATAATGATGAGATTACTACGTCTAATGCTTTGCATTCTCCTCGTAATAATACACGTCAATCTTATATTTATAAGATCCTGAAACAAGTTCAGGATGACATTTATTCTCTGAAACGCACTTATCGTCCTAACGTCTTATCGCCTTATCGCCTTAAAAATAAACTCTCTTCACCCTTCACTCTTCACTCTTCACTTAAAAAACGAGCTGCATTCACCTTGTCTGAGGTTCTCATTACCCTCGGTATAATCGGGGTTGTCGCTGCAATGACCCTGCAGCCATTGGTTGCAAAATATCGTGAAAAAGTTTTAATACATCAACTGCAAACAGCATATAATATTGTTTTTGATGCAACATCCCGCATGCTGGATGATGAAGGGATTACAATAAAAGACTTGGGCAATACTGAAGAAGAAAGAGCTAAGCTATATCAGGATAAACTCCAGAAATATTTACAGGTAGTTAAAATTTGTCAAGCTAATTCTATGTGGAGAAATGATTGTAATCCGGATACAATAAGGAGGTTTAATGATAATACAGGAGCTTTGGAAACTGATAATTATGATGTAGTATCAAGATTAAAAACATATGTTTTATCAAACGGTATGAAGATATTATTTAAAGAACCCGACAGTGGAAATTGTACTTTAAAAAGTAATTTTACTTATGAGCCTGGTGCTTATACTGGGCATGGTGGAGGTACATACGGCTATGGCTGCTACGCTTTTTATATTGATGTAAATGGAAATAAAGGGCCCAATACCGTCAGTAAAGATATTTTCTTATTTTATTTAGTTCAGGATGGTGTCATACCTGCCGGAATGCCGCAGGAGGGTATCTGGTGTCAAAAATTTTCTAGCGGTGGAGAGTATCATTATCAAAATGCTACCGCCTGGGTATTATTTAATAAAAACATGGATTACCTTCATTGTTCCGGCTTGGACTGGGACGCAAAGAAAAGCTGCAAGTAATGCTTATAATTAAAATTTATATGTAATAATAGCATTTATTCCCCAGTTTGCAGGAGAATTATCTTTTATATCCTGCAAATTATATCGCTGAATTTCAAGTGAAACAGATGTATTGTTGAACTTTTGAGTTACTCCGGCAAATGCTCCTGCGCTGTTTGTCCATCTGTTTGTTTTGAAATCAATTTGTCCTGAATAATGCGGATTTAAATAGAGATTAGTCTTTTCTCCAACAGGAACATCTACTGATAATGGCGAAAATCTTACCTGAATAGATTCTCCTTTGCCCATTTTAGTCCTTACCCGCAGATTTTGATTAAAAATACCTTGATTATCATAGTTCAAACCTGATTTTATATCAAAAACAACTCCGGCTTTTTTGTTAAAATCAGTGCCAAAACCTAAAAATCCTGCAGCATAGCCGCGATTGGTAGAAAATTTTTCTTCTACCCCTGCAACTGTGTAATTAGAACCGTCAAAATTTTGATAAGTCGAAACTGAACAGCTTTCTGTCTTGTTTATAGGCATAACTTCCCCTTTAATTTATAAATATCCCCTTGTATATATAAACGTTTTTTCATAAAAAAAATTGCTTATTGTTACAAAAAATTAAAGGCGGATCTTAAAACCCGCCTTGTTTATTATTCTTTAAGAAGTTTTTCTGCTAATTCCGATTCCGTTCGTCCGTTTAATGTTTTGCTGACTTTTTGCAGTTTTTGAGCAATCAGTTCCATATTATCTGTCCAGACAAAGTTATCAAGAACATATTTTTCTGCTTTGTCAAAATCTCCTTCGATTTGAATTCTAACAATTTCTGAGAGCATTTCTTTAGCAATTGGAACTACTTTGTCTATATTAACATGGATTTTCCCGTCAATAATGTCGTAGGCTCCGCGTTGTGCAAAATATTTGTTCTGCATAACGGTGCGGACTCTGTGCGCCTGACTCAGTGTTGGTTTGGATTTTAAGAAATTATCAGCAATTGTGGTTACTATAATTTGTTTGCGCTGTTCTTCTGTGTACATTCCAAGTTCTGTTAATAAGTCTACAAAAGCTAAAGAGCCCATATCTGCTTTATTTTCTTCAATGATATTGCGGTATTTGCCAAGAGTTTCGCAGGCTTTTTTAGGCCCTAAAGAATGAGCATTTTCGTGTCCGATTGTAAACCAGTGATCTGCTTCATCAAGATAGTATTTGTGCTGTTCTTTATCCAAAATTGCGTCTAATCTTTCCTGAAGTTTTTTTATGTCGCTGATAAATCTTATTTGTCTGTGATAAACGTTTCTTCTGCCGCCGCCGATTGTAAGCGAAAGTTTGTCGTCATTCGGGAGATTTTCTGCAAGTGTAATTCCCCCTCTGTATGCCCCGACATCTCCTGTTACAGCGACCAAATCAACATCAACCATTGTTTGTTTTGCATCGCTGTTCGGATTAATATTTTGTTCGTATTCATCGGCATACGGCATATTTTTTGCAAGAATTGGAAGGTACTTTTTTATTGCCATAAGGGCTTCCGTCCCTTTTTTATTAACAATCCCTGCGCGTCCGCCTAAGAAATCTTTTGGTATCGGTTTAATCCCGTGTTTTTCAAGCAGTTCTGAAAGTTCTTTATTTTCAACTATGGTGCCTGTCATTTCATCTTCGTAATTTTCTCTTGTTATTGTAAATTCAAGCGGTGTATCCTGAAGTGTTGCCCATTTTTTATCTGCGTAGGCATCAAGCATCGGATCTGCAGTTCTTAATGCTTTTGCTTGAAGTTTTAAATATTCAGTAAAATCAGCATTCGTTGATGTTTCTGCGGCTTTGTCGATTTCATCAGCCATTTTAGAAAAATCATCTTTGAACTTGTCAATGTAATCAATTCCGACGAGTTCATCGCCGTTTCTTTCAACAACAGAGCGTTGAGTGAGAATTTTTTTGACTTCTTCAATTTTACCTTCATTAATCATTTTGGTCAGGATACTGTGAAATTCTTCTTTTGAAAGATCCTCCGGATATACACCTTTACCCGGAAGTTCTTTTATGCCTTTTGCAAGATTAATTTTGTTTGACATTGTATCAATTGCATTCATGCCTTTTTGCGCATCAAACAAAATTTTTGTCAGTTTTGCCTGCTCGTTTCCTTGTTCAATTTCTTTTTCAAGGAACGCTTTGAATTCAAGATTGTGGTGACAGTCAATCTGCATATTTATTTTTTCCAGAATATATGCGGCTTTGACAAGATGTTTTAGCGTTTCTTTGTCGCCCTGCGTAAGTTCTAAATATTCAGGTGCATCGCATTTAAGCATTTTTTTTGTTGTCAAATAATCTTTGTCGGTTCGTTTTTGAAGTTCTTCCATAGAAAGATTAAGTTCAAACTCTCTCATATTAAAATCTCCTTTACTATTTGAGGTAATTATAACATATTTCTTGAAATTTAAATTAGGTCATATAGAGGAATAAGGTTGAAAATAATTAAAAAATTTGTTAAAATAAAAGTGTCAAATATCAATCTGGAGTGAAAAGTATGAGAGAGAATAGTGATACAGAGCCTGTTACAGAGCTTCGGGGGGGGGGCACTTCTCGGCTAGACGGAGGTCATGAGGTCAAGAAGGCAAGCAATTTAAAGATACTAGGATACTATGGCACTAGGACAGTAATAAGTATTTTTAGAATTTTAGGTAATTTTAATGTGTCGGATGGAACGGCTACGTTCCCCCTCGCCCATAGGCGAGGAGCTACATGTCATTGCGAGGAGGGCGTATGCCCGACGTCGCAATCGCATAATAGCTGCAATATGAATGAGATTACTACGTCGAATGCTCCGCATTCTCCTCGTAATGACATAAAACTAACTTATCGTCCTAACGTCTTATCGTCTTATCGACTAAAAAATAAATTCTCTTCACGCTTCACGCTTCACTCTTCACTAAACAAGAGAGCCGCATTTACTTTAGCAGAAGTCCTTATCACCCTCGGGATAATCGGAGTTGTTGCGGCAATTACTATGCCTGCATTAATGGCAAATTATCAAAAGATGGTTTTGCGTCAGCAGTTTAAAAAGGCATATAATACTGTCTTAAACGGTTATCGTTTGGCAGAGGTAAATCTAGGATTTCATCCTATGTGTTATTATGGTGATGACTGGATAGGTGCTCCTTGCATAGAATATGATGACAAGGGTGAATGTGTAAAGTATGGGGAGGCGGTAAATCCAACAAATCAACTTAGTGATTGCACGGTTCTTCGAAATGAATTACAAAAAACATTGAAAGTAATAAAAATATGTAAAGGTAACGGTGTTGCGGATGGGTGTATCCCTGAATATAATGGAATGGATTCTATTGTAGCGGATAACAATCCTGATTTGACAGAGGAGGAAATAACAACTGCAACAACAGGAGCCTCCGGTTGGAGAACTTCAAATATTCATAATAAATCTCATATTTGGGTTTTAGCAGACGGAATAATCATAATTTGGTATGGTTCTTCTACAACACTGTTTGCAGTCGATATAAACGGAATGAAGGGGCCGAATAAGTGGGGGCATGACTTTTTCCCATTTATCTTAAAGTCAAATTTGAATAAAGCAATTTGGCTGGAAGGTTACGGAACCAGAGTTGAAAAAGGCGGGGTATCAACATCTCAAATGCTTAAAGATATGGGTAAATAATTATTTGTGATAGGTTTCGCCTTTGATAATTTTGAATGCTCTGTAAATTTGTTCAACAAGCAGCAATCGCGCAAACTGGTGCAAAAATGTCATTTTCGATAAGCTGAGTTTTAAATCTGCTCGAGCTGATACAATATTTGAAAGTCCGCAGGAGGAGCCGATTACAAAAACTATTTCTCCAACCCCTTCATTTGTAAGCTGTTCAATTTTATGAGCAAATTCTTCTGATGAGAACATTTTACCTTGAATTTCTAGAGTTATCACAAATGATTGCGGCTTTATATGCGAGAGAATTTTTTCTCCCTCCTGCTCTAATATTTTATTTGTAAGGTTTTCGTCCTTTATTTCTATTGCAGGAAGTTCAATAATTTCTATCGATGCATAAGGAGTCAGACGTTTAAGAAATTCATCAATTCCGTCTTTAAGAAATTTTTCTTTAATTTTTCCGAGTGCAATTATTTTAATTTTCATTTTTTGCTAAGTAAACTGTGGTTGACGGGAATGCAAAATCAATATTTTCTTTTCGGAATTCTTTTACTGCCTGCTGCAAAAATTCGCCTTTAATTCTTTCATATTCAATAAATGCGCCTGTTTTTGCGTAAGCCGTCACTTTAATATTGATAGAACTTGAATCAAGAGCGTCAAGATTTACTCTGTAGTCGTTATGAATATCGTTTCTTGTTTCGGCAATATCTTTTAGAATATCAATGGCTTTTTGAATTTTTTCATCCGGTGTATCGTATGTAACTCCGAAAGTTACTTTAATTAATCTTTTGTGAGCTTTACTGATATTTTCAACGATATTTGAAGCAATTACGCTGTTAGGGATTGATACCTGAAAATTATCAAGCGAGCGGATTTTTGTGGATCGCAGACTAATGCTTTCAACAGTGCCCTCAAAATTGTTTACTCTGATATAATCACCGATTTTGTAAACTTTATCTGTTAAAATCCCTAAAGTTCCGAACATTGATGCAATTGTCTGCTGTGCTGCAAAACCTACTGCCAAACCTGTAATCCCGAAACCTGCAATAAGTGAAGTTAACGAATAACCGTGGCTTTGAAGGAATGATGCTACTATGAAAAAAACAATTAAACTTTTAATAACTCTGTCAAGAATAATAAATATGTGACTGATAGCTGCTGCGTTGTCATTTGTAATAAAACGTTTTTTAAGTTTATTAATTGTGATATCCGTAAGTTTGAATAACAGGATTATAAGTATTGCATTTATAATCACACCAACAAACATGCTTATTTTAAAGGTCGCAAAAACTTTATCAACTTTATCTGCGTTAACAACAAGATTGTCAAAATTCATAAAAACTCCTGATGCCTTTATAAAGATACAAAAATAGCGGAAGACGAGACTCTCTTGCATCGTTGGCGAGTTTCACGAGCCTTACGAGGCAGGATTTCCTGAAAGGATTGAACTCCGTATGCTGCGAACAACATGAGCAGCATATCAGTTCGGAGTCTCGTAAACCAAAATCTTGTGAGAAAGTACAAAAATAGCGGAAGACGAGACTCGAACTCGCAACAGCCTGCTTGGAAGGCAGGTACTCTAGCCATTGAGTTACTTCCGCATATCCTAAATATACAATAAAAAAAATTTTTTGCAAGCAAAGTTATAAAAGTTAATTTCTCTAGTTCTTTAGAACTAGTTCTTAATATCTATTAGTAACATTTAAAAGTTATCCTCCCGAGTGGTGAAAAATAGCGTAAAAAAGGGTATTATATATATACATAAGCTTGTTATATCCAGGCACTTTTTTCGGGGTTGCGACAAGATTTGTTCTTTGAGCGGTTTGGTTTAAAATATAACAGGCTTATTCCCAAAAAATACTATGTACAACAATATATACAGACTCTATGTTTGATATGCAACGGCTTGTCCGGCCTCTGGTCGGCAAGTCTTTTACTATGGACTTATATCGCAGTTTACACTGAAAACAGTTAAAATCGTCACCCTGAACTTGTTTCAGGGTCTTATAATGATGAGATTCCGAAACAAGTTCGGAATGACATTATGACTGTTTTTTGAATATCTAGTGTAAACTGCGATATAAGTCCCTTTTGCTCTATATATTGAAAACGACAGGGTTTTGTGTTAACTTATTTTTTGTTAAAAAGAAAATAAGGAGTTTTTTTATGCGTAAAGAAGTAAGAGCAAGCCATATTCTTGTAAAAACTAAAGAAGAAGCTGATAAATTGCGTGATGAAATAGTTAATGGTAAAGATTTTGCAAAAGCTGCTGCAGAGGTTTCCCTTTGTCCTTCAGGTCATGACGGCGGTGATTTAGGATTTTTCAAACGCGGTGTTATGGTAAAACCTTTTGAGGATGCTGCATTTGAATTGAAAGAAATTGGAGATGTTTCAGAACCTGTTGAAACACAGTTCGGGTGGCATTTAATCAAATTGACTGGTTTTATTGATGAGTAATATTATTGAAAAAGTAAGAAAATTTATGGACGAACAAGAAGTTTCTTATCTTCTTGTAAACTCTTCAAACAAATATCTTGAAGAATACATGCCTTTAGATGAAAATTCACGTTATTATGTGACGGGATTTTCCGGTTCAACGGGGGATGTTCTTGTTACAAAGGATAGAGTTTATCTTTTTGTTGACGGAAGATATCACATACAGGCTGATTTAGAGGTTAATCATGATATTGTAACCGTTGTAAAACTTCAAACCGGCCAGACGTTTTTGGATGAGTTAATCAAAAAAATTCCTGAAGGGGAAACTCTCGGCATTTTTTCGAAGAAAAATTCGCAAAAACGTGTTGAATATCTTGTAAACAAAAGTGTTAAACTTAAATATTTTGATAATGATTTTATTTCAAAAGATGCTGTTTCTGACACTGCAAACGTTGTAAGTGTAGACGGTGTCCCGGTTGAAGAAAAAATTAAAAATATAAATTATGACGGTGCGGTTTTAATCACAAATTCAGAAGAAGTTTCTTATTTATTCAACCTGCGCGATTTTTCAAAAAATTATTCGAGTAAAATTCGCGGGAAAGCTGTAATTTTGGCAGGCAGAGCACGTTTACTGGATGATATTGATGATTTTGTCCAAAGTTATCAGGGAAATATTTTTGTTGATAAATCATCAATTAATGCTTATGATTATAATTTAATCGGAGAGAAAGTAAAAATTCTTGATGACAGTCCGATAAAGCTGATGAAATCTGTTAAGACAGATGAGGAAATTGAACATTACAAAGAAGCTTTCAGACGTACAGATCTGGCAGTCAAAGCAATAAGAGATTATATAGAAAATAACAACAATATTTCAGAATTTGATATCGCACAGCAGCTTGAAAAAGAATTTAAACGCTTTGGAGCGAAGAGTTTAAGCTTTAAATCAATTGTTGCCAAGGATAAAAATTCTGCTCTTGCTCATTATTCAAAATGCTCAAAGGATGAAATTTTAAAAGACGGCAGTCTTGTTTTGATTGACTGCGGAGCATATTATGAGCAGGGGCTTGCAACTGATATTACAAGAGTGTTTGTTAAAGGGGAACCGTCAGAACTTCAAAAACGGGTTTATACAACGGTTTTGAAGATGTTTTTGAATGCATTTAAGATGCAAGGAGGCGAAGATGCAAAGAGGCAAAGTCCTTTACGTGGATTTGATATCGACGCTGTTGCAAGAAAAATTTATTCTCAAAATGAAATAGAAGGTTTTGTATTTAACCATGGGCTCGGGCATGGAATAGGTATAAGCGTTCACGAATATCCTCCGAATTTAAGCAAAAACGAGATGGCAAAAGTCGAAATTAAAGATAATATGTGTTTTACAATTGAGCCTGGGCTTTACAATGAAAATCATTTCGGCGTAAGACTTGAAAATTCATGTTATATGAAAGATGGAAAAATTCATTCTTTTGTACACATGAATTATGAGAAAAAACTGATTGACTTCTCCCGTTTGACGGAGCAGGAAAAAGATTGGCTCAAAGAATTTGAGGTTTTATAATAAATGCAGGAAATTACAAGCGTAAATAACAATCTGGTAAAAGAAACAGTAAAACTTCAACAGAAAAAATACCGAGATAAAGAGAACAAATTTCTCCTTGAAGGTTTTAAATGTATAGAAGAAGCTTTTAATGCGGGAATTGAGATTGAATACGTATTTGTATCTGGTGAAAAAAAGTATGGTTTCCTAAAAGATAAACTTATTTTAACTACCGAACCTGTTTTGAAGAAGATTTCTACAACTGATACTCCGCCTGATGCTGTTGCTGTTGCTTTCAAAAAGAACTATGCAATTAATGATTTGAATGGCGCCAAGAAAGTTGTTTTGCTTGAAAATATTAAAGATATGGGAAATCTCGGTACTATTTTGAGAACATCAACAGCGTTTGGAGCCGATGCGGTCATTTTGTACGGCAGAGAATGTGCTGATATTTATAACCCCAAATGCGTCCGTTCATCTGTTGGAAATTTATGGAAAATCCCCGTTGTTTATATTGAAGATTTTAAAGAGCTTCAATTTGCTTTTGGCGATTATGAACGAGTTGCAACCCTGCCCAGAGCAAAAGAATTTTTGAAAAATTTTAGCGTTAATAAACCCGTTGTCGTGATGTTTGGTTCAGAAGCTGACGGGCTTTCAGATGAACTTATTAATTTTTCAACACAAGAGGTTAAAATCGAAATGGCATCCAATGTTGAGTCGTTGAATCTATCTGTTTCATGCGCTGTAGTGTTGTACAAATTATTTTTATAGTAAAATTATTGTATGGATATTTTGGAAGTTAAAAATCTTTGGAGTGAAGTTAAAAACGATTTGAAGGAAAAGGTTCCTGCTCCTGCTTTTAACATGTGGATGGATGCGTTGGAACCGGCAGATTTTGATGGGAATATATTTTCGCTTCTGACGGTTCATTCTCTTGCTCCGCAGGTTATCAAGGCTAATTATGATAATCAGATATTGGAAGCTCTAAAAAAAATTCTGGGTAAGGATGTTGCTTATCAGATTACTTTTGATGCTGAACTTGCTGACAGATACCAAAAAGAAAAGAAAAAGGAACTTCAAAAGGCAAAAAGGGCGCTTCCTGAAACCGAAGAATCAAAGATTTTAGATAATCTTGCGCAGATGCAATCTTCTGCAAACTTGAATTTGAAATATAAATTTTCAAATTTTGTTGTAGGTGAAAACAGCCGTTTTGCTCACGCAGCAGCTTTTGCAGTAGCACAAAATCCTGCCAAAAAATACAATCCTTTGTTTATTTACGGCGCATCAGGACTTGGAAAAACTCACCTTATGCAGGCTATAGGGCATTACATTATTTTTAATAAGCCGAAATTAAAAGTTAAGTACATTAAAACAGAAGAATATGTTAATGAATTGATAAAAAATATACAATGCGGAGGCAATGACAGAAACGCCCGTATGGACAAATTCCGACAGAAATACAGAAATGTCGATGTTCTTTTGATTGATGATATTCAGTTTTTGGAAAGTAAAACATACACTATGGAAGAAATTTTCCATACCTTTGACAGTCTGCACAACAAAAATAAACAGATAGTTATTACTTCTGACAGGCTGCCCAAAGATATTCCGACACTTCCTGACAGATTAAGGACACGTTTTG
Source organism: Candidatus Gastranaerophilales bacterium (assembly GCA_944325025.1). Classification (GTDB taxonomy): domain Bacteria; phylum Cyanobacteriota; class Vampirovibrionia; order Gastranaerophilales; family Gastranaerophilaceae; genus Stercorousia. The sequence goes on along the minus strand of CALUYN010000001.1, from coordinate 38,082 downwards.
AGATGGGGTTGATGGTCGATATTACGCCGCCGGATTTTGAAACTCGTGTCGCTATATTGAAAAATCTTGCCGAACAGGCAAATGTTAATGCTGATTTTGATGTTTTTGAATATATTGCAAAGAATTTTGTTAATAACGTAAGAGAACTGGAAGGTGCGTTTAATAAGGTAAGTGCATATGCTGATATTGAAAAAACAGAACTCACCTTAGCTTTTGCAAAAAAAGTTTTGAACTGTGAGGCAATGCGTGAGGAACTTACTATTGAAAAAGTAGCCCGTGCTGTAGGCGAATATTACGGTGTTTCATTGAATGACTTTTTAAGCGCCGCCAGAAATCAAAGAGTATCTTCTGCCCGCCATGTGGCTGTTTATATGGCACGTGAGCTTACGCAAAAGAGTTTTGAAAATATCGCGGAATTTTTCAAGAAAAAACATACAACAATGCTTTATTCTTATGAAAAAATAAGGGATGATTTAAAAACCAATAAAAATCTTGATCAGGATATTGCCGTTATAAGGCGCACTTTGAGGGAAAATTAATGTACGATTACATAAAGGGAATTTTAGCAAACAAGTCAAATTCATCGAAAGGTACTTTTGTTACTGTGGAAACAGCAGGAATAGGCTACCTTTTAGAGGTTACGACAAGAGATTTCTCTCAAATGCCTGACGGTGATATAAAAATTTATACAGTTCTTTTGCACAGAGAGGACAAAATGAGTCTTTGCGGATTTCTCCATAAAGAGGACAGAGATATATTTAATATTCTTACATCAGTTTCCGGTGTTGGGGCGAAAATGGCTTTAACATTACTTGATGAGTTTGACTCTTCAGAGCTTATCGGTTTTGTAATTGAGGGTAATTACAAAGAACTTACCCGTGCAAAGGGTGTCGGCCCCAAACTGGCACAGAAAATTATTTTGGAATTAAAAGACAAATTAATGAATTATCAAACAAAAGAACCTATAAAAATTACATCAATAACGCCTTCAAAAATTGATGACAGAGCTGTTGAAGATGCGCAGATGGTTCTGGTGTCACTGGGTTACGAGCGTAAAGAAATTCAGGAAGCTATTTCAAAATCTCTTGCTCAACTGAATGATAAAGCATCTGCCGAGGAAATTTTGAAAGAAGCATTAAAGATTTTATCTGTTTAGGTTATTTATTAAACAATTCAGAATGAGAGCCCAATCGTATTAAAAATAATTCATCATTAACAATTTTGTATATTAATAGCCAATCTGGAGTTATATGGCATTCTCTGAATGAATTGTAATTTATAAGCATATGATCTTTATATTTCTCAGGTAATTTTTCTTCTGCAATAAGGATTTTTAAAACAATCTCTAGTTTAGAAATATCTTTTTTCTGCTTTAAAGCTAATTTATAGTCTTTCTTGAACTGATTTGTGCGTGTAATTGTTTTAATCATTTAAATCATCCATTAGAGCTTCAAGGCTGTTAAATGTTTTGCTGTTTTTTTTGTTTTCTGTATCAAGAATGGCTTTTAATGTTTCTTCATTTGGTATTTCAACATTAAGCGGCAATTTACCGGTTCTAGCTATTTCATTGTAGTACAATTCAATGGCAAAAGTTTGCGAAATATTTAGTTTCGACAAGATTTTTTCTACATCTTTTATTAGTTCTGCGTCAAGTGGTCTGTAATTTTTAAATTGGCTGTTTGAGCTCATATAAAAAATCCTTTTTTTATATATTAGCATATTTGTATATCTTTTTCAATTCTTTATTAATGGGATTTATATCGCAGTTTACACAAGATATTCCCGAAAACCAGTCATAATGTAATTGGGAACTTGTTTGACAAAGCGAACCAAAATTTTTGTCATCCTGAATTTATTTCAGGATCTTAAAAATTTTGAGTGAGCCTGTCCTTACGAAGTGCGGAATCTCATCATTATAAGACCCTGAAACGAGTTCAGAGCTTGCCCTGAATTTATTTCAGGGGTGACAATTTAAATTTATTAATTTATACCATAAGTGCTATGAGAGCTGCAATTACCATTGCAGGGCCAAAAGGCATATATGTTCTGTTTTCCGGATGTTCTCTCAGACCCTTAAAGATAAGGAAACAAGATACAAGTCCGAGTATTGCCAGTATAAACGAGCATACTGTATAAATAACCATTGTATCAGGAGTTATTATCCTGAAATGCTGGAGGGCAAAAAATGTTATAGCAAATAATACAAAGACTGTAAATGAAGCCAGTGTTTTCCAGTCTTTAGCTTTAACAAGTCCCTTTATAAATATAGGAAGAAATATAACAACCTGTATTAATACCCCAAGACCCAGTATAACAATAAGAGTTTTCCATCCAAATATTGCGCCCAAACCTGCGGCAATAAATGTGTCGCCTTCTCCGAATGCTCGTGTGCCTGCAACAAGATAGCCTGCTCTTGCGCAGATTTCTAAAATTAATATACCGGCAATTATACCGAGCAGCGAATTTGTTATAGGATTATTCAATAGAATATACTTAGTAAATTCCAACGGAGTTCCAGTATAATGCATCTGTGTTACAGCAATAACTGTGACAATAATTGCGTATAAAAGTCCTAGTCCTACAAGGATATATGTATGAAGATCATAAACAACTTTTTCTTTTATATCGGTTCCGGCAATCACAATGAAGATTGCAGCAACTGCCCAGACAAAAAGAGTTTGAAGACTTACGCCGAACTTCATAAACAGCAGTGTAAAAATTATACCGGTTAAGAGCTCTACTATAGGATATTGTATACTTATATGTTCTTTGCAAAAAGCACATTTGCCTTTTAAAAATATATAAGAAAGTACAGGTATGTTATGCCACCACTTTAGAGGAGTCTGGCATTTCGGACATTTTGATGCAGGAAACACTATTGATTCTTCGCTCAATGTCCTTAAAATTACTACGTTTAAAAAGCTTCCTATGCATAATCCGGTAATAAATACAAGGGCTAATATTGCGATTAATGCTCCCATTTGATATCTCCTCTAATTTTCGTCTTTTTTTATAATTTGATACATTTTGCTTATAGCTTTTTTAAGTCTTCTTGAAACCTGCATTTGCGAAATATGAAGTTTTTCGGAAATTTCGCGCTGGTTTAAATCTTGATAGTAGCTTAATTCAATAATTTTTTGTAAGTCGGGCGGAAGTTTCTTAATAGCTTCCGCGAGCATGATTTTGTTTTCATAAGAATTCATAAAATCCTGATAGTCGCCGGATGGGATTTTATCAATTAGTGTCAGGTCATCATCATCAACCGATGAAATTGCCTGATCAAGCGACAAAGTACTTTTGCAGAGCTCAATTTCCATAACTTCATGGATTTTTTCAACAGGAATTCCAATAACATCTGCAATCTGATCTTCTGACGGATCTTCAATACCTTTGCCTTTTAATTGTTTCACTGCAGAGCTTATTTTAAACACTAGTTCCTGCAATTCTCTCGGCGCTTTTATCATTGAAGCTTTATCACGCAGATAGTGTTTAATTTCGCCTCGGATAAAGTATGATGCGTAAGTTTTAAATTTAGCATTTTTGTCAGGTTTGAAAAATTCGATTGCTTTAATTAAGCCTATTGATCCTACCTGCACGAGGTCTTCATTAGAAATCCCGGATTGTGCTGAAATACTGCCTGCAATTTTTTTTACAAGATGCATGGCATTTTCAACAATATTAATGTGCAGCATTCTTTTTTTCTTTTCATCCTGACAGTCTTTGTAGGCAAGAATTTGCGCATCTAAATCATCTTCAAGTTTTTCTCTAATCTCCGACAAAATTATCTCCAATCATTATTGATATTATAACATAACTTTTTAATTAAAAAAATCATTAAATTTATGTAATAATTAGCAGGCATGAAAATTTTTTGTGTTACCATTATAAAATAACGGAGTAGAGAATAATGATTACAATTAAAGATGTTGAACATGTAGCTAAATTAGCAAGATTGGAATTAACTGAAGAGGAAAAAGAGCTTTATACAAAGCAATTAGGTGATGTTTTAAAATATGTTGATCAAATGAATGAGGTTGACACAACAAATGTTAAACCCATGTGTCAGGTTATAGATTTTTATAACGTAATGCGTGAAGATAAAGTTGTTCAGGAAATAAGCAAAGAAGACTTAATGGCAAATGCTCCTGAAGAAGAAAATGGCTTCTTTAAAGTTCCCAAAATTAATTAAGTCAAAACAGCTGCGAAGGGGTTAAAATTCTGAAATGGCTTCAGAATGTCAGTTTCTGTATTGTTGGAAAGGGATAAAAAATGACTAAATATATTTTTATAACGGGTGGTGTTGTAAGTTCTTTAGGAAAAGGTATAATCGCTGCTTCTTTAGGTAAATTGTTGAGATCAAGAGGGTTTTCTGTAATTAACCAAAAATTTGATCCTTATATAAATGTAGACCCAGGTACTATGAGCCCTTTTCAGCATGGAGAAGTTTTTGTGACCGATGACGGAGCAGAAACTGACCTTGACTTAGGACATTATGAAAGGTTTACGGATACGGCTCTCGGTAAGTTCAATAATGTTACCTCAGGCAGTGTTTATCAAACGGTTATCGAAAAAGAACGCAGAGGTGATTATCTTGGCGCAACGGTTCAGGTTATTCCGCATATTACAAATGAGATTAAATCAAGAATTATGGGGGCAACAAAACAGTTTAAACCTGATTTTCAACTTATAGAAATCGGCGGAACAATCGGTGACATCGAGAGTTTACCATTTATTGAAGCTATAAGACAGTTTAAAACCGAAGTGGGTATAGGTAATGCAATTTCTGTTCATACAACATTGCTCCCTTATCTTCCGACATCCGGAGAATTGAAAACAAAACCGTCGCAGCACAGTGTTCAGGTTCTGAGAAGCTACGGTATTCAGCCGGAAATTCTTGTATGCCGTACAACAAAACCTATCCCGAAAACAGAAAAAGAAAAACTTGCTCTTTTCTGCTCGGTGCCTAAAGAAGCCGTTATTGAATGCCGCGATATGAAAAGCATTTATGAAGTTCCTCTGGCTCTTGAAGAACAGAATATGGCAGGTGTAATTCTTGATATGCTGCGGGTAGATAACAGAAAAGCTGATTTAAAGGGCTGGGAAAAACTTGTTGAAAGGATTAAAAATCCCAAAGGGTCAGTAAAAGTTGCGATAGCAGGTAAATACACAAAACTTTCTGATGCGTATATTTCTGTGGTTGAATCGTTGAAGCACGCAGGTTATGCAGATGATGTTAAAGTGGAAATTAAATGGATAAATTCTGAAGACTGCCTTGATTATTCTTCTTGTAAAGACCTAATGAAAGATGTTCAGGCAGTTGTTGTTCCCGGCGGATTTGGCGTGAGAGGTATTGAAGGTAAATTGAATGTTATCCGCTATGCAAGAGAACACAATGTGCCGTTTTTGGGGCTTTGTTTGGGGATGCAGTGTGCAGTAATTGAATATGCGCGTAATGTAGTAGGTATTAAAGATGCTAATTCAAAAGAGTTTGATGAAAATGCACAAAATCCGGTTATTGACTTAATGCTTGAGCAGAAAAATGTTCACGGATACGGCGGTACAATGAGGCTCGGCGCTTACGATTGTATTTTGAAGAAAGGCTCAAGAGCAAATAAGGCTTACGGAAAAGAAAAAATCTCGGAACGCCATAGACACAGATATGAAGTTAATAACGAATATATAAAACAGCTTGAAGAAGCAGGCCTTGTGTTCTCAGGCATGTCACCCGACGGAATGCTCGCTGAAGTTGTTGAGCTTCCAAAGCTTGACTGGTTTGTAGCCTGCCAGTTCCATCCGGAATTCAAATCCCGTCCGGAGCATCCGCACCCTCTTTTCAAAGGCTTGATAGATGCGGCTGTGAAGAGGATTTTATAGTGTATTCTAATGAACAACCAAGCAGTGTTTTAAAAAATATTAGGTTTCATTGTTTGGGTATTATTGCTGTTTTTTGTTCTTTGTCTATATTATATATTCCTTTAGTTATTTCTTTAATTATTCTGTCAAATATTAATTTGTTAAAAGATTTTTATTTCGTGATTATAATAACAATTATATTTTCTGGAATTTTATTCTGTGTTTTATATAAAGGTTATAAAAGCGGGAAATATATATGGTTTTTATCTTTGATATTTACTTTGTTACTTTTATGGAATATAGTGGCATTTCTGTGCAATACTAAAATAAATGCTTGACCTGACTGCATATTGGTAGTATTCTTTAATATACGGACTACATTTGGGGAGATAATTAATGGAAGATAATAATGTTTTGAAAAAATTTACGACTGTTCAATTTTTAAATTTTGCTCTTGGTTTTTTGGGGCTTCAGTTTGCATGGCAGATGAGAATAATTCTATCGGGGCCTGTTACCGAAAGTCTTGGAGCTTCTCCGTTTTTGTACGGATTAATCTGGCTTGCAGGGCCATTTACGGGTATGGTTGTTCAGCCGATTGTCGGAGCTTTAAGTGACAAAACCGTATCTCCATTTGGCAGACGTAGACCCTATCTTTTAGGCGGGGCACTTTTGGCCTCTCTTGCGTTATGGATTTTTCCGAATTCTGCAAATGTAGCTGATTTTTTGCATAATTTTACTGGTATAGACTTTCCGCCATTGACAGCACTATTTATAGCTGCGGTTATGATATGGATTATTGATGCATGTGTTAATGTGGCGCAAGGCCCTTACAGAGCTTTAGTTCCTGACGTTGTGCCTGAGGAACAGTATTCAATAGCAAATTCTTATATAAGTCTTGCAATCGGTTTAGGTTCTGTAATTGCTGCAGGTACTGCCCCGTTTTTAAAATGGGCTTTCGGCTATCAAATGTCAATTACAGCTCAATTTATCATGGCTGCTCTTGCATTTACTCTTGCAATGACCTGGACTTGTATTACAATCAAAGAACATCAGACAAGAAAAGAAATTATTAAAGATGTTGCTGCTGCAGATAGAATTGAACCCACATTTTTAGATTCTGTAAAAAACTTTTTTGCAATGTCACCTGAGGTTTCAAAAATTTGTACAATGCAGTTTTTTACATGGATAGGTACTATGTGTATGATGATATTTTTTACACAGTATGCTGTTCACACTATCTATTGTGTGCCGGATTTAACAACTGTAGATGAATTTTCAAGACAAACATTTTCTCAGGCATTGTTAAATGGTACAAATTTTTCATCTGTATGTTTTGCAATTTTTAATCTGGTATGTTTCCTTGTCGCAATTCCTATTGGGGTTTTGTCTGCAAAGTACACAAACAAAAAAGTCCATATTATCTCATTAATTACAATGATTCTTGCATATTTGGGAATGTTTTTTGCAAAACAGCCTAAAGCCGTTGCAATATTAATGGGTGTTGCAGGTATCGGCTGGGCTAGCATTTGTGCGCTTCCATTTGCAATGCTTTCTCAATTCATAAAAAAAGGAACAGAAGGTTCTGTAATGGGTATTTTCAATATATTTATTGCAGGCCCTCAGGTATTTGTATGTACTCTTGTTGCATGGCTTATTTCTAAATGTTCTTTTACTATGGGGTCTGATTATATAAATTATCACTGGGAATACGCATTTTTAATCGGAGCTGTTTGTCTTGCAATTGCTGCAGTTGTGGCAAAAACTGTTAAGGAAAAGGTATAAAAGATGGGTGAACATAAAAAAAGAATTCTTTTGATATATCCGCCATCCCCTGTATTAAACAGAGAAGACAGATGCCAACAGCCTACGCGTGATTTGATTGTAATTCCGCCATTGCCGCCGACAGATCTGATGTATCTGGCTGCTGTTGCAGAAAAAGAAGGACTGGAAGCAAAAATAGAAGATTACAGTCAGGGCGGGAATTTTGAAAATGATTTGAAAGAATTTAAGCCGGATTATCTTGTTGTAAATATTGCAACTCCGACTCTTGAACATGATTTGGACGCTGTTAAAAAGGCAAAACAAATTTGCCCTGATGTTATAACAATAGCTAAAGGCGCGGCTTTTCTTACTCTTGCAGAACGTATAATGAAAGACCATGCCTCACTGGATTTTGGAATTCTCGGCGAGGCTGAAGAAACTTTAAAAGAAATTTTGCAAGGTAAACAAAAAACAGATATTTTAGGAATTTTTTATAAAGAAAACGGAGAGGTGAAATTTACCGGTAAAAGACCGTTTATTGAAGATTTGAATTCTCTGCCTTTTCCTGCCCGCCATCTTGTTGATAACAATATTTACAGACGTCCGGATAACAATAAAGTTCAGGCAACAATCAAAGTTTCACGCGGCTGTCCTTTTCATTGTTTTTTCTGTCTTGCAACACCTGTTTCCGGTGCAAAGGTTCGCAGAAGGAGTCCTGAAAATATAGTTGCAGAGATAAAAGAGTGTGTTGAAAAATATAATATAAGAAATTTTCTTTTCTGGTCTGATATTTTTAATCTTGATAAGAAATGGACTATGGATTTGTGTCAGGCAATTATAGACAGCGGACTGAAAATTACATGGTCGGCAAATACAAGAGCAGATACAGCAGATTTGGAGATGGCTCAGATGATGTATAAATCCGGCTGTCGTTTGGTAAGCATCGGAGTTGAGAGCGGTTCTCAGTATATGCTTGAAAAAATGGGCAAGAAAATTACTCTTGATGATGTTAGAAGAACGGTTAAGGTATTTAAACAGGCAAAAATAAGAATTTATAACTATTTTGTAATAGGTTTACCTTGGGAAACAGAAGAAACCGCAGAAGAAACCATTCGTTTTGCAATAGAACTTGACAGTGATTTTATAAGTTTTTATACTGCAACTCCGCTTCCGGGGTCTAGATTTTATGATTATGCAGAGGAACATAATCTTTTTGATAAAGATACTTCTTTTGAAAATGCTTATTATTATCCTGCTGTAAATACTCATCACTTGACGCGTGAGAGAGTATTTGAACTTCATAAATCCGCTATCAAGCGTTTTTACCTGAGGCCTTTGTATATTTTGAAAATGCTTTCAAGGATACGTTCTTTTGAAGAAGTTAAAAACTACTTTATAGCCGGAATGAATGTCTTGTTAAGAAAATAGTTTTTTATAAAACATAAACTCCTCTTTTTTAGAGGAGTTTATTATTTATAAAGATTATGAATTTTAGTCTAAATATTAAGGATAAATCCGCCTTTGTCGGCATTTTCAAGTTTATCGCCTTCAATTTTAGCTCTGAGATTTTTGATATATTTATAAACATAATCTCTTGGCAAATCTAACAATGCCGCAAGATCTTTTGCATAAACGATTTTGCCTTTATTTGCGGCAAAGTGGTCAAAAACTTTTTGTTCTCTATCTGTAAGGGCTTTTTTGAAAACAATTCTTACTTCATCCCTTAAAGAATTAGAACTTTCTTGTACTGCTTCTTTTTTGACATTTTTAGCAGGAGCAGATTTTTTGACCGCCGCTTTTTTTGCCGGCTGTGCTTTTTCTTTTTTTGCAGGTTTTACAGGAGTTTCATCCTCTAGCATTTTATGAATCGAAAAAGGACTTGGAGCGATTTCTCTTTCTCTTTCATAACTGCGTTCAGCAATAGCGCTGAGTCTTTCTGCGTGCGGTTGTTTCCATTCATCTTCTGAGGAAACAACAGGTTTTCCCTTTAAAACAATATCTATTAAATCATTTGTAGGCTTAGCCTCTTCTATTTTTTTCCCTAATCTAGCAGCATATTCTTCTAATGTAATCTTTTCTAATGAGCTTCTCCATTGCTTGATCTCTTCCTTGCTCAAATATTCAGACATTCATTAATCTCCTATAAACTATAATATATTTGTCTTTACATTCTCTAATGTAGCATAAACCATGCTATATGGCTCAAAATGTTTCATAACGTAAATTTTTATTTTAATAATTTAACATAAGATTGATAAATAAGTTATACTAAGGATATAAGGAGAGATTTTATGAAGGAATTTAAATTATTACAGAGCTTCGGGGGGGGGGCACTCTAAGCCGTATCCGTGCATTTACTCTTGCTGAGGTTTTAATTACTCTTGGTATCATAAGTATTGTAGCAGCTTTGACAATTCCATCATTAGTGCAAAAACATCGTGAAAGAGTTGTTGTAACAAAATTAAAAAAGAACTATTCTACTATTCAACAGGCATATTTAATGGCTGTTCAAGAGTTAGGCACTCCTGATTTATGGGATTTGGAAATGAGTGGCACTGATGATACAAAAAATATTTTGTATTATCTGAAACCATATTTAAAAGTAACAAAATATTGTGGTAGCAAGCCTAATGGTTGTTGGGAAGCTACATTAAATTTAAAAGGCGGGACATTCATGAATATGGAAGGTAATTCAACATATTCAAAAGCTGTTTTATCTGATGGTTCATCAATTCTAACATCTGTTGTTTCTGCTAGTTGTGCTTCATATTCTAGCGATGTAAAAGAATTATGCGGTTATTACAGAGTTGATATTAACGGTACAAAGCAGCCAAATACACTGGGAAAAGATGTTTTTACATTTTATATAACAAAACGTGGAGTAGTTCCTGCAGGAACTGCATCGGAAAAGAATTCTGGTTATAGCTTTGAAAACAGCTGCCGTGATTCTTCATCGCATGAAGGCAGGGGGTGCACTGCATGGGTAATTTATAATGAAAATATGGACTATCTCCATTGTAGTGACTTGAGTTGGGATGGCAAAAAAACATGCAGTGGTAAATAATTCTTAAAATATTATCTTCAGCAAATGTGCATTAATTGATTATTTTACATACTAATACAGTACTCCGGAGTCCAGAATTTTCTGGACTTCGTGGTTCATAATAGAGTGGATTTCATCAATTGATTTTGTCCCGTCAATGCTAATAAAATTGTATTCGGATTTCATTTTTTCATACTGTTCAAGACATTTGTTCTGATAAATTTCAAAACTCTTGTAAAAATCTGATGAAAACCCGACATCTCGTCCGCTTTCATAGTAATTCAAGCCTGTTGTCCCGATTATTCTTTTTAAAAGGACATCAACAGGCATATCAAGATAAAATATTAAATCAGGCTCTGGTGCGTAGTCATAGAGATTTTTAACCCATTCAATATCCTGCCCTCTTACAACATCACGGGCAAGAGCAGTGTAATAATATCTGTCTAAAAGTACAATAAAGCCTGATTTTAGAGCAGGAATAATTGTATTTTCCAGTCTATCAGCAAAATCAGCAGCATAAAGAAGGCTGTATGTTGTTGCATTAAGCAAATTTCTTTCTTTTGCATCATCAATTACATTTGCAATCAAACGTGATGTTTTCCACTCGGATATAATCACCCCGTAAGACTGTGCCTGAATTGATTTTTTCAGAAGCTGTAATTGTGTTGATTTGCCTGACCCGTCAGTCCCTTCTATAACAATTAGCAAACCTTCATATCCGTGTTTTGTTTTAAATTGTGCCATTATATGTTTACTCCTTTGTTATTAAGAACTTCTTTTAGTATTTCTCTAATTCTGACCTGTTTTGAATGTATGGAATCCATTGCATCAAGTTTTACCAGTCCAAATTCTTTTACCATTTTTTTGTATTCTTTTATTACTCTGCCCTGGAAAATTAGATAACTTTCGTATGGGTCGTTGCTTAATTTTAAATCCATACCTGCTTCGTAGAATTTCGGAGCACGGTTTGAACAAATTCTTTCCATAGAATTTTTCGGGTCTATATCAAAATAAATTGCAAGATCTGGTTTTATTGCAAAGTTATAGACATTTCTAACCCACTTGGGATCAACTCCTCTTGCCACATCTCTTGCAAATGCAGTATAGGCATATCTGTCGGCAAGTACAATAAATCCTGCTTTCAGAGCCGGATCAATAACCTGTTTTAGCCTGTCTGCAAAGTCAACAGCGTGCAAAAGAGAAAAAGTCCTTGGTGAAAGCATATTTTTCTTTTTGGCAAGTTTTGTTGTCTGGCTGATTAATTCAGAGGAATTCCACTCAGTAAAAATCACGTCTTTTCCTGTTGATTTTAGCCAGTCGCGAAGCAGTGTCAGCTGTGTGGATTTACCTGAGCCGTCTATACCTTCTACGCAGACTAAAGTGCCTTTATAATTGTGTTTTTCTGTTAATTTAGACAAACTTTATACTCCTTTTTCTTCAAGAATACGTACATTTATTTTCCCGAATTTAGCTGACAGATTATCTATCAGGTGAATAAAATAAAGTTCTGGTTCAAGATCTTTTTGATCAAGATCGATTATTGCGCCCCAATCGCTTCTGCCGTGGTGTGCTGCAATCATTTTTGCAATTCTTTTAAAACCATGAGTCATACATATTGAAAATCCGTACTGAGAATGGGTAAGCCATTCATTGCGGAAATTTTCGTCATAATCAATTAAACCGGTTTCAAGATCAATAGTGTACTCAAAAATTTTACCTATATCGTGCAGCATACAGGCTGCAATGATCTCGTCGCGGTTGAATTTGTAGTCTGACAGTTCCATATTTGACTCGGCATAACGGATGCATTCAAGTGTATGCACCATTAAACCGCCTATATAGTTGTGATGCATAAGCTTTGCTGCGGGCATTATTTTAATTTTATCTTTGTGTTCGGCAAAATATCCTGCAAGAAAAGCATTAAGTTTTTCATCTTTGATTGTATCTATATAGGAAATAAGTTCTGCGTAGACTTTTTCTCGTTCATTTTCATCAAGTCCTGTTTTTGCCTCTTTAATCAGCTGCAGTGATGAAACAAGGCAGTTATTGTATCGTTCATTGAATGATGCCGTTACAATTCTTACTATATTACCTGTTCTGAAAATTTTGCTGTCGTAGCGGTTCAGGGTTTCTTCCCACAAAATACAGTTTAAAATGGATTCGTCTTTAAGGTTTTTAAGCTGTAATTTACCCATTTTAGTTCCGGCTTTTGTGTCGCCTATTGAAAATACTACTACTTCATAATCTGTATCTGTATTAAACATTTTTTCTCCATTATAAGTATAAGAGTGGAAGTTATGGCTGTAAACAGTGTATTATTTTCTTATCAGCCTGCCTTCCTGACCTCTTGCCTTCTGTTCTTCTGCTAATTTTTGTTTCTGTCTATAATTTTGTTATCATTGCCCCAGACAAATGAGGAGCGGATTTCCTGCCCGACTTTTTCTATCAAATGATTTGCATTTTCTTCTCTCAGCCTGTTAAAGTTTTTGCAGCCTGTTTCCATTTCTGTCATAAATTCATCTGCAAACTTTCCGCTTTGAATATCTTTTAGCAAATCTTTCATAGCTTTGCGGGATTCATCACCTATAACTTTAGGCCCGCGTGTCATATCTCCGTATTCTGCGGTATTAGAAATTGAGTAGCGCATATCAGCTAAGCCGCCCTGATTTATCAAGTCAACAAGAAGTTTCATCTCATGGAGAACTTCAAAGTATGCCATATATGGAGAATATCCTGCTTCAACCAGAGTTTCAAAACCTGCTTTAATAAGAGCTGAAACGCCGCCGCAAATTACAGCCTGTTCTCCAAAAAGGTCTGTTTCTGTTTCTTCTTTAAAAGTTGTTTCTAAAATACCTGCACGTCCTGCTCCTATTGCCGACGCATAAGATAGGGCAATTTCTTTAGAGTTCCCTGACGGATCCTGATAAATTGCGATTAATGAAGGAACGCCGCGTCCGATTGTGTATTCGCTTCTAACAGTATGACCGGGCCCTTTAGGCGCAACCATAATTACATTTACATCATCAGGAGCAACAATTTTTTTATAATGAATATTAAACCCGTGAGAAAACATCAGATACTGTCCTTTTCTCAAGTAAGGTTTAATTTGTTTTTCGTAAACTTTTGCCTGAATTTCATCAGGTATGAGAATTTGTACAATGTCAGCCCATTTTACAGCATCTTCTATTGACATTGTTTTGAAACCGTAATCTTTAGCTTTAATATCAGATTTGCCGCCGAGGCGCAAGCCTAAAACAACATCGCATCCGCTGTCTTTCAGGTTCATAGATTGACCGTAACCCTGTGAACCAAACCCTATTATTGCTATTTTTTTAGTTTTAATTAAATCCTGATTAATGTCTTTATCAAGATATATTTTTAAGTCGCTCATATCCCGCCTTTCTATTCAATATGTTCATTTTAACACAAATAAAATAAACAAAGATAAATTAATTTGAGGCGAGTTTATTTTCTCCAAACAGAAATATCTGAAGTGCATTTTCTGCTTGCTTAACAGGTTTGTAAAAATCTTTTACCAAAACACATTGAGTCTGTATACAGTTTAAATTCCGTTCGTGAAGATATTTTTCCAGAGTATCTGCTGTTTTTGTGTACTGGCGGTGTTTTAAGAACGCATAAAATTTTGTTTTTCTTCTTGAAATCTCGGCGAGTGCAAAGTTTATAATTTCATCATAAGGTACGTTATAGCCGTCATTTACAGACATATCAATTATAAAATTCAGATTGTCTGAGGTTGTAATTGATAGATATGCTATAATTTTATGATTAGACGGTTCTTCAAGCACATACCTGTTTTTGTAAAAATTTGTCAAACCTGCAAATACAGGTTCTTTGTATTCATCTTTAGCCCTTTCAAGAGATGGTTTATATAGATTATTGAGTTCGCTGTTATATAGTGCTGCAACTTTCAAAGCGTCGCTGTTCTGGCAGTATCTGAAATCAGCCTGCTTATCGGTAAGCGGTTTAAAGTTTTCGAGTTTCCATAAATTTTCGTAACTGCACTGTCTGAAGCCGCAGCCGTTCATAAATAAATCAAGCAGTTCATCGTGCGACTGGTCAACAGTAACATGAAAAGAGGCAGCTCCTTTAGCGCCCAGTCTTGCAATTACAAAATCAATAAGCCTTTTGCCGACATCATAAAGATTTTGTTGGAAAATCAGCCTTGTAATATTTATTTTATAAGGATTGCCGTTTGTTGGTACTACGGTAATAAGCCCGAGTATCTCTTTGTTTTCAAGCAGAATAAATGACACAGGCATGAATTTATATTTTAGCGGTAAGAGATTTTGAAGCATGATAAAAGCCTCATGGCTCAATGCTCTAGAAAACTTTTCACTGCCGTCATTGCCAAGATATGAAATCATTTTTTTTATTTTAGGTGCATCAAAACAATTTAATCTTCTAATGACTGTCATATATGTATTATATAATTTATTTTTAATCTTTTCAAGTTTGTGTTAAAATTTTGGCGAGAGGCTGAATATGAAAATAGCTGTTGTAGAAAATAATAAAATTTTAATTAAAGAAGTTGAAAATTTGCAGCTGAATAATAAAAAAGGAGCTATCGTAAGAGTAATCGGCTGCGGACTCTGCGGTTCTGATATCGTTAAATTTATTCATAAAATAGCTCAAGACGGAACAGTTTTAGGTCATGAAATTGTTGCTCAAATTGTTGAAATAAATTCTGATACTTCTTTCAAGTCTGGCGATGTAATAGTTACATCACACCATATTCCATGCGGCGAGTGTGTATATTGCAGGCACGGAAATGTTTCCATGTGTAGACATTTTAAGGAAACTAACCTTATACCAGGAGGTTTTTCTGAATATGTTTATTTAAGTGATGAGCATTTAAAAAACGTTGCTCATTTAAAACCTGAAAATTTAACTGAAGTTGAAGCATCGTTTTATGAACCTTTAGGATGTATTGTTAGGGCTGTAAAGCGTGCGGGTTTGTTAAATGGAGATACTGCTCTTGTGGTTGGGCTTGGCTCAATTGGCATTTTAACTGCTCAGGCACTTAATGCTTACGGTTATAATGTTGTCGGCTGTGACTTGATATCAGAGCGGATTGAATTTTTAAAATCTTTTGGAATTGAAGCTTATGATGTCCGTAAATTACCGGATGATTTGAAGGCAGACGGAATATTTATGACATCAGGTGCTGATAAAGCTATTGATACAGCTTTAAAATATGTGAGAAACGGCGGTAAAATCCTTGTATTTTCAAGTACTCCGCATGATGAAGCGTCTTATCCAAATAATGAAATTTACTATAGAGAATTGACTGTTCTTGGCAGTTATTCGCCTTCTCCGGCTGATTTAAAAGACTCTTTAGAGTTATTGAGAACAGGCAAAGTCAAAGTGGATAAAATTTCGACTGAGTACAAGCTTGATGATATTCAGAGGGCTTTTGATGATACAATATCTAATAAAATTATGAAAGCGTATATAAAAGTAAAGAGTGATGAGTGAAGTGAGCATTATGAAAGCAATTCAATACTATGGACCAGAGAATATAAAATATGAAGAGGTTCCCGTAAAACCACCTGAAGAGGGGGAAGTTGTTGTAAAGATTATGTCAGCGTTAACTTGCGGAACTGATGTAAAAACTTTCAGGCGCGGGCATCCGGTTCTTATTAAATCTGTACCATCCGGATTTGGACATGAGTTTGCAGGGATTGTTGAAAAAGTAGGCAGAGGTGTCGACAAATTCAAGCCTGGAGATAGAGTCGTGGCCGCAAATTCAGCCCCCTGCGGACACTGTTTTTACTGCAGACATGAGGAATACAATCTTTGTGAAAATTTGGATTTGTTAAATGGTGCATATGCTCAATATATTACTGTTCCTGCAAGAATTGTTGAAAAAAATATGCTGATTTTGCCGGATGATTTAAGTTTTGACAAAGCAGCTTTTTGCGAACCTTTAGCTAATGTTGTCCATGGAGTTGAAAGAACAGGTATTAAAAAAGGTCAGACAGTCGGAATTATTGGAATAGGCCCGATCGGGCTGATGTTTGCACGGCTTGCAAAGCTTAAAGGTGCAAATGTTATTGTTGCGGGCAGAAATCCAATAAAATTAAAAGCTGCAGAAGAATTTGCACATGCAGATGAAATAATAGATTTAACAAAATATCCAAATCCTGAAAAAATATTCAGAGAATATACAGATGAGCATAAGGGGCTAGATGTTGCAGTTGAATGTGTGGGATTGCCTGAAATATGGGAGAGAATATTTTCCTGCGTGCGTCCGGGTGGTACCGTTCACTTTTTTGGCGGCTGCAAGTCAGGTTCTACGGTAACTTTTGATACTACAAAAATGCACTATGGCGATATAACGCTTATGAGTGTATTCCATCATACTCCTAAATATTTCAGGATGGCGCTTGATTACATTGCATCAGGTGAGTTGGAAGTTGAAAAACTTATTACCGATACAGTGCCTCTTGAAAAAGTCGAGTGGGCAATGAAGCAGCATATAGATGGGAAAGCTATTAAGTTTTTAGTTAAACCTTGGATGTAATAGAAAATTTTGATTTGCAAGCTTAAAAAAGATTTTGCTGCTCAGAAATTTGGATATTTTTGTATCCGAGATGCCTGTAAGTTGCGGGTGACACTTTTCTCCCGCGCGGAGTACGCTGAAGCAGTCCTGCCTGCAGCAAAAATGGTTCGCAGACATCCTCAATTGTTCTGACATCTTCCCCAATTGCAGCGGCAATTGTTTCAATCCCTACAGGGCCGCCGTCATATTTTTCGATAATAAGTTTTAAAAGGCTCCTGTCAGTATTATCAAGCCCAAAGTTATCTATTTTTAAGATATCCAGAGATTTGTTTGCGATGTCTTCGGTTATTTTTCCGTCATGTTTTACCAGTGCATAGTCTGCAACCCTTTTTACTAACCTGTTTGCAATACGCGGTGTGCCTCGTGAACGTTTAGCAATTGCATGTGCACCATCTTCTGTTATATCTATATTTAGAATTCCTGCTGTTCGTTTTATAACCTGTGATAATTCTTCTTCAGTGTAAAATTCAAGTCTGTGGATTATCCCGAAACGGTCGCGAAGCGGGCCTGAAAGTTCTCCGGCTTTTGTTGTAGCTCCTATCAGCGTAAATTTTGGAAGCGGAATGCGTAAAGTTTTTACTGTTTGTGATTTGCCGGTTGTCATATCTAAAAAGAAATCTTCCATTGCAGGGTATAAAATTTCTTCTGCAACTTTATTCAGCCTGTGGATTTCATCAATAAATAATATTTCTCCGCCTTTTAAAGACATTAAAATCCCGATAATATCTCTTGGACGCTCAAGAGCAGGAGCTGATGTTATTTTTATTTCAACTCCCATTTGTTCGGCAATTACTCCGGCTAACGTTGTTTTTCCGAGTCCCGGCGGCCCGTAAAATAATAAATGGTCTAAAGGAAGTCCGCGTTTTTTTGCAGCTTCAATCGAAATTTTCAGTGTTTCTTTTAAAGCAGATTGGCCTATATAAGTATCAAAAGTTTTGGGTCTTATGCAATTTTCAAAATTTTTATCATTATCAAGGCATTCCGGTTTTATAACCGAATGTTTTTTATTTTCGGCAATTGCTGAACTTTTAAAATCATTGTCATCTGCAATTATACTCATTGTCTTTCCTTTATATTTATGATAGCATAAAATTAAAGGTAAGGAAAGTATATTAAGAAGGAGAAGTCATGAAAGTATCTGAACGTTTGGAAAAAATCCCACCCTATCTTTTTGCAGAAATAGACAGAAAAATTGCAGAAGCAAAAGCGCAGGGAAAAGATATAATAAGTCTTGGTATTGGTGACCCTGATAAACCTACATTGCAGCCGATTGTTGAAGAAATGCACAGGGCTATCGATAATCCGAAAAACCATGATTATCCTCCTTATAATGGCACTGAAAAATTCAGAAAAGCTGCTTGTAACTGGATGAAAAAACGTTTTGATGTAGAACTTGACCCTGATACAGAAATGCTTGCTAATATCGGATCTAAAGAAGCTATTGCGCATGTATTTTTTGCTTTTGTAGACAAAGGTGATTACACTCTTGTGCCAGATCCCGGGTATCCAGTTTATCACAATGCAACTATTTTTGCAGGAGGCACTCCTTATGAAATGCCTTTATTAGAAGAAAACGGCTACCTGCCTGATTTTGATAAAATTCCAGAAGATATTGCAAAGAAATCAAAAATTATGTTTTTAAATTACCCTAACAATCCGACAGGTGCTGTTGCTGATTTAGATTTCTTTAAGAAGGCTGTAGATTTTTGTAAAAAGTATGATATTTTATTATGCTCTGATATGGCATATTCTGAAATGACTTATGACGGGTACAAAGCTCCTTCTGTTCTGCAGGTTGAAGGTGCAAAAGACGTTGCTCTTGAATTTTACTCTCATTCAAAATCGTATAATATGACCGGATGGAGAGTCGGGTTTGTTTGCGGCAATGCTCAGGCTGTCAAAGCGCTTGGAACAATTAAAAACAATATAGACTCAGGTACTTTTAAGGCAATTCAAGATGCTGCTTCTGTTGCATTTGATGTGGATGAAAAATATATTAATGATTTGAATAAAATGTACCAGCAAAGACGAGATGCTGCGGAAGAAGGTTTTAGAGAACTCGGATGGAATATAAAACCTTCAAAGGCAACATTTTATCTATGGCTTCCTGTTCCTAAAGGAATGACATCTGAAGAATTTGTAACAGCTATGCTTGAAAAAGCTAATATAGTTGTTCCGCCCGGAAACGGATACGGCAAATACGGCGAAGGGTATTTCCGTGTCGCGCTTACAAAAGATGTTGAAACTATAAAAGAATGTATAAGAAGAATGAAAGATGCAGGTATAAGATACAATTAGTTTCTTGTGCAAAGTCCTGTATAGTGGTATAATTTTCGTATGGAATGTCCAAAATGCGGTTTACAAATTGATGATAATGCAATGGTTTGCCCTAATTGTAAAAAGGTGCTTAAACTTGTATGCCCTGTTTGCAGAACTGTAAATGATACGAATACCTGCAAAAAGTGCGGATACGTTATTATTACTAAATGTCATAACTGCGGAAAAATTAACCAGACAGGAAGCAAAAAATGTAAAAAGTGCGGATTTGATACCGAAAAAAGTGTAATTTTGAATGAAGCAAATTCTGACGAATTTGTAATTATGACAATTGATTTTCCGAATATTGATGAGATGAAAAATCTCTTAGGTTCGGTAAAACTTTTGAATAAATTCAAGATTAATATTGATAAAATTATCAGTGATTATACAAAAAAAATAGGCCTAAGGCGCCAGATTATAGGCAAAACCCATGTAGTAAGATTTGATAAAGATTATACTTTTAATTCTTCCGCCCAAACAGCCGTAAAAGCTGCTATTGATATTTTAAATCAAATTACGGCTATGAACTGCAGACTGACTAAAAAGAAAAATGCTACTGTCAGATGCAATATGTTTTTGATGAAAAGAACTGTTGAAGATGACCCGAATAATCTTGATTCTGGTTTTAACATCAGCTTGTTAAATCAGTCTGCAAACAATAAAGAAGAAAAAATCTTGAATACTTTTCAGGTTTTGACAGATGATGATGTTAGCAGTGCAATTGACGGTGAGTACAAATTGTCCCCTCTGAATTCCGTTATGATAAATGACGAAATGGTAATGTTTTACGAGTTGGATTTAAAAGAATTTGTTAAAATCGAGTATCCGGAAGATGAAACTGATGAAATTAAAATCCCGAATTTTGTTCAAAATATGCTTATTGAACAGGATAAACTCGATGGCGAAGCTCTGAATAATCTTGATTCTCCGGGCGATCCTGATGCAATTTATGATATAGAAACAATTAATTTCGATGAGATAAACGCAGAATTTATGCGTATTGAAAATGCTGACGTTTTATTTCATATAATGAATAAGTTTCAATCTATTCATAAAGGTATTGTTGCAGTAAAAACAGAAGAATTATACAAGCCCTATTCATTAAAGGTGCTTAATACGCTGGCAGATTGCGGTCAATTTGATAATATTATTTCAATTACCTGCTATGATGAAATGAAATATTCACCTTATTCATTTTTTAGAGATTTAGTTTCTGCAATATTTGAATATACTGTTTCTCAGAAATTATTTAATCAGAATGATTTTTCAATGTTTAATTCTGTTGATCCTGATGGATTAATAAGAGATTTAATCTGTTTAAAACAAAGAGAAACTGAAAATACTGAAGATACAAGATTTATTTATTTTGATATTTTTCTTACATTGCTGCAGATTATTCCCAAAACAGTTATTTTTATCGAAGATTTTGATAAAATAGATTCAAGTTCCTATGATGTATTAAAGTTTTTGTTTGAATCATTTGAACAGCTTGATGTAAGTTTTCTGGTAAGTTATGATAAAAAATTCTCTTTGCATAGGGATTGCCACTTTTTGCTGACCAAGCCTTATTATACAGAGATAACATTAAAGCCTACATCTTTTGAAAAACTTATTGAAGAAAACAAAGTTTATTACAGAAATATTTTGGATAATTTTTATTTTCAAAGAGTTGCAAAATATGCCTGCGGAAGTATTTTATTTATAGATATTGCAATACAGTATTTAATAGAATCAGGCGTATTTGCTGTAGATGATGATTCTATTAAGATGATTAATCCAAAAACGATTATTATTCCGTCAAATCTAGATAGACTTGTTGCAAGAAGATTGAATTTATTACAGGATGATGCCGATGCAATGAAGTTTTTAACATCTATTGTACTTTTGGGTACCCGTATAGATATGAATACAATTTCGAGCTTAGGGTATGAAAACCAGAGTGCGATTATAGAAAAACTTTCTGATATGGGTTATGTTTTTGAATATAATAACTGTCTGTATTTCCCTAATTACAACCTTTTACGTGATAATTTGCTTACCACAATAAGCAAAATTTATCTTGATGAGGTTGCACATGAACTTTTTGATAAGGTATTTATAGAAGGTATGCCAAGTCCTGTTAAAGCATATTTATATGGCTTGTTAGAAGATCATGAAAATGAAAGAAAACAGTGGGAAGAACTTGCTCAAATTAATTTATCTTTAGGAGATTTTAGCTCATATCTAAATTGTACAAATAAAATTTTGCAGCTGCTTGATTTAAATGACGATCCTGAACAAAAGGAAGCTTTGACTGAATATAAATTAAACTTATATGAAGATATTTCAAATAATCTTTATGAATATGTTCCAGAAAAAACATCTGAGATTGCAGAAGAAACATTGAAAAATCTAGAAAAAACTAAAGATGTAGAAAAAATAATATTTCTCTGTAATAAAATGATTAATGGTGCTTTAAATACCGGTGATTACAACCATGCGCTAGAACTTACTCATAAAGTGCTCTCTCTTCTTCCTGTATCTTCCCTAAATCCTGGAGATCCCAATTTTAATACGTACTTTTTCTTAATGTCTTTAATTCATATTCAAATTTTGTTTAATGTTGGAGCATTGATGGATTCTTTAGATGTAGGATATAAGGTTCTCAACATTGTGAATATGCAGTCGCTTGCCGCCTTAAAACCTGATTATTTTACAGAAGAAGATTTTAAGGCATTAATTGCGGATTCTGTAGGCTATGTTGCTCTCGGGAATGTTCTGATATTGTCTGGTAATGTCGGACAGTTTCTTGATATTGTAAATGCTGATTTGAATTTCATACCGAAATCTTATAATTTATTTATTGCGCTTGAAGATTTAATTCACGGCCGTCCTATTTCTGTTAAGTGTGAAGATGTAGCAGAAAATGACAGATTTGGAAATATAATTATAAATATAATAAATGCATTTTTAAACTATGAAGGTGATTATACAAAGTTTGCAGAATATATTTATAAGGCAAAAATTGCAGCAAAAATAAGCAAAATTCATCAGCTTGAACTCTTTTGCGATCTGTTAATAGGGTATGCATATATGCAGCTTGGTTCTTATAAAAAAGCTGACTCAATAATTTATAAAATAATAAAAGCAACAAACAACAACGGAATGACAACTCTTTTATATGTTGCATGGTACATAATGAGTGAATTGCATTTAAAACAAAACAAGTATGAAGTTGCATACGGTATAATAAATAATTCTCTCATACAATTGGAAAAAAATAATATTACAAGTGAATATCTTTTAATGTTATTCAAATATAATATGTACAAGGTTATGATGTTTGAAAAACGTTCTGATAAAGCAGAAATTTTGATGGCACATGCACGGTATATCGCTGCAAAATATGGTATTAATTTTAATTTTGATACTGACCCAAATCACTACATTGCAGTTGAAGAAGACGATAGTCAATCCATAGAGGATAATCCTGCAGAAGCTAAAGTTGTTTCTGATGATGAATTAAAACAAGGAGAGTAAAAATGAAAATTTTATTTGCGGCAGCAGAGGTGGCACCTTTTTCAAAAGCAGGAGGGCTTGCAGATGTTGTGGGTAGCTTGCCTAAATATTTGGAAAAAGATGCTGAAATAGCTATTTTTACTCCTTTGCACGGATTGATAGATGTTAATAAATGGGGTATTAAAGAACTTGAAAATTCCGAGATGTGGCTGACTTTTGACAGGATGGGGCATAAGTTTCGTTTATTTATGTGCAAGCTCCCCGGAACAAATATAAATGTATTTTTTGTTCATAATGACTGGTATTTTACCTGTTTCAAAGATGTTTATCCAAAATGGCTTGACCCTAAATACGAGCATGAAAGATATATTGCATTTTCTCTTGCTACTTTGGAATACGCAAAACTTTTGAATTTTAAAGCTGATGTAATTCATGCTAACGACTGGCATACTGCAATGATACCTGTTTACTTGCATAGTAATTACAGATTTGATGATTTCTGGAAAAACACAAAATGTGTTTTTGAAATTCATAATCTTGCTTATCAGGGAGTTTGGTTTGAAGATGTTCTAGATTTTGCAAATATGCGCAAAGATATTGTATACAACGAATGGGGAGTTGAACATTATGGAAAAGTTAACTGGATGAAGGGTGCAATTAACTATTCCGATAAGGTAGTTGCAGTATCTCCGACTTATGCAAAGGAGATTTTAACGGGCGAATACGGTGAGGGTATGGACTATACTCTCAGAATGAACCAGAGTAAGCTCACAGGAATTTTAAATGGTATTGATTATGATGTATTCAATCCGAAAACAGATAAAAATATTGTAAAAAAATATGATGTTAAATCATTGAAGAATAAAGAAGAAAATAAAAAACATTTATGTGAAGAATTCGGACTTGAATATAAACCTGAGCGTCCTGTTTATGCGATGGTTTCCCGTTTGGTCGGACAAAAAGGTATTGACATCATAAGGCAATGTGAGAATGAGTTAAAGAGTTTAAGTGCTGATTTTATATTTTTGGGCAGCGGTGAAAAAGATTATGAAAATCTTCTCATATGGCTTTCTAATAACACATCTAATATTCGTGCATATATAGGTTATAAGTCTGATCTTGCAAACCGTATATATGCGGGAAGTGATTTTTATTTAATGCCATCAAAATTTGAACCGTGCGGACTCAGCCAGTTAATTGCAATGAGATACGGGACATTACCGGTTGTTAGAGCAACAGGCGGTTTGGAAGATACTGTTACCGGATATCCGCTAGATGATTCTACAGGTTTTAAATTCTGGGGGTATTCTGGTTGGGATATGATGCAGGCAATTTACTGCTCTTTAGGTGTTTATCAGGATAAATATACTCTTAATGCTATGAGAAAATCTGCAATGGAAGCTGATTTTTCTTGGAGAAGAAGTTCGCAGGTTTATTTAAACATGTATAAAGAATTAGCAGGGAAACAGTAATTTATTTGCCTTAAACCGTTTTATGCGGGCATAATATTAGTATGGAAACTAATATTAATAAGGAATACGTAAAATTACATATTTCAGTGCTTCTTGCAGGATTAACAGGTATTTTAGGGAAGCTGATTTCTCTCAATGCCATATATCTTGTCTGGTACAGGCTGTTTTTGTCTTTCCTTATTTTTTACATTATCTTGTTTTTTCTTAAAAAATTGCCGCGTGAAAGCTTTGTTGAAGGTTTAAAAATCAGCGGGCTCGGAGCTCTTTTAGGACTGCATTTTTTATTCTTTTTCGCCAGTATAAAATATGCAAATGTTGCAGTTGGGGTTGTTTGTTATTCTCTGGAAGGATTTTTTACAGCTATATTCGAGCCTATAATTTACAAAAAGCCGTTTTCTCGTAACAATGTTTTGTGCAGTCTTATTGCGGTTGCAGGTATAAGTTTGATATTTCATATAGACACCCATTTCCGTTTAGGAATATTACTGGGCGTTGTTTCTGCGGCATTAATTGCGTTTTATACTATTTTAAATAAGCTTGTAGGCGAACAAAAAAGTTCAAAAAATATGTTGTTTTATGAGCTTTGGGGCGGTGCTCTTTTCCTTTCGGCTATTGTAATAGTGGCTGTGTTCTGTGGTATGAACTTTGAAATCCCGTCATTGATAAATTTTTCATATCTATTTATACTTGCTTTTTTCTGTACAATAGGGCTTTATATTTTGCAAATCCATGTTCTAAGGACTCTTTCAGCTTTCACTGTAAGTTTATATGGAAATTTTGAGCCGATTTATGGAATACTGCTGGCTGTAATATTTCTAAAAGAAGGTCAGCAGCTGAGTATTTCATTTTATACCGGTATGGCACTAATCCTTTTGTCTGTATTTTTACAATCGTTTGTGTCCGCTCGAAAATGTACTAACGCAAAATGTAATAACTAATTTATCCAAGATATTTTTGTACAGCTTCTTTTGAGAATACTTCTATACTATCTTGAGAGTGAATAAATATCATACAGCTGATAAGGGATTTAAGAGTTTCAAAGTCAGAAAATGATAATTTATACCTTAAATCATCCATATTATTTGCTAAAAATTCCATTATTATTGTTTTGTCTTCAAATACAAGACTGGAAAAATAATCAAAAGACTCTTTTGTTTTTATTCCTTCAAGATAAATAACATCAGGCGATTGAAATTCAATAAATCGAGAGGCTTTATCCATGTTAAATCCCACATTTTCGTTTAATTCGCATTGATGAACACTTTTAAGGTGATATTTTGCAATACTTTCAAGAGTCATGATATTTTTTTTCATCTCACTAGCTTCAATGAGTAGCGAGTAAATAATATGTGTTTTGCCGCTTAAAGGCGAACCGCAGACAATTATAATTCCCGGCACATTTAATGCCGATTTAATTAAATTTAAAGATTTTTCTGATTTAATAATCTGGTTTAATTGTTTGGGCGGTTTGTAGATTTTTAGAAAAATTCTTTCTCCCATAATTGTCGGGAAAGTTGAAATGCTTGCAACAACATTCATATTATCAACTTTGAAAGTAATTTTTCCGAGCTGCGGAACTTCGCTTACTGAAGAATCAAGTTCCGCAAGCGTTTTTAATTTTGCGGTAAAAGAAGAAGTTAATACCTGAGGAATGCTGCCTCTGTTAAGGAATTCCCCGTTTTTTTTGAAATTAACTCCAAACCCGTCTTTTTCGCTTTGGAAAGTAACCTCATGCACACCTTCTAAAATTGCCTGTTTTAAAATCGCTGTAATAATTTTTTGAATATGATTATCTGATAAATCTTCGCTATGAAGTTCATCGCGCCAGTCATATTCAACTCCTTCTTCCATATGAATGTCATCGATGGAGCTTTCTTTTTTGTAATATTGATCAATTTTTTTTAAAATGCTTGATTCAGACGAAAGAACAGGTTCAATTGAACATTCTGCTGTTTCTATAATTTTGTCGATAGCAAAGAGATCTAAAGGATCTGCCATCGCAACAGTTAAAGTATCTTCTATTTTGAAAAGCGGTATTATACGATATTTTTTTGCGTCTGAAAAGCTTATGAATTTCAAACATTTTGTATCGAGTGTATAATCATCAAGATTAACATAAGGAATATGAAGTTTAGCTTCCAAAAATTTCAATATTGCTTCTTCCGATATCACGCCGGAATTTATAAGAGCCTGTCCTATATTAATATTTTGGGCATTAGCAACCTCTTCAGCCTGCTCAATTGTTTCATAAGGAACAAGACCGGCTCTTACCATATCGTATTTTAACTTTTCAAGAGTTTTATTTGTAACTGTTGTTTCCATATTATTTTAAATACTGTTCTACCTTTTTAACTACATCATCAAGTTCAAACGGTTTTGTAATATATTCATCTGCGCCTGTTTCTTCACCTATCAGCTTGTCTTCTTCCTGTGAACGTGCAGTAACCATTAAAATCGGGATATTTTTATATTTTGCATCGTATTTTAACAGACGGCTGATTTTGTACCCGTTAATTTTCGGCATCATAACATCAAGAATAATCAAATCAGGCATAATTTCTTTTGCCAGTCTGAGCCCATCTTCACCGTTATAAGCACAATAACAGGTAAAATCTGCTGCTTCAAGGACAAATTTCAAGCTTTCTACTATATCCTGTTCATCATCAACAATTAAAATCTTTTTCATACAGTTCCCCTAAGTATATCTAAAAATATTATAACATATTAAAAATCTTCTTCTATATTGTTAAATTATGTAAAAGTTATTTAATATATTTAGCAATAATAATGTTTCAGATGATTTATGTTTATTGCGTGTAGGACAATTGAAAGGAATATATATATGTCATTATTTAATGCTATTACATCAAAGCTGAAGCCGACATTAAGATTTAATCAAGGTTTTGAGAGAATGGGCGCATATACAAAGCCGGCAGATACAAGAACAACCGAGCAATTATTAGAAAATATTGAATATTTTGCAAAACGTAACCCTGAAGTTGCGCAGTTTAAAAATGAATTAAAATCAATGAACCCAAAACATTTAGGTCTGGTTTCAGATATATGTGAATTGGCAAACAATGTAGAGATGATGCCTCAAGCTATAAATATTCAAAAACTTCGTTTTAAAGATGGAAAAACATTATTTGGATATTTAATGGAGCAGCTGCCGAAAACTTCAAAAAATAATCCTGACGCTTTGGAATTTACTCAGGAAGTTATTAATCAAACAGATTCTACCGCTTCAAAATATTTTCTTGCGGATTTTGCAAAAATAATGGAAGCTCCTGAAGCTTCAAAACATTTAGCAGCAACAAAACCTCTCGTAAAAGATATTGCACAGCAGACACTAAAGGGCGGATATCTTATGGATTTTGTAAAAGAGAAAAATTTCATGAACTTTATTAAACTTTTGATAAATCCGAAGTCAAATCCCGAAAAAATTGCAATGATACCAAAACTTGCAAAAGCTGCAGATGAAATTCCTGGCGATAACATGCTGTATCTGGATGATTTTGTCAGAAGCAACACTCCTGTAAAACAGGTTGAAGAAAACATAAACGTACTTCCGAATGTTGCAAAAATGTTTGCAAAAGAAGGGAAAACGTTAGATATAGTTGATTTTGTAAATCATAATACAAATTTATACTAACTGTTCAATTTTAGCAGTTGGAATTGCAAAGTAGAATTCAGAACCTTTATTAAGCTCACTATCGCACCATATGGCGCCGTGGTGAGCTTCTAATAATTGTTTTGCTATAGGTAAGCCCAAACCTGTTCCGCCGGCTTTTCTTGATAGGGAATTTTCTATCTGGGCAAACTTGTCAAATGCGTGAAGCAGATCTTTTTCTGCTATGCCTATACCTTCATCTTTTACGCATACAAGCACATAGTCGCCTTCATCAAGTTTTATGTAATCTTTAAAAGAATTATTTATATGAATATCTTTTGAATTTACAAGTTTCGACGATATTGTTATGGTCTTATTTTCAGGAGTAAATTTAATTGCATTTGACACAAGATTTGTTAAAACCTGTTCTAATCTTTGCGCATCCGCAGTTATATCAGGCAAAGACTTCTGTTGGTCTATTGTGATTGTAAGTCCCTTTGATTTTGCGACTTCTGATAATGCATTTTTAACATAATCAATAACAGTATTTATATTTGTCGGCGCAAAATTGAAATCCATTTTGCCTGCTTCGATTTTAGAAAGATCTAGCAGATCGTTTATAATCCCTGATAATCTTTGTACATTACGCATAGCCATAGACAAGAATTTATCGGCAGATTCTGTTATTTCTCCGCATCGTCCGCTCATTAAAATATCAAGAGAATTTTTTATTGAAGTAAGCGGAGTTCTTAGCTCGTGTGAAACAATTGATATAAATTCTGATTTTAATCTCTCAAGTTTTGCAAGCTTTGCATTAGCCTCTATTATTTCCTGATAAAGAGTTGCGCTTTTTAGAGGAAGTGCTACCTGTTGCGCTATTGTTTGAAAACATGTTGCATCATCAGGAGAAAATGCAGATTCTTTAAATATTTCCACACATCCAAAGAAGTTGTCCCCGAGGCTCACCGGCGCGAACATGTTATCAAACCTGAAAAGACTGAATGTAAATCTGCTTGCAGGATATTTTATTTGTTTAATAACTTTTAAAGTATCGGAGTTTATTTCTGCCGGAAGTTTTTTACCTTCAAATAGAGAATTATAATTCAAGACTGCGCGCAATTTTAAAGCTTCAATAAGTTCATCGGAAAGTTCATACAAAGAATTAAGTATCAAGACAGGTTCTTCTTCCGTGCAGAAAGAAAGCGTGCATGTCAGGGAAAAACTTAATGCTCTGTCCATTCCTTCAATCATATATTGGATAAGTTTTGCTTTATCGAGTGTCCCTGAAAATTGAGAACTGGTTGAATATAGAGCATTTAATCTGTACAAGCTGTCGGCTAAATCTTTGTTGGAGTTAGAGAGCATTTCAAGAGAATTTTTCATTCTAAGGTTAACATTAATTGTAGAAATAATAAAATCTTCTGACATGCCGTCAGTAAAAAATGCGTTTGCGTATTTAATTAAGTCTTTATCAATTTTAGATGCGGAGTTTAAAAATATTATAATAGTATTAGGACATAAATTTTTTATTTTTTTATTGAGATTTTTTAAATAATTTATTTGTGTATCAATAATTATAACGTCCGGGGTATCGGCATTAACTAAGTCATATATAAGCATTTCGTCAGACAGACACGAAATTTCATACGTATTTTTGTTAAAAATCGTATTAAAAAAATCGCACTTTTCTTTTTGGTCTGAAATAACTAAAATCTTAATCATATATAAAATTTTATCAAACTTGTTTGTATTCATCAAATAAGTTAAAATTTGTATAGTTTTACCTCACCACTTCCTCTCTCCAATGGGTGAGGACATTCTCTTTTTGTACTCTCGCCCCTTTGGGGAGCGAGTTAGAGAGAGGGGCTTTCGAAAGCTAGAAAGATAAGAGGGTAAGAAGGCAAGC
This sequence comes from Candidatus Gastranaerophilales bacterium, assembly GCA_944325025.1. Taxonomy (GTDB): domain Bacteria; phylum Cyanobacteriota; class Vampirovibrionia; order Gastranaerophilales; family Gastranaerophilaceae; genus Stercorousia. The sequence continues at coordinate 8,037 of CALUYN010000001.1, read as the reverse complement.
TATTTACGTCATGCTGAATTTATTTCAGCATCTCGTGTCTAGATGCACAGATGCCAAGAGGCATAGATGCGAAGTTATTATCAATAATAAATTTCGTTGCAATTTTACAAAAATAGCTGTAAATGAAAATAGCTTGACCTCCTGACCTCCGGTTAGCCGCCTCTTAGGCATTAAAAGCATTAAACAATTCGTTTAAAACTTCCTGTCCTTTGAGCATTGATTTGTAGTCCAGATATTCATTCTTTGAATGCATGTTGCAAACTGTTGCGAGCCCTAGCAGGTATGGTACGAATTTTTCGTTATTTGCGTTTGTTTCATTCGCGTATATATGAGTTTCAGCACCTGCGTGGAAAGAGGTTATATCAGGCTCTACGCCTGCTTTTCTTGCCGAGGCTTCAAAAAGTATCGGAATATAGTCATCTTCAGATTTTTCAAAGGGAGGAAGATGTTCTTCAAACTCTATAGAGGCTTTTGCAATTTCTTTATTTTTAATGTTGAATTCATCAACAGTAAGAGCCATTTTATTTTTTAATTCTTCTTCTTTTTTGCGGCTTGAACTTCTTATTGAGTAGCTAACCTCTGCATCGGTGTTAATAATATTTGTGACATTGATATTTCCTGCTGAAATTCCGCCTAAGTTGCAGGAGGTTATGACTGTTCCTTCTTCTTCATAAAAAACGCCCTGCGGAAGAGATGATATTAAGTCCGCAATAAGTTTTGCCGCATTTGCTCTGGTTTTGTCGCCGATATCAATGCCTGAATGTCCGCCTTTAAAACTGTGGACTTTAATCTTTGCTAAGGTATAGCTTGCACCTGAAACTTCGCACTGTCCCAGTGTATCGCTGTCGAGCACCAGAACGTATTTTGATTTAAAGTTTTTCAGATTTGCATTTCTGATACCGGAAAGCCCGTTTTCTTCATCACGTGTAAACATAACCTCCAGGCCGCCGTGCATCATTGTTGATTTAGCAAGATTTTTTGCAAAGTAAAGTGCGTTTGCAACACCTGCTTTGTCATCGCCGCCTAGTGTTCTATCTATTGCGTGAATAAACCCGTTTTCATCCACATAAGTTTTAACAGGGCTGTCGTCCCCTATTACATCCATGTGAGCCGAAAGCATCAAAGGTTCTTTTCTGCTGTCTGTTGCGGGAATATTTATAATTACATTTTTGAAATCATCAAATCTGCAGTCAATTCCTTCATTATCGCAGTAATTTTTTATCCACTCTGCGACTTTTTCTTCGTGCATAGAAGGCGATGGCACTTCTGCAAGGCTGCAGAACAAATCAACAAGCTCATGTTCTTTTCTTATATCTTCAATCATCATATTTCTCTCCTTTTACGGAATTATTATAGCACTATTTTAATTAATATCAACTATACTAACTCCGTCGCCGCCTTCTGCGTCTTCGCCGGGTCTGAACTTTGCGACATAGGGAGAAGTTGAGAGGAAATCTCTTACGGCGGATTTTAAGGCTCCTGTTCCATGCCCGTGAATAATTGTTACACAGGCAAGATTTGCAAGGCTTGCTTTATCAAGGTAAAATTCAAGGCTGTCGAGCGCGTCTTCCACCTTGTAACCGCGCAAATCCAGTGTGCTTGAAATATTTGTTTTGCGTAATTCAAATTTTTCAAAAGAATTTGGTCTGTAAACATTTTCTTTTTTCTCAAAAGCGGAGTCGTAAGGTGCAAGTTTGCCGCATTTGATTTTTGTTTTGAAATTGCCCATCTGCACTGTAACATAGTTGTTTTTATCAGGAAGAGATAGAACTGTTACAGGCTGATGAAGGTCTTTAAGAATTAGTTTGTCACCTGTTTTAACGTTATCCCAAATAATTTCTGCATATTGCTGCTGCTCATCGTATTCTGATAGTTTGCTTCTAAATTTTTGTTCTGTTTGTGCGAGTCTTGCATAAGATCTGCGGGCTATTTTTTCTGATTTTTCCCGTCTTAATTCATCCAGAATGCCTTTTATTTCTGCTTTAGCTTCAAGCATTTCTCTGTCGAATTTATCTTTGATAATTTTTACGGTTTTCTTTTTATCTTTTTTTACTTCAGCAAGAGAATGTTCATATTCTTCCTTGAGATTTTGCGAAGTTTCTTTTAAATTTTCTGCTTCTTCAAGGTTATGTGCAAGTTTTGCCTGCGTTTCCTGTAATTTCTCAACAACAAGTATTGATGGGTCTTTTGTTGATACAACAATATTTTTTGCTTTCTCCGTAATATCTTTATCCAATCCCAGATTTGATGCAATCGCTATGGCATTACTAAGTCCGGGTATGCCCATAAGAAGTTTATAGGTCGGTTTTAAAGTTTCCGTATTGAATTCAACAGACGCATTTTTGAAATATGGATTTGTGTATTCAAGGGCTTTTAATTCTCCATAGTGGGTTGTAACTGTTGAAATAACATTTTTTTCTGCTAATTTTTCAAGTATTGCCTGAGCAAGAACTGCGCCTTCTACAGGATCTGTGCCCGCGCATATTTCATCTAAGATTACAAAAGACTTTTCATTGCTGTGTTTCAAAATCTCTATAATATTTGTCATGTGGGATGAAAAAGTCGAAAGGTTCTGCAAAATACTCTGATCATCTCCGATATCTGCAAAAACATTCTCAAATGGATATATTTTTGCATTAGTACAGGGGAGAAACATACCTGTTTTTGCCATAAGAATAAAAAGCCCTATTGTTTTCAAAGTAACTGTTTTCCCGCCGGTATTTGAACCGGTTATGATGACTGATTTGTAATCTTTGCCGATTTCAAAATTATTTGTTACTACATTTTCTACATTCCCGATTAACAGCGGATGTTTTATATTTTCAAGTTCCAGAAATTTATGTGTAACAATTTCAGGTTCAACAGCCTGAATTTTTACGGCATATCTGGCCTTGGCAAAATGATAGTCAATTACTGCCAGAATTTCTTCTGATAAAACAAGTTCTTTTATATTATCTTTTATTAGAGATGTTAATGCCGCGAGAATGCGGACTATCTCAGAGTGAATGTTGGATTTAATCTCTCTGATTTTGTTGTTTAAAGGGACTATTTGCTGAGGCTCTATGTAAAAGGTTTTGTTTGTCGCGGAAACATCGTGGACAATCCCTGGAACTTTACTTTTTGAAGATGCCATTACCTGAAAAACAATTCTGTCATCACGGGTTGTGTAAATTGTTTCCTGCAGGTGCTTTGAAAAATCCGGAGAATTTAAAAGCGAGTTAACAGTTGTTTTCAGATTTTTTTCATTGTCGCGTAAAGCTGCATAAAGTCCTTTGAGTTCCGGGGTTGCATCCTGTTTAATGTTTAAATTTTCATCAAAAGTAGAAAAAATTTTTTCTTCAAGTTCTTTGTCAACGGCTAAATTTTGGGCAGAAGCCTTTAAAATAGACTCATTCCCAAAATTATCGTTAAGAAATTTTTTGACGAGTCTTGATGTTCTTAACGTTTTTGCAACATCAATCAATTCTTCTTCTGAAAGATAGGAAGAGCCTATATTTTGTTTTATTCTCCCCATATCTGCGACAAATTCTATAGGGATGTCTGACGGCATATCTAGAATGAATTTTGCCTCACGTGTACATTTAAGTTCGTTTTTAATTTTTATAATATCGTCAAACGGCAGAGTTTTCAGGCAAATTTCTCTGCTTTGAGTTGTTTTCGCATAATTTGAGAGAATATTTGCTATTTTATCAAATTCGAGAGATTTCCGGCTTTTTTCAGTTATGTCCATAGTGAAATACTAGCATGAAAATATCCTGCGATTGATATTTTGAGTAATTAGTGTTACAATTATAAAGGTTATATTACAAATAAGGAGTTGAGAATGAAAAGATTGTTTGAATTAATGCAGAGCTTTGGGGGGGGGGCACTGTAGGCTCCACCGGAGGTCAGGAAGACAAGAGGTCAAGCTATTTAAAGATAGTAAGATGCTATTGCGCTAAGGCACTAAGAAGTATCTTGAGCATTATAGTTAATCTTAATGTGTCGGATGGAACGGCTACGTTCCCCCTCGCCCTTTGGGAGAGGGAGCAGTTGTGTGAACAGAGTGAACTTACAACTGCGGGTGAGGGTTTAATTAGATGCAAAGATGCCAAGAGGCATAGATGCTGAGCTATTATCAATAATAAATTTCGTTGCAATTTTACCCAAATAGCTGTAAATGAAAACGTCATTGCGGACAGCGCAGCTGAGCCGCAATCGCAAAAGAGCTGCAATGCTTTTTTATAAAGGAGTTATAAATTAAAAGGAGATTATGATGGTATACAAAAAGTTGTCGGAATATCTTACGCAACCGAAAAAGGCGGCACAACTGCTGCAGATATGATAAAAAATATGGGAAACTAATCTTTCGATTTCATATAATTTAAACTTTTTATTTGAAAACTTGTTTTCATGCTAAAATTTTTATATATGGATTTTATTGATAAATTAAAAAATCTAAGCAGAAAACAAAAGGCATATATTGGAGCTTTAGCGGCCATAATCGGTCTTTTGGCGTGGGCTTTTATTTCGGCCGGTGTTATTACGCATAACTTTAACAGAAGTCAGCTCCAAACCGATCAAGATAGACAGGAAGCTTTAATCCACGGTATTATTTTGACCGAAACAAAAGACGAACAAAAATACTGGGAAATATACGGTGAAACAGGCAACTACGACAGCAAAAACGGTGTTGCCATGCTTGATAATGTTGTCGGTAATTTTTACGATGATGACAATCAGGTCTCAATGAGTTTTGAATCCTCTAAGGGCACATATAACGAAAACAAAAAGCAAATTATTCTATATGAGGATACGTTTATTGTTTTGAAAGATTTAACAACTTTGAGGGCTAATAAACTTGTATGGTCGGGCAGGGATGTCCCGATTATTGCACAGGGAAATGTCAGGATTACACGGCAGGAACAGTTTCTTGCAACTGCTGCCAAGGTAGAAATTAGCCCGAATTATGAACAGTTTAAGATTATCGGAAACACTGTTTCCAAAATTTATGATAATAAGGAGAAAAAGTGAAAAGGATTTTTATTGCTTTAATTATTTCTTTGTTTGCTGTGGGTCTGGTTGTTCAGGCATCGGATCTGGTTATTGAGTCTAAAACTCAGAGTTACGAAGAAAAGGAAAATAAAATTAAATTTGAGGGAGATGTAAAAGTTTCCGTTGATGACTTACGCGTTGTTGGCGATAAGGCTGATGTAAGCATGGATGAAAACCAGAAGCTTGATACGGCAACTTTCTATGACAAACCCTATGCTTATGAAGTTAAAAAGAATAAAAAACGCGAGGTAAAAGCAAATATCCTGAAACTTTCGCTTATTACAAAAGTTGTAAAAGCTCAAGGGGATACCCAGTCAATTGTTTTTGATGGAAAGGTTCCGATTGTAGTGATTAACGCAGATGAACAGGAGTATAACACTGAAACAGGTGTAATGACAGCAACAGGAGCTGTTACTATAAAATATAAGGATTTAGATACATTTTCAAATAAAGCAAAGATTAAAACCGATAAAAATGGTGATTTAAAAGATATTGAGCTTATGGGTGATGCGCGTATAAAACAGCAGGGAAGCGAATCTTTAGCTGACAATTTTTATTACAATGCAGGTACAAAAGTTTTAACTGCTGTTGGTAATACAACAACAAATGCTCTTATGGAGGACGGTACAAAACTGGTTTTAAAATCTAACCGTCAGGAATATGTTCAGGATAAAAATGTTTTCAATGCTTCGGGAAATGTCCGTGTCTGGTATCAGGATTACTATGCGGCAGGCCCTAAAATTGCGATTTATCCGAATAAAGAAGGCAAACCTAATGATGTTTACTTTGTCGGACGTTCGAGTATAACTCAGGGTGTTAGAACGATTTACGCAGACAGAATTAAAATGACTATGAACCCGAAAGATTTCCATGCTGACGGCAACACAAGAACAGTTATTAAAAATATAGGCTCCGGCGACAACGGCGGAAATTCGGAAAATGGAATAGGATTGGGATTATAATATTATGAGTGAAAAAGAAAAAGTCGATAAAGCAATAGAACTATATCAAAAAGGCAGCTATAAAGAGGCAATAGATGTTTTCAGCTCTGTTTTGGAAACCTGTCAGGATAACGCAGAATTATACAATAACATTGCGCTTTGCTATGCCAATTTAGGCGATTATGAAAAGGCTGAAAAACACTATTTAAAAGCTCAGCATTTAAATCCAAAACTTCCTCAGGTTTATATAAATCTTGCGGATATTTATTACCGCAAAAAAGATATGGGAAGCGGAATTGAACTTGTTACTCAGGGAATATATGAAATTCCGGATAATCTTGTTCTCCGCCATTATCTTGCAAGATTTTATATGGAAGATGCAAAGCTTGATCTTGCAATAGATGAACTTGAACATATTCTGGAAAAACAGCCTGATAATTACGATGTTTACTATGATCTCGGGAAAGTTCATTTTGAACTGGGTAATTATGAATGCGCGATTGAAAATTTTGAAAATGTTCTTCAATATAAGAGTGAAAATCCCTGGATTTATTATTATCTTGGAGAAGCATACGAGGCAAACGACGAGATTGACAAAGCTCTTTCAAACTACCTTAAAGCCATTGCACATAATGATTTGTTTTCACCGGCATACAAAAAAGCAGGTATACTATTTCTTGCCCGCGGAGATTATGATGATGCAATTGAATATTTTGAGGATTATATAAATCTTGATATTCCAGAAGTTGAGGCAGGCAAAATTAGAGAGCTGATAGAAAGAATAAATAAGAAAAAATGAATTCGGATAAATACTGGATAGCTTTATCATCAATAGAAGAAATTGACAGCCGTTTTATACAGAGGCTGTACAATTATTACGGAGATATTGAAAAAGCATTTAACGCTAATGATTTATCCTCAATTGACGGTTTAAGCGTTAAAAAAGCCGAACATTTTCTGCGTCTTAGAGATAAAGTCAATCCTGATAAAGTAATTGGTGATGTGTTAGACAGAGGCATAAATTATCTTACTTTTGACAGCGAAAAATACCCTTATATGCTCAAAAATATTGATAATCCTCCGTCTGTTTTGTATTACAAAGGCGACTTATTCTCTTGCAATCTTGAGAGAACTCTTGCCGTAGTAGGCTCAAGACGTGCAACATCTTATGCCAAGGAGGCTTTGAAAAAGATTATATCGGAGCTTATAAACACAGATATATGTATTGTTTCAGGTCTTGCGTCAGGTATTGATACAACTGCGCATGTAGCAGCTCTGGATAACAACTTAAAAACAATAGGTGTTATTGCAAGCGGATTTGATTACACTTATCCTGCGGCCAATAAAGAGTTGTATAAAAAAATTGAAGAGGGCTCAGGAGCTGTTGTAACTGAATATTATCCGACGTTTCAGCCGATAAAATTCAGATTTCCGCAGAGAAACAGAATTGTATCAGGTTTGTCTTACGGAACTCTTGTTGCCGAAGCTTCTTTAAAAAGCGGAGCATTAATAACCGCAAATTTGACGCTTGAGCAGGGGCGCGAATTGATGTGTATCCCCGGGCTTATCACAAATCCTAATACTGAAGGTATTTATAAACTCTTAAAAAACGGAGCAGCGCTTGTTACATGCGCTGAAGATATTCTTGAGGCTCTGGGGTGGGAAGTAAAAGTTGAGCAGCAAACTTTGTTCAATCTTCCTGATTTAAGCGAAGATGAAAAAATTATTTATGAAGCGCTTGAAATTGAAGAAAAAAGTGTGGATGAACTTCAGGCATTTACAAAGTTGAGTATAGATAATCTTCTGATGTACTTGACAACCATGGAGCTTAAAGGCATAATTAAACAGGTCGACGGGGACAGGTATAAAAAGGCAGCTCCTGTTAATTATTCATAGTATGAGAGCAGTTAAATATCAGACGGAATAGACAAATGGCAAAAACATCTGAAAAAAAAGAAAAAGCATTAGTAATAGTTGAGTCGCCTGCAAAATCAAAGACTATAAGAAAGATTTTGGGAGACGGATACCAGATTGAAGCAAGCTACGGGCATGTCAGGAATTT